>CP073749.1:4465154-5103034 GCA_024398055.1 bacterium SCSIO 12741 | reverse complement strand
TTGGTGAAACAATAATTTAATTAACCCTAACGCTAAAATTTTTTCCGGAAATTAAGGGGGAAATTGGCAAGATACCCCTCCTTAAAAGCTGAGCAAATATTCGAATAAAAAAGTAAATAAAAAAATGAATTCTCGCTTGATTTTCTAATTAATTTGACAGTGAATCTAACCTTCGCTTAACCTAAAATTTATATTCAATTGATTTCATGTAAACTATCGAAAATTGATTCATTCGATTCTCAAAAAATCATTTTTTTGGACCGAAAATTGCACAAGCGGTTATTCACAAAATTGGGAAAATTAACCAACTTTGGAGCTCACTTTTAGGAATTCCAATATGCTTCAAGCCGAAACAAATCTTACTGTACGTTATGCCGAGACCGATCGTATGGGTTACGTCTATTATGGAAACTACGCTGCCTTCTATGAAGTAGGGCGGGTGGATGCCATGAAAAAATTAGGCGTTAGCTACAAAGACTTGGAAGACAGTGGAATACTTATGCCTGTGTTGGAATATAATATCAAGTATTTTAAGCCGGCTTACTACGACGATGAGCTAACCATAGTCACTTCGGTCAAAGAACTTCCCCGGGCAAGAATCACGTTTTACTACGAGTGTTTTAATGCGGCCGGAGACAAATTAAACGCTGGATTTACCACTTTGGTATTCGTTAGTAAGGAAACAGGACGTCCAGTGGCAGCACCGGATTCCATCCTTGGAAAGTTGAAGGAGTACATTTCCTAAAATCTTAGGGACTTGAAATGCTCCAAGCGACCATTTTGCTCGACCTGAATGAGGTAACTTCCAGCTGGGAAATTCTCCGGGCTTAACACGAGCTCTGATTCCATTCCAGAATGTTGAAAAAGGAGGTTTCCGCGGAGGTCAAAAATGGTGACGTTAAACTCACCTTTATAAGGAGGTAAAATGACCATTTCAGACACGCCTTGTGCAAATCCATCGGAGTTTAAAAATTGGAATTCCCTTTCTGACACTGAACCCGCTTCTTCGGCGCTTAAAAAACATCCATCGCGCAAGCCATGCATACTTAACACAATGCATACTTCGGTTTCGTAGTTTCCTTGAAACAATCGTTGTTCGGCAGCCACAATGCGGTCGGCAAAATCAGGAAAACTCATTCCATTAAATAGATCATGCATCACTTCGAGCATTAGCTTGTCGGCGTTGTTTCGACCCATATCGTCCCACAGATTCATGAATATTCCGGTAACCATTTGTCCTCGGATGTGTTTGGTCCCTACATCGCTTTGCGGGTAAATCATGTTGTTGCCCGACCAGCGTCCACCCCAAAACTCATTGTGACCATCCCAGGGAAAAACACGCTCCCAGTGATAATCGTTGATTTCTCGTTTGTAGGATGCTGCGAGGTAGTCTCCAATGCCTTCATCAATGGCCTGCCGGGTACTACCTACAATACTGTTGGGTGAAGCACAGTCTGAAAGGGCATGTCCATATTCGTGAATGGTGGTTGTGGCATCTTCAGCATCGTCCACACCGCCATCGCCAAAAAACAAATGCGGCGGGTTAAACCGATTGGCATAAAATGAATTGTCTTCTTCCTGGGCGTGAGCATCGCAGTGGATGGGGTAGGAGCAAAGGGAGGAGTAGCCCAGGCTATCCAGATGTTTTCGGTATCGGGTTATGTGGTAGTAAATGTTGACTTCTTCAAAATGAGGATTGGAACGATCGAAGAAAAAGGAATCCGAAGCCGATCGGTAGGCTTGGTTGTTTGGAGCGGATTGATCGATGATTTTGACGTAATCATTTTCAAGACGGAAGGTTCCGCTGTCATATTCAGCCTCTATGGTTTTGAGGTATCGCTCATCATTGAGCAAGCGATTGCTCTCATCCGAGAAATCCCGAAGCAGTCCGCCATATTGACTGCGAGTGCTGGTAATTGGATCTGGATAAAACACTTGAACGAAGATGGTGGTATCAGTAGCATGAAATTGACGGTCCTGTGGGATTTGCAGCACGCTCTCATTCTGCTCGTTAAAAAGCTCGTCATAGGCGATTTGTTCATTGGCCTTGATACGCTTAACTAAAGAGAGTTCGCCAGATGTATTAGGTACCCAAACGTGTTGCGTTTTATCCCATTCACTTAAGGATTGGGCTCGTTGCATAGCTTGCTGAGAAGCGGATTGGGTTATGGAGTAATCAGTGATTAAATAGGTTTGACCATTGAGTAGGGTGTTTATTTTCAAAATGCCATCCAGCACTTCGATCCCCAGATAATATTGTTGATAGGTAAAATGGTTGGCCTTAAGACTTTGATTTTGATGAAGCATTCTCCATTCCCGGTCCTCTCTCAGGTCTGCAGCAGAATGTTCGTTGTAATAGTGCAATCCTTCCTCCGCGTTTTTTAATACCGGTCCATTGGAAAAGGACTGAACCTGTGGGATTCGATTAAAAATTTGTTCGGTATTCAAAGATGCATCCTGGGAAAAGGTCGGCCATGATAGCGCCAGGATCAAAGAGAGAATTAGGGAGCGTTTAGGGTCCATTCGAGATCAGTTATTCGTTCAAATTTACGAAGAATGCTATCCTGATCCAATTTTTTTAATTCGACCCGCAGCAGGCAGGTTTCTGTATATTCTTTGTGAATCGGAACCAGATTCAACTGCCTCAAGGTTCGATCCACTTCACCCGACTGATCGTAGGTAAACCTAAGCTCCAAAACCACCGTCGGCTGCTTACGAATCATTTTTCCGGCATCCAAAGCTTCTCGGGCGGCGGTACGATAGGCATTGATCAATCCGGGAACGCCCAGCTTAGTTCCCCCAAAATAGCGGACTACAGCTACCAGCACGTTTTCTAATTCCATGGATTTGAGTTGACCCAGTATAGGGGCTCCTGCACTGTTGGACGGTTCACCATCGTCGGAGGCATATTCGATTATCGATTGGCCAGTTAATCGATAGCCGTAGCAAACGTGGTTGGCAGTGGGGTGTTCATCCCGTAATCGCTGCAAATGGGCCTTGATTTCTTCCAGGGTACTAACGGGGTAGGCAAAGGAAAAATGCTTGGATCCACGATCTTTGAATAGGCCTTCTGTGGGTTTTTCCAGGGTTAGAAATTCTCTGTCATCACTCATGAGCCATACAGAATTAAGAAGATGGCGCCCAATGAGATCAAAACTCCAATGCGATTGAGGGTAGAAAGCTTCTCTTTAAACAGGAGCATGGACAAAAGAGTAGAGAGCAGCAAGACCGAACTGTTGTTAACCGGAAGTAAAACGGTGCTTTCCATACCAGCTTTACCCAAAGCCAGAAGCAGGAAATAGATACTAAAGAAGTTCGGCACTCCCAATAAGGCTCCATAGAGCAGGGTACGTTCACTCAAACGAAATTGACGGGTTGCTAACCCATAAATCAAACCGAATACAAGCGCTACGAAAAAGATTCCTGAGGTGAAGGCCAGAAAGTCGTGCTCTCCTTCTAAATAGTGGTGCTGCCCATATTTCAGTAGGAAATCAATCAATCCACTGCCTGCAAAAACGATCAAAGGCCAAATAATGCCTGAGAGCACTTTATCTCCGGAAGGTCGATAGAGGGTTAAAGCAATCCCTGTTAAGGCTACAAAAATGCCCATGAGTTGTAAGCTTTGTATGGATTCCCCTAAAAGAACGAAGGCCAGTAAAACGGGAATGATCAAGGACATTTTATTGGCCGTTACCGCAATAGAAATACCTTGGTTTTGAGCCGTTCTACCCAACAAAACGAAAAGAGAAATAAAGAGGGCTCCCAAGGCTAATAGAAGTAAATATTCACCTGGAGGACCTTCTGGGATGATAGTTTTGGGGAAAATTAAAACACTTCCCAGCGCAGCGGCCACGGCGTAGTTAACGACAATGGCGCTGAACAAATCCACCTTTTGACGTTCAAAAACTTTGAACAGTATAAAAAGAAGGGTAGTGGTTCCAATGCTTAACAGCAGGTAGAGCATGCGGCAAATGTAACTTATACGGTCTTGGGAAACTCTACATAAAAGGTAGTTCCTTTGCCAAGTTCGGTATCACACCATACATTTCCGTCCATTAGGTCGGTCAGCTTTTTGACCAGCGACAAGCCAATACCTATGGAATCTTCACCCGCTGTTGGTCGAGCGCTTAGTCTTTGGTAGCGGGTAAATAGCTTGGTTTTGTCCTCATCGCTTATTCCCGGTCCATGATCCATTACCGCCAGCAATACCCGGTCATTTTTTACCCGCGTAAAGAGGCTGATATCGGTATTAAAGGAGGAGTATTTTATGGCATTGGTAATGAGGTTTTCGGCTACCTGGTGAAACAAGTATTGATCTACCCGAATGCTCACTTCCGCATCTACTTGAGAGGCATCAATATGAATCGACTTTCTTTCATACCAGTTCAGGTGTTCCTCCAATATCTTGTCCACCACCTTGCGAATAGCAACGTCCGTCAATTTTACCTCAATGTTTTGATTTTCGATTTTCCTTACGTTGAGCAGGGTCGTAATCATATTGAGCATTCGATTGCCTGATTCTTTAATCAGTTGAATGTAACGTGGAGTGTCTTCACTGAATTTTCCATTCTCTTCTTCGAGTTTCAACAAATCACAGAGACCAATGATGGAGTTGAGTGGAGTGCGAAGGTCATGAGCGACAATACTAAGTAGGTGTGACTTTTCGCTGGCCATATCTTCCAGCTCCTTGAATT
This sequence comes from bacterium SCSIO 12741, assembly GCA_024398055.1. Taxonomy (NCBI): domain Bacteria; species bacterium SCSIO 12741. Next base: position 5,098,340 of record CP073749.1, on the reverse strand, counting down.
TGTTTTGCAGTTGCTCATTGGCCAGGCTAATTTCGGTTTGCTGTTTGCGAATTTCCTGGTTCTGTTTTTCAATGAGTTGATTCGTCTCTACCAGCTTTTGGTTGACTTTTATTTTCTGTTTATTCGAGACGTAGAGGCTTATTACGGCGATCAAACTGATCAGAATAATGACAATCAACAACTGACTAATCCTTTGTTGGGCTTGTAATTCGGTAGTCTTCAAGTCGCTTTCCTGGCGGGCCATTTTCAGCAAACGTCGATTGGTCAATACTTGATAGCTAAAGCGCTCATCGGCGAGGCGCTGGGCAATTCTTTCTTCTGAAATTTGTTGCTTCAATTCATTACTCTTCCGGGCAAAGTCAATGGCCTTTTCGAAGTCTCTAAGTTTTTCGTAATTGTTGGAAATCAACTGATTGATTTGCAGTTGCATTTCACGGTCTCCCGTGTTACGGGCCATTTCTAATGTCTCTTTCGATAAGTCCAGAGAGGGTTTGTGAAAGCCGCTAATAAATTGAAGTTTGGCAGCCTGATACAGGATCTTGATACGAGATTGGTTATTGGCAATTTTCTCAGCGATACTTTTCGCCTTTTCCGCGCACTTATTGGCCATCTCGGCCTGGTTCATTTTATAGAAGGTCAGCCCTTGGTCATTACACAACCGAGCCCATTCTTGAAAATATTGGTCATCATGATCCTCCTTGTCCACCTTTTCGATGGAGTTCACGGCCTGTTTATAGAGGTTTAACGATTGCTCGTAATCTTCTTGAAAGAAGTGGTAGTAGCCTAAATAGCCTAAGCTGTGTCCCACCAAAAAGGGATCGTCAATTCCCAGCCTGATCTGATAGGACTGCATAAACAGGCTTTCTGCTTCTTTGAGATTGTTTTGGTTTAGTGCGATTAGGGCCAGGTTGTTCATTGCGGTGGAAAGAGCCATGCTGTCGTTGAGTTGCATCGACAGATTCCGGGCCTGTTCAAAATCAGATTGGGCTTTCCCAAAATCTTTGTTGAGGTAAAAGACATTTCCCCGGTCCAATAAATTGGTCACAAATAAAGAACTCGGTGAATCGGGATTAAAGTATTCGTTGGTGGTGTTGAAGTATTCCAGCGCAATGGCATAGTTTCCTTTTTCGGCGTGAATTTTTCCGAGAAGATTGTAAAACCGAGCATTAAACAAACTGTCGCTTTCGGCTGAGACCCGGGAACTATCGGAGAGATTGGAATCGGCTTGATGGGAATAAAGGTCATCCAGCTCTCGTTGCCCATGAGGCATAAACGGAAGGTCGTTTCCAGCCTTTACTTCAGGGGAAATGAGAAGCACCACCAAGAACAAAACCAGGGTGGCCATCAAACCTTTTCTATATGTCATTTCTCGTATCAAGAACAGACGTTTCATTATTAATTAGGGAGAATCGCGGTAGATGATACCTACCTTGTTACCTGAACCCGTGGCAAATTCGTCCTGATAATTCTGATTTACCGTGGGTGCAGCAACCCCTTCTCCGATGTACTGGTCTGACGTGGTGATTCGAATTTCATCCCAGAGGTCAGTACCTAAAAAACTATGGTGCAACTGAGCACCACCTTCAACCAAAACGCTCTGGATTCCCTTTTGATACAAGTCTGTCAAAACTTCTGAGAGGAAAGATTCTTCGCTGGTTACTTTAATCCAGTGGGTATTTCCCTGAACTTCCTCCAGGTTTTGATTATATACGAGTGTCTTCACAGAATCATCCAGCACCGCTCTGGATTGATCAGGTTTCACATTCCTACCTAAAATAATACGTACAGGTTGGCTTCCGGTTACATATCTTACCGTAAGACTTGGGTTGTCTGCCTCAACTGTTTTGCGGCCGACACAAATGGCATCTTCCTGACTGCGCCAGGTATGTACCAGTGTTGAGTTGGTTTTATTGCTGATTTTTAGCGGTTTATGTTTTTTATCGCTTTTGATTCGATCCATAAAACCATCGGCCGTCTGTGCCCATTTGAGCAAAATATACGGTCGTTGTTTTCGATGAAAGGTAAGAAAACGTCGGTTTAAAAACTCACCTTCCTTTTCCAATACTCCGGTTTTGACCTCTACACCAGCTTGAATAAGCTTTTCTATTCCACGACCTTTTACCAGCGGAAAAGGGTCTTTTACCGAAATTACTACACGGGGAATTTGAGAGGCAATGATCAGGTCGGCGCAGGGAGGTGTTTTCCCATGATGGGCACAAGGCTCCAGGTTAACATAAAGGGTAGATTCTTTCAGCCATTCATTATGCGAAACCGATCGGATGGCATTGGGTTCTGCATGGGGTCCACCGTACTGCCGATGATAACCTTCTCCAATAATTTTTCCTTTTCTTACCACCACACAGCCAACCAGTGGGTTAGGGGATACCTGACCCAATCCATTGGAGGCAAGTTCGAAGCATCGCTTCATGTACTGTTCATCGGTTCCCATTTTCTGCAAAAAACTTCAAAGCTATTGAATTATTTTTGCGCCGAAGTAATGCAAATTATGGGTGCTTTAGGAAAACATATTTTAGTGGAGTTCATTGGCTGCGAAGCGGCCATTATGAACGATGTGGCCATCATCGAAAAGGGAATGGAAGATGCAGCTGAGGTGGCCGGCGCAACCATTATTAACTCAACCTTTCACCATTTTTCGCCTTATGGCGTATCAGGAGTTGTGGTAATTCAGGAAAGTCACCTGGCCATCCACACCTGGCCAGAATACCAATATGCTGCAGTAGATCTGTTTACTTGTGGCGATACGGTGGACGCCTGGAAGTCTTTCGATCATTTGAAAGAAGTGTTCAAAGCCACCAATTATTCGGCGCTGGAAATGTTCCGAGGAAACCTCAATCTTTTAAATCGAATTGATTTTGATCTTTCCTCTATTCGCTCCGAGGCTGGTAAACGAGTTCAGGGATCAAGAAACAATCGAAATGTTTGGTTTACCGACAAAGACGATAATCAGGCTCTTTCCCTTCGATACACGGGTGAATTGCTGTACAACAAGACTTCCGAATTTCAGCAGGTTCGGGTAATCGATACTTATGCCTATGGCAAAACCCTGACCATAGACAACATGGTGATGACTACCGAAAAGGATGAGTTCCACTACCACGAAATGATTGCCCATCCAGCTATGCTTTGCCATGCTGGAGTGAAAAATGTTCTGGTAATCGGAGGGGGTGATGGAGGTACTGTTCGAGAAGTGCTTCGTTATTCCGATGTGGAGCAGGTAACTATGGTTGAGATTGATGCTAATGTTGTAGAGGCTTCCAAAGAGCATTTGCCCAATATTGCAGCTTCCTTCGATGATCCCCGGTTAAACCTGATTATTGGAGACGGGATTGAATTTCTTAATCAGGCCGAAGATGCGACCTACGACCTCATTTTGGTAGATGGTTCCGATCCTGTGGGGCCTGCTGAGGGGCTATTCTCTCCTGAATTTTACCGCAATGCGCATCGGGCTTTGAAGTCGGACGGATTGCTCGTTGCTCAAGGGGAGTCTCCGGTTTTTAACCGAGAAGTATTTGTCGATATTTTTCAGTGCATAGGATCCATATTTGGAAACGACCGCACGCATACACTTCTCTTTCAAGTACCTACTTATCCTTCTGGAACCTGGTCGTTTATGATTGCCGGAAAAAATGATTGGAACCCGAAGAATCCAAATACAGAGCGCTACGAGGCGATAGCTGCCCAGCACGATTTTGGTTACTACAACCTGGATGTGCATCAGGCGGCATTTGCTCAACCCAACTACATCAAAAAAATGCTTCATGGATCACTCGTTTGACCCCAATGGAGTAGGAGTAAACAACGGTAATTATTTTGGATTTCCGTTTTCGCCTGAAGAAGGAAAGCTTGTTTTGCTTTCGGTTCCCTGGGATGCTACAACGTCTTACCGAAGAGGAACAGCCAATGGGCCTCGTTCCATTATAGAAGCATCTGTTCAGCTCGATTTTTTTGATGAAGATGTTTCAGAAGCCTGGAACCTCGGAATTGCAACACTTCCCTTAAATGAGGAAATGGAGCAATGGAATGAACAGGCTTCAGCAGCCAGTGAAGAAGTAATTGATGCACTTGAAAATGGGCAGGCACTAACTTCGGATTTAAAGGCCAAAGTGGTCCAGGTCAATCAATGGAGTAATCAGGTTGGCTCTTGGGTAAAGGAGGAAAGTGCACAATGGCTTAATCGAGGGAAATTGGTAGGACTTGTTGGTGGAGAACACAGCTGTCCTTTGGGATTGATGAAGGCTCTTGGCGATATCCACCCCGAGTATGGCATTCTCCAAATCGATGCCCATGCGGATTTGCGCCCGGCTTATGAAGGTTTTACCTACTCTCATGCCTCCATCATGTACAATATGCTCAAGGAAGTTTCTTCGGTCAAAAAGTTGGTTCAGGTTGGTATTCGTGATTTCTGCGAACAGGAATGGCATCTGATTCAAGAGGATAATCGAATCCAGGCTTTTACCGATCGCTCTTTAAAAAAGGCATTGCTGGAAGGGGAGAGCTGGAAAACTTGTGTGGATAGAATAATTTCGGCCTTACCAGATAAAGTCTATCTGTCAGTGGATATCGACGGACTTGATCCGTCCTTGTGTCCCCATACCGGAACCCCCGTTCCAGGAGGATTATCCTATGACCAACTAACCTATTTGATTCAAAGCATTCCAATGGCTGGAAAACAAATCATTGGATTCGACCTGTGTGAGGTTTCTCCCGACAATCATGGTGAATGGGACCAGAATGTAGGAGCTCGCTTACTTTATTTCTTGGCTAACAGAACCCTGTTATCGAAGGCATAAAAAAAAGCTACTTCTATTCAGACGCAAAAAATAGAAGTAGCTCATTTGTGACAATCGGCAGCTATTTGACTCCAGCCAACCCGCAGCCCGCGGAGGCTTATGGTTGTTCTTACTCTTACTTACCGACCATATAGGAACAACAAAAATAAAGAGTCGATGTTTTGTGACATGTTAAATAATGGACGAAATGCACATTTTTTGGGTCCGACCAGGAATTTTTTGGCTTTTTTCACGGTTTTTGGTCGATAAACCGACCTTAATCATGCCCTTCCTCATCTTTTAGCATGTCATCAATAGCTGAATCTACATTTCGATTTTCTGCTTTTTTCTGGCGTTCTTTTAGCACACCCATGATAAAGGTGATCACTCCCACTACAAACAAAACACTAACCCATATGGATATGACTTCAAGAGTCAATATGGTAAAGACGCTGAATCCTCCCGCCACAATCATGATAAAACAGCCAGCCCCTTTTCTCGATTTTATGCCAATAGCCGACATTCCCAGGCTTTCTTCTTGAACTTCTGCTTCGGCTCGACGGATATCTTCAATTCTGTTTTTTATGAGCGCTTCTTCGTCCAACTTATATAGAGGACAAGTGCTGCCAAAATCTGCTGGCTTGGAGGTTAGTTTACAAATGACGCCGTGTTCCATGCTAAAACCACGATTCTGGCATTTTCGGCAGATTTTTAGTCGGTATTCTCGGTTCATGGTAGAAAGGTATAAATATCGAAGAATTTAGCTAACGACTCGAGTACCGATGGGCCAGTTAACCCTTAGCTCATGGTCTTGGTTCTTTGCTGGTAAGTAATCCATAAAGCCAAAGTGTAGGCCCAAAAAAGTGTGGCATGAATGATCAAATCCGGATAGGGATTTCCGATTAACCATTCTTTGCCCACATCCCCCCATTTGGCAAATCCCACAACGGCATGGCGGAAGGCGATTAAACAGCCAATCCATAGCCCAACAGGATAAGGGACTCGAATACCTATCCAGCAAACAAGGCCCAGGAGAACATAAAAAATCGACTGGCTGGCAAACAAGGCGAGAATTAGAGAAGTGTGGGCCTCTGGAATATCGATGAGGGTTCCAAATGTTTCGAGGGGAAAGAACCAGGAGAAAAGACCAAAGCCTAAAGCCATGATCAGGTCGATGAGTAATAGTGTATTTAGAAAGTACTTAGCGAGCAAAGGCATAGCAGATACAATTAAAGATGGATTCATTGGGCAATAGTAAAAGCCTGTGATCCTATCGAAATTGATCCACATCAATTAATCATATCGCTGAACGAATCCGGGAGAGTGTTTCAGGAGATACGTTGAGAAAGGATGCGATAATGGTAAGGGGAAGGAGTTGCAGTAAATGAGGTTCGCATTCCAGTAACTCACGGTAGCGATCAGAAGCACTTAAGGTTTGGGTTTCCCTAAGCCTTCTTTCAAACCAAACGGCATAATATTCAGCAAACAATCGATCGAGCTGGTTCAATTCGGGGAAATTCTTTCGAGCGGTATCAAAGCTTCGTTTGTCCACAGTGGTTAGTTCAGCATCGGTAACGGCTTCCAGGTAAACTTGAGAGGGTAATTGGCTGAGGTAACTATCCAGAGCTATGGCTACGTCACCGGGTAAATAGATTTCGGTGGTTATTTCACGCTCACCTTCTATGAAGTATTTACGTAGAATACCTTTTTGAATCATGTGGTGTCCAGAACAGATCCAGCTAGGCTTGAGGAGGTGTGCACCTTTTTTGTAGGATTTCTTTTGAAAACAAGCCTCAATGGCCTTCATCGCTTGCGGAGAAAGGGTGTGCGAAAAATCCTTGATTCGCTGTAAGTAAGGAAGCATGGATGCTCTTGAAGCCATGAAGTGGGAGTTATAGAACCATTAATCGCGGTTCGGTCATTTCCCGCATCGTGTAGCGAACTCCTTCTCGCCCGAGACCCGATTGTTTGACGCCTCCATAAGGCATACTGTCTATGCGAAATCCGGGAACATTATTGATCATTATGCCACCAACATCCAGGTTGCGATGGAGCAGATCGAGGTGATTTAGGTTTTGGGTAAATACGCCTGCCTGAAGTCCATAAATCGAGTCGTTTACCTCATCGATGGCTTCTTCCATAGAAGTGAAAGTTTGTAGGGTGGCTACAGGTCCAAATACTTCTTCTGAACATACCTTCATCGATCGATTGACCTGGGATAGGAGGGTGGGAGCGTAGATCTTTTGTTCCTGACTCAGAATTTTTCCGCCGGTCAGCACTTGAGCTCCCTGTTCAACAGCTTCATTAACCCATTGGTGGATACGATCCAAATGAATGTCCTGTATTACCGGACCATTGATCACCGTTTCATCCATCGGGTCGCCGGATTTCACTTTTTCGATTTGATCAACGAGAAGGGAGGTAAAGCTTTTTACGACTTCATGGTGAACGAAAATGCGTTGAGTTGAGATGCAAATTTGCCCTGAGTAGAGATAGGCACCGCCAGCTATTTGGCGTGCGGCAGCTTCCAGATCGGCACTTTGATCAACGATAACCGCAGCATTGCCTCCAAGTTCTAAGGCTGTTTTTTTGCGGCCACAAATGCTTTTGAGGTACCAACCTACTTGCGAACTTCCGGTAAATGACAGCATTTTCATTCTTTCGTCTCGAACCAGGGTTTCTGCATCTTCATTAGAACAAACGAGCACATTAAGCACCCCATCTGGAAGAACACCGGATTCCTGAACCAACTTAGCAAATGCCAGGCAGGATAGTGGAGCTTGAGGAGCCGGTTTTAAGACCAGGGTACAACCACAGGCAATGGCCGGCGCGATCTTATGCATGGCCAGGTTTAATGGAAAGTTGAAGGGAGATATTGCTGTTACCGGACCCAAAGGCATTCGACGAGTCCAGGCTGTTTTTCCGGTGCCATTTAGGTAATCCATAGGAACCGTTTCACCGGTAAATACCAGGGCCTCCCGTGCAGCAGTTTTTAAGGTGTCACGGCAGCGAGCTACTTCTGTTCTGGCGTAGGAAATGGGTTTTCCGGCTTCAAGGCAAATGAGTCGGGCAAATTCTTCCTCGTTTTGCTCCAACAGTTGCTCCAGTTTTTCCAAAGCTTCGCTGCGTTCGCCGGCAGACCAGAAGGAAAATTCCTGAAAGGCTTTTTCAGAAGATTGAATCGCTTCTTCTACCTGCTGTGAATTGGTCAGTTGAATCTTGGCCATTTCATGTCCGCTAAACTTCTCAGTTACCGTCAAAGTCTCATTGGATTCGCCAGTGATTAACTTTCCATCAATCAGCTGCTTGGAAGATAATATAGCCCATGTCTCAGTCATTCCTTATTGCTCGTTTTGCTTTCTTAAATGTAATCAAATTGCGGCATTGAAAACAGCCCAAACCCTTGATAAATCCCGTTAAAATTAGACGATCACTGGGATCAATCCCCTCGGGAAACCTTAATTTTGTAAAGTCTATGTTGGAAGAAGCTGGAAAGTTAACCTTTTATATTCTGTGGACATCGGTCAAGTTTTTGTTTGCTCCGTCCACTACCTATTTTATGGGGGAGTATAATTTTTGGCAAACGATCCTTATCTCCATTGCCGGTGGTTGGTTAGGTACGCTGGTGTTTTACTATGGAGGTAGTTTAATCTTCGACTGGATTGCCGTCCACTATAAACCCAAACAGAAAACATTTTCCCGTAAAAACCGATTTATCATCTGGCTAAAAAATAGCTTCGGTGTCACGGGAATGGCGATCATCCTTGGCGTGGGGTCTATTCCCATAGTGTGTCTGGTAACCGCACGATACTTTAGGTCTAATCCGTTGACCATCTATTATTTGCTCAGTTCTATTGTTGTTTGGTCCTTCATTTTAACCGCATTTTCGGTGTGGCTAAAGGATTTTTTTGTCTGAATACAAAAGATTGACCCTGACGTTTCAAGATTACCTGCGGCGACCGCTCTTTGAGCTCAAAGTAGATTTTGAAAATTTTAGATTGAGCCTTAACATTTATAATTAGCACCACAGCATGCCCATACGCCACTTATTCTTTGATTTAGATCGCACTCTTTGGGATTTTCGAAGCAATTCCAGAGAAACCTTAGATGAAATCTATCAGGTCTTCAACCTCAAAGAAGCTGGGGTGAGTGATCCAATGACCTTTATTCATACTTACGAAGAGGTGAATGAATACATGTGGCATTTGTACCGAATCAATCAGTTGAGCAAGGAGGAATTACGCTATGGTCGTTTTGGTCAGGCTTTGGGCAAACTGGGCGTACGAAACGAAACACTGGCAGGTGAAATAGGTGACTACTACATCGAACATAGTCCGAAGAAAACCAACCTGTTGGATCATGCATTTCCTGTGTTAGACTACCTAAAGCCCAAATACGAATTACACATCATTACCAATGGCTTCGAAGAAGTGCAAAAAGTGAAGCTCGAAAACTCGGGACTTTCCCATTATTTCGGCGAAGTAATCACTTCGGAAATGGCCGGATGTAAGAAGCCCGACCAGCGCATTTTCGAATTTGCCTTAAAAAGCTCAGGTGCCGAAGCCAGTCAGTCTGTTATGATCGGAGATGACCTTACTGCTGATATAGTTGGAGCCCGTGGCGCCGGTATTAGCCAGGTTTATTTCAATCCACTGGAAGAGCAGCACAATGAACAACCCGATTGGGAAATTGGGTGCCTAAGCGAGTTGCTCGAGATCTTCTGATTTTTTAACGCCTTTCATTCAAATGCAGGCATCCATTCAGATGTTTGTACGTATTTTTAATTAGGTTATGTTGTAATCTTGTATCAGGATGAAGATAGCATGGATAATAGGAGTTATTGGGGTGGCTTTGGCCTTAACTTCCTGCAGCAAAAAGGGATGTACAGACAGTAGAGCTCGTAATTTTTCAGCTGAGGCTACGGAAGATGATGGAACCTGTATTCTCGCAGGATGTACCGATTCTAAAGCAGAAAACTATGTGAGTTGGGCTACAGAAGATGATGGCTCATGTACTTACCCGACGCAAGGAGACTTAGAGTTGGCTTTTGATTTTCAGGTCAATGGTCAGGCCCTGGAATACAACAAAACATTCCAAACGGTTGACCAGAAATATGTTTCTTTTTCAAGGGTTCAGTTCTACGCCTCTGGAATCAATGGATGGGCCGATAGTACTCATTCGCCTAAGCATGACCTTTCCGATGTTTACCTGTTGGTTAATCCGGATAACAAGACTTACTCCATTGGAAAAATGGATCCGGGAGCTTATGTGGCCACCTACTTTTCTTTTGGGGTAGATTCCTTGACCAACAATACGAAACAGCCAGTAGATTTTGAACAAGGACATCCCCTTGGATTTCAAGATCCGAATATGCACTGGGGGTGGAGAGCCATGTACCAGTTTATCAAGTTGGAAGGAAAGTTTGATTCAGATGGTGATCAGATTCCTGATTTAGATTTTGAATACCATATAGGTGCGGATCAATATTACCAGCAATTGGTATTTTGGGACAAACCTTTTACCATTGAAGTGGGTAATACCACACAGATGGAGATTGTAATGGATTGTGGAATGTTTTTGAATGGGGTGGACATAGTAGCCAATCCGACCTCGCACTCCACGGACGCAACCTCCAACGCGATCATGGCTAATACAAGCCAGGTCTTTAAGTAAGAAAAACAGCGCTATGAGAAAGTTAAAACAGTTGTCGGTTCTTCTCCTCGCAAGCCTTGTGTGGGTCAGCTGCGAAAAGGGAAAGGAAGGATGTTTAGATCCTGCCGCCGAAAATTATGACCCATTGGCGTCGAGATACGGTCCTTGTGAATATGCTACCGATACGGGAACAGTTGATCCCAATCTGATTGATGTAAAAATCCACATTGAACCGCTTGTGAAGGGATCACCCTTTGTACTTGAAACGGTATTTCAAGATAGCTTGAATCGAAATTTCAAGTCATCCAGTTTCCGTTTCTATGTGGCTAATGTTCGCTTAATTGATTCCGATCGAAACAAACGTCAGGTAACCAAGACCGAACTCATTGATCACAATACATTTCCGCCTGTTCCTGCAGGTTCTCCTACTTGGGACAAAACCATTGAAGGTAGAGTAACCAAGGGTACGTACAAGGAATTGTACATGGGTTTTGGAGTTGATGCTGAACTCAATGAAGAATACCGTCCTTTGGATTATCCAACAGATCATCCACTCAACACCACTTACAATGGAATGGGCTGGAGCTGGAAGGATAAGTACCGTTTTGCAGTTATCGAAGGAGATATAGACTCAATTGGAAATGGTGGCACCGATCGTGCTTACTACATCCATACCGGGTATAGTGATCTTTACAAGTTCAATTCCTTTGATCTGGGTACTCCAATTACATTTGAAGTGGGAAAAACCTATCACCTGTATTTTACCCAAGATATTCTTCGGGTATACTCTGGCTTAGATATGGCTACTGAGGATGGACGCAGTCATACTCAAAATGCTGAAAAGAAGGAAATCTCCATCAAAATTCAGGAGAACCTGGCTCAGTCACTTACCTTTTCCCGCTACACGGTGGAGTAATTTGAGCTCAATTTTTGAGCATCTTCAGGTAAAGTATTTTATTTCTGAACAAACCTCTCCCGTAATCTGAGGTTTATTCTTATAGACTTTAGTGTTTGATTTTCAACGTGATTAACTAATTGTTGAGGTCTCTTGGTCATGCACTCCCTAAAATCACAACCTGATGAAAAAGATTACACCCATTTTAGCCATTCTTTTAATTAGCCTGACTTGGGCTGGATGTAACAGAGGTGAGGAAGGTTGCCTCGATCCGGCGGCTGAGAATTTCAATCCATCAGCTTCCCGTTATGGTCCTTGTGAATATGCTATGGATACTGGGGATATTGATCCCAATATGGTCATTGTCAAAATTCATGTAGAACCTAAGGTCAAGGGGCAAGCCTTTGAATTGGAGAAAGTCTATCAAGACAGTTTGAACCGGGATTTTAAAGTGTCTGATTTCCGATTTTATGTAGCCAATGTGAATCTTATTAATTCTGAAAATAAGGAGCATCAAGTGACTAAAACGGAGCTCATTGATCACAACACTTTCCCGCCCATTTCACCCACGCAACCCACTTGGGACAGAACTATTGAAGGATTTGTGATGCCGGGAACTTATCAGGAGTTGTTCATGGGATTTGGCGTCGATCCTGAATTGAATGAAGCCTACAATCACATGGACTATCCGTCAGATCATCCCTTGAGCATTGCCTATACCAATATGGGATGGCCCTGGAAGAGTAAGTACATTTTTGCGACCATTAATGGAAACATTGATTCAGTGGGTAACGGAGATTTGGTAGAACATTTTTATATCCACTCAGGATACAGCGACCTGTATCGAACGAACAGATTTGACTTAAAAGATCCCATTAACTTTGAGCCAGGTAAAACCTATCATCTTTATTTTGAACAGGATGTCTTAAGGACTTTTTCTGGTCTGGATATGGCCACGGAAGAAGGGAAAAGCCACACTCAAAATGCAGAAAAGAAGAAAATTTCGATTCAATTTCAAGAGAACTTGACGCATTCTTTAAAGTTCTCCCGATATACAGAAGATTAATGCGAAACTTCGCCCTTTTACTCCTTTTAATCCCCATTCTCGGATGTCAACGAGATGACCTTACTCACCCCAATCTTACCCGAACCGATTCTGGTTGGGAATTGAAATTACCGGAAGGTTTCCCTCAGCCGGATATTCCGGCATCTAATCCTATGCATCCCAATAAAGTGGAGTTGGGAAAACGGTTGTTTTTTGAGAAGCAATTGAGTCGAACTCAGGAATTGTCCTGTGGTACATGCCACCAGCCTGCTTTGGCTTTTACCGGTGGTGTGGCCATCAATCCTGGTGTAGAGGATAGAATAGGTATTCGCAATGCTCCCACACTTTCGAATGCGGCCTATCTCGAAGCCTTCATGTTTGACGGGGGACCTAAAAATCTCGAAAACCAGGGAATGTTGCCTTTTGATGATCACAATGAGTTTGACTTCAATTTGATTCACGCCACGGAGCGAATTCGTGAGGATTCTACCTATGCCGGCTTGTTTGAAAATGCTTTTGGAAAACCGCTTGAACCCAAGTTGATACTTATGGCCATGGCGGCCTATGAGCGCACCTTGTTGTCAGGCAATTCTCCTTACGATCAATACCTAAATTCCGGGAAAACAGAAGGGCTTAGTGAGTCGGCCTTAAAGGGACTTGAGCTTTTCGAGAGTGATCGCCTCCAGTGTTCCAATTGCCACACGGGGTTGTTTTTTACCAACCACAATTTTGAAACGAATGGTCTGTATCGAGCGGGGCAGGATTCAGGTAGAATGCGCGTTACGCTCGAAGAATCTGATCGTGGTTTGTTTAAGGTGCCTACCCTCAGAAATCTGAGATACTCGGCTCCCTATTTTCACGATGGTCGTTTTTGGACCCTGGAAGAGGTGCTCGATTTTTATTCCGAAGAAGGCATGGTTCATCGCGGAGATTCTACTCGGGGACTTCATCTCACAGAGGGTGAGAAACAAGATTTGATGGCATTTTTAATGAGCCTAAGCGATTCGTCCTTTGTTCAGGACCATTTGAAAGATGGCACTCCCTGACTTAATCCTCTTTCAGCATTTTCTTGTATTCCGCAATCTCGTCACGGAAGGCTGCTGCTTGAATAAAGTCTAATTCCCGAGCTGCTTTTTCCATTTTCCGGCGGGTCTCCTCAATCTGCTTCTTGATTTCATCCTGGGTCATGTACTGCATCACCGGATCAGCCGCCATATCCTGAGGTTCAGGTTCAATGTAGGCATCTTCGATTTTGTAACCCACAGAAGCTACAGAGGTCTGCTCTATAATTTGCTCCTTGGTTTTCTTCAAGGCAGTAGGCACCAGGCCGTGTTCTTTGTTGTAAGCGTCTTGCTTGGCTCTTCTGCGTTCGGTCTCGTCCATGGTTTTTTGCATGGATTCGGTGATTTTGTCAGCGTAAAAAATCACCAGTCCGTTGACGTTTCGGGCAGCCCTACCGGCCGTTTGCGTTAACGATCGATCGGATCTCAAGAACCCTTCCTTATCGGCATCTAATACAGCAACCAAAGAAACTTCAGGTAAATCCAATCCTTCTCGCAACAGGTTAATTCCTACGAGCACATCAAATTTACCCAATCGCAAATCGCGCAGAATTTCCACCCGCTCAAGGGTATCTACTTCGGAGTGAATGTAACGGCAGCGAATTCCGATTTTGGTCATGTACTTGGTCAATTCCTCAGCCATCCTTTTGGTGAGTGTAGTTACCAATACCCGTTCCTCTTTTTCTACCCGAATTTGAATTTCCTCAAGTAGATCATCCACCTGGTTGATACAAGGGCGTACATCGATAATTGGATCTAACAATCCCGTCGGGCGAATCACCTGATCAACTACCACTCCGTCGCTTTTTTCCAATTCATACTCCGCTGGAGTTGCACTTACGAATATGGTTTGTCCCATCATGGACTCAAACTCTTCGTATTTCAAGGGGCGATTATCCAGGGCTGCGGTCAGGCGGAACCCATAATCTACCAGATTAACCTTGCGAGATCGGTCACCTCCGTACATGGCTCGAACTTGTGGAACAGTCTGGTGACTTTCATCAATCACCATGAGGTAATCATCCGGGAAATAATCCAACAGACAGAAGGGGCGAGTGCCAGGAAGTCGTTTGTCGAAATAGCGGGAATAGTTCTCAATACCTGAGCAGTAGCCCAGTTCGCGCATCATTTCCAAATCGTAGTTCACCCGATCATCGAGGCGCTTGGCTTCCAAAAATTTAGAGTGGTCTTTAAAATACTGGACCTGATCCAACAAATCGGCTTGAATGTCTTTCATGGCCGCCTGCATGGTATCCTTTCCAGTCACAAAAATGTTGGCCGGATAAATATTGACCGATTCCAATGGGGTAATTCTCAGGTTGGTTTCCGGGTCGAACGATTCAATCGACTCGATCTCATCGCCCCAGAAAACGATGCGAAAAGCGTGATCAGCATAGGCGGGAAACAAGTCTACTGTGTCTCCTGTTACCCGAAAGGTTCCCCGCTTAAACTCGGCTGTAGTTCTGGAATAAAGAGCTTCTACGAATTTGTAGAGGAGCTTATTCCGGCTAATCATTTCTCCGGTTTTTATGGTAATCACACTGTTGTGAAATTCAGCCGGGTTACCGATACCATAGATACAAGACACGGAAGAGATAACAATCACATCTCTTCTACCAGACAATAGGGAAGAGGTGGTGCTTAATCGCAGTTTCTCAATTTCCTCATTGATGGACAAATCCTTTTCGATGTAGGTATCATTGGACGGGATATAAGCCTCAGGTTGGTAGTAGTCGTAATAGGATACGAAGTACTCCACGGCATTCTCCGGAAAAAATTGCTTGAATTCTCCGTAGAGCTGAGCCGCCAGGGTTTTGTTGTGACTAAGGATAAGTGTCGGGCGGTTTACCTCCTTAACTACATTGGCCACGGTAAAGGTTTTTCCTGAACCAGTAACCCCTAAAAGCGTCTGATAGGGATCTCCATTGTTTAGACCGGCAACCAATTCTTTAATGGCCTGGGGCTGGTCTCCTGTAGGCTTAAATGGAGATTCAAGTTTGAAATTCATGGCTCGGAAAATTAGGGTGTAAAAATACAACCAATTCAGCGAACCAAGGGGGCATTTTTATTTCATGATGGATCCAGGATACACCGGCTTTTGTCTTCCCGGAAATCCATTGTTGCTCCCATCCACATCGGCCACTCGCTGGGTGGGATCCAATTCAATGCTTGCAACATTCTCGAAGTCCATATCCAACTCGATTTGATAGCTTGGGTAGGTCCATGGCCAAGGTTTGCAGGTAACCACATTTTCATCGTTGTCGAATGATTTGGTACCACGCATAGCTCGCAGTGGGATGTAGTAAAGGGTCTTGTTGCCTTCTTTATCAGTAAGTAGCACTTCCACGGGCATTGGAATGCTACCATGATTGGTGATTTCCAGAATAGTTTTCTTGTCTCCACGTTTAAGATCTACACCATAATCGATGGTGCGGGTGGTACCCAAAAAGTGCGTAAAATACCAATCCAGATCCATGTCAGATGTTTTTTCCATGACCCGCTTGAAGTCATTCGGAGTTGGGTGTTTGTAGCGCCAGGTGTAGTAATATTTGCGCATTCCCGCATAAAACAGGGAGTCACCCATGATGTAGGATAGCTGCTGAAGAAATACGGCTCCTTTGTAGTAAGAGTTTATTCCGTAATGTCTGTTTTTGTGGTAGTAATCAGCGTGTGTAGTGAGTGGCTCAGCCTCTGGGTTGGTCGCAATGGATAGGTATACATTGTAGGCCCGGTAAATGGGGTTAAGCGCTCTCTTTTTGTACAAGGAATCCAAAACGATGTATTGAGCAAACTGGGTAAAACCTTCGTCCATCCATGGGTACCTGGTTTCATTGGTCGCAAGCAGGCCATAATACCAGCTGTGAATGGATTCGTGTACCGTTACGCTAATCAAGCCACCAATTTTCCCGGTTCCGCTAATGAGTGTGGCCATGGGATATTCCATTCCGCCATCTCCACCTTGAATCACCGAGTATTGCTTGTAGGGGTAAACGCCGAATTTTCCATTAACGATTTCGAAGTTCTTGACCGTTGCAGGTTGCAGCTTTTTCCAGTTATCGATAATGGAAGAATCATTGAGGTAGAAAAAGTGGAGGGTTAGTCCAAAATCGGTTTCTACTTCATCATGCAAGTAGTCAGGGTCTGCAGCCCAGGCAAAATCGTGTACCCGGGGAGCTTTAAAGTGCCAGGTCAATTCTTTTCCTTTTGGACGCACCACAGGCTTTCCTCCGGTAGAGTAGCCATGCCCAATTTCTTCGGGATTCTGAAGGTAGCCCGTTCCACCAACTACGTAAGAAGAATCCAAGGTGATTTTTACGTCAAAGTCACCCCAAACGCCGTGAAATTCGCGACCTACGTATGGATCAAGCATCCAGCCTTCGCGATCGTATTCCGCCATTTTAGGATACCATTGAGCCATGCTGTAGTCTACGCCTTCGGCATTGTTCCGTCCGTTACGACGAATTTGCTTGGGAACCTGAGATTCGAATTCAACGTCCAATTCAATCGACTTTCCCGGTAGCAAAGGCTCGTTGAGATCCACAGTCATTAGGGTTCCATCAATTTCCTTTTCCACCTTATCTCCATTCACCAATAGTTTATTGATTTTGTGGTATCCGATTTCATCTGGCTTCAATTGAGAAATACGACTTCCTACCCGTGGATCAGGATCCTCGATAGACAAGGAACGAGAGTCCATCATACTTCCCGGTTGAAAAGCATTGAAGTAGAGGTGAAAGTACACTCGCTTCAAAGTATCAGGAGATTGGTTTGTATACTTAATTTTCTGGGTACCTGTCATTTGGTGGTTTTCCACATCCAGGCGCACATCCATCTTATAATCAACAGATTGTTGCCAGTAACCGGATTGTGATTTTAATCCAAATGAAAGAAAAGCCAGACCAACGGTCAGAATTAAATACTTCATAGTTCCTCAATTGAGCGCCGAATATATGATCTTTGCATCAAATCATCGGCCTATTTAGGATCGGTGGGTAATTGCGCGTTATGAGTGGAACGGGAAAAGATTTTGAAGCCCTAAGGGCCAAGTTGGAGGAAGAAGGAAAGTACCCGAAGCTGTATTTGTTCAAATTCATCATTCCTTCAGACAACAGAACCCTGGCCCTCGTAGAGGCCTTGTTCTCCGATGATGCCATTATCGATTTAAGATCCTCCCGCAACGGCAAGTACCTGAGTATTTCTGCCAAAGAGGTAATGACCAACTCCGACTCGATCATTCAGCGGTATCAAGAGGCCATGAAGATCGAAGGGGTGATTGCCCTTTAAGAAGGAATCTTAATCTCCCGTTTTTTTTCTGATCATTCCGGTATAGTTTTGGTTTATGCCTAAGGGAATGAAATCAATAGTGCTTTTATTTTGGAGTTTGTGCACGGTTGCTGCCGTGGCACAGGAGAATTGGCAAACGACGGTCGATTCCTGGATGAAGGATCCTGCTTTGCAACACGCTTCCGTTGGATTCAAGATTCAAGAGATCAAAACTGGAAAGGTTTGGGCAGCCCACGAATCCGGTCAAGCGGTTATTCCGGCCTCGGTGCAAAAACTGGTGACCACCTCAGTAGCCTTGGATTACTTGGGAGAATCCAGGACATTTCAAACCCGGTTGCAATTCAGTTCTTCCGCTATTTCAGATGGGCACCTCGATGGTGATGTTGTTCTGTTGGGTGGAGGTGACCCAAGTTTGGGTTCGCAATACCACAAACCATTGGATGAAGCAGTTCAGTCCTGGATTAAGGTTTTGAAGGATAAAGGCGTTACTCATGTTGATGGATCGATCATTGCGCGCAATTCACTTTTTGAACCCTACACCGTTCCCCGAACCTGGATCTGGGAAGATATGGGAAACTACTATGGCGCTGGGGCGTCTGGGGTAATTGTTCACGACAACATGTACAAGATTCATTTTCGTTCACCTGCTGAAATCGGGGCTCTTACGGAGGTGGTTAAAACCGAGCCGGAAATTCCAGGCCTCCAATTGCAAAACCGTGTTGTTTCGGCCAAGGGCAATCGAGATAATGCCTATGTGTTTGGCGCTCCGGGACAGTACAACCCAACCATCGAAGGCAGTATCCCTGCCAATCGATCCGATTTTCCAATCAAAGCCGCCATGCCCAATCCGGGATTGTTTTTAGCGCAGTATTTCCAGACCAAAGCCGAGGAAGCCGGAATTCAAATTGAAGGTGAGCCTCAAATGGAAAATACCGAAGGAGAAAAAAAGGCAGAAGACGTGTTTAAATTGAAGGGGTTGAGTGTTGGCCAATTGATTTATCACACCAATCGAAAGAGTGTCAATTTATTTGCGGAAAGCCTGCTTCAACAATTGGGGTTAAAGAGAGCCGGATTTGGTAGTACTAAGTTGGGGATTCAAGCCTTGGAACACTACTACGATTCGGTTGGTATTTCCAGAGCTGGCGTACACTGGGAAGATGGAAGCGGACTTTCACATTTTAACACGACAACGGCAGATTTCTTAGTCGATGTCTTGCAATTCAATTCTCGACAATCCTGGTTCGGTGTATTCAAACACTCTCTCCCTGTAGCAGGTAGAAGCGGAACGCTAAAAAGTATGTTTCGTGGAACTCCAGCCATGGATCGAATATGGGCTAAAAGTGGCAGTATGACCCGAGTTCGATGTTACGCCGGTTACCTTCAAACAGCGGACGGAAAAGAATATGCCTTCGCTCTGTTGGTCAACAATTACGAGTGTACGTCTTCCCAAATGAAGCAGAAAATCGAAAAACTACTTGTAGAAATTGTGGGTGATTAAGTGCCTGGAATTAGTCTTTGGGGATAAGGTCGCAAAACCAAAAGCCTAAAGATTCTTTGCTTGTCGTATCAGGATTTTTGTACTCGCGGAAAACATGTTCGCCCAAATCAAAGAGGATAGGGTATTGAAAGATGGGACCGTCGTAACAGAAGGTGTGAAACTCGCCATTTTCTCCGCATGGATCAACGTTTGCAGGTAAATCGTTGAGGAAGCTTTCATCGATATCTCTTCCCACGAAAGACTCTTCCAACAATTCAGATTTGATGCACACAACAACGGCTTTAAATCCCTTATCCAGGAAGTCATAAATCAGTTCCCTGGTGTCTCTTTTCCAGAGCGGAAAATGACTGGTTATTCCAAAGGGCTTGAGTTGCTCTTCTCGGTAAGATCGTAAGTCTTCCAGGAAAATATCTCCAAATCCACAATGCGAATAGCCTTGACCTTTTAAGCTCAAAACGGATTGCTCCATAATTCGATTGTAGTCTTCCATAGTGGGTTCCTCCGGTAATTCGATCACGGATAGTGGGAGCCCAATCGACTTCGCTTGGCGTTCCAATAATTCTCTTCTTAGCCCATGCATCGACACTCGATTGTGGTGGCCGTTGACCGAGGTAAGCAATTGATCTACTTCGAGCAATCCTTCTTGTTGCAAATAATAAAGGGCTAAAGAAGCATCCTTTCCAGAACTCCAATTGAAGTAGGCTTTTTGATTCTGAGACATGGTGCGAAACTAATGATCTACAACGATGCTAATAGAGAAAAGGGGGGAAGAGGGCTACAATTCGTAAGCGCCAATATCGGGAGTGGCATCTCGTGCCTTGTCCTCCAAATCCGTTTGATCGGTCATCGTAGCCGTAATATCCGGGTCACCGGCATCCACTGCGACAGAACCCGAGTACAGTTGGTTTTCTCCGGCAGAAGGCCCCTTAAAAACCGGGGTAGCATTGCCATTTTCAGGATTAATCAGGCAATCGACGAACATGGGAGCTGATGGATTTTCCCATTCGGTTTTGATAATACAATGGTCAAACACAACATCGAAAACCTGGCCATCGGCACTGTCGAGTTCAATTTCCTCGTCTTTGTTGCCGTAAAAAGAACAATTTCCAAATCGAACTTTCAGGTCTTTGTTTTGAGTCGTTCCCTCTAAATCCTGGTAGTAGTTATTGACAAAGAGCAGGGGCTGCTGACGGTTATGTCCACTCCAATAATTGGCAAAGGTGCAATGGGTGAAGGAGTAGTCTCCACCACCATTAATGGCTACATCCTGGTTTCCTATGTTGTAGATTTCCACATTTTCAGCTACCAAGTTGAAATTCCGGCTAAGAATTCCAATCCCCACCATGTTTTTGATGATGGTTTTTTGGAGGATTAATTTGTTAGGAGATATACTGGCATTGGGATCGAAGGGGAGAGTTTCCACTTGAAGTCCAACAAAACCGTTTTTGATAATGGTATGCTTAAATGAGCTTTCCGCACCCTCATTGATCCAGATGCGGTCCCATTGTCCGGCAATGTCATCAAATCCGGCTTCCAAACGATCACCCTGGAAAACAACTTCTTCGTCCTTTTCACCTTCGCAGCGAATGGCTCCACCTTGGTAGACCCAAATACCGGCTCCATCGTGCAGGTGCACTTGAGTTCCTTTTTCAATTTTTAGGGTGAGCGAACTATCCACCATTAAATAACCGTAGATGACATGAGGCTTATCATTGGTCCAAACAATTTCGTCACCAACAAATACTTGATCCTCGTAACTTGAAATCCGGGAAAAGGCGGGTAGTCCCTGAACTTGTTCCCGCGGTCGATAGTAATAGGCATCCTGGCCCCAAGCCGTAAGCTTTACCTTTTGTTGGGTTCCATTGGTCATGAAAACCACATTGTCTTCCACTATAAAAGGATTGTTTACGTTGCCCGGATCTACGGTAACTTCTACGAAAACAAAAGCAGAATCTTCACCTCGAATCAACACGTCCGTTTGTTCGCCAGGAATTCCATCCACATTAATTCGAAACATAGAGGCCGAGCCTTGTTCCAAACTGATATCAGAAACAACGATGTCTTTACGGCTTCGGTTGTAAATTTTGAAAGAGTGCGTGGTAGAGCCTAAAGCGGTGAATACGGTATCGAACATGACCTCCGAGCTCGAAAACTCCAAGGCACCTTCTTCCTCCAATCCGAGTTGCTTTTTTTTGCATCCCCAAATGGCGAGTCCGGCAATAAGTACAACCAGCAATTTTTTCATCGGCTCAAAAGTAGTTAATTGTCTCCCTCAGCAATGGCTTAAAACCAGCCAGTTTAATGGCTATTCATACGGTTATTGTTGAAAATTATTGTGAGACGCTAAATATTACGGGAATTTCGTTTATTTTTGCAGGCCGAAATCGTAGAAGAAGAAAAAGAAAGAAGATGAAAAAAGATATTCACCCCGAAGCGTACCGAATGGTTATTTTCAAAGACATGTCTAACGATTTCATGTTTTTGGGTAGATCAACTGCTCCATCAAATGAGACAGTTGCATGGGAAGATGGAAACGAATATCCATTGATCAAATGTGAGATCACAAACCAATCGCATCCATTTTACACCGGTAAAATGCAATTCGTGGATACTGCCGGACGTGTGGATAAATTCCGCAACCGTTACGCTAAGTTCGCGAAAAACAAATAAGCGAATTACTTCCGCTTTAAGCGGCAAAAATGATATTGAGGAAAACCGCCTTGCGAAAGCAGGGCGGTTTTTTTGTTTACCTACTTAAGGAATTTTTGGAGGTTCAGATTTGTCCCTGAAAATTCGATAATCGAAATTCAATTTTCCTTTCAGCCATTTATATTTGAGCCATGAACACGATCCTATTTGACACCCGTTGGGAAGACTTTCTCCCGCTTACTTATACCCGCCCTGTTTCTGATCTAAGAATTGGTATTTGGACCATTGCCGAGAAATGGGAAAAACACTTAAACCAAAGTGTTTCCTGCCAAACCGAGGACTACCTTCAGGAGAAGTATCCTTTGGTTAAGGAAGGCCAA
This sequence comes from bacterium SCSIO 12741, assembly GCA_024398055.1. Taxonomy (NCBI): domain Bacteria; species bacterium SCSIO 12741. The sequence goes on along the minus strand of CP073749.1, from coordinate 5,076,086 downwards.
AACAGATGGATTAATTCATCGGTATTACCGGATCAGGAATTGGTGGCTGCCATTCAGAACATGACTCCCGGATCGACTTTAAAAAGGGGAGATGTGGAAATAGCTCGTGTAGAAGATGAAGCAGGAATTTCTGAAGGAGCCACAGTGGAGTATGAAAGCGATGTGATCGTAATCAATTATCCCTGGGATTTGTTCTTGAACAATGGTGCGGCTGTTAAAGAAGATTTCAAATTATTGGGAACTCCTACCGGAGCGGATTCTCTGAGAGCGCGCAACCAGGTTTTTGGAGATCAAATTTATGTGGAGGAAGGTGCCAAGGTTCAAGGAGCGATTTTGAATTGTGAAACGGGGCCCATCTATATTGGAAAGGATGCTGAGATCATGGAAGGTTCTGTGATTCGCGGACCATTTGCTCTTTGTGAGCATGCAACGGTTAAGCTAAATGCCAAAATTTATGGGCCTACAACCATAGGTCCCCACTCCAAGGTGGGCGGCGAAATCAGCAACTCCATCATTTGGGGGTACTCCAACAAAGGTCACGATGGATTCATTGGAAACTCAGTTCTGGGTCAATGGTGCAACTTGGGAGCCGATACCAATAGTTCCAACCTAAAAAATAACTACGGATTGGTTCAAGTATGGAACTATCCCAAGAAGGGTTACCTAAACTCTGGTCAACAGTTTTGCGGGTTGATTATGGGGGATCATTCCAAAACCGGAATCAATACGATGTTGAATACGGCAACCGTTGTAGGAGTTAGTTGTAATCTATATGGGGCCGGGTTTCCAAAGAAGTTCATTCCGTCATTCACCTGGGGTGGAGAAGGGAAGTACTTTGAATACCGGGTAGAAAAGGCGTATCAAACTGCAGAGCTGGTGATGGAACGTCGATCTACTGAACTTTCGGAGGAGGATCGCCGTATTATGAAAGAGGCCTACGAGCGGGACCAAGACTTCCGCAAAAATTTCAGTTAATGGCCTTTTGGCATAGCGCTTGACTATAGTGTTATTGTATTGAAAAGGGTCAGCATTACTGACACAATGACGCTGGAAAAAATATGATTGATAGATATGACGTAATGGCGATGGTAGAGGGAATGGACGACAGTTCGGAGTTTATTCCACTGTTTTCCGCTGAGGACGAGGAATCTTTAGCCAACGAAGCAATTCCTGAAAACCTGCCAATATTACCGCTTAGAAATACTGTACTGTTTCCTGGAGTAGTTATTCCAATTACTGTAGGAAGAGATAAATCCATATCCCTGGTTAAAGATTCTTATAACAAGGATAAAACCATTGGGGTGATCGCTCAGAAGAATCAAGACGAAGAGGATCCTGGATTTTCAGACTTACATTCCATTGGAACCGTAGCAAGAATTATCAAAATGCTTCGGATGCCTGATGGAAATACAACCATCATCATTCAGGGAAAACGGAAGTTTCGATTGGCTGAATTGACTCAAAAAGAGCCCTACTTAAGAGCTCGGGTTGAGGATTTTCCAGACATCAAACCTGAAAAAGAAGATGAAGAATTTAATGCCTTGGTGAATTCGATCAAGGACTTGTCTTTAGACATTATTAATAAATCGCCCGAAATTCCTACAGAGGCAACCCTGGCGATTAAGAATATTGAGAGTTCTTCCTTCCTTATCAACTTTGTGGCTTCAAATATGAATGCCGATCTTGATGAGAAGCAGAGCATTTTGGAAGAGCAAAGCCTGTCTAATCGGGCGAAGAGAACCTTGAGGCATTTGACCAAAGAACTTCAGTTGCTTGAAATCAAAAATGACATTCAATCTAAGGTTCGTTTTGATATCGACAAGCAGCAGCGTGAGTACTACTTGCAGCAGCAGATGAAGACCATTCAAGATGAATTGGGTGGTAATCCTCAAGATCAGGAATTGGAGGAAATTCGTCAAAAAGGCGAAAAGAAAAAGTGGGATAAAAAGGCAGCCGAGCATTTCGACAAGGAAGTGGCTAAGCTTCAGCGAATGAGTCCGCAAGGAATGGAATATTCCGTACAGCTAAACTACCTTGAATTGCTGGTGGAGTTGCCTTGGAACGAATTCACCAAAGACAATTTTGACCTCAAACGTGCCCGTAAGATTCTGAACAGGGATCACTACGGATTGGATAAGATTAAAGATCGAATCATTGAGCACCTGGCCGTATTGAAGCTTAAAGGTGATATGAAATCGCCGATTCTTTGTTTTGCAGGTCCTCCGGGAGTAGGTAAAACCTCTTTAGGTAAATCCATTGCCGAAGCTTTGGGCAGAGAATACGTTCGGGTTTCTCTGGGCGGATTGCGCGATGAGGCGGAAGTAAGAGGTCATCGTAAAACCTATATCGGTGCTATGCCCGGTCGGATCATCCAGAATGTGAAGAAGGCGGGAAGTTCCAACCCGGTTTTTATACTCGATGAAATTGATAAAGTGGGAAGCGATCACCACGGCGATCCATCTTCTGCTTTGTTGGAGGTATTGGACCCGGAGCAAAACGAGGCCTTCTACGACAACTTCCTGGAATTGGAATACGACCTGTCACGAGTGATGTTCATCGCCACGGCAAACGATCTATCCTTAATTCACCCAGCACTTCGCGACCGATTGGAGATTATCCAGTTGACGGGATATACCGTTGAAGAAAAGGTAGAAATTGCCAAAAGACACCTACTTCCCAAGCAATTGAAAGAGCACGGAATGGACAAGACATCCGTGAAAATGGACAAGAAGGTGCTCGAAAGATTGATCGAAGACTATACTCGGGAATCCGGAGTACGTGGTCTGGAAAAGAAAGTAGCTCAGGTAGTCAGAAAATTGGCAACCAAGGTGGCCATGGAAGAGGAATACGATTCCAAAGTGGTAGCCGATGGATTGCAGCCCTTGTTAGGGCCTGGATACCCGAAAGATAAATACGAGGCATCCGATGTAGCTGGTGTAGTAACCGGCCTGGCCTGGACATCTGTGGGTGGTGACATTCTCTTTATTGAATCTTCCATAACTCGTGGAAAGGGCAAATTAACCCTAACCGGAAACCTGGGTGATGTGATGAAGGAGAGTGCCGTAATTGCACTGGAATACCTCAGATCGCATGCTGAATCCTTTGGACTGGAGCAGGAAGTATTTGATCGATACAATGTACACGTTCACGTTCCTGAAGGAGCCACACCTAAGGATGGTCCTTCCGCAGGAATTACCATGTTGACTTCTTTGGCATCGGTTTTTACTCAGCGCAAAATTCGTAGCAAATTGGCTATGACTGGTGAGATTACTCTTCGTGGCAAAGTACTGCCGGTGGGAGGAATCAAAGAAAAGATCTTGGCGGCCAAACGAGCCAATATCAAGGAAATCATTTTGGCAGAGAGCAACCGCAAGGATATCGAGGATATTAATCCCGACTACTTGAAAGGATTGACTTTCCATTACGTAAAAGAGATGACTGAAGTACTCGATATTGCTTTGCTGAACCAAAAGGTGAAGAAAGCTTTGTCTGTGGCTTGATAAAGAAGGTCAGGACTATTTTTACTACTCAACTCATTCGGATTTGAAATCCGAATGTAAGAGTCGCGGATTTTATACTGAGCTTGCGACCTCATGAGCGAAGTGAGTAATCCGCAGCTATAGCTTTCGGATAGCATATCCGAAAGAGTGTAAATCCGAATGAGTAGTGTATAACTAATTGAAATTGAAAACCCTGTTGCCCCGAGTGACAGGGTTTCATTTTACGGTTATTAACTAAAAGTTTAGTTATAAAACTAAAATGTATATATTTGTAACTATTAAAACCTGTTTGATATGGAATTGACCAAGGCTGAAGAGCAAATCATGCAAGTATTGTGGAAGTTGAAAAGGGGAGTGGTACACGACATCATTGCCGAGCTTCCAGATCCCAAACCTGCTTATACAACTGTGTCTACTTTGATTCGAATTTTGGAAAAGAAGGGATTTGTAGACCATAAAGCCTATGGTAAAACCTACGAGTATTTTCCCAAGATTTCAAGGAAGAAGTATTCTGGAAAAATTGCAGACCGGTTTTTGCAGGGATACTTCGATGGCTCCACACAAAGCCTGGTTTCCTTTTTCGTAAAAGAGAAGAAACTTAGCACCAAGGAGCTGGAAGAAATTTTGAAACAACTAAAATCCGATTCCTGATGAACCTCCAAGATATTATTCTGTTTCAAGTCATGCTTGGCTTGGCTGTAGGGCTCACCGAATGGGTCATTCTTCGAGCTGGATTCCTCCGATTCAATCGCATCTGGCTTTTGCTCTTGCCTTTGGTGAGTATGATCATTTGGCTGCCTTTATCCGGTTCCATCCCTGGAACCCAATTTGCTCAGGTATTGCCCGAAATTCAAGTTTCATTGACTCCGTATGAAGCAACTTCCGGATGGTCTTTCATGAGTGTGCTCATTTTGGCTTATCTCAGTATAAGTGCTTTTTTCTTTGTTCGATCCTGGTTGAGGGTTGGCGCATTGTTTCGTAAGGGGCAAGTGGCTCCTAACGGACTTTCCCCTTATTCAGTAAGGTTTGTTGATGGCCAGCCGACCCAATCTTTTTGGAAAACCATTTTCCTCAATCCCAAGGATCGGTGCGAACCTTGGATTTTGGCCCATGAAGAAGCGCATATTCAACAATTTCATAGCCTTGATCTGATTTGGGTGCAGATTTTCTGGGCATTGAATTGGATTAATCCACTCATGTGGCGTTGGCGAATGCTGGTCAGGCAAAACCACGAATACCTCGCAGACCGAGCCGTATTGGATCAACCCAGCTCTTCCAAAAACGACTACATCCGATTGCTACTCGATAAGGCATTTGACACCCGGCACTTTTCTGTCGGACATACATTCTCCTGGAATTCATTAACATTTAAACGTATAAAGATGATTAATCAAGCTCAAAAAAGAAGCCCCTTGAAGATGGGGCTGGGTTTAGGATCGATTCTGTTCTTAGGCCTCTGGATTGCTGCGTGTAATCCAACCACTCCAAGTCCGGTGAACCCGGAAGAAACCGCTGAAGAAAAATCGCACAAAAAAGTGGATCAACCACCCTCGTTTGAAGGTGGCAATCAAGCTCTTTTTGCCTGGTTGGGCAAAGAGTTGAAATACCCTGAAGACTGCAAGGAAACGGGAATTGAAGGAAAGGTGGTTGTTGCCTTTGTGATTAACGCTGAAGGTGGAATCGAACAAGCCGAAATCAAGCAGAGTGTTCATGAATTGCTCGATGCTGAAGCCCTTAGGGTAGTCAATGCTATGCCGAAGTGGGTGCCGGGTATGCACGATGGACAGAGCGTATCGGTGAAGTACCAATTACCGATCATGTTTGCGATGAATTAAGATCATTGTATCCTAGAATGATAAAAAGTAAAAAGCCGTCTGATAATCAGACGGCTTTTCTATTATACGGGTATGATCTTCTTTTTTAGTAAATCACAAAAGTGGTTTTATACACCTGCCCGTTTTTGGTTCGGATCAATCCGAAAAAGGTACCTGGCTGAGGGTTGAGAATAGAAACGTTAGCCTCGTTGCCCTGGATTTCGGAGTTTTCCAATTCTACTCTTTTACCCAAAACATCTCTTACCTCTACTTCCTCAATCTCCATTCCATTGGAAAGACTCACCTGAAAGGTTCCTGAATTGGGGTTTGGAGTTAAAACAAACTGAATTTGCTCTTCTTCCAGCTCTTGTTCAGTAGAAGTTACTTCGGGAGCTTGGTCCTTACTACTACTGCTTGAAGTAGAAATGCCGGAGCATTCCCCAAAATGATAGCACAGCATGTTTTTTACCTGAGCCAGAGCTCTACCGCTTAGTGAGGTTTCGTATTGCTTGAGCTGTTGGTATTCAGTAGTTCCCAAGTCCCGAATACCTTCCTGTACGTCGATTAGAGTGATGATGTAATTCTTAAACGTTACAAAATCAGCCATTTCCTGTCGCATGGAAGAAGGGTACTGCTGAAGGTTGGAGGTGATGCTTTGCAATTCGGTGCTACAAGAACTTAGGTCCTCAATGCCCAAATAAGAATCAGCCAATTGACTTCTTAAAACCTCATCTCCCCGGGTAGTAATGCGACTTCGGTAGTCCGCCCAGTTTAGGCTACTCTTGTGACCCAAATCATAGATGGTAAGCAAATCCGATAGCTCAGTCATTTGACCTTCCAGGTCAGCGATGTGGGATCGTTTTTTACCTCGCATGGTAGCCGAGGTAAATCTCGCCTGGTCAATCTGATTGTAGAGCGATTGAGGCATAGGATTGGGCTTGGTTTGCAAGAAGTCCATAAAATCATCGTCCTGGGCCACTTCAATATTCAAATCAATAAGCTGCTTATACCAGTTGTGAGAAAATACCGAATTACTCTTTTTACCCACTTCCATCATAATGTCCTTCGAAAGGTAGGGGCTGTAGCTGATCAATTCCTGTTGGGTAAAATTCAGATTTGAAGAATTCACCTGATTAATCAAATGATAGAGGTAGCTGGAATTTCCGGCGTCATTCAGATTTTGCAAGTCATTCACTGCTTGTGTCCAACTATTCTCTGCTGTAGCCCTATCTGCTTCAAAGGTCGTTACATGCTGCGCTGAGAGCATGGACTCTGTCGATTGATTCACGATGAAGCTGGTGAAAGATGATGGACAGGAATGAGCGCTGTTTGCTGTATTCCAGATAAAAATATTTCCCTGATTCTGACTGGCCAAAGCCGGTGCCTGGTCCTGAGTAGAAGTCAGGTAGTAATAGTGTTCGTCACCGTCTGTCCGGAAGTGTTTTCTGGAAGAAGGGTTTCCATAGATATTGGAGAACACATTACCTGCTGATTCATCCGTGCTACCTTGGTAGTAACGAATACCAGCCTGAGTAGTGGGAACAAATGAACCAACCACATATTGATCATGCAATTCGTTGGATTCGTAAGTGTTACACAGCCATTGAAGTCCGGAGTAAAGGCCTGATTTATTAAGACCGGTAGCGTAGTTCCCCGTTCTTAACTTTCTATAGGTATTCCGATATATCTGGTTTTGCTCGTGACCTGAGTTATTGGTCCAAACGCCAATTGTTTGACTGTCGCTTACTTCACTTTCAAACAGGTTTCCTTCTACTTTGAATCCGGTACACATATCCAAAACACACTGGTTCATCGACGAAATGTCGCCTGGGTGTTCGGAAGAATACATGAACCAGTTTCTGGTTACGGTTGGATTGTCAATAACGGAAAGGTGCACTCCTTCCAGGCAGTCTTCAAACTTACAATGATCGATCACCAGTGTATTCTGCGTGTTGGAGTTCATGGCAAAGATTCCCGTTTTCAGGTTTTTAAACGTACAGATGTCGTAATTCAGTTCGCTAAAATTGTCATGAGCTGTGGCTACTAAACTTAAGTTCTTTCCAACCGCCAAAAAGCCTGCGTCCATGGTATAAATACCTGTGGTGCGATCCACATTACCTGTTCTGCTATCTTCAAAATCACAACCAATTACCTTAACTCCATTTACATTGTACATGCTAATTGCCGGACCAATGGTGGTGCCCAGGTAAAGATCATTCCAAATGAATTGACAATTGTCAAACTTGCCAATGTTGGGATATTCAAAATTGGGATTGTTGGCAGAGTAGTAGTGATAAGTGTAATAGGCTGCCGATCTCCAGTTGTTTCTAAAGGTACTGTTCGAAGCGTTGACAATTCCGCCTGTGGTGGACCAATGACCATGTTTCCATACGTCAATGGCTTCCTTGGCATTTTCAATCAGAGCTTGATTTCTGATAATCAGTTGCCCCTGGTTGCTAACGGTTCCCTGAGATAAGCTGTTGTCACCCCAAACTTCAATTCCACCCAAAAGGCGTCGCAGTAGTTGGTCAGAGTACCGCCGTTTACATCCAGTTTTCCTCCTGGTTCGATCATGATTTTTACTCCGCGGGACAGCTGAATTGTACTTGTAATTTCAAGAGTAACCCCCGATTTGACCAACACATGGGTATTGATTCTTTTCGGTTGATCCCAAAGCGTATTGGAGTTAATTGGATTCGCATAAGAACTACTAGTGGGTATAGATACCTCCGTTTTCCACATACCTCTTCCATAGGTGGACGCATAAAGTGTGTTTGTGCAGTAGTTATACTTCAATCCGGTGATCGAAACCTTAGGTAAGTTTTTGGAAAAACATTCCCATTGCGACATACTGCTTGTTCTGTAATAGATGCCCACACTGGTAGCGCAAAAGATCAAATCGTTGTCATCTTCCACCGTAAGTAAGCGCTCCACGGGAAGGGCTGGGAGTCCTTCAGAATAGTCGCTAAAGGTAGCTCCACCATCAGTGGATTTGATAACTCTAAAGCGTTCATCCGTAATGGTGTTGTTTACCTCATGAGTTCCTCCAATTCCACAATACAGCAGGTTGGGATTGGAGTGATCCACGGCAAGGGCTCTAATATGTACACCATGGGTCAAAAGGTCTTTGAGCGTGTTAGTTGTGGCTCCTGCATCCAGGCTGACCATTGCGGTGGTTAAATCTGACCACATATCCCCATCATCGGTTGATTTGAACAATTTTCTATCATTTCCCTGCCTATTCCTGTCTGCTGCGTAAATAACGTCGACATCTCGTTCGCAAATCGCGATTGGCCCTATTCCGTTTTGTGCGTCGCCAATGTTTACAATTCGTGTGTCGTTTGCCGAATAGTTTATAATAATGTCTCCATCGCTTCTTAAGCCTCTGGCAAATCGCTCTGGATGGTGACGGTATTGAATAAAATAACCACCGAGATAGGTTTGCCCGTTACCTACAATTTGCTCACCATTGGGACCCAAAACAATGGGATTTGGAGATCCTAATTTGTCTTGAATTCCTTCATAAGCATTTTCGCCGACAATGGCATCTGGATAATCTTGTTGAATCATGGCCGTAGAACTCTCATGGGCAAACCCATCGGCATCGGAGTAACTTAAATCTGCATTTCTATAGATCATTGTATGATCTTGAAAAGCATACACAGTGCGGCCAGTTTGCTCGTGAACGTCAAAGGCATGAATTAGATTTATAGACAGATCACCATTTAATGACTGGATTTTGGGAAAACCTATAAGACCATTTGGAACCAAGGCAGCCCCGCCATCATTTCCGAAAAGAATTCGATCGCTACCGTTTATGCTCAATATTTGGGAACATCGGTAATCATCATGATGTCCTTCATTTCCTATAACATCATTGATGGTAACAGCACTCGCCGCCGGGTCTGGGTCCGAATCATCAAACCGCAACAATTTTTTGACTGCTCCCCAATAAAAAACGTTGGCATCGTTAGGAGAAGCGATCAACTCATTTTTATAAAAACCTCCCGGCTTACCATCTGGAGCAAAAAAAGTAACATAAAAGGTGAAGTCGTTGATTACATTGGTGAATGTATTGCCATCATCTGTGGTTTTGTACACCCTTCTACGAGGTGAATAAACGGGCTGACCTTGGGAATTGTAGGATGAAATGTATCGGGTATGAATCTGCATATAGAAGCGGTTTCCCACACTGTTTGAGAAGTCATTAAAGGAAAGTTCTTCATCGCTTAGTAAAAAATTAGCCGAGATGTTGCTCCAGGAGTTAATGGATACCGTGGATCCTGAAATGCTAATTTGGGCTTTATACAATTCCGATCCAGGAGAGTAGAGGCTTTTTGTATTGACGAAAAAATTATTGTTGTTCACATGGATTTTAAAAAATTTCTTGTTCGTGGTAATGTATCCCGGAGGAGCTCCCAATGTGGACCAGGTTTGGCCATAATCAGATGAATAATAAATCTGTTCTCTGGAGGCAGCAAAAAGTAACCCGTTTACGGTAGGGTGATAGTCCAGCCAATAGAATTGGGGTAAGCCTGCCGCACCCGGTATTTGGCTCCAATTTACTCCTCCATCGGTACTTCGGATGACCCCTCCTACAATTTCGTCCCTTCCTCCCCATGTGGTAGATGTTCCGGTAATCGCCAAGAGGTGATCGGGGTTATTGGGAGCAGCAATAATTTGCTGAACCCCTAATACTGGAAAATTCAACCCGTCGGTGACACACTGCCAGGTCACACCCATATCGGTTGATCGCATGATTCCTGATGTACGCGTGCCAATGACGATGTGATTCAAATTGTTGGGATGATTGTATATCGCATCAACCCATCCGCCTCTTTGGCCGTAATCGTCTGATGGGCCCATGTGTGTGGGGCCGTCACTTACCCAATCGGCAGGGTCATTTGCACCGCAATTGAGTGGGCTGGTGTAAATGGATTGAATGGCCTTATTGTAATTGGCCATGCTGTAACTCCCATCCTCATTGATGTCGTAATTCTGAAACGAATAGTTTAACCATCGATCCATTTTCTTGAATTTGGATCGATCTTTTTCGTCCGTAGATTGGTGAAGCTGATTGTACTCCTGGAGCAACTCTTGATAGGTGGGCTGCAACTTGGGATTCTCGCTCGATGCATCTACGGCATTTTGCTGTACTTGACTCCAACATAATGGGGCTATCAAAATCCCAATTACCCAGAGCAAGTTTTTTTTCGCATTGATCATTTTTCTTTTGATTAAGGTGTTATTAGTAGTGTTTAGTTAGGTCCTGGAGGAAGATGCGTTGAGGTCATCATACCAGGAAATAAGGAGTGTTAAGCCATTGAGGATAGAAGTTTAGGTGGGCCTACTCGTTTAAGATTTGATCCGCTTTTCGGCATCCGCAGATTGGTGCAATCCGGGTTGCCCGTCAACAAAGTGGTTGAGGTAACCCGTTGAAAGGCAAAGCTATTCGAGGGTTAGTCGGAGCTTGTCAACAGATGTTAGTTTGTTGGAATCATATGTAAGGTAGAATGGCTGTAGGAAAATTGATTTCATTTTCTCAAGTTTCTATCCAACCCACAACCGAAAAATTTAGTCTTTACCAAATAGCCGGTAGGCCTTAAATAGAATTTTGAAGGTGGACTCAATCCATTTTTGGGGAATCCGGTTAAATCTTAAAACTCATTTGTCAACCCCTAATGACTTTATTCAACAATTACCTGGCGTTCCTATTTGTATCCCTTTTACTTTTTCTTGTTAGCTGTGATAATCAACAAACCAAGCCCATCGATCCTCTCCCGACTTCATCTCCTAAGGAGCTCAAGAAGATTGCATCCTTTCTGAATTCTCAACCGGATTCGGCTCGTTTATTATCCAAAGAGTATGTGCAACAAGCGTTAGTTATTGGTGATGCACAATTGGAAAGGCAAGTACGACTTCTTGAGACGGAGGCCTGGCTTAAATTAGGGGTACCCGATTCGGCCATGGAATCGATTAAACGGATAGAGGACCGTTTCAAATCGGAGATAGAGAACTCATCGGCACAACTCATGTACTATCGGGCCTATGCTCATGAACTGTATGGGGATTTTGACCTGGCTCTACAACTATCCAAAATGGCGACTGAGCTGGCATTGGCCGAAAACAACCCGATGCTGGCCATTGAAAGTGAATTAATCCAGTATGATATATACCTAACCCAATTTCATTATGATTCCATCCTATTGAATCAAACTGAGATGCGATCTCAGATTCGTACTTATGGTAATCCAGGTCAATTGGCTCAATGGCTGAAAATAGAAGGCAGTAGGATGTATGAGATTGGGCAACCCAAAAGAGCTCGGGAGCTACTGGATTCAAGTGCTGTTTTGGCTCAATTGGACAATAATTTGATTCAATGGACGGAAACCTTGTTTCATAAATTTCAATTTGTTCCTCAGTGTTCAGAAATACAGGTGATCGAGTCTCATAGGAAAGTGTTGGATTCAATAGTTGATATTACAGGCAATCGCCGACATATTCAGCACATCCTAAAAATTCAGGCCTACACACAACTCCGCCATTCAGAGACTGCCCGGGGCATGGAATTGATGGAGCAGATTTGCGATTCTTATAAAAACCTTGGACTTAGATATTTGCACGCTGGCACTCAGCTTAGTTTGGCTCAGTGGTTAATAAACATGGGGCAAAGAGGGAAGGCCTTAGAGCTTTTGCAAGAGAATTTTGAGATCGTAAAAAACCGGAATTATGAATACCTGGAATTAGAATCGATTGCCCACATGATAAGGCTCTATGCGATAATGGGGGAGATCGATAAGATGCCAGATCTCTTAAGTGAATTGAAAATGAGAACAGCTGATCTTCAACCATTAAAACTGAAAAGGATGGCGGTTGATTGTGAAAAGCTCTATCATTTGAAAAGGAGAGATTTTAAGGAGGCTATCAAATTTCAAAAGGAGTTATTGGCGATAAACCGACAGTTGTCATCACCGTGTAATTCGATCAATACCCAATTGTATCTGGCTCAACTCTATTACTATGTTGGTGACATGGAAACCAGCAAAAAGATCTTCTTTTCAACCCTTGATACGGCTAAAAGTGCAGGATACCATGAGCTTGTAGCGCTGGGGCAAATACACGCCGGGCAAATGTTAAGATTTAGGGAATCGGAATTGGCTATTGAACTCATAGAAGAAGCGAATGAGTATTTCCTTAAGTCCCATAGGAGTGAAAATATAAAGCTGGCTTATTACTTTCTGGCTGATGCTAACCGACGAACGGGTGACTATAAAAACGCCTTCTCCTACAGTCAAAAATTGATGAAGTTTAAGGATAGCATCAATCAAGTTGATATCAATCAGCAAACAGCTCTACTGGCGACTCAATTAGAAACGGCTCAAAAAGAGCAAAAATTGGCTGAGTCTGAACGGAATGCTAAGGAAAAGGAGCTTCAACTGGAAGTTCAACAATCAGAGTTAAATCGGTCTAATCAATTTCTGGCCACCTCGATCATTTCGGGTATTCTGATCCTTATTTCAGGGTTGTTTCTGTTCAATCGCTATCGGCTTAAGAAAACAACGGAAAACCTAGCTCTTGTTAGAAAACAAAATGAACTTGAACGAGTCAATCGAGAAACGGAACAGCGGCTGGAAATGGAGTCCTTGAAAAATCGTTTTTTCACGGATGTTTCCCACGAGCTTAGAACACCGTTGACGCTCATTCATGGCCCTTTGGAACAGCTGATTGCGGAAAGGTCGCTGGAAAAGGACAATCGCCTCCAGGTCATGTTACGCAATACCAACCGGTTGCTCGATTTAGTCAATCAATCCTTAGACTTATCCCGGTTGGAAAGTGGTCAGGTTCAATTGAAATTGGAAAAAGGATCGTTTACCGACTTGCCTCTTGGAGTAGTGGAGCAGTTTCAGAGTTCCTTGAACCAAAAGCAAGTACGTTTAATCCTGAGCACCGATTCCGATTCTCTCCAGGGAGATATGGATAGTCAACAACTCAGAACAGTTTGGAACAATTTGCTCTCCAATGCCCTAAAGCATACTCCAGAAAAGGGAAAAATAACAGTTGCTACTTCCGTGGTTTATCGCAATGAGGTTGAATGGCTAAAAGGAAGCGTTAGTAATACAGGGCCGAAAATCGATCCAAAGCACCTTCCTCACTTGTTCGATCGTTATTACCGGGCTGAAGATTCGAAAGGGACTGGATCGGGAATTGGTTTGACTCTCTGTAAGGAAATCGTGGAACTCCATGGTGGCGATTTTACGGTTCAATCCGATTCTGTGCTTGGGACCACATTTACTTTTAGAATACCGAGATATTCAGATCAGAAATTACCCGACGCATCTTTGAAACCATTTGGAATTCAGGAAAGAGAAGCGGTAAGCACAGACGAACAGATTCCAGTAAATGGGACATTGTTGGTAGTGGATGATAATCCGGACATGCTGATCCACCTGAAAGGAATCTTAACTCCTCAATTTGAGGTAGTAACTGCAAGCAATGGAAAGGAGGCTCTTGAATGGACTCAGAAACAATCATTCGATTTGGTGATTAGCGATGTCATGATGCCTGAAACAGACGGAATAGGTCTTACCCAAAAGTTGAAGGAGAATCTAACTACTTCGCATCTGCCGGTCATTTTATTAACGGCAAAGGCCACTCAAGAAGACAAGTTAACAGGGCTTATTATCGGGGCAGATGATTACTTATATAAACCTTTCGATGCCCGGGAACTGGTCGTTAGAGCCGAGAATCTGATTCGCCAAAGAGCTCAGCTGCGCAATTTATACACGCAGGGAGTGCTGGTGCCGCCTCAAAAAGTGGCTAAAAACAAATTGGACCAGGATTTTCTGGAACGAGCCCGAAACGTGGTGGATAAACACCTACAAAATTCGGAATTCTCAGTAGAATACTTTTGCCAGGAAATGGCCCTCAATCGGACTAGTGTTCACCAAAAGCTGAAGGTCCTCACCGGACTTTCTACCAGTGCCTATATTCGTTACATACGAGTTTGTCATGCTGCCGAAATGATTCGAAGTGGAACCACCCATATGGGTACCGTCGCCGATCTGGTAGGATTTAACAGTCGGCAAGCGTTTAACAAGGCCTTTCAGGAACACTTTCATTTAACCCCTTCCGAATTCTCTCGATTATGACCCGAATTGAGCGGGTTTCAGATACTTATTGCCTCAAAACTTTTAGCTAATATTGAAGCCTTAACGAAAAAATGCCTCAGGAAACTAAGACAACAGCAACGATGGGAACTATGCCGGTTTTTATGACCGCCATTAGTACCATTCTGGGGGCCATTCTTTTTCTCCGTTTTGGCTATGCCGTGGGGAATGTTGGGCTCATTGGAACTTTTGCCATTATTCTTATTGGTCATTTGGTCACCATCCCTACTGCTATGGCGGTGGCAGAAATTGCCACCAACACCAAGGTAGAAGGAGGAGGAGCCTATTACATGATATCGAGGTCTTTTGGACTCAATATCGGTGCTGCTATTGGTATTGCCTTGTTTCTTTCCCAGGCCATTAGCGTGGCTTTTTATGTGATTGCCTTTGCGGAATCCTTTAAACCTCTGGCGGAAATCATTTTTACCCAATACGGTTATTTGGTTACGCCCCGTATGAGTGGACTGGCCTTTATGGCATTCCTTTCCATACTTATGTTGATAAAGGGGGCAGATATTGGGGTGAAGGCACTTTATGTGGTAGTCGTTATTCTTTTGGTTTCATTGGGTATGTTTTTCGCCGGTGATGCCTATTCCACACCTTCGAGCAGCCTGGTTAAAACGGTGAGTAAACCCGACGATTTCTTTTACGTATTTACCATCATATTTCCTGCTTTTACCGGTATTGCCGCAGGTTTGGGGCTATCAGGCGATCTAAAAGATCCCAAGCGTTCTATTCCAGCTGGTACCATGTGGGCAACGGCAGTAGGTATTGTTGTTTACATGGCAGTTGCCATCAAATTATTTTATTCCGCCAGTCTTCAGGATTTGGCGAATACCGATCACCTGATCATGGGGAAAATTGCCATTTGGGAGCCTATTATTCCTATTGGCCTGGCCTGTGCCGCGATTTCCTCCGCTTTGGGTTCGGTAATGATTGCTCCAAGAACCCTTCAGGCATTGGGAGTGGATCAGGTTTTCCCGCAAAGCATGAGTGGATGGTTTGCAAAGGGCAGGGGAAAAACAAATGAGCCATTCAATTCAACCCTGTTGACCTGCCTGATAGGGTTCTTCTTTATTGGTATCGGTGATATCGATTTTGTGGCTCAGATCATCTCCATGTTTTTCATGGTTACCTATGGCGCCATTTGCCTGATCTCCTTTTTAGAACATTTTGCGGCAGACCCGAGTTATCGACCCACGTTTAAGTCGAAGTGGTACCTCTCTCTCTTAGGAGCTGTTTTGTGTTTCTACTTGATGTTCAAAATGAACTTCTCCTACGCCTTGTTGTCCCTCGGCATTATGATTGGGATTTATATCTGGGCAACGAAAATTGGCAACACAGACCGCGATATCGCCAAGCTGCTTCGAGGAGTTCTCTTTCAGCTCAATCGGGAGTTAATGGTCTACATCCAACGCCGGGCTTCTTCTCGCGAAAAAGGTTGGAGACCCTTCATTATCTGCATTTCGGGCGATACCTTTAAGCGAACCACAGCATTGGATTTTGTACGCTGGCTAAGCCATAAGTATGGATTTGGAACCTACATCCACTTTTTAGAAGGCTTTTTGAACAAGGAGACCTATCAAGAATCTACCGAAACCAAACGCCGATTAATCGAGTCGATTAAGGGCGGTAATAAGGTGTATATGGATACGATAGTGTCTCCGTCCTACACCAGTGCCATTGCCCAATCCATTCAGCTGTCCGGGGTTTCGGGAAAAGGAAATAACCTGATACTTTTCGAATTTTCAGATGACGATAAAGAGAGTCTGAAAGAGGTGATCAACAACTACAACTTGATGCGCGCCACGCACTTCGATGTATGCGTATTGCGATCAACCTACAAAGGATTTGGGCAAAGAAAGAGCATTCATGTCTGGATTTCGGCCCGTGATTTTGAGAACTCCAATTTGATGATTCTGTTGGCCTACATTCTCACCGGTCATCCGGATTGGAAAGACAGCGAAATCAAGATTTTCTCGGGTTATGAAAAAGGTCAGTTGGAATGGAAGAAGGAGACCTTAATGGAATTGATCGGCGATGGTCGTCTACCTATATCTCGTAAAAATATTGAGCTCATTCCTCAGGACGGGGAGTTGATGACACGCATCATTGAACAAAAATCCCATCACGCTGATTTGACCATTCTCGGTTATTCTGCGGACGGAATTGAGCAGAAAGGGGCCGATCTTTTCAATGAGTTTCCGAAGCTTGGAAACACCCTCTTTGTTAGTGCCTACAAGAAGAAGGAAATCGAATAAAATAAATAATCCGGTGTTTTTCATCGAAAAACGGATGAATATTCGCAGGGGCTGTTATTTTTGATTGGAATGCGATTTCCTCGGGTCATAACATCATTCATCATCGGGCTTTTGGGCTTGTCCCTTTTTTTCTCCCAAAGTCTTCGTGCCCAGTCGTATACCCTCGAATACTTGAACAACCAGTATGAAACGCTGGGAAAGTTTGTTTTTGATCTTTCAGTCGACGGCCTTGGTAATGTATGGGTATCCACCGAAAATGGCCTCTTTTTCTACAATGGAGAATCCTTTAAACAGGTAGCCTTACCCAGTAAATCGGAGAGTTTTTATGTATCGGCCTTGGCCGTGAAGTCGGATACCGTGTATTTCGCAGGAAATGATGGTAGCATTTATTCCTGGGTGGCCGGTCAGGTCATTTCCATCAAGGAGCCTGGATTGGGTGGAGCACGGGTTCAGGTGTTGCGCAACTTTGGATCCAATATCTATGGCTTTGACCAGGGTAGGGGACTCTTTAAAGTGCAGAATGATGCCGCCATTCTTTACGCTGGTTTTCCTGAAGTAGAGGGAATGATTCAGGATATCATTATTCGCGATGGAAACTTTTTTCTGGCTACCACCAATGGTGTGTACTGGGCAAAAATGGAAGGAGCGGTCCGCCATTCCAAACCTCGATTAATTACAGATCAAAACTTGATTTCGGTGCTCTGTATCAAAATGCACCCCGATGGCAACGAGCTTTTTATCGGAACCGAGGATCAGGGAATTTACCGTTGGAATGTAGAGCAGGACAGCTTAAGCCAATTGGAGTTGCTTTCCGGACAAACCATCGTTTTCATGGACGTATTTGAAGACGAACTTTGGGCGGGAACCAGAAATAGAGGGATTTATAAAATCCGGAACCTGAAAGGCATTCCGTCTATTGCCTCCCGAATAGATCCGGTTGACGAACGAAAGAAGATTTTAGGAAACGACCTTTCCTGTGCTCATGCCATTGGCCGTTTCGATCTTTGGATTGGGACCAATGGAAATGGATTGATGCAAGCCCACCTTGATGAGTTTGAATACATCGACCTCTTTGCTGCTCATGATATCCGTTTTGTAAACGATGTGATCGCCTATGGAAACCGGTGGATTTTGCTGGGGACTGATAAGGGATTGTACCGTATCGACCGCACCGAAATGAATCTGCCAGATCGGCGGACGCAAGCCGAACTGATGTGGAACGAGAGCCCCATTCGATCATTGTACCTCGATCCGTTGGGTCAGTTGTGGATTGGATCGGATAGGGACGGGATATTTTTAGGGAGCTTTGATTTACGCGGTGAATTGAAATCCGTAAAGCGTATTGATCGAAACCTTCGAACCAAGATTTGGACCATTTCAGGCGATCAAAATGCCGGAGTATGGGTTGCGGCCATGACCCAGGGGATAAGGGTGTACAATTACCAGGGAAATCTATCCCGCAAGTTTTCTATGGATAATGGATTTATCCACAATGAGATTTATGCGTTGGAACCTAAGCCAGATGGAAGTATGTGCATCGGTACACCCACCAATGGATTGGCCCTTTACAAGCCTGATGGCGAGTTTACCATGCTTACCCGTGACGATAAGTTATTGCTCAAGGATGTGAGTGCGATTCAATCACTCAATGATGGAGTGTGGGTGGCTTCGCTTGGTCAGGGCGTGGGTTTTATGCGCGGTGATTCGGTGTGGTATTTACACAAAGAAGACGGATTGCTGAACGACTATTGCATAGGCTTAACCAGCGATCAGGCAGGAAACCTTTGGGTGGTCCACCAGGATGGATTGAGTTTGGTCGATACCAATCGCCGGGTATTCCGCCAGGTACATACCGAAGCTCGGGTAACCAGAAATGGTTTTTTGAGAAATGCCATTGTCACCGATCCGGATGGCCATATTTGGATTGGAGGATATGGAGGGGTTATTCGAATCAATTACCCGCATGAACTCTCCAAACCGAGTTATTCGGCGATGATTCCTGAAGACATGTTGATCTTCTACAAACCGCTGGATCAATACCAATTTACCGATGGTGGAAGTGGTGAGTTTAACCCCAATCGCATTATTCGCCTAAACCATGATCAGAATCATGTGACCATCAATTTTAGCCACCCGACTTTTCGTTTTCGAAATCAATATCAATACCAGTTTAAGCTGGAAGGGCTGGATCAGGATTGGACTCCTTTACAAAAAGAGCAATCTGCAACTTATACCAACCTCGATCCGGGAGTGTATACCTTTAGAGCTCGTCCGGTATTTTATGGTCAGCCCGGTGAAGAGGCGAAAATCACCTTTGTTATTAAGCCTGCGATTTGGGACCAGTTGTGGTTTCAGTTGATGCTTTTGGCCATTTTCCTTTTGGGAACCTTTACGGTTTATCGGGTGAGGATCTATTCCCTTCATCGCTCTAAGGTCAAGTTGCAGGAGTTGGTTAGCGAAAGAACCGAGCACCTTAAGCAACGGAATGAAGAGATTGAGCAGTTTACCTATTCCGTTACCCACGATTTAAAAAATCCGGTGCACAACATTCAGGGGCGATCAGTTCCCTAAAGCAGTTTGGCGAGCTGAAAGAAGACGATGAACCGCTATTGGAAGTGCTGGAGGACAGTACCAATAAACTGCACCAAAACCTGGAGCGAATTGCCGAAGTTCTTCGTTCCGATTACTCCTACATTGAGCAGAAAGAATGGTTGTATGTGGATGAGGTAATTGACGAATTGCACAAAAACATGGACCTTCTCATTCAGGAGTCTCAAGCTGATATTCGGGTGCACAAGGAGTTTGAAATGATCTATTTCAATGCGAGTTACTTCTACAGCTTCATTTACAATCTGGTGAGTAATTCCATCAAGTACCGACATCCGGATCGCCCTTGTATCGTTGATGTGCATTTTGAAATCACGGACGACCAGCACGTGAGAATTCGGGTAAAGGACAATGGCTTGGGAATCGACATGGATAAAGATGGTGATAAGATCTTTAAACTATTCCGTCGAATTCACGACCATACCGAAGGTAGTGGGGTAGGACTACACTTGATCAAAAAGATGATTGAGCGCTCTCGTGGCACCATCAGTGTGACCAGTAAATTAGGAGAGGGAACCGAATTTACCATTCGGCTCCTGGGCAATCACAAATAAGCGATTAGAGAATGTTCTGGATTTTTACCGGATCCAGAGGTTTGCTCAAGGCCCCTTTTACAAAAGGGTTGTCCATAAGGTAGCGATCATCTGCTTTGAGGTCGTTCGTAAGCATTAAGTACACTTCAACTCCTTTTAGAGGATTCGACTCTATTTCCTTTAAAAACTGCGCACCATCCATCACCGGCATATTAAGGTCGAGAAAAACAACCTTACGCTCTTCGTCCGAGTCCTCCTGAAGCTGCTCCCATACCTGTTGACCATTGGAAGCCAATCGGATATCACGGGCCACATTCATACGTTGAAGAATAAGTCGGCATAAGGTTTGGGTGGATTTGTCGTCGTCAGCTACGTAAAAAATCATGGGTATTAATTGATTCGGTTAAAGTAAATCAAAAAGCGATTTAGGCCGAAAAAATTGAGTGCAGAATTTAACATTTATGTAAGCCCTACAACTTCAACATTGAGGAATGGGAAGTATCATTGTATCGCAGCAAATAGAAAATCATGACGGAAGCAATCCAAAAGCAATTTGAACTAAACCGAATTACCCGGGAGCGGGCTTTAGAGGCTATTGAAGGACTTGAATTGGAACAGTTGACCAGAATACCGGAAGGGTTCAATAATTCCTTGCTGTGGAACTTTGGTCATATTATCGTAACTCAACAACTGTTGAGCTTTGGCTTGTGCAAACAGGAATTACCTATCGAAAAAGAATTGATTGAACGATACCGAAAAGGAAGTGCTCCTGACCCCAATCATCCCAACGCAGAAGCCGATCTAAACTATTTTAAAGCCAATGCGCTTAAGTGGATCGATTTGGCTCGTGAATATTATGAAGAAGATCGGTTTGAGCCATTTCACTCTTACCGAACCAGCTATGGGGTTCCCTTACTTTCCTTGGAAGATGCCATCGCCTTCAACAACATTCATGAAGGGCTGCATTTAGGCTATATGATGGCTATGAAAAGAGCTCGTTAAAGGCAAATCCTTGATCGAATCTTACACCCTTTTCAGTTTGACGCAACGTACCACACTCGTGAACGGCATCGTGCTCAAAGAATAGAACGTAATCGTTTTCCACCGCCTTTTGGTAAAATTGACTTCTCTCTTCAATGGTCAAAAGAGGACGTGTGTCGTATCCCATAACCCAAGCCAATGGCACATGAGCGTGTGAGGGAAGCAAATCGGCCATATAGACCAAGGTTTTTCCCTGGTATTCGATGTGTGGAATCATTTGGGACTCGGTATGTCCATTTACCACCAAAGCCCTAAAACCCGGGAACAATTCCTCAGTCATACCTTCGGAAGTATTCACAAATTTCAACTGACCGCTTTCTTGCAAAGGCATGATGTTTTCCTTCAAAAAGGACGCCTTCTCCCTCGGATTGGGTTCTATGGCCCATTGCCAGTGCGATTCGTTACTCCAAAACGTGGCATTAGGAAACGCAGGGCGATAACCGTCTTTGGAGGAGTTCCATTCCACAGCGCCACCACAATGATCAAAATGGAGGTGGGTCAAGAACACATCTGTAATATCGTTCCGATGAAATCCATGAGCCGCCAGGCTTTTGTCCAAAGTAGCATCTCCGTGTAAGAAGTAATAGGAAAAGAACTTTTCACTTTGCTTGGTTCCCATTCCACAATCCACCAATACCAGGCGATCGTCATATTCTACGAGCAAACAGCGCATAGACCAGGGGCACATATTGTTGTTATCGGCAGGGTAAACGCGTTGCCATAGAGATTTAGGAACCACGCCAAACATGGCACCTCCGTCCAACTTAAAATTTCCGGTTTCTATCGGGTATATTTTCATGCGATCTACTTATTGGGTCGGTTTACCTGGGGTAAGGTTTATTTCTACTTTGTACTTGTATTTAGGCGGTCCTCCAATTGGGATACTATAAAATCCAACGGCTCTGTTATATTGATTCTTTACATGAATCACGAGGTCGTTTTGAAAGCTTGAATTGGTCGAAATCTGAAGGTCGTAAGAGGTATTCCTTTCGGCCTCTGTTACCCGGTGGGTACTGGTCGACCAATGGTTGTCACCTGAGGTGCGAGCGGGATGCCGGTTTTTGGAAACGGAATACACCAAAATGTTTCCGGCCTTGTCAAAGTCAAAATTGTGTTGGGTAAGTGATACCGTGTTTTTATCAATGAATGGGTAGATGTGAGAAATGATGGACGAGTCTTCGGGCATCCGAAATGAGTACTCGTAGGTAAAGGCATTAGCGCCATCAATTCCTCTGTTGATTTGAGAATTTCTACTGAGAAAGAAGTAATACAGGTTCCCATCATCTCCTTGCCGACCCGTCACCGTTACCTTAAAAACATATCCTCCTAGCTCAGGGAGAAACTCACCATCTTTCGGATTGAAAGGGCCAAGGCTATACCAACTACTGTCGTAGTTGTCCTGAACTCCAAAGGTTTTAGAAGAGAGGAGGATGCCACTGTCATAACCCGGAACCGGATCTACATTTTGAGCGGCTAAGTTAGAATGAGCGCCCTTTCCACCGTAAACGTTATAACGCATGTAGGTATCAAAAACACCATTTACTTCATCGTGGTTTCCACCTACTTCGGGATCAAAAATTCGGATAAAAAAGGGTTCATTAAAGGCAACGGGAATGGTGAAGAAGACTACTTGAGAAAAGTCGTCATCACCCCATGCCTTATCAGATTGGGAACCAAACGTAACCAAAAACTCAATGTTTTCGGCTTCATTGGGAATACGCTGGCCCTGGGAGAAAAGGCAAAGGAAGCTAAGCAATAAAATTATCGGAGAGCCCTTCCACATGTAGTTGGTAATTTATTTTACCATCATCTTTTTCGTCGTGCACAAGGTAATGATATCTCCGTCAGATCGCAACTCCAATATCAATTTTACATCATACTCCCCGTAATGGTCAAAGAAATGGAAGCCCGAAGCATCACAGCGGTAGTGGTAATCTCCGAAGTTCCAATAGGCCTTTTCGATTTTGTAGTTTATCGGCGGTATGAAGTTATATCCAAAAGCAAAGAGCTCCCCTTCAAACACTTGATCAGGAAGATTTAAGCCCAGGTTCAAAGAATCCCGGATGCTGAGTTGGAGGTCCAGTTCATTCTGTTCAAACACTCTTCCCGATTCAGGGTCAGCCAACATTAGGTTTACCTGGTAGTTACCAAACACCTGGTAGCAGTGATTGATTTTTGCACCTTCCAGAACGTTTCCATCACCCAAGTTCCATTTGTAAATCAAGGGCTTGCCATTCGGGTCAATAGAAGAGGATAGGTCCAATTCAAAACAGGTGTAAGGTGCAATCTGATCAATACACAGGGTCAGTGTATCATGAGCCAATTTAGACTGGCAAAGGTTATCGGTATAGAAGATTCCATCCTGATCGGGCTCGAGGTAATCAGGTACACCTGATTTGTTTTTGTCTACCGGATTGAAAACGCCCTTGCCACCTCGTTTTTTGTCAAAGGTGTCGTCTATACCATTGCGTGAAAAGTCCAGTCCTGCTTTGTAACGGAAGCGCAAAAAGTCTTGAGCTTCAATGTAGTTGGAAAGGCCATCACCGTCGGCATCCTGATCACAGTGATTGTATTCTCCATCGTTGTCCAGATCTTCCAACATTTCAGGTTTGGCAATTACTCCTTCAGATAGACCATCTCCATCTTCATCAAAGTAATCGTTTACTTGACCAAATTCGTTGTAATTGGTTAATCCAATGGCAAATATGTCGAGCAAACCGTCATCGTCAGAATCACCATCGACGAAATCGGGACGAGAATCTAAGTCGTAGTCAAATACATCGTTGATACCGTCGTGGTTGTTGTCTTTGTAGGATCCCCAAATCGGGTGGTAAAAGTCTACGTCCAGGTAATTTGGAATTAAATCGTTGTCATCGTCTAAAAGCGGACTGGTTTCGTAACACTCCAATAGATTTGGAATTCCGTCATTATCCCCATCGCGATCTTTGTAATCGGGAACACCATCTTCATCGGAGTCCGGTTTACAGTAGTAAGCCAGGTTATAGTAGGAATCTTCCTGAAAATTGTAGAAGCGGGTAACCAAGGTAAAACCACTTCCTTTTTGCCAGGTTCTTTTTCCTTCGTTCTTAATACCTCTTACATTCAAGTCATCCCAGGAACAATCGGTTTGGTAATTTCCCTTTCCAACCATCCGGTAACGGATTCCGCCTGGGTTGCGAGCTACGTTGAACAAGGAAATGTACAACGGACCTTGACGGTAGGAGATTTTCGCCCGAAGGTTTGTCCCATTGGAAACCACTTGACCATTGGCCAATTTCCCATCAAATAGTACATCGTGGAATCCAGGTTCTTCAAATTTTTCGCTCAATACCACCGAAGTACGTGAATCTCCCATTTCAACCCCTACCGGTTCAATCTGAAATTTGAGCTCTGCCGTTTCTGAATTTTGAGCAATAATTGCCGCTCTTAAGGTTCCCTTAGGATCGTAAAAAGGAACAAACTCCAGGCCTCCTTTGAATCCGCTTAACCTTGGAAATACCATAGGATCAGGTGGATTTAGGAACATCAGGTGTTCAGGCTTCAAGGAAATGTTGTTATCGCTCACCTCGTGTTTAGGCGAGGAAGAGGAAAAAGATGCCAGGATAAATTCACCAGCTTGAAAGTCTGGTAAATTGATTTCACCAGCGTAGAATATTTCGTCATTCTCCGTAGCAGGAAACAAATTGTAGCAGGTGAGTGAACTATGTCCATTGTCTGGATCAGCCTGTAAATTCAAGCTGTATGAATACAGTCTTCCAGGAATACATTGATCGGATACAGCATCTTCCTTGCCGGCATAACGTCCAGCGTCTTTCGAAACTGAAACATCAAAAAGCTGGAAAGTGATGCGATCGGAAGTATTAGGAACCGTTTGACTCCCTACATTAAATTCAATGATGTAATCGCCGGCCTCCATGGCTTCAAAGCTCAGAGGAGTGTAACCGTCTTTTACAACCGTTCCAGGACCCGTAACGCAACGCTGCCAGGCATCGCGATCGCTGCCTCCGATATAACCAGCACCCGAGGTGGGTACTTTTCGTTGCATAAGGGTATCACCCGAAGGGCTAATGATGTGCATATAAATTTCGGCGGGAGCAACCTGGTTACGGATGTAGGTCACATTACCATTGGTAAAGCAATTACCAAAACCCATGTGTATCCACTCACCACTGTGGTTGATACGGATATACATTTTCTCACTAATGGGGGAACCGAAAGACATCGAACCACTTCCCGGAACGCCTTTATAAGGGGTCGCTTGAAGAAAGAGATTGGATGCATATTCTCTACGAAGTTCTGCGGTACCTTCTGCCCAAGCAGAATATACCAATAACGTTATCAAACAAATGAAAACAACTCTCCGGGTCATGCACTGATTTTCACCAAAATTAAGTGAAGAAACTTATTGGGCAAACCAGGGGGGAATAAAAGATGCCATTCATCGAAGAAAAATGCACTTTAGCGGATCGAATTTCAATCCTTTGTAAGCATCCCAATTAGATTATATTTGTTCCTAACACAAGAGTGCGAAATACATGCGAATTCAAACCTTATCGTGCCTCCTTTTGGCGCTACTTTTTGGAGCAATGAGCGCGGTGGCTCAAGATGATTTGACCGAGTCTCAGAAGAAGAAATTGCTGAAGCAGGCCAGGGATTACATGCAGATGGAAGAGTTTCGTGAGGCGTTTAAGTCTTACAGTGAACTCCACAAATCCGATACGGCAAATCCAAATTACAACTACGAGCTTGGAATCTGTATTTATGAAGGTTCTTTTAATAAAGTAGCTTCCAAAAAGTATTTTGAGAGTGCCTTGGAAAAAGGAAATCGGGCCGATATGCCTGAAATGTTCTACTACTTGGGTCGTGTGTACCACCTCGAGCACAATTTTCTGTTTGCACTGGCTGCCTATAACACCTATTTGGTAGAAGGTCTTCCGAAGGGAAAGGTGGGAAGATTGCGCAAAAAAGAGGTAGAGTCCTACATCCAACAATGTGATGAAGGAAAAGATTTGATTGAAAAAGATCAGAACCTTCTCGATCGTGTGGATCGCAATACCAAAAACGTAAGTAAGTTTTATGTGGAAGGAAATAAATTCATCCGCATCGAGAATTTGGGTGATGAGGTAAACAGTGCTTTTTCGGAGTATGGCCCCATCATTATGAATAACAACCGTACCTTGGTTTTTACATCTCGTAGAACCGGATCGACTGGAGGAGAGGTATACTCAGACGGACAGTATTTTGAAGATATTTATGAGGCGACCAACCGCTCTGCCCTTTGGACGGACGTTCAAAATGTAAACAACTCCAAGTTCTTTAATGGAGCTTTGGTGAACTCAAAAAAACACAACGCTACGGTTTCTATTTCACCAGACGAGTCGCAGCTATTTGTTTATGTGGACAACCACATCGATGTTTTAGAAAATGACGGTGAAAACTGGTTGGAGCCTCGCAAGTTTAGTGAAACCTTTAGCCGGGCTGGTAACCAGGTAACCAGTGCAACTATTTCTCCAGATGGAAACAAGCTGTACGTTGCCGCCGATCGTTTCGACTGTATTGGTGGAAGAGACCTGTTTGTAAGTGAAAGAGATTCTTCTGGCAAATGGGGAGAGTTGGTTAACATGGGACCTGGAATTAATACAGAGCTCAATGAGGCCACTCCTTATATGTTGGACGACACCACTTTATTCTTTTCGTCAGCGGGTCATTCCAGTATTGGTGGATATGATGTTTTTGTAAGCTACCGTTCTGATACGGGATGGAGCAAGCCGCAAAACCTGGAGATTCCAATTAACTCGCCATTCGATGAAGTAAACTACATGCTCGGTCACGATCGTTCCCATGCTTACTATGCTTCTAACCGATCCGGTGGATATGGTGAATATGACATTTACCGCATTACCAAAGGGGTGGACATGAACATTGATGAAAGCATGTTGGCCAAGTTGGAAGCTGAAGAACGCGAATTGTCAGAAGGGGATAGCACTGCAACTGGCGGCCCTGAGTTGATTGCTGGCGGAATCGAAGGTGAGGGTGAAGGTTTGCCTGAAGGTGGAAAACAAGTTTTGTTGTTAAACGATATTTCATTGGATGAGTCTGGCAATCTGGATTCGGCTACCGTTGCTCGATTGGACGAAGCGGCTGAAGTGCTGAATAAGGATCCCAATTTTACTGCTCAGATCGTAGCCACTGGTGCTGGGGTAGGTGCGGCTGAAGATGCTCGTAAAAGGGCACTTAAAGCGTACAACAACCTAATCGATTCTGGCATTGAGCCATCGCGTATTGAGGTGAGCTATACCGGAATGGGACAAGAAGGTCTGGCCGGAGCTACCGAAATGGAAGACGGTCGTGAAAACCTAAAGGGTGCACCTGGAAGTGCTGCTGCATCGTCTGCACCGCTTACACCTAAGTATGAAGAGAATGTATACTTCGGATTTAACTCCAAGCTGGTGACCGAATACAGCCAAGGCAAATTGGCTAAGCTTTTGGCCTTCCTGGAGCAAAACCCGGATGTTAAAATCTACATGAGTGGCCACTCCGATCACGTTGGAAATGAGAGTTACAACCTCAAGCTTTCCGAAAAGCGTGTACTATCTGTTAAGGAGTATTTAGAAGGTCAAGGAGTGAAGCAACCTATCCGCACTGAATTCTTTGGAGAAAGCAGCCCACGTTTTGCGATCGATGAAGTGACCAGTGATCCGGATAAGCAGATCTACAACCGTCGGGTGAAAATTGTAGTATTCTAAGGAGTACTTAACCTATTTTACTTCCATTAGGCACCGGGCGCTCTGGACAAAGCAGGGTGACCTCAGATGTATCTTCACCATAGATTCCCAATACCAGGCATTCGGATTTGAAGCCGGCAATACGCTTGTTTTCAAAATTGACCACCGCAATAACCTGCTTTCCTTTCAAATCTTCGAGCGAATAGAGCGCCGTAATCTGAGCTGAGGATTTCAAAACACCCATAGGACCAAAGTCAATGCTCAGTTGATACGCTGGCTTACGGGCTTCAGGAAAGGGGCGAACCTCAATTAGAGTTCCAACGCGAATATCTAAGGAAGCGAAATGGTCGAAAGGAGCTGTTTCCTGTTTTGGATTTTCCATGGATTCAATTTTGACCAAAGATAGGAGGGACAAGGGTGGGTGCGAGTACGAAGACGAAAAATATAAATCACTGCTGGTGAACATCCCATTGCTATTGGAACCCTGAGTTCAGATACGAGATACGAGATGCGAGATTGGAGATTGAAGATTGGAGATTCGAGATTGGAGATTCGAGATTCGAGATTGGAGATTGGAGATTCGAGATTCGAGATTTGGAATTGAGATAGAAGCATGGAGATTCAAATCAAGTTCTATCTTTGGCGCATCTAAAATCACTCGCATGAAACTACTCGAAGGAAAGGTTGCAATTATTACAGGTGCATCTCGTGGAATTGGCAGAGGAATGGCCGAAAAATTTGCTGAGCAAGGAGCTCATATCGCATTCACTTATTTGTCTTCTGAAGAAAAGGCTAAGAAGCTGGAAGAAGAGCTAAGTGCATACGGTATTACAGCAAAGGGCTATAAATCTAACGCTGCCGAATTTGATGCAGCAGAACAATTGATTGCTGACGTACTGAAAGACTTCGGAGGTAAAATTGATGTGGTGATTAACAACGCCGGTGTAACTCGTGACAATTTGCTGATGCGAATGACCGAGGATATGTGGGATGAAGTAATGAACACAAACCTGAAATCGGTATTCAACATGACCAAGGCTGTGCAGCGTACAATGCTTAAGCAGCGCTCAGGGTCTATCGTTAACTTGAGCTCCGTGGTTGGGGTTAAAGGAAACGCTGGTCAGGCTAACTATTCAGCTTCTAAGGCTGGTATTTTGGGATTCACCCGATCCATCGCCCTTGAGTTAGGATCAAGAAACATTCGTTGCAACGCCATCGCCCCTGGATTTATCGAAACTGAGATGACGGGAGCACTTCCAGAAGAAACCGTGAACGAGTGGCGTCAGGCTATCCCGTTGAAAAGAGGTGGTACTCCTGAAGATGTGGCAAATCTGGCTGTATTCCTGGCTTCTGATATGTCTTCTTACATCACAGGGCAGACCCTTCATGTGGATGGCGGAATGCTAACTTCCTGATCGGAATTATAAAAGTTCCTAAAATAGGAACCAACCTTCCGGCGTTTCGATCAATTCATTGATATTTGAGAACGCATGCTCGAAATTAATTACCCCAACTGGTATCTGCTGGTTTGCCTGTTAGTCGGTGGACTTATTGCTGGTCTGCTGTATTACCGAGATAACCGCAGTGGTTTTTCCAAGCCGGTTGTTTGGGGCTTAGCCCTAATGAGAGCTCTGGTGGTAAGTGCGATTTGCGCCTTGCTACTCGAACCCTTGATTCGATACACCAGCTACGAATCTGAAGAACCCGTTCTCATTCTGGGGATTGACAACAGTCAGTCCATGAAAAATCATGCAGACTCATTGACGCTTGCTCAATCCGTTGAGACCTGGGTAAAGGAAGTATCGGAGAGATTGGATGGCAAATACCAAGTCAAGGCCTTTACTTTCGGAGAGGAAACCCAAACCTTTGATACGCTCAGTTTTCAGGAATCAGAAACGAACCTTTCTGGGTTTCTTGAGGAGCTGAATGCCTTGTACTCATTTCGAAATGTAGCCGGCGTTACGCTTATTACGGATGGGATATATAACCAGGGCAGCAATCCGGAGTATGTAAAAAATAGAATTAAGGCACCCATTTATGTTTTGGAAACTGGGGATACCTCCAAATCGGCAGATCTAAAAATTACGGATGCCCGGTACAACGAGATTGCTTTTCTGGGCGATCGATTTCCCCTGGAATTTGATGTTGTAGCCGAAGGTTTAAAGGGAAAACGAGCTAAAGTAACCTTAAGTTCAGGCGGACAGGTGTTGGATCAGCAACCCTGGGATTTGGGAGGTGGACACGTTTTTAAAACCTTTCGATACGAAGTAGAGGCTCAGCGAGAAGGAGTACAACAATTTACCCTTACCATAGAACCCCTAAAAGGAGAGCGCACGGTAAGAAACAACCGGATGAACCTTTATGTAAAGGTGCTGGATGCCCGGCAAAAGATTCTTTTGGTTTATGCTTTTACGCATCCCGATGTAGGTGCTATTCGCAGGACTTTAGAAAACAATGAAAACTACGAAGTAGAGCTTTTGCCTGTCAATGACCTTTCGTCGATGGATATGGATGGCCTGGAGAAAAACTACAACCTGGCCATTCTTTATCAGGCACCTGCTCTTAAAGGAAAACTTCAAGCATTCAACTCCTTTATGCAGACCCGTTTGCCCAAGATGTTCATTGTGGGGCCACGAACCAATATTGGCTTTCTCAATCAGCATAACATTGGTGTTAAATGGTCTGGCTTTAACGGACAATATGGCGAGGCCCGAGCTGGACTCAATGCCGGCTTTACACTCTTTGATCTGAATTCAAGAGAAAGAGCCGTATTTGATATTCTGCCACCATTGACCGTTCCCTTCGGTGAAGCAAAACCGATGGGGAACTACGAGTCCTTTTTACAGCAGCAAATTGGATTGGTAAAAACCGAGTATCCACTATGGATTTTTTCCACCCTAAACGGTCAGAAAACAGGAGTTCTTGCAGGAGAAGGGATTTGGCGCTGGCCTTTGGCTGAGTTTGAACAAAACGGCAACACTGAAGTATTCAATAAGATTTGGGACCGGAGTACGGCCTATTTGGCCAGTAAAGATTTGAATCGTCCCTTTAGAGTTCGGGCTGCTCGTAGCTTTAAAGCTACAGAACCCGTATTACTCTACGGTGAATTGTACAACCAGGCATTTGAGCGGGTGAACGATCCCGAAGCCACTGTGGTTCTGAAAAACCAGGAAGGGGAGGAATACAGCTGGCAAATGGCCCGGAGTCAAGGGAAGTATTTGTTAGAAGTGGGAACGTTGGAACCAGGATCCTATTCCTACGAAGCCAAAGTAAGTTTTGGAGGAAAGGAATTAAGTGATAAGGGTGAGTTTACAGTAACCGAAACCTACCTGGAGTTTGCCGAATACCGTACCAATCATCAGCTTTTGACCAACTTGACACAACAGTCGGGAGGAGCCTTGTATACCTTGGAGCAAGCCAATGAATGGTTAACCAAGATGGAACAAGAAATAGCTGAGCCTGTCGTTTTTGAGGAAAATACCTACCTCGACTTAGTGCATCTCAAATGGATATTTGCCTTGCTGCTAACACTGCTATCCTTAGAGTGGTTTTTCCGGAAAAGGGAAGGGGTGATTTAATCCTTAAAGAAACTCAACTTAATTTCCAGAAGCTTGTCCAGATTGAGAGGCTTAGTAATGTAACCTTTAACCATAGGATGGTTGTCCGATTGCCGAATATCTTCTGGGGAAATAGAAGAAGTGAGCATATAAACATCGGGTAAATGAGGAAGTTCCATTCCTTTAAGCATATCCAAAAACTCCCATCCATTCATAATAGGCATATTAATGTCAAGGAAAATGATTTCGGGCAGCGGTTCATCGCTAAGCAAGTATTCATCCCGAGCCAACTTCCCATTAATTGCCACATCGATGCGTTCGCTAAAGTCAATGCGGTTCAGAAGTTTGGTGTTAATCAGATTTTGAATCGGATCGTCGTCGATCAGTAATATTCTCTTAAAATTATTCATTCAGTCCTAATTGGCTCGCTTTACAACCAGGTTGATGTGTGGCGAATATATTAGAAAATTCACAGGAGCAAATCAAAAAAGTTGGGAATCGTAAAAATCAGTTGAGAATTAGAATTACCTTCGCAGCGCATTGCGGTTTCTGAAGCACTACCGTGCCCAGGAATTAAAATGGGAATTCCGTGAGACTCGGAGACTGTTCCCGCAGCTGTAAGGCTCATAATTTATCTTTTCGGACCACAATGTCACTTGTTGCCAGTGCAACTGGGAAGACCC
Organism: bacterium SCSIO 12741; assembly: GCA_024398055.1. NCBI lineage: Bacteria > bacterium SCSIO 12741. The sequence continues at coordinate 5,044,198 of CP073749.1, read as the reverse complement.
GAAAAGGAGCTAAGTCAGAAGACCTGCCGCATGTAATTAATTACCAGGCTCGGGATAAGCCCGGTTTATTAGAAAACTATTTAAACACGTATTTTTACTTCGATGATTAATCTTTCCAAAACCTTTGCAGGTCTGGCATTGATGATTGGTTTGATCCCTTTTTCACAGGCTCAAACAGTATCTGATTTTGAAAACCTAATGGCTGCTCCGGATAGTATCTGGAACGGCTCTGACTTAAGCGGCGGAACCGTTAGCGGTGCTGCCTTCTTTTTTAATGACTATAACCCGGCCTGGAGCTCCTGGAGTGGATTCTCTGTGTCGGAAGTAAGCGATACCGTTACACGCGGTTGGGGTAATCAGTATGCCTCTATAGCTGGTTCAGGTGTCAACAATTCCAAAGCATATGGAGTCATGTATTCCGAAGGATTGATATCCTTCACTCACTCGGCTGCCGGAGACTCTGTAATGGGTGTGAGCCTGACTAATTCCACCTTCGCTTACTATTCCATGAAGGAAGGTGATAATATCGCCAAAAAATTTGGTGGTACCACGGGAACTGACCCTGATTTTTTCCGGGTTCAGTTTTACGGTATCGATGCCCAAGGCGAGATTACGGATTCCGTATACTTCTATTTGGCCGATTACCGCGGCGCAACGGGAGACTACATTGTTGATGACTGGACTTGGGTTGACCTTAGAACCTTGGGTCGCGTAAAAGCCGTTTACATGAGCTTTGAAAGTACAGATGTAGGAAACTGGGGTATCAATACGCCTACTTATGTGTGTATGGACAGTTTGATTGTGAAAAACAGTTCTAACCTTTTCGATCCTATCGCTCGATACGATTGGTCTGAAGCGGAAACAGCATCTTCTGGAAATGCCATTGACGTATTGGCCAACGACCTTGACCCAGATGGAGCTAAGGCAGATTTGAGTGTGAAAACAATTTTGCAGCCGATCAATGGTACAGCAATGGCTGGAACTGGAAATCAAATTGATTATACGCCAAACAATGGCTTCCACGGTTACGATACCTTGGGTTACGTAGTAGAAGATAAAAGTGGATTGACCGATACCGGATTGGTTTATGTATTGGTAAACTCAGCTCCAATTGCCGTTGACGATATGGGTTCTGCGCTTGAAGGACAAGCCATCACCATCGATATTTTGAAAAATGATTCAGACGAGGATAGCGCATCTCTCAATGTTTCTGTTTTAGACACTACCAAGAATGGACACATTACACTTACCAGCAACAAAACCTTGCAATACTTGCCGGATGCCGGATACATAGGAAAAGACAGTTGCTCCTACATCCTTTGTGATGTTTATGGTAAATGTGATACTGCCTGGGTAAATATTAATGTAGAAAAGAACACAGTTGGCGTAGACGAATGGTCGGCTCAAGAAAGCATTCATGTATTCCCTAATCCTACTAACCAGGTATTGACCATCGCTGGAGTTCAGCAAGCCGGTTCACTAAACTGGTATGATATGGCTGGTAATTTGATTCGTACCGATCGCATTGAGCTTGGATCCAACGAAGTATCCACCAGCAGTCTTCAGCCTGGAATGTATTTGATTACGACGAATCAAGCTGGAGTTAAACCTCTTCGCATTCAAGTGATTCACTAATGAAAGATTTCTCGCTTTGTACCCGGTTGTTTATTGGTCTGCTGCTCTTGGCAGGAAACCAGTTATTGGCACAAGGGCCCTTTGCCCCAGCTGCGGATCAGCCGGGTACAAAGGCGATTCATAAAGATTCTTCCATTTTCGTTTCCTGGGCATCTGAAGCCACCGTTCATCGGGGATTTATAAACATAGCCTTTCCACAAAAAGGAAGAACAACACACGGCGAAACCTGGTATGCACTGGGTAAAGCCAATCCTGAAGCTCTGAGTTTGGGAGATTCAGGTTACGTCACTGTTTCCTTTAATGGTACGGTGACCAATGGTGCCGGACCCGATTTTGCCGTTTTTGAAAACAGCTTCAATCACACTTTCCTCGAACTGGCCTTTGTAGAAGTGAGTTCTGATGGAATTAATTTTACTCGCTTTCCGGCTGAATCGCATACAGATACCACCTCTCAGATCGGTTCATTCGATGCTTTGGATGCCACCAATTTGTACAACCTGGCTGGCAAGTACAAAGGCTTATTCGGAACTCCATTCGATTTGGAAGAAGTAAAGGGAAGTCCAGGATTAAATGTAGATAGCATCACCCATATCCGAATTGTGGATGTGGTGGGGAGCATGGATGCCCGCTGGAAACAAAGAGATAGTAAAGGCCGGCCAGTCAATGATCCTTATCCTACGGACTTTGAAGTCAGTGGTATTTACACCGGTGGATTTGATTTGAATGCCGTTGGACTTATCCATTATCAAGGAGAGACTTTTTTGCCAGTACCCGATTTCTGGGCCGAAGAATCTAACCTGCAGTTATTCCCCAATCCAGCCACCGATCGTTTGTATTTGAAAGGATCTTCGGAGAACGTTCAATTGACTTTGATGGATCGCTTAGGCCGAATGAGCCAACTAAATCGCATGGGCGAAGGTTGGAGTCTGGATGGATTTTCTGCGGGTGTCTATAGCGTTATCATTCAGACTCAAGATGGACAAGAGATCCAGAAAGTAGTTCTTCGATGAAGTCGGTTTGGTGTCTGTTGATTCTGAGTTTAGTGCTCGGGAATACGATGCGAGCACAAACGGATACCACCCTTGAATTAAAAGTCTTTTTTCTTTCCGACGTTCGAATTACGCCGGATGAATCATTCAAAAAAAGCGAGCTGGATAGTGCACGAATGGCTCCTTACGATCTATCAGATCTCGGTGAGTTATTACGTTCCGAATCCGAGTTATTTATCCGTGATCAGGGCCCTGGATTGTTGAGCACCGCTTCGTTTCGTGGCACCGGTGCGAATCACACCAAGCTGTATTTTAATGGTGTTCCGATCAATTCCGGAATGAATGGAGTCTTTGACCTTAGCTTGTTTTCGGGGTTGCTGGTAGATGAATTGGAGGTTCATTATGGCGCTTCGAGTATGATCGATGGAGATGGAGGATTAGGAGGAAGTCTACAACTGCGTCAAAAGGCCACCTTTCAGCCTCGATTTTATGTCACGGCCATGGGGCAAATTGGGAGTTTTGGAGCGCATAACGAGGCACTACGTGTAGATTGGAGTAATTCGTCAATTAGTAGCTCTACCCGCATTTTGTACCAACATGCCGACAACGATTTTCCTTACATCGATCCCACACCTCCTGAATATGAGGAGCACACTCGAGAGCAGGCATCTTTTAACAAGGGCGGATTCTCTCAGTTGCTCCTCTTTCGAACCGGGAAGAACAGCGCCTTAAAAGCCAATTTCATTTACCTGTCTGCAGACCGTGACTTGCCTGGCCCGGCAGCAAAGGCCCATCCCAAAGAAAAGCAGGATGATCGAATTGCTTTGGGAACGCTGGAGTGGAGCCGTATTTCTTCCAAGACCTCCTGGTACGCCATTGGAGGCATCAAACACCAGATACTCTTGTATGAGAATGAGGGTGCCGATGTGTTTAGTAAGAGTTCAGAGAATCATGCAAATGGCCAGGTAAGGGTAAACTACTACCTCGGTAAAGCGCTCAAGATGGAGTCTTCTCTGATTACCGATTACGCCGAAGCCTTTAACACCGAATATGGCGAATGGAAATCGCAGTGGAAAACTCAGATGATTCACCGTGGTACCTGGGCCTGGGCCAACAAAAAGTGGATGAACAGTATACTCATTAAGAGCTTGGTAGCCGATGACCGAATCTATCCCTTATTGCCTTCCTATGCCACCAGTTATCCGCTCTATAAAAAATGGGTGAAAGCACGACTCTCTGCTTCATACCATGTCGCTATCCCTACCCTTAACGATCGGTTTTGGGGGTAGGAGGTAATCCTGATTTGAAAGATGAAGAAGGGTGGACAGCCGATGCGGGGTTTGAGGGCGAAGCCGGAAAAAAATGGATCTTATTTTATGATTTGGGTTATTATGTCAATCAGGTAAACAACTGGATTCTATGGATTCCGCAATCCGACGGAATTTGGCGGGTGACCAATCGGGATAGAGTGCTGGCTCAAGGAACCGAAGTGAACATGGGGGTGAGACGAAATGGTCGGAAAATGGGTGTAGAGGTCAGAGCTATGTATAACTACCAGTTTACCGAGACCGACGAAGGTTATCAACTTATCTATACGCCCCAGCACCGAGCTCGAATAAATCTGGAAGCCCGTTGGTTGGATTATTACCTACGATACGATCATAGCTATACCGGAACACGCTACATTAATCCTGAGAACACCATTTGGATGCCCGATTACTTTCTGGCCGATTTACGGATTGGATGGAAAAAGAAGTTCTGGAAAAAACACCGAATTGGAATGGAAGGTGGGGTGCTAAACCTGTTTGACGAGCCCTATCAAAACATAGCTAATCGCCCTATGCCAGGTCGTAATTATTTCCTTAAATTTCGCTACGAATGGCTATGATGAGGTATTTGCTATTAGCAGCGTTGCTGGTCTTTTTGGGCTGTAAAAAAGATCCTGATTTTGGTCCCCAGCAAGATAACCCCGAAATCAGGGATAGCCTGCTGGCTCCGGTTTATTCTGCCTTGGTGCTCAACGAAGGCAATTTTACCTACAACAATGCTTCGCTCACTCTGGTGGATTTGGATCAGCGTTCCGATCAGCAAGATTTCTTTTTTAGAAGCAATCAGGTGAAGTTGGGAGATGTGGCGCAGTCTATTACGGTAAGGGATACCATGGCCTGGATTGTGGTTAACTACTCAGGTTTAATCTATCAGGTTAGTCTGCCGGAAGTGAAAATTGTAAAGACCTTGAATGGTTTTGTGTCGCCCCGATACTTGCTTCCCGTCTCAGATACCATAGCCTGGGTGAGTGATTTGGGAGCGGAGAAAATCTACCAGTTGAATTTAAGAACCGGAGAGGTGAGTACCCGAACGGTGATTGAAGGCTGGATAGAGGAAATGATTGTTGTAGGAGATCGGGTTTTTGCTTGTATGGTTAAATCGCACGAGGTGATTGTTTTAAACAAACATTCCGGTCAGGTTGAAAAGCGGATTTCAGTGGGCAATCAGCCTCAGAGTTTAGTTCAGGATTACCAGGGCAAGGTTTGGGTTCTTTGTGACGGAGGGTGGAACGTAAACACGCGAAAAAATCCCCGATTGGATAGGATCGATGTAGATCGGTTGCAGGTAGATTTTACCTATACTTTTCCAAATATCGAAGATTCTCCAACCCGATTAAGAACCGATGGCGCTGCCCAGCAGCTTTATTTCTTGAATCGGGGTATCTACCGAATCGATGTAACTAACAACACGCCGTCGCCAGAACTGTGGTTAGAAACACCAGGACGCAACCTTTATGGTTTAGGAGTCTCGCCCGACGGTAAAACCATCCTTGCGACCGATGCAGGATCCTTCACCGCCAAAGGAAGTATTCTTCACATTGACTCATCGGCCAATCTGCTCAAAACCTACCCCGCTGGATTTATACCTCAGCATGTTGCTTTTTACCGAAGCAACTAAGTCGGTAATGTTGAAAAGCCTTAATTTAAGCCTGTATTAGCGGAATATAACCCAACGAATGGGCAGGTAAACAGTCTGTCAAAATGCGGGGTGTGTTTTCGTGGGAAAGTTGTCATAAAATTTTAGAGGATTGATCTCTAAGGTGCAGCTTTTCAAATATTTTTGCTTCACATGCAGCAGATCATATCAGGCATATTTTTCAGTCTAATCTTCCTTGTAAGCAGTTCTGCTTATGGACAAGAAGTGGCCGTTTTTGGCGACGAGGATGATTCCACGGCACTGGAAAACAATGTTTTGGTCAATGCTCAGGTAACTTTGAAAAACAGGCCTTTTTCGCAAGTTGAGGTAAAACTGTACCACGGAAAGACCTTGTTGCGCGAAACCACCACAGGCGAGGATGGCTTTTTTACCTTGATACTTGAATTTGATAGTCTGTATCATATCAAGTTCAGAAAAGAAGGATATGTCACTAAATTAGTTGAGGTGGATACCCGCGAAGTTCCAGGGGAAGATCAGAATATCGGCTACGATTTGGGCATGTTTAAACTGGACATGATTCCTCGGGAGTCCGGTACGAATTACGACCTTTACCGGGAGCCACTGGCAAGGTTTATGTATGATGATATAAGCATGAACTTTGTGGTGGACCGCAAACACAAGAAGTCCGTTAAAAAGAGATTTGAACAAGAAAATCAAAAACCAGATGTCATACACTTTTAAAAGCTCTTCCATTTCCTTTGTAGTTATGCTGGCCCTGATGTGGCTGATAACCCCTGCGGCTCAGGCTCAGGACGATCAAAATCAGGATCAGATGGAGGCTCCAGCCAAGGAAAAAAAGAAAAAGAAGCGCAGTTTTTGGGGTGGAGGCGATACCAATGCCATCGAGAAAAACCTTGAAATTAAAGATGCCTTTGTGACCGAGGGCGAGAAAATGCTTCGTGGAGTTCGGGTTGCCGTAATTAACAACGGTGCCACCATCGATTCTGCTTTTACCGACAAGTATGGGGGATTTAGTTTCAAATTGAAATTCGATTACCGCTATATTCTTCAGTTCTCCAAAGCTGGATACGTGACCAAAAGCGTGGAAATCGATTTGATCGACATGCCCGATGAGGCCAAAAAGGACGGCTACGATTTAGGAAGATTCAACATGGGAATGATTCGTTACGTAGATGGTATGGAAACCGATCAATACGACATTCCAGTGGCTCGCTACTACTTTGATGAGCGTACCAAAATCATCCAGGTAGATCGCAACTATGTAAAGAAACGTAAAGAGCTGATTGCTCAGCAGGCCGCTCAAAACCAAGAGGTGATTGACGAGAAGGCGGAAGAAGAAGATGCCCTTCAGGATGAGTACAATACCCTCATTCGAGATGCTGACATTGAATTTGAAGCTCGGGATTATGAGTTGGCCAAAGAGTATTACATGGCTGCTTTGAAGATTAAACCATTGGCTGAGTATCCAAGACAACAAATTCAGGCGATTAACAATTTGCGTAGCGATGACCTGAACCAGGATGAAAAGTACACCCTGTTGATTTCTCAAGGGGATGAAGCGATGAAAATTAAAGACTACGAGGCTGCTGAAAATGCTTATAAAAGTGCGATCAAACTCAGAACTACGGATCCATATCCTCGTAATCAATTGAAGAAAATTGAAGCTGCAAAAGCAGCTATGCAGGCTACGGCAACTACCGAATCTGAAAAGAATTACTCGCTTAAAGATGTTCAGATTTCCAACGAGAAAATGGGCTTTTGTACTGAACTGGCGAAAAAATACCCTCAGGGCTTGACCGAAGAAAAATACATGGAAGGAAGTAAGACGATTACCCGTAGAATTATCGTTGATGGTAATATAGGGGTGGAATACAAAAAGATCGTTCACAACTGGGGTGGTGTATATTACTTTAAAAACGGGAAAACAGTCTCTAACTTTGTTTGGCAGAAGGAGGCAATCCAGTAACTTTTAATCGCATAATGACTAATAACCGGGCATATTTTTGGATCAGGGGAATTGCTCTGTTCGTATGTTGTGTCCTTCTGGGATTTAAGGGTTTTAGTCAGGAGCAACCAGCCACAGATACTACCCAGGTAGCCGAAGATGTAGGCTTTCGATTCGAGATTATCGTTAAACACAAGGGGAGAGTACTCCCCAATGCCCGTGTTCGTGTGCTTAAAGATGGATCCGAATTTGATCAGGCCACGGCCGATTTGAAAGGGGACTTTAAGTACCTGATGCCTTTTGATGGAATTTACACCTTGCAGTTTGTAGGTGAGGGATTAGCTACCAAGCAAATTCTGATCGATTTGGCCGATGTACCCAACGAAGAAAAAATTCATCTCTACGAAAGAGCTTATGCGGAGATCAGCCTATTCAAAGGATATGATGGCCTGGATGTGAGCATTCTTAAAGATCCGGTAGCTCGAATTCACTTTGACAGCGACCTTCATGATTTTGTGATCGACTACGAATACAGCTCCAAGCGTGAAGTACAATTGGCCAAACTTGAAAAGCAAGTTCAGGTTTTTGAGAAGCAGGAAAAGGGAATGGAGAAGGAGCAAGGTCGGATGTATGATGAATACCTGGCTGAAGCGGATAAATATACCAAGGCCGGATCTTACGACGAGGCTACTTCGTATTACTACAAAGCCATGGATTTGATTCCCGAGCGGGAAGAGGCTCCTCAAAAACTACAGGAAGTACTTGACTTGATTAACCGCGATGAGCAATATGCTGTATTGGTTGAATCCGGCGATAGCCTTTTTAAACGCAAGGAGTGGAGCGAATCTCTGGAAAAATACCAGGCCGCAGTGGCCTTGAAATCAGGGTCTACCAAGGTGAATCAGCAAATGCAGCTCATCAAACAGGAGATGCTGAAAGAGGAGGAACAAACCGTTGCCTTCAACAATTACATGGCTTTGGCGGATGCCGCTTATTCGGATGGCAACTTTGAACAAGCCAAAATCAATTACGAAAAGGCCCTTGATATTCGCCCGGGGGCCGCTTTGCCTCAGCGCAAACTGGAAACCTCCACCCAAAAAATCGAAGAAAAGCGTCAGGCCGAAGAGTTTGCGGCAGCACAAAAAGCTCAACAAGAAGCTGATTTTGAGAATTACCTAACCCGTGCTCAGGAAATGGCTGACGCAGGAGACTTGAATGGATCGTTGGCTCTATTGGCTCAGGCTAAAGAGATTCATCCCGATGACCCACGCTTGATTGAAGATGAAAAGTTTGTTCAGGAACTGTTAGCTGATAAAAAGGCTGAAGAGGAAGCCAAGTTGGCAGTTGCAGAACGTGAAAAACAAAAAGAAGCCGATTACGAAAAGTACATGGAGTTGGCTCGTGCCTCAGAGGGTAGAGGTGATTTGCGAGAAGCAGCCTTTTTCTACAACAAAGCTGCTACTTACAAACCCGAAGATCAGGTGGCTCCGCAACAAGCCCAGCGGGTAAATGATCAAATGGCGGAGCAAGCCCATAAAGAGGAAGAGAAACTTGACGATCTGGATCACATGGATAAGAAGAGCGACGCTTTTATTGCCGCGCTGGCCAAGAATTATCCTCAGGGAGTAACAGAAAGAACCTACAAGAAAAACAACAAAACAATTACTAAGAGAATTGTTGTAGAAGGGAATAAAGGGACCGAATACATGAAAGTCGTTCACTCCTGGGGAGGAGTGTATTACTTCAAAAACGGAGACCCCATCAGCCAGATTATCTGGGATAAGGAAACCAAGGCCAACTAAGAATCGACTCCTTAGTCAGCCTAGCTCACAATTTCTTAAGACTTTTTTAGGTAAGCCAGTTGTGGATACTGGATAGAGATCACATAGAATCCGCCGAAAAGAGCCGTGCTAAAAACTAAGTCTCCCAAAACGTTGTAACCGAAGAATGGCACACCCGCTGCGTAGCAAGTCATCAAACCATCCCAAGTCATAGGATACATGTTCATAGACATCCAGGCGCCGAAATTGGTACCCAGGAAGAAAAGTACAGAAGCACTTAAACTCCCAAGCAAAACAGAACCGGCAGATAATTTGCGAATCAACATAGGGGCGATAGCTACGATAGCCAGCATAGAAGCGTAAACCCAAAGCACGCTTTCGTGAAATAGTACAAATCCATCGTTCATGTGGGCATAAACGGTATTGTTAAGTACTAAGTCGGAAATAAAAAGAGCACCAATTGGGAGAATCCACTTGATCCAGTTGCGACCGAGTGCAGCTCCAGCAAATAAGGCCATGGCGCCGATTGGGGTAAAGTTTGGAGGGTGAGGCAATAACCGTGTCATGGCCGCGACCAAAATCATTGAACTTATCAGGATCCAGTTACTCTTATTTTTCATGCAATTTGTATTTTCGCGTCAAAGGTAAAAAATTCACCATTTTTACCCGCTGCCAATTGACCTTATTATAATAATTGTAGCCCTTTATTGGTCATTTATTAAAACAATTTTTAATTTTAAACTGCACCGGAGACGGTGGGGCAGGATTATATACAAGGTTATGAATATCAACTCTTTCACAAAGTTCGGATTCCAAAATAATAGGGGTGCTTATGGAGTTAAATGAAGCATTAAAAAAATATTTTGGCTTTGAATCTTTCAAGGGGGAACAACAACAAATAATTCAGAGCGTACTAAATGGGCATGATACCTTCGTGATTATGCCTACTGGAGGGGGAAATCGATGTGTTACCAGCTTCCAGCTCTACTGATGGAAGGAACGGCAATCGTGATCTCACCTTTGATTGCCTTGATGAAGAACCAGGTGGATAGTATCCGCGGGTATTCGGAAGAAGATCATGTAGCGCACTTTCTGAATTCGTCTTTGAACAAAACGGAACAAGACCGGGTTAAATCGGACTTGATGTCTGGGAAAACCAAGCTGCTTTATGTAGCTCCGGAAACCCTGACCAAGGAAGATACCATTGCTTTTTTCCGAGAATTGAAAATATCCTTTGTTGCAGTCGATGAGGCTCACTGTATTTCTGAATGGGGGCACGACTTCCGTCCGGAATACCGCCGAATCAAGCAAATGATCAAAGGGATTTCAAAAGATATTCCGGTAATGGCGCTAACCGCTACCGCGACCCCGAAGGTTCAATCAGATATCCAGAAAAACCTGGACATGGTGGATGCCAAAGTGTTCAAGGCCTCCTTCAATCGAGCTAATCTTTTTTATGAAGTTCGTCCTAAGGTTGAGGTTGCCAAGCAGATCATTCGATTTGTAAAACAGCATCAAGGAAAATCGGGGGTTATTTATTGCCTGAGTCGCAAGAAGGTAGAGGAACTGGCCGAAACGCTGCAAGTAAATGGCGTAAAGGCATTGCCTTACCATGCGGGATTTGATGCCGGTACCCGGGCTCGCAATCAGGATATGTTTCTCAATGAGGAAGTAGACGTTATCGTTGCCACCATTGCCTTTGGAATGGGAATCGATAAGCCGGATGTCCGATTCGTGATTCACCACGATATGCCCAAAAGTCTGGAAGGATATTACCAGGAAACGGGTCGTGCAGGAAGAGATGGAGGTGAAGGAATTTGCCTGGCCTTCTACGATTACAAGGACATCGAGAAGCTTGAGAAATTCATGCAAGGGAAGCCCGTTGCTGAGCAAGAAGTAGGTCGTCAGCTACTGGAAGAAGTAGTGGCCTATGCCGAAACGGCTATGTCGAGAAGAAAATTCTTACTGCACTACTTTGGTGAAGAATTTGATGAAGAACATGGCGACGGAGCTAAAATGGATGATAATGCCGTTAATCCTCGTCCCCGGGAAGAAGGTGGTCAATGGGTGGAATTGTTGCTCAAGTGTATTCGCGAACTCAAGGAGACGGCCAAAGCCAAATACATCATTAAGATTCTTTTAGGGAAGGCAGATTCGGAAGTCAAATCTTTCCGTCATGATCATTTAGATTCCTTCGGTAAAGGCCAAGAAAAAGACGAAAAGTATTGGATGGCCGTGGTGCGACAAACCATTGTAGCTGGTCTGATTCGCAAAGAGATAGAATCCTATGGTGTATTAAAGATTACCGAAACCGGTAAGGCCTTTTTGGATAACCCTCAACCCTTCACCATTATTCTTGATCACGATTACGAGGCCCGTGCTGAGGACGATAACATTATCCTTAATACCCGAGCTCAAGGTGGTGCAGCTGACGAAGTTCTTTTTGGACAACTCAAGGATTTGACCCGGAAGATTGCCCGTGAAAAGGATCTTCCACCCTTCGTTATTTTCCAGGAACCATCCTTGATGGACATGGCCAATCAATACCCATAACCCTGGAGGAATTGATGAATGTGCAAGGAGTAGGACAGGGAAAGGCTACTAAGTTTGGAAAACCATTCGTACAGCTCATTGCCAAGTATGTAGAAGAAAACAACATCGATCGTCCCCAAGATATCGTGGTGAAATCGGTGGTGAATAAATCGGGGAAGAAGGTTTATATCATTCAAAACATCGATCGCAAGAGAAGTCTGGAAGATATCGCAGATGCCAAGGATATGAAGATGGATGATCTTCTTTCCGAAATCGAATTGATTGTCGATTCAGGAACCAAGGTGAACATCAGTTACTACATCGATGAAGTGATTGATGAAGATCGCCAGGAAGAGCTTTTCGACTATTTCCAGGAAGATGCTGAAACCGGTACTTTGGAAGAAGCTTACCAGGAATTGGCAGACGAGGATTACTCAGAAGAAGAGATTCGATTGATGCGTATCAAGTTCATGTCAGAAATGGCTAACTGATTTATTCCGAAGAAAGTAAGTCGCTTCGGCATACTAAAATCTTTTGCTTTTTCGTTGGTGTTGGAAACTATACATCACCATGTTTCGAGTATTCTGTATTCTGGTATTGGCATTGACCGTACCTTCTGCTTTTGCCCAATCGGATGAGTTTTCAAAGAGTCAAGTGGAGACTCCCGACAAATTTCCTGCCCATAAACACAGTATTGGCGTAAGCCTTACACCTATTGTGGTCATATTAGGGGGAACAGTCTTTCAACCCCGAGCTTTCAGTTATTTACCGTAGATATAAGGGAAAGTACAATTGGCGGCTTAAGGGTAATTTTGAAAATGAAATTTATGAATTGGGGATGAGGTCAACTCCAATTAAAATTTTGAATGATAGTGTTTTACGAGCGTATACGCGGCAATATTCACATATGCGTGCAGATTTACGCTTTGGTATGGAACGCTACTTTTCTGGAAAAAACAAACGTTCTCGGTTCTTATATGGGCTAGAGGTAGTCGGTGGATATGTAAGGGATCGTCAAGAAGTATATCCTTCGGATCAATACTATGAACGAGATACGGTAACCGGTACGATCTATATGCAAGGGTACCCTATACCTTCCGTAAATAGCAGACCCAGCTATGTAGAAGAGCATTACATTAAAACGGGTATTACACCCATTTTGGGTTACGATTTGTTCATTAGAAATCGCTGGAACCTTGGCTTACAAATATCAGCGGATATGGCCCTTCTTTTTGAAGTGGATCAATCTGAAGTGGACCCTGATAACCTCTTAGATCCGGGTAGTAGCAATGAAGTTCGTACGGAATTCGATGTAAATCCTTTAAACATTAACCTCTCCTTTCTATTCTGACAAAATCGCTTAACCAACCATGTTAAAAACCATTTTTCTACTGACCATTTGCCTTTTAATAGGGGGATTTGGCCATGCCCAATCTGAATCTGCTTCAAATACTCATTTTTCCAACAGTATTGGTGTCGCTCTATTTCCTTTAGGAGAGGATTGGTTTAGCGGCGATCCCAATAACTACCATTTGGCCATTCTTTATCGTCGCCATCAAAACAAGTTGAATTGGAGAGGCCTAATCGAGGTTGAAATAAATAGGGATATGATCAACGGTGATTCAAGGCTTTTGACAGATACATCAGCCTATTTGCATGATTATGAACTCTGGGAGAATAATTTTCATTGGAGCCCTGGAGTTTCCTTTCGCTGTTTAGGATCAGAGAAATTTTATGTTCTGGTAGGAGCAGAAGGAGAACTGGGTTACACCACTCGAAATTGGAAAAATGAAATTAATTGGATTACCATAGGCTCGGATACAGGTAGAAATCTGTCTCCTGGGTTGATTGTTGATGCCAAGGAACCCTATTCATCCCATGAACATCGAAAGTCGTATTTAGCTACTGGTGGTTCTGCACTTTTGGGATGTGAGCTTGCTTTGGGAAAACGTTTTCTATTGGCCGCTCACTTGAGGTATAGCTTTGAGAAATTGATTCCCATTACGGAGAAAAAAGAGTTTAAGGGGCCAGAGGTAGACGTTTCTGATCAGCCAGACTTGTTGTTTGAACACGGTTTGGAATGGCCCCGGATCTACGCTCTATATCGATTTTGAATCTACGAATAGGGCAAAAAAAAGCTCCTAAATCAACCGCAAAGCTGAGGGTTGAAACCCACCTTTTCGGGATTAGGAGCTTAGATTAAACGTAAATTTCTTAGCGAGCTGTAGTGCTCATAATTCGGTTGATCTGAGCCATGGCATCTTCCTCGTGGGATTCGGCCTTAACGATCTCAATCACACCGTCTACCAATTTTGGAGCAATGCTGGATGGGAATCCAAGACCAATGGCAAAACGACGAAGCAATGCAACTTCTTCTTCGGCAATAATACCGTCGGCATATACCATGCGTCCCAGGTTCCAGATTTGGGCATGACGATCTTCCTTGCTGGACGGAGGTGTAAAACCTACACTATCCATGTGCTCGATGATATCTTTCACATCGGCCTCAGAAAGTTCGTACTTCCGGGCAATTTTCAACAACAATTGGTATTCGGGGTCATCCATTTGTCCATCCGCACAAGCGATTCTGATCAAATTGCGAATGTGGCTTCTGGCCTTAGCATGATCTCCGGAGTAAAGGGCTTCTATCAAAGACATAGTTCGAAATTATAAGGGTGACAAATCTATGTTTTCACACTTGATTAAAGGTAATTAATTTGATGGATTAGTCAAATAAGCATCATTTAGTTAACGAATGACCAATGGTTTAGGTTGTGTGTCAATCAGATGAATATGGTCTGCTGGCTGGCAAACCATCCAAGTAGAATGTTAATTCAATTGATTTTCAATCCATTGCAAAATATCGGAATACTGATCGGGATGAAAGGATTGATACGTTTCATCACGTCTAAACCAGGTTAATTGCCGCTTTGCATAGCGCCGTGAGTTCTGTCGAATCATGTCGAGAGCTTCTTTGCGGGTGCACTTTCCGTCAAAATAATCGAAGAATTCACGATAGCCTACAGTCTGTAGTGGAGGGAGGTCGCGATAGGGAAGTAGGGCCTTAGCTTCTTCTTCCAAGCCTTGTTCGGCCATGATATCAACCCTTCGGTTTATGCGATCATAAAGCTCTTCCCGCTCTCTGTTGAGCAATACTTTCAAAGTTCGAAAGGGGCGCTTCTGATTTTGATTGGAGCGCAACTCACTAAACGTTTTTCCGGACAGTAGACATACTTCAATTCCCCGTATTAGGCGATGAGGATTGGCCTGATCTACTTGGGCAAAGTATTCCGGGTCGAGCGACTGCAGTTTGTTTTGCAGCCATTCGATGCCATCGGTCTTCCATCGTTGGGTAATTTCTTCTCTTAATTTAGGATCCGAAGAGGGGAGTGGATCCATTCCTTTGCACACCGCGTCTATAAACAGGCCTGATCCTCCAGTCAATATTAGAAGTTTATGCTTCTGAAAGCGTTCCTCTATCAGTTGGAGGGCTTCCGGCTCATATTGACCTACCGTGAGTGGTTGTTTTATGGTATGAGAATGAATAAAATGATGCTTGGCCCGAGCCAATTCTTCTGAGGTTGGCTTGGCCGTACCAATGCTCATCTCCTGGTAAAATTGCCGGGAATCTGCGGATATTATTTCGGTTTGGAAATGCTCAGAAAGCCTTATCGTTAGTTCCGTTTTTCCAACCGCCGTGGGGCCGGTAACTACTAATAGGGTATGCTCCTGGGAGATCAATTCTCGATTAGATCATCGAAATTAAAGTCATAGGGACCTGACTTATCATCCTCATCATCGCCGTTCGATTCAGGTTCAGAACCTCCGAAGTCCACAGGCTCTTTTTCATGTTGAGCCGGAGCATCACCATACGAAACCGCAACCCATGGATAGGTTTGGCTGGAAGATGGGGCTTTGATCGCCACTACATCCAAGTAGAAGCACCACATCAAAAAGAAGTCAAATACATAAAGCATTTTATCGCCAACGTGGTGCAAGTAATCTTCCACTTTGGCTTCCGACATGGTAGCTAACTTTTCAGGACCAAACTCTTCCTGAATGTCCATGAGGGGGATTTCTTTTCCCTTGTCCCAATTTTCGTTGCTTTCGTAAAAGGAGGCCATTTCTTCGGCCTGCCATCCAAAAGCCCGGATAATCTCTTGGTGAAATTGCTCGAACGTTGAGCTCCCCTGAATCTCAATATCACGAAAAACGTCCTCTTCGGTGTCAAGCAATACGCGAATGCGATAAATCATGTTTCCGGAATTTTTGCAAAAATAAGGATTCCCGAGGGTTCCGTAGGCACGGTTCGGCGCTCATTGCCATATTAAGGAAACAAAAATGGAGGTAACGAAGTTGCTTATAGCAGGCTCTTTACGGTGGAAACTACTTTTTGGGTTGAGAACATACAGCGGTGCGCATTGATTTTATGGCCACCAGTAATAGCTGAAGTTATGGCGTTCCATTTAGCATGTATATCGCTAAAGTCATGAACACCAGGTTTTTTGGCTGCAATCATGGCCCGATATTCCTTTCTTAACCCCAGTCCAAGATCATTTGGGTTGCGGTATTGAAAGGCCTTTTCCGTAGGCTTTAGCTTATTATGTATGTCGTGGAAATAGAAGTTTGCCGGTTGACCATTGGTTCCACCCATAATGCCTAAAACGGTGTGTCCGTCGGCATGTTCTTTTCGCTTTTCGGGATCCTTGTACTCATCCTTCTTCCATTTTTTGATGGCCTTGAGTTTTAATTGTGTGGAACCATAAAGCAGGTAATCAAATTCATTCCAGAATACATGAACCTCACCCCCAATTTGATTGAGTCTGGTAAAGTCGTATTTTCTTTCATCGTCGGCGTTAGGATCTTCCTTTTTGTGGATCGGATCGGTTACGACCACACCACCAGGTTGGATGGATTTATACGGTAAGTCCGGAGCAAACAAGAATATCTTGTCAAACATTTGACGATCGGCTGGTTTGATCTGACTGGCAAACCCATTAAAGAGTTGCATGGCAAAGGAATGTCCCATGAGATGCAACCTGATATTGTTAGCCTTAAGCGTATCGTAGAGCTTTTTGATTTTATCCAGATTATGCTTGTATAGGCTTACTCCTTGAGCATGGGCTTTGTCATCCACCAATTCCCTGACTCCACCAGAAGGCCAGGAAAAATGTAGAATGCATCCAATTCCCAAAGCAGCGTCCTTGGTGTAGGCATGTTTCATTCCGTTAAAAACCTTGTACATGTAACTGCCCACGTTTTTGCGAGGATCTCCATAAAAACCATGGAAGTAGATGACGACGTTTCTTTTTCCAGGAGGCATGTTTTTCACCTTTTCGAGCACTTGAAGCTCAAACTGGGCTTGATCATTCCATTCTTCCACCACGGGCATGGCTCCGGAAGTACGCATCGGGGCATAGTGCAATTCCCCGCTTTGATCCCATCGATCGTTTTTATCTACAATCTTGTTTACCCCGTTATTGGTAGTTAAGCGGTTGGTGATGAAGAAGTGTTTTTCTTGGAACATGGTGTTTACTTTAAGGTTGTCCTAAATTACAATTATTTCAAAACGAGTCTTCAGATTATTGGGCCCGAATGAAGGTCACCGTTTTAGGCCCTTGTTTTCGAGCAAGTGAATGGTATCCGATTGCTCTATCCAGGTATAATCTTCAAAGAGATATCCATTTAGATGTGATAGTGGAAGAAACTGGGTACTGGTCAGATCTATTTGCCCCTCAGGAATGGAATCATCGAGTGAGATGTTTGGGCCAAATTGGCTATTTAAAGCATCATATTCTCGACTTTCCTGGAGGAGAGTTTTCAAGGAATATTTCCAGGAGCTACGGATCAAATGATTGTTTTCAAAGAGGTTTTCTTGGGGAATTCGTGCATCATTAAATGTTTCCATTTTTTTCAATTCAGGATACTTAGCATAGAATTCCGGATGGGATTCCTTTCGGGCCTTTGGGCCGGACACAAAGGCATGGTCTTCATCAAAGAAGTGATGTGAGTAGCTAAATCCGGGTGCGTTGATTTTCAAAGCCGGTATGCAATCAATTATCCAGTTCGATGTGATTTCATTAAAGAATCCGCCATTGAGAATAATCGCATTAGGACAATTGACAATCACATTTTCTTTAACCCTGGTTCCAGAGGTGAATCCATCGAGGTAGACCCCCATGGAGCCATGGTCCCTCAAATAGTTGATGTCATGGATGTAGTTGAACTCGATCTGGTTGTTAAAGGATAGAAAGGATTCGTTAAAACAATAGATTACGCCCACATCAGAGGTCGAGTGACAAGTATTATACAACTCATTGTGATGGATGTGAATCTCTGAACCTTTGAAGATAATACCGGCATGAGGACAATCGAATATTTCGTTGTGATGAATGTCCATTCCAGATCCAACGGCATGAATAGCCGGGCGATAGGCCAGAATGTTGATTCCGATATCATGGATTTTGTTGCCTTCTATTTCGATCTCATTGTTTTCCACCTGACCCACTCCATTTTTCAAAGTGATCCCTGCTTCTCCTAAATCATGGAATTCGCAATGGTTGATTCTAACTTGATTGGCATTGGTCAATTGTATTCCATTTCCTTGAAACCCTTGAAAAGTGCAGTGTTCTACTTCTATTTGAGACACGGAATCACCGATGATTCCGGAGCCACGACCCTGGCTAAAGTGAATGCCTCGAAAAGTGATGTTTGAGCAATTTTGAAGTTGGATCAACGTATCGAGGGTACTTATCTCCAATTTTCCTTGGAAATGTGGTGGTAGTAAAAGGTCGATGGTTTGTTGAGGATAATTGAAGTAATACTCTCCAGGACTATCCCAGGCTGATCTCACGTTTTGGAGTCGTAATTTTTGATTGGGCAAACAACGTGAAGATTGCTCGAATTGAATTGCTTGATTAGAGACATATTTCAAAGGAAAATGGTAATCCGCCCAGTCCCATTGAGGAAATCCGTGAAACACGGCAAATGAATCGTTGGCAAGAGCAGGAATTTTTCCATCTACACCTTCAATAAGGTAAGTCGCGGAGTCCAGTCGCTTTCCAATCCGACCCCATCCCTTTTCAGGCCATATGGAGTTTTTCATTCGTTGATTTTCCACAAAGATTTCCGGAAGCCAAATCATATCGTTTTTCCAGCAACTGGTCCATTGCTGAGTAAAATCTGTTTCCACTTTCTCGAAGGGTATGGATAAGCGCTCCAATCCCGGTTCGAAGGAAAGTTCCTTAGCACCCGAAATTCGAACCGCCTCTTGAGGAAAGGCTTCAAAAGTGATGTTTAGGTGAGGCATTTCTTCGTTCAGTAATAAAGGCTTAGTCGGTCGATAGGTGCCTTCCCGTAAGACCACATGAATGGCGAGCATTTCCGAGGAGTCAGGCTTACGAAATGCTACCAATCTTTCTCTTACTTCTTCTAAACTTCTCAACGGATTTTCCAGGTCACCAATGTTGGTATCAGAACCTGACTCAGACAAATAGAAGGTATGATCATATTCTGCCTCCATGAAGTTTTCATAGATCTTTTTCCTTTTGAGAATCACGCAACTAAAATCCTTTGGATTAAATGCGAGTCCTGGGATAGAAGGCCTAAAACCCGCTGACTTTTGGCGCAATACGGCCACGGTATCCAGGGACATAACATCTGGATAGAGATTTGGAGCGCCCCAAGGCGCAATCAGGTATTCCAGATCAAATTGAGATTTGTGAAAATCCACTCGTTTTTCTGTGGGAGACAGCCACCAAAAGGTAGATGATTGATATTCCAATTCATGAGTTAAAGCGGCATAGTAGAACTTCTCTGGCCCTACGGTTCTACTGCCAGGTGGAATATATTGACCTACAAAATCGACCAGTTCCTGATGCTTTTTGGGAGTTCCGAAATCCAGATTAATGAGCTTTGCGGCGCTAATTCCAAGGTGGGAGATGATCAAAAGTATCGGAGCGAGATAACTCAACCTTTTGTTTTCCTGGACCAGGGAAAGGATTAGCATTGCGTACAGCGGTATGACGAAAACCACGTAGTTACCGCCCTTGACCAATAGATGAAAACAAACGATGGCAGTCAAACAAAAGAAGACGATTCCCTTGTCTTTTAGGTCCGCAAAAGTTTTGGATTTCCAAGAAAGAGCCAGTTGAAGGAATGCTATCACCATCATGGGGATGGACAACATTGGAATCCAGGGATTTTCCAACAAAGAGAAGGAATGGAAGAGGGCATTAAAATCGGTGTAGTAGGAAATGAATTGCGGAACAGAACCAAAGGCCCAAAATACCCAGGGAAGGTAGCCAACGATTAAGGTTAAACTCCAAATGAGAGCCATTCTCCAAGGGGTGGAATAGAATAGATAGATCGCTATGAAAAATAAGAAGAAGGCGCTTCGGGGAGTGGTGAGTAAGGCTAACAAGGCCAAAATCGCTGAAAGTAGAATCCATTTGTTTTTCGAATGCTTTTCAAAATGAAGAAGGGGCCAAAAGCTGGCTCCCACAAAGAAAATGGCCATCGAATCCATTCGACCTTCATGCAAGTTGTTTTGAAAAATGGGATCGAGCATGAAAAGCAGGGCAAACAGGTTGCTTTTTTCAACGGAAAACCGGTGCCGCACTATTTGCCGAAAAACAAGGACAGCTGCAATCCCAAAGAGCAAACCGGTCAGGCGATACTGAAAAACACCGATTCCAAACCACGTCATCAGGGTAGAGGTGCACCAGAAATACAAAGGACCATACAGATGGTAGTTTTGGGAGTAAGGAAAGTAGGGAGCTAACTCCAGGTTCAATTCACCAGAATCCATAAAGGACTTAGACAGACTCAACATGATTTCTTCATCGAACCAGGGAGTAGGAGTGAAGTTGAGCGTGATGAGGTGATAAGCGCTATAAACAAGTAGGGTGATCCACCAGAAGTAAGGATGTGCAAAGAGCCGCTTCACGCTCTAAAATTGGCTAATTCTAATAAGTTGCCGGCAAAAATTCGATCCTGATTTAAAACAATCCGGTTATTAGCTCACACTCAACTTGATAATAGGTGACTCTTCTTTTAGCCATCGGAAGTGACCACGGCCATTACTTCATCGCAGCTGAAATAGTATAAATGATTGGATAGTGAGGCCCACCATACCCGGTGTTTGCACCCGGTAGCTTCCAAATTGCGGATGGAAGAATTCATGGAAGGATCGTTTAAACCGTTTAATCCCAATCGCTCAATTCCATGAATTTTGCCGGAGGTTTTGAGTAAGCGATCCTTGTTGTGGTAAAAGATGGTCATATCACTGCAGCTTTCCAGAATGGATTGCCCTCTTTGGGTATTTAGGATGTTTTCTGGTAGATCCGGTGCTACCAGGTAGATGTGATCAAATAGGTTTTGGGTTTGATGAGAGCTCCCTCCTTCAAACAAAAGACTGAATACCCGATTGCCCATGGAGTGGCAAAACACGTTGATCTTTTTGTCGGGTTGAGAAGTTCTTAATTCCCGAAATAGACTCAAAATCGAGTCACGGGCAAAGTCCATCATTGGGGCCGTTTGGTTATAGTTTTTGGCATATCCCAATGCTGGTGCTTCCCATTTGATGTAGAGCACTTGATAGCCCTGCTGACTCAGATGTTCATCAAAAAAACGAGCCTGGTTTTTGAAAAAGGTGGATTGACTCCCATATAAACAATGAAACACAATCATGAGGTCTTGAGTATCTTGATTCCACTGAGTCATCAAATCCTGTTTCCAGCGAGATATTGATTCAGAAGGGGAGTGACGTACCTTTTTGTTTTGAATATCCAGGTTTCCGGATTCCAGTACATACGAGCCATGTTGATGTTGAATCCAGAGGTAAGGCTGAGTCGTTGCAAAGCCAGAATACGAGAAGAATATTAGGGCAGCGCTAAGCAGTAGTCGTTGAGTCATGAGCTTATTGTATACAAGAATCATGCGAGATTTTGATAAGGGATGTCACAGGTAGAATAACCCTACAATTCGGGAAAAATTATCTTTGGGAAACAATAATCACGGAACCATGGAAGAACAAGCCAAACCACACAAGAATCTGGAATTGGAATCGGATGATCAATTACGAAGTGATCTGGGATTTAATGAAGTTCCAGCTGAAGTTCCTCAGGATAATCTCGAAAAGCAGGTAGAGGATTATGTGTACAAGCTACTAAGCCAGGATGTATCGGAATTGGAAAAGCGCCAAACGGTAGACGGAATGGGAGCGGAAACTCAGGTGGAAGTGACCAACTTGAGTAAAATGCTCGAAACACCGATCCGAAAACTAAGCGCAGCCGGTGAGGATGGTGGTCCCGTGGCCAAGTCTCTGGTGGATCTAAAAGATCAGGTAGAGTCTCTGGATCCTACACGATTCGATTTGACCAGTGCGGCTGGATTTATGGAAAGTGTGGCACGTGCCCTTCCTTTTATTGGTAGCAAGCTTAGCCGGTATTTTGCCCGCTACATGTCTGCCGAAGAAGTAATTGATCGCATTATGGTTTCTCTTCAAACGGGAAGGGATGAATTGAACCGGGACAATGTCACCTTATCTCAAGACAAAGAGCGAATGCTTGGCGGTTTAGAAAAATTGAGATCATCGATTCAGTTGGGGCAGTTGCTGGATGAAAAGTTGCAGTATAAAGTGGACCGTGATCTGGCTAATGATGAGGAAAAAGCTGCTTTTGTACAAAACGAGTTGTTGTTTGCCTTACGTCAGAGAGTGTTGGATTTGCAACAAACGGTGCAAGTGGTACAGCAAGGTGTTTTGACGACTGAGTTGATCATTCGAAACAACCGGGAACTAATTCGTGGTGTAGATCGAGCTCGAACCGTTACCATTAGTGCCTTACAGGTGGCTGTGGCTTGTGCGGCGGCCTTGGCCAATCAAAAAATCGTACTCAAGAAAATTGAAGCTTTAAATAAAACCACCTCCAACTTGATCGCTCATAATGCTGCTATGCTCAAAAATCAAGGAGCCGATATCCAGAAGAAAGCTTCTGAGGCTACTATTGATATTCAGTCTTTGGAACGGGCATTTCAGGATGTGAAAGCGGCACTTACAGACGTAGCAACCTATCGCCAAAATGCGCTGCCCAGAATGGCTCAGAATATCCAGCGGATGCAGGCTCTCAATGAAGAAGCCTATAAGGCTGTGGAGCAATTAGAGTCTGGGAATAGTTCGAAGTAAGTTAGAGAGAGGGCGCCGTAGTTGCTTTAGAGACCGTATTTCTTGACTTGATCGGCAAGTATCTTTATTTCTTTTAGCGCTTCTTCCTGTTGGGTAGATTGCCCGTAAGGTCAACCGAAGACCAGAGCATGGCCATTTTTTGAAATTGTTCTACCGCCTTATCGTTGTGGTTGTATAAATCCTTGATCAAGTCCAGTTGTTTTTGAAAGAGTGTTTGAATTTCAGGTGACATCGATTCTTGATCTTCCGGAAGGCTGTGCTGTAAAATGTTGATTTGAGCAAAGTTGTTGATCGTTGCCGTCAACAAATGATCCACCGCCGATTTGTAGCGTTTGTAGGTCATTTCCGATGGATTCAATTTGGCATCCAGGGTTTCTAAAAACTGCTCGTAGGCGGTCAAAAGTGAATCTATCTGGTGCAATCCACGTTCGTCATCTCGGGCCGAAAAGTCCAATTCCAGGGTTCGCATTCGAGTAGCCAGTTGATGATCGATAGGGATGAGTCGGTGCCAATGTCCATTTTCAATCACCAGTTGTTCATCCTCCTCTTTCAAGGGCTCGTCAATGGCCAACCGTTTGCAAATGGCTTGTATAATTTCATCCGGATGATGAAGCCATTCGTATAAGCTCACGGGAAATACGGGAAGCGCTATTCGGGAAAGTACATGAATACGATCGAGCGAAAATGGATTTTCGTATTCCCCCGGAAAACCAATCAAGTCAATGGCCAACAGTTTTTGCCGATGGATGGCCACAAGGTCCAGGGCCATTCCAGCTACGGTGTAATTCTCCAAAACCTCTACTTGATTTTGTTGCAGCTTAACTACCAAATCCTGAAGGTATTTTCCGCGAAGTATCAATTCATTTTCCACCGACTTGATTTCTGCCGAGTGGATCGATTTTAGGTATTCGTGGATGAGACTCGATTCATTGATTTGCTCGTAGTCAAACGAGGTGTACAGCAGTTGGAGTCCCTTTGCCCTGGTAACGGCCACGTTAAATACATCTTCCCGGTTGAGGTAACCTAACACTTTTTTAACCGAGGCGTCGTCCACGCAACAAGAGATGAGCATGATGTCTCGCTCTTCCCCTTGAAACGAATACGGCGTACCCGATCTTAGTTGATGAGCATCCAGGGTTTCGTAGTCAAAAGCATCAAACAAACGAGACTGGAGGTAGTCTGACTGCTCCCTAAAAAAGGAGAGAAGACCTATCGATAGCCGGGAACCTTTGGGCAACTCCTTTTGAGATTCCACAATACTCTTCACTTTGGCCAAAATCTCATCGGCTTCCTTTTCGTTGATGTTTCGCTTTCTAAGTCCTTGACACTTGATTTCCCGAAGCGGATAGTGGCTATGTGGAACCGGCTTTTCGGTCATGATTCGTAGCTGACCTTCGTAAAACTTTTGGTTGCTAAAGGATATGATCTCCGGAAGACTTCTAAAATGCTCATCCAGCATGACCACGGCTTCGTAGTTGTGAATGCCTTGATTGGCCAAATCTATAATACTGTGGTTGCGATAGTCGAGAGTAAAAGGTGTAGTATTTGGATCTATCTTCAATTTCTTTCGAATCGCGGTTTGGTCTTCCGAGGAAAGAAAAGAAACATGTCGCAGTTGCTTAGGATCACCAACCACTACAGCAGATTTGGCTCGATAAAGTGCGGGTAGGCAAGAGGCAATGTTGCATTGAGTGGCTTCATCAAAAATCACGAGATCAAACTGTTCTTTGTACAATGGCAGCGCTTTGTGCAGGGTGTCCAAGGTGCATAGCCAAATAGGCAAAGTGTTGAGGATAACGTGAAAGTTGGTGTTTTTTAAGCGTTGATCCTGCACCGAGGATTTACTTGCCGATAACGACATTCGAAAATTGATCAGGTCTTTTCGTTTATTGCGTAAGGTATTGACCAATGACCGGTAATAGAAATGATCAATTTGATCCAGAAGTAGCTCCTGCCGTTTGAGTTGAAGCTCATGGATTCGATCAATCTGCTCATATAATTTCTGAGACGGCGTACGAAACAGTCTTTTGATCCATAGCCAAAAGCGATCGGCCCAGCGCATAGGTCCACCAAAACCATAAATCCGTTCCAGCCGAATCCCATCGGATACCTCGGAGATGGAGTTTTTGGTAAACGTCTTTTTGAGTTGAGCGATCTCCTTGTTTACGCTCTTGAGTTCAGAAGAAACATCATCCTTATTCCAATGGGGAACACTCCACCGGGTTAACCGGTCGATGTATTGTTTCATCTCGTTAAATCGGTAATGCTTACCACAGCGAACCACTGATTCTGTCGACAATCCGAGATCGTTGATCAATTTGTGTTGGATCACATCTATGGCACTTTCTGTTTGGGCCACGATCAAAATCGATTTTTTCCTAAGAAACTGCTCCAGCGCGATACTTCCAATCGTGTAGCTCTTACCCGTTCCTGGTGGCCCAATCACCTGGCTCAAAACCTGAGAGCCTGCATTTTCGAGAATTTTATGTTGAGCCGGACTCATTAGGCCCGGAACTCGGTTTTCAATGTTTTTGATGTTCGGGGCAGCCGAGAATTGGTCCAAATGAAACAGCTGTTGCAATGGTTTGGAGAGAACCTGCCTTTTTTCCAGTTGTTCCAATTCATGAACCACGCCTCTTGTTGAAGCGGACCTTTCCGCAATAAACAACAGAGCTCCAGGAGCTATTTTAATGGTCTTTTTTCGGGCTCTTCTTTTGTGCTCCTTAAGTTCAACCGAACCCTTAGGAGGATCAAGCTGTTCAATGTCAATCTCAGAATTGTTTTTTACCAGCCATTCTTCAAAGGCCAACCAATCCAAATCCGACGAACTCTTACCCTGAAACCGATCTTCCCATTCTGCCAAAGCCTCCTTATCGCTTACCAAGGACTGTAATATCGGAGTATTCCATTGAATCTCGTAGGGATCGAAATGAAGGGTATAACCGTCGTTTTCTGCAATCAAACTGGCCTCATGAAAGAGCAGGGGAGAGCAGATCGTATAGGTTTTAGTTTGCCCCATCAATACCGTGGTCGATTTGAAAATCAAATTTCCAATACCCACCAATAGCTTTTTCTCCCTTTTGTAAGCATCCAACTGGGCTTTGAATCGCTCACCGTGGGTATAAAACACATGGAAACCATCAGGATGATAAAGCCTTCCTCTTTCTTCTCTGGTGAGAATGTAGGAAATGATGCTTTTCGACATTACATCGCGAATCACTAACTCCCCGCTATCGGATTGGTAGCATTCTTTGAAGTAGCGGATTATTTCTGGGCGATTCTTGGATTCCATTAGTCAATGCCTAAAGTAGAATGAAACCAACAACTGAGCAAGCTTCGGTCATTAATCCCGTAATTTACAGCCAACGGTTCATACTTTTCGTGTGAAGGCGGGTGAAGGGTGCCATATTATTCTCATCTTCGGAGAGAATAAGAAAACGGCTTGCAACGCTATAAACCATATTTTATTCCCGCCATTCTGGCCCTCTTATCCCTTTTCATATTGGCTTGGTTTGCCTGGCCACTTTCTCATTTGGGCACCTTTCACCTTCGGGTGGTAGAGGCATTTGTTACCGATGAAGGGGATTACCTCTGGCCTATGATGCAGGCTGTGGAGCGGGGAGATTACGATTTAGGCATCTACAGTTATGGCTTGTTGTACTACAACATCGGTTTTGTTTTGGTCGATTTGTTTAGCTGGATCCCCGGGCTGAATCAGTTGTCCATCATACAAATCATGCGGTTAGAATCCTTTGGTTTTTTGTTGGCAAGCACCTGGCTAATGGCCTTTTATGTACGCCGATTTGTAGGAACTAAGCCGGCTATTTGGGTATTTGTATTGGTTCTGTTGAGTAACCTTAATCTACTGTCTTACAGTGTGATGTTACATCCAGATACCTGCCAGCTTTTCTTTGTCATTTTGGCCGTGTATGCCCTGGCCGAGTTTACGCAAAAGTTGCGAGTTCCCTGGTTGATGTTAGCTGGTGCCTCAGCGGGATTAGCTTTTTCAGCCAAGTTCGGTGGCTTAGCTCTTTTACCGGGAATGGTGATTTTATTACTGGTTTACCGCAACTCTTTGAGTCTAAAGTGGAACCCTAAACTTCTGAGTTTAGGAACCTTGATTCTTGGTGGTACCATTGTCTTTTTGTTTGACCCGCAATGGATCAGCCGATGGGTGAGTGAACCTGAATTGTTGGAAGCGCTCAATCATCCCTTGTACGTGGCTCAAGGGTTAGGCATTTGCTCCATCATTCTGAGTTGGGTGGTTCTGTCCAAGGCTATTACCAGTCGTTTTCCAGGATTGTTGCAGCTCAATCAAGCCCTATTTCTTACTTGGGTGAGTGTTGTCCTATTTCTTGTCGGATTTGCCATTGGATCGCCGCAGAGTATTCCAAACTACCGATTTCTGGAAGGATTTGCAGCCGTTACCTCCATTCACGAACAAGGCCATTGGTTTGTTGATGATTCTGGGTTAATGGGCTGGTTGGATTTGTTGTTCTCCGAAAACAGCCTGGGACCCATTCTAGGAATTTTCAGTCTCGCCGGAATCGTTTGGGCAGTTGGAATGACTGTTCGGGCCAAAGGTAGGGGAGTACTAAGTCCTGTTATGCTCCCTTTTTGGTGGATTGTCTCCTTCCTGATTATCGTTGTGTTTCGGGTGGGATCCAAGTTTTTGCATTACCTCATTCCCATAGTTCCCTTTTTGTTGTTCTATGTGGCCCTGGCCATCACGCAGCTTATTCCTCAAACTTTAGGACGTTTAGGAAACCCCATATGGCATAGAACCGGAAATGGGGTTTTGTTTCTTTTATTCACCGTTACGTTTTTGTATCAGATGCGGGAATATAAGATGGAACGTCACCGATTCTACTACGAATCCGGTCGTATGGAAGCTGGCTATTGGTTAGAGAAGAATATCCAGGAACCCGTCATGATTCTGGCTGATAAATACACTTACATACCCGCCACACCCCACATTCGACATGTGAGTACTTTTGGAATTCACCCAAGTCACTTCGAGGAGTTTCATCCCGATTGGGTATTGATTCATCAGGAAATCTACAAAGAGTTCTCCGACAGCAGCCGGGTAAGTGATTACTTGTATGGGCAGGACGTCTATTTAGAGCGCTACCATTTGTACCAGCAGCTGTTGAATGATCAGCATCCACAGTTTGAAAAGGTGGAGGATTTCGGGGAGGTGCAAATCTATCGTAAGCGAGCAAGCAAGTAACTCTTTTAAACTCTTTCGGATTTGCAATCCGAAAGCTAGAGCGGCGGATTTTAAATCCGCAACTCTCTACCTCCGGATTGCAAATCCGGAGGAGGCCGAAATTTTAAAATTTGCCATAGTAATTTCAACAGGTAAATAATGACAGTATACAGCCCGACTCTTTCGGATTTGTAATCCGAAAGCTAGAGCCGCGGATTTGAAATCCGCAACTCCCTACCTCGGGATTTCAAATCCAGAGGAGTGAAAAAAAGGCAAAAAAAAATCCCGACCGCCATAGGCAATCGGGATCTTGAGAATAGGGATTCTACTTAATTATTTTACTTTATCCACAACGGCTTTAAATGCCTCAGGATGATTCATGGCTAAGTCGGCCAACACTTTGCGGTTTAGATCCACATTGCCAGCTTTTACCTTACCCATAAATTGTGAATAAGACATTCCGTGCAAACGAGCACCAGCGTTGATACGCTGAATCCACAATGCGCGGAAATTTCTTTTCTTTTGACGTCTGTCGCGGTAAGCGTACTGTAGACCTTTTTCTACAGCATTCTTAGATACGGTCCAAACATTTTTTCTACGACCAAAGTAACCTTTGGCCAGTTTCATGACCTTTTTTCTGCGAGCTCTTGAAGCTACTGAATTTACTGATCTTGGCATAATTTTTAGTTTTTTGACGGGAAGTGGATCACTGTTTCAGATCGCTTAGGCACTATCCGCCGGGTATAACAATAACCAATTAATTAACGGCGAACCGTCAATCAATTACTTCATGTTCAATTGAAGTTTGATCGACTTTTCGTCTGATTTGTGAACCAAAGTAGCGTGCGTCAAATTACGCTTCTGCTTTGTTTCTTTCTTTGTTAGGATGTGGCTTTTAAAAGCGTGTTTCCTTTTGATTTTTCCAGTTCCGGTAAGCTTAAAACGCTTCTTGGCACTGGATTTTGTTTTCATCTTAGGCATCTTCTGCGTGTTTAAAATTTAATATTCAACCCCCGATTCCGATAGCTATCAGAATTATCGGGGCGAATCCCTATTCTATTCTCTTCTATTTCTTCTTCGGGTTGAAAAACACAACCATGCGTTTTCCTTCCATCTTAGGCATCGATTCCACATCCGCAATCTCAGATAACTCCTGAGCCAGCTTCAGCAGCAAAATCTCACCCTTATCCTTAAATAGGATCGTTCTTCCTTTAAAGAACACAAAAGCTTTAAGCTTAGCTCCTTCTTCGATGAACTTCTTGGCGTGCTTCAGTTTAAACTGAAAATCGTGTTCATCCGTGTTGGGACCAAAGCGAATTTCTTTCACCACAACCTTACTCGACTTACTTTTCAGTTCCTTTTTCTTTTTACGTTGCTCGTAAAGGAACTTCTTGTAGTCCATGATTTTTACCACAGGAGGTGTGGCATTAGGTGAAATCTCTACAAGATCCAGCTCAGCTGCATCGGCTTTTTTCAAGGCCACATCAATGGACACTACTTCGGCACCTTGTCCGTCAACAACTAATCGAACTTCTCTTGCTCGAATTTGTCCGTTTATCCTGTTTAAGATTTTTTCCTCACGTTGAGGACGTCGTCTTGAAAATCGCTTAGCTATGGCTTTCTCCTCCTAATTTTAGTTAGTAATAGTTCTTTATTCAAATTCTCTAATTAACTTCTTTGTCTCGTCTTCAACGTGCTTTACAAACTCGTCAACAGACATAGCCCCGAGGTCGCCCTGACCTTGACGGCGGACGGCAACGGTGCCGGTTTCTTTTTCTTTTTCGCCAATGATCAGCATGTACGGTACTTTGCGCAATTCGGTATCCCGAATTTTACGCCCGATTTTTTCCCCGCGATTATCCACGGTTCCACGCAGCCCATTTTGGCGGAGCAAAAGTAAAATATTTTCAGCTACTTCATCGTATTTCTCTGAAATCGTGAGAATAGCGAATTGTTCTGGGGTCAACCAAAGCGGGAATTTTCCCTCGCAATGTTCGGTCAAAATGGCGATGAATCGCTCCATCGATCCAAACGGAGCCCGGTGGATCATAATGGGGCGATGCTTTTGGTTATCACTACCCATGTAGTCCAAATCAAAGCGCTCAGGTAGGTTGTAGTCTACCTGAATGGTACCCAATTGCCACTTCCGGTTCAATGCATCACGAACCATAAAGTCGAGCTTCGGTCCGTAGAAAGCGGCTTCTCCGTATTCAATTTTGGTAGGCAATCCTTTTTCTTCAGCAGCCTGTATGATAGCCGATTCAGCCTTGTCCCAGTTTTCGTCGGTACCGATGTACTTATCAGGATTCTCAGGATCTCTCAATGAAATCTGAGCTTCGTAATTTTCGAAACCAAGGGATTCAAAAACATACTGAACCAGGTCGATTACTTTGTTGAACTCTTCGATCAATTGATCCGGACGAACAAACAAGTGAGCATCATCCTGTGTAAATCCACGTACCCGGGTCAAGCCATGAAGCTCCCCACTTTGCTCATAGCGGTATACCGTACCAAATTCGGCAAAGCGAATAGGTAAGTCACGGTAGGAGCGAGGTGCGGATTTGTAAATCTCGCAGTGGTGAGGACAGTTCATAGGTTTCAGCAAAAACTCTTCTCCCTCTTTAGGAGTGGTGATGGGCTGAAATGAATCTTCCCCATACTTTTCGTAATGCCCGGAGCACACGTAAAGCTCTTTAGCACCAATATGTGGAGTCATTACAGGCTGGTAACCTGCTTTTACCTGGGCAGCTTTCAAGAAGTCTTCCAAACGGGAACGAAGCTCAGCTCCTTTGGGCAACCAAAGGGGAAGGCCCAATCCTACTTTTTCAGAAAAAGTGAATAGTCCCAGTTCTTTTCCAATTTTACGGTGATCCCGTTTCTTGGCTTCCTCCAGCATGTGCATGTGCTCGGTGAGCATCTTTTGCTTGGGGAAAGTGATTCCATAAACTCGGGTCAACTGTGCTTTGCTTGCATCTGCACGCCAATATGCACCAGCCGTGTTCAATATTTTAACTGCCTTGATAAAGCCCGTGTTGGGAATATGTCCACCACGACACAAGTCAGTAAAGTTTGAGTGATCGCAGAAGGTGATTTCACCATCATTCAAATTCTTGATCATCTCGATTTTGTACTCGTTGAAATTTCCCTCTTGTTTGTAGAAGGCCAAAGCATCGGCTTTGCTTACTTCCTTCATTTTGAATTCAGCCTTTTCACGGGCAAATTCGAGGTAGCGCTTCTCAATTTTTGAGAAGTCCTTTTCAGAAATTCCTTCACCAGGTGCATCTACATCGTAGTAAAATCCGCTTTCCACAGCCGGACCAATAGTCAGCTTTACGCCAGGGTAAAGATCTTCCAAGGTTTGAGCCAATACGTGAGCCGAAGAGTGCCAGAAGGCTTTTTTTCCTTCATCATCGTCCCAGGTAAACAACCTAAGTTCGGCGTCTTCTGTAATAGGCGTCACCGTTTCTACCGTATTACCATTCACAGAAGCTGAAAGTACATTTCGTGCGAGCCCTTCGGAAATATCCCGGGCCACTTCAATGGGGGTAATGCCTGACTCGTATTCTCTTACTGAGCCATCGGGTAGAGTGATCTTCATTTTTATTAGGTTTTAAAGCCGGCAAAGATACATTTTTGACTGTTCCAAGAGGAGCGTCAATGCTCAATTTTCAACCTTCTTTCCGAACGAGGAATTTAAGTCTCCAAATAGAACCTTTTGTACCCTTGAAATGAGGTCAAAAAGTGATGAAATAAGGCGATGGAAATACGGAAAGGAGAATAGGGGAGTTAAGAAACAATGAAACTCCTAAGCTCGAAGATTTTGTCCTGCAGTTTCTTAAGGTCCATTGCATTGATTACCACACTATCTCCCGTTGAGGTAATCTGCATTTGACCCGCTAATTCCTCAAACTCCATCATTCGGTTTTGCAATTCCTCCACTTCGCTATTCACGGCACCTATTCTCGAAAGCTCCTCGTTTAATTGAGTAAGCATTTCAAGTTGCATGGTGATTTGGGATAGGGAGGCTGAATCCAAGGAATTGCTAAAGTTGGATTTGGCACTGAAGGCAATGTAAGCACTTTCAACCCAAGCTCCGGTGTAAAAAAGAATAGCTCGGTCTTGCGTCCCGTTCTGACGAAGTGTTTTGTCCAGATCTTGTTGAATACCACGTACCAATTTGGTCATTGAGTCCTTGTCTCCCAGGCTCTGATTGAACTGCGCAGCCACTACTTCGTAGCGGAAGATTTCGGAAAGCCCAATGCGTTCTGAGAGGGTTTGAAGAGCGGAAATGTAATCCGAGGCGCATTGACCCTGGTCGTTGAGCACACAATAACTTAAGTCCGCCGAGTAAACTCCAAAGTTGAGGGACTTTTTGGTGTGGGTGTGGTACCGTTCAAAGTTGTCCATAGGATTGGTAATCCCTGGAATGTATTCGATACCCGAATTTTTGTAATTGGAAGCCAGTTCAACCGGAGAAGGGAATTCGAGGTAGTGGCTATCCACCAGATTCAACTTTAGGCGGTAGTTTTCGAAATCTTCAATTGCTTCCTGCGCAATTTCCTCCTCATTGATGCTAATACCTTTCTGCTGGTCTTCCTGGCACGAATGCAAGGTAAAGACAATCAGTCCGGTAAAGAGCGTGGCGATGGTTGTCGTCTTCTTCATCTCAAACAACGAATGTAATAACAAATGACCTATACCCGAGGTTAATCTTCCTTGAATTCAAAATTATATGGCTATTTTGGTTGCCATAAATTATGAAAACGTATTTCAGAATATTTGGTTCGTTGTTGGGGTTGGTTTGGTTGACTTCGGCCTGCAATAATCCCAATCCTGCTCCGGGAATGGATGTGGAAATGCAATCCCTTACTGACAGTGCTTCTGATCGCTTGGTTCATGAATTGGGCGCGGTTAGAAAAAACATCGAACAGTCCGCTACCCTGTATACTCGGTTGAATGCTGAAGAATGCCCCTACAATCCGGGTTTGGCGGTGGAGCCAGAGCGTAATCACAATACCTCCAATGCCATGGCCTTTGGTTTCGGTGAATTGGGGGCAAAATTCGTTTACACGGCATCTTACGGACAAACTCAGCATGCCAATGAATACCTGGCACAGATTCTGGATTTATCGGAAAAAATGGGAATACGTCAGTCGTTCAATGAGGAGCAATTGAGGCAATTAGCATTGAGTGACCCTGAAATTGATAAGTCTGCTATTTTGACCAAGGCTTACCTGAGAGCAACCGATCAGCTGTATACCGAAGAACGCGCTGTTATGGTTAGCTATATGGTGCTGGGCGGTTGGATTGAAGGGATGTCTCTTAGCTATGAGATTTGCGGAGAATACCTGGAAGACGACAACATTCGCTTAGGCTTATATGATCAAACCTATGGTTACTACAATTGTATTCGCCTATTGAAAGCATTTGATTCCAACGAAACTACCCATCGTAGTTTGGAGCTCATGCTTGAGCTGGAACCTTTGATGGAGCGAGTGGTTCAATCGCGTGGAGTACTTTCACGTGAGCTCTTTACGGAGGTAAAAGAAAGTATCGAAAATCTTGAAAGTCAGATGGAAGAGCTTTGGTCATAAGCATTCCTCTTGTGGTGTTTTTAGCCCCAACTTAGTCCAATAAAAACAATTCCTTAATACATCCATAACCCGTTTCGGGGAACAGGGTAGACTTCTACATCGTAATCTTAATTGCTGAATGGTGAAGCGATTTTAGGCTTCATTATCAATTAATTACGGTAATATGGATTTATTTGACAACGGAATTTTCCGCAATGCTTGGTCGTCCAGGTCATCTCCTGCCGTGGTCAAACCTCAGGGAAATACAATTCAATTTCGGCTCTTGCTGGCTTTTCTATTTTTTACCCTCATCATTGTTTTTATGTCTGGGGTATCCGCCTATTACCTCTGGGAGGTGGAAAAGGTAAATGCCTTTAATACCCGGCTGCAAAACATGAGATCTTCTACTCAGCAGTTAATCAATCGGGATGCGGAGATTTTACATTTGGAGTTGATTAACACCGAATTCTACGAAACGGCTTCCACTCCAGCCATTATTCAGCGCGATCAATTGACTTCTCAGATAGAAAATAACCTTGAGTGGGTTATTGACAATCAGGTTCAGCATCAGCAATTGGGATTTCCTGATTTATCGCATATCCGAGCCCAATTGGATACCTATAACCGTCATTTCAGAGCCATTCTGGAAAAACAACGCGAACGGGGATTTAAAAACCATGGCCTGGAAGGGGAGATGCGCCAATATGCTCATCGTTTGGAAGACCCAGCCTTGCCCATTGACTTGGACAAGGTATTGTCGTTACGTCGTCATGAAAAGGATTTTTTCCTTCGAAACGATACGGCCTATATTCTTCGATTAAATCAGCTGTGCAATAAGATTCTTGCCGATTTAGCAGCTGAAGAGCAGCAAGCAGGATTGGTGGAAGGCGTTGCTTTGATTACCAATTACCAGGCGACGTTTAATCAATTGGTTAAAGTTCAACAGGAGATTGGATTAAAGAATCAGACGGGAATGACTCAGATGCTCGATTTTCAGCGCAATATTTTGAGCAATCAGTTTTACGCAGCCTCCCAAGCTTCGCAAGAACGCACAGAGGCCATCATGGGTAAGATTCGGATTCAATACGCGGTCACTTGTCTCATTTGTATTGTGCTCAGTTTCGTGTTGAGTTTGGTAATCTCGGCCTATATAAGCCGACCTATTCGTCGCCTTTCGGATTTTATGCGTCGTTTTATTCTCAACCATGTTGGGCGTTCTGATTTGAAAACGGTGGAAATGGAATCCGCCCCGTATGAGGTTAAAAATTTGGCTCGTTCATTTTCCGAAATGACCCGTCAGCTACGCAAGCAATACCATGAGATATCTGATAAAAAGATTCGTTTGGAAGATAAAAATGCAGAATTGACCAAGCTCAATGGCGAGCTGGATCGATTTGTATATAGTGTATCGCACGATCTCAGGGCACCGCTTACTTCCTTATTGGGCTTGATCGATTTGACTGAAATGGATTGCAAGGACGAGACTACTCAAGGCTACTTGGGAATGATGAGAACCAGCGTTCAACAGATGGATACGTTTATTGAGGATATTCTAAGTTTTTCCAGAAACCGCAGCCAAGAGGTTGTAGTGGAAACCATAGATATTGAAGGGTTCATTCGAGAGTTGTACGAGCAGAATAGTTTTTCGCTCAACGATCAGGTTGATCTATCCTTGTCTTCCGAAATCCTAACCTCGTTTTATTCCGATAAGCAAAGGCTTCGAATGATATTTAATAACCTGATGTCCAACGCTATCCGCTATCGGGATTTGAACAAGCCAATAACTCAGATTAGGGCACAGATTCAGGTAACTGAAAAAGAAGCCTTTATAAGTTTAAGCGATAATGGAATTGGGATAGATAAGGCTCATCAGGAAAAAATCTTTGACAAATTTTTCAGAGCAAGTGAACGCTCTAAAGGCAGCGGATTAGGACTATTCATCGTGAAAGAGGCGGTGGAAAAACTGAATGGTGGTATAGAGGTAAAATCAGAATTGGGGACAGGTACTACTTTCCTTGTCCGTATTCCCAATCTAAATCCAAATGCGTCCATCTCGGAGCCCAAAGCACAAAAAAATGCAACCAATCCAACCGATTTTCAGTTGTTTATGAATTGAAAAGGGGAGGGGGTGAGGGATTACTCAATAATGATTCCATCCCGAAGCTCATTAATTTGAGATTGGGTAGCGGTAAATCCTTTGGCAAGAAGAAGTGATTTACATTGCTTGATCGCTTGAATGATTCCTCCTTCCAAGTCCTTGGATTTAATTCCTGCGATGATATGGGCTACCACCTCATTCCAATCTTCCTGAGTCAATTTGGAGTTGATCCCCTTATCGCCCATCACATGTACTTGATGCTCGAGAAAGGATATGTAAATGAGAATGCCAATTCGTTCCGAGGTTTGAAAAACTTCTTCCTGCAAGAACACGTCGTGGGCTTTGGTTATAACCCGCTGCAACACATTGTTTTTGTGCATAAGGGCAACTCGAATTCTCGGGAAAAGAAAGGGGATTAGAACTCCGGTTAGGGTGATTGATAGAACGAACAGAGAAATATCAAACTGGGATAATCCAGCCGGGAGCATCCACAAGTAAGACATTGCTCCGACGCTTGCCGTGCTCAAGATGGCGAATAGGGTACCCAGGTACCAGATGGCATCACTGTAGTTATCGCTTCGACGAGCCAGGTAAATGACCAGTTCACCGGAAGTTTCTCTCTCAAGGTGTTGAACTTCAGTTCGGATCGCCTCCTGCTGTTGTTCGTTTAGCCGTATTTTTTGTGTAAATCTGTTCATTACCAACCTCCTGAGGCTCCGCCACCTCCAAATCCGCCGCCGCCACCGCCGCCGAATCCTCCTCCGCCACCGCCGAATCCACCGCTTGATCCTCCGCCGTACCAGCCTCCACCAGCTCGACGCCCGTAGGGATCGTTAGCACTGGTGTATCCAGATGTAGGATTTGAGAGACTAAATATTTTGAATTGAATGGTTAGGGTGAACACAAGGGCGATT
The DNA here is from genome assembly GCA_024398055.1 of bacterium SCSIO 12741. Taxonomy (NCBI): domain Bacteria; species bacterium SCSIO 12741. The sequence continues at coordinate 5,007,391 of CP073749.1, read as the reverse complement.
AGGAGAACAATCCAACTGCTTAAAAACAGACCAATCACGGCTGCTAGGCCGACGCTTAATCCAATTCGCAAAAAAGAATTCTTAATCGCAGAGTACATAATGATATTTAAGAAGAAGGCGGCAAACAGAAGGAGTATGGCTTTTCCTACTTTTTCTTCTTGCTCTTTTTGAATCTGTTGTCGAGATTTCCCTTGGGCCGGTGGTAAATCCTCTCCCTGGATTAAGGCGATTAGGGCATCTACTCCGGCATTTATGCCACCAAAAAAGTCTGAAGATCTAAACCGCGGTACAATGCGTTCTTCAATGATTTGCTTGGCCATGGCATCTGGAATGGCTCCTTCCAAACCATACCCAACTTCTATTCTCAATTTTCTATCCTCCTTGGCAATGATCAGAATGACTCCGTCATCTACATCCTTTCTTCCGGCCTTCCATTGCTCGGCCATTCGAATTCCGTATTGCTCAATCGTCTCCTCACCAGTGGTGTAAACGATCGCGATAAACAGTTGACTACCCTTGGATTTTTCCAGGGCAGCCAATTTGGCTTCGAGGCTGGCAATATCACGGGAGGTTAACGTTCTCGTTTGATCAGTTACTCGGCTTTTCAGCTCTGGAATAGCAATTTGGGCTGAAGTCAGGTTGGTGATCAGGAGAAACAAAAAGAGGAGTGGATAAAGATATTTGGTTTGGGCAGTTTTCACTCGGGCTAAGATAATTAGATTTGAAATGACCAAATCACAAAACAATGAATAATAAAACCTGGATTGTTATTGGAGTGGTAGTTGGAGTTCTTCTGCTTACTATCTACTTATTTTATTCCCTTTTTGGCGGAACTTACAATACCCTTGTTGAAAAAGATGAAGCCGTTAAAGCGCAATGGTCGAAGGTAGAAACCCAGTACCAGCGTCGAGCCGATTTAATTCCAAACCTGGTAAATGTAGTTAAGGGATACGCCGATTTTGAAAAGGAAGTACTCATTGAAGTAACCACGGCTCGCTCAAAAGCGGGAAGTGTTACCATTGATCCTAAAAATCTGACGAACGAATCCATCCAGAATTACCAAAAAGCCCAATCAGGGATTACGTCGGCGCTTTCACGGTTATTGGTGGTTGCGGAGCGTTATCCGGACTTAAAAGCGAACCAAAACTTTCTGGAATTACAGGCCCAATTAGAAGGAACCGAAAACAGAATTGCGGTAGAACGGGGCCGATTTGCCGATGCCGTGCAGAGTTACAATACTTCTATTCGCCAGTTCCCAGCTGTGTTTATTGCAGGGTACTACGGATTTCAGGAAAGGGATACTTTCCATGCACAACCAGGAGCCGAAAAGGCTCCGGAAGTTAAATTTTGATTTTATGAAACGTTTCACCTCAGTAGAAGAATACCTTGAAAGCCAGGAAGCATGGACACCGCTTTTAACGGCCGTGCGAGATACGATGTTGGATTGTGGTCTCGAAGAAGCCATCAAATGGGGAGCTCCGGCTTACCTGTCAGGTGGAAAAACCATAATTGGCTTGGCTGCTTTTAAATCACATATGGCTGTTTGGTTTCATCAGGGAGCTTTGCTAAAAGATTCAGCAGGAGTACTTATAAATGCTCAGGAAGGTAAGACGCAGGCTTTGAGGCAATGGCGAATCCAATCGGAAGCGGAGCTGGATTTAAAGCTTCTACGCGCCTATATCGAGGAAGCGATTGAAAACCAAAAGCAAGGAAAAGCGATCAAACCTCAGAAAAAGCCGCTTATCGTTCCCGATGAACTACAAACCTGGCTGGACAATAATCCGGAAGGAAAAGCCCGGTTTGAAGGACTTGGACTTTCTCGCAAACGGGAATACACCGATTACATTTCCGAAGCCAAAAGAGCTGAAACTAAGCAGAAGAGACTGGAGAAAATCGGGCCAATGATTCTTCAGGGAATAGGTCTGCACGATAAGTACCGTTCCTAAAAATGAAAACCCCCAATCTACGGATAGATCGGGGTTCCTTGAAGTTTTAATTCTAACGACCTATTCAATAATCATCTGTTGCCTCAATACTTGAGAACCTGACACAGAAGTCGGTGCGGTTTTGTTGATTTGAAGCGCATTGGTCCACTCGTGTCGAATGGGATAAGCGGAAGTGGTTGATGGTTGAGATATCAGAATATTGAAGGGACCCGGTGGATTTGTTTTTCATGAATGATTTTTGGAGTTAATTGATATTTCGGAGGTTTGAATCCTGCCCGAAAATGCGGGGCAAATAACACAGGAATAAGAAAAGATTCACGATCGAAATGGGATGATTTTTGTAGGCCAAATGAGGAAGTTTGTTGAATGACAGTCATTTGATATGCTGTAAATCTTGACTCCATCTTGGGCTATCTTCTTAATTTCGCGGCATGGAAAAAAATCCTCCTGCTTATCAACCCTGGTGGCCCTTTCGATCGGGGCATTTCAATACGATATATTCCCGTGTATTTCGTAAAACGACTCAGGTAAGTTATCATCGTGAGCGACTGGAATTGGAGGATGGTGATTTTCTTGATCTCGATTTTTCCCGGGTCGGATCTGAGCAACTACTCATTCTTTTGCATGGATTAGAAGGAAGCAGTGATTCTCCTTATGCCCACAGCCTTGTTCACGCAGCCAATCAGGCCGGAATGGATGCTATGGTACTCAATATGCGCGGTTGTAGCGGTGAGCCCAATCGCCTGTTAGAGTCCTATCACAGTGGGAAATCAGATGATTTGAACCGGGTAATCAATCACTTGATTCAAGTGAGTCAACAAGACTTATTTGTGGTTGGAGTAAGCCTTGGAGGAAACATAACCCTTAAGTATGCAGGGGAGCGTGGAGACCAACTTCCGGATCGGGTAAAAGCCGTTGCCGGAATATCCGTGCCTTGTGACTTAGCTGCATCCGCTGTGCATTTGGCCAAGCGTTCCAATTTTGTCTATTTGAGGCGGTTTTTAAAATCTCTTCGCCATAAAACTCGCCTCAAGGCTGAGCAGTTCCCGGATTCCGGAATTTCTGTAGAGGAGGTGGATGCAACCCGTGATTTTCATCAATTCGATAATCTGTACACTGCCCCCGCTCACGGATTTAAAGATGCGGCGGATTATTACCAATCTTGCAGTTCCCGATTTTTTATTCCGGCTATTCAATGCCCTGCGCTGATTATCAATGCTTTGGATGATCCTTTTTTACCCAAGGAATGTTACCCGGTGGATGAAGCAATGGCAAATCCCCAGGTTCAATTATTGACCACTCGTTATGGCGGACACGTTGGTTTTCATACCAGAAGGGGGCAGGCTCCCTGGTTTGAGCAGGTGGTTATCCGGTTTTTTCAGGACCAAGGAAGCTAAAAGGAATAGGAGAGGGTAGATATAACCCCCCAGTCTTCGGTTGAAGCGGCTTCACTCACAGGTCTTGTATCAAATTGGTAGTAGTATCTAAATCCAAATTTGAGGTTGTTTACGATTTCCACTTTCGGATTGATATTAATCTCACCCCGATAACGACCTGGAATACTAAAACTGGGATAAACAGTGGCATTCGCATCCACATAAAAATCTTTTACTCCGCTATTAAACAGAAGATAACCTATGGTAGCAACACCTTCTGATGAGGTTACATAATCGGTGCTATCAATGGCTCGCTCAGCGTTTACAATCGTACCTACTGTTCCATGAAAACGATGCGCATTGGTGTAAATGAAATCATTACCTAAACCCACCCCGCCTTTTACCCGGAGGTCCAATCCTAATTCGCTGTTTTGCCCAAGACCGGAGTTCACAGCCACGTACCACCTTTTCACCAGGGTATATTGTACGGTGAGGTTGAGATCTGATTTTCGGGTGTTTTGGAGTTCTTCCTGCTCGGTCACAATCATGCTTCCGCCCATCTCCGCTGTGAGTCTTTGGTTGCGGTAGCTAATTTTTCCACCCAGGTTGTATTGCAAAACCTGACTTGCTTTGGTAAAGCTGAATCCTGCTTCCAGACTTCCGTCTACCTTGGGCCAGAATCCACGCTCCACTTTTTTCATGCTCACCAGTTCCATCAGGGCCACCGTTCGGGTTTCCCGGGTGCCTCGAAGTTCCACATAACCAGGAGCTGCCCGCCCCAAGGTTCCAAAAAATTCACTGTGATCGCGGAGAGACATTTCGAAATCATTGGGCGAGCTTATCCAGCTTACATCGTCCCAGTCCAGGGCGATAACCCCGGATTCATCGGTGTCGAATTTGAGCTTGCCCATGTCCAGCGATTTAATTTCACCAGTGAGCCGATCTCCATTGGCAAATACAATGGTGTCAGTGTTTTCAGCTTTGGCAGAATTCCAGCAACCCAGTAAAATAAGTCCTGTAAAACCAAGTAGAAGAAAAGCGTTTCGTTGAATCACCATGGGTTAATTTGCAATCGTCCTGCGAAAGTAAAACAACAAGAGAGGATGAAAAAGGGTTGTGGAAAGTCCTTCGGTACTAAATTCCAGGATCTTGTTTATCCGTTTCCTCAGGTGGGGTAAGGATAAGCTGAAAGAAAGGATTGGGGAAGAAAACCGTTCGGGCTGCATTGGTATCAGGTTCGGCAATCGAGTTGCTGTCCTTTTTGATCGGGTCCAGATCTAAACGCGGGTTTGGATCATCAGAAGTGGCATGCGCAGAAGCTACTCCCATCATCAAAACTGTTAAACCCAAAATCTTTAAACCGTTCATTTGAGCCCGAATTTAGCAATTCTTTTTAAGTCTGTAAATCTGATTTTCCGAAAGATGTGTAAATGGTACCCTATTTCGCGGAAAGCTTACCCAGGAAAAATTAGCTTTTTGGTACCATTTCGGCCTGTACCGTACAGGTAATCATCTTGGCAATTTTTTGGTTTACAATGGTAGGTATCTTAATGTTGTGGTCTGCCAAGGGCACTTCAAATTGACTGTTGATAATAAGCTTGTTATCAGTTATTTCCAGCGTTGCATCTAAAGTTCGTTCCTTACTAATTCCATGAATGTTGAGTGAACCCTTAACCTTTACTTGAGTCTTGCCTTTTTGGTTGTAATCAACGGGATCAACGAGCTTGCCCACAAACTTAATTTTTGGGTATTTGGTGCTCTCCATATAATTTTCATTGAAGTGCTCTCGCTGTAGCTCCGAATTAAAACCCATGAATGAAATGCAGGATACTTGAAAGGCAAAGCTGTTCTTTTCTGTGTTGAATAGGCCTACCAATTTGCTCGATTCTGCCTTGATTATTTCCATCGGTGCTTCTGATGAAAAATGCACTTTGGCCTGACTCGTTTTGTAGATGGTAGAAAGTGGGTTGGGGGCTGAGAAGCCCATCAATAGCGTGATTAATGGTATTAGCAAAACATTGCGCATAGATCAAAGTTACTCAATTAATTTCGTCCAAAAGTTCTTCTAACTCTTCCTCTTCGGTCTGTAGTTCCTTCTCTTCGTCGACCTGCACTTCTTCGATTTCCTGCTCAATCATCAGCTCCTTGTTTTTAAGCTCTTCTTCGAGTGCTTCACGCACTTCCTGAATTTTGAGCAGGGTGCCCTGCATGTCGTAGTAATAGGTCTCCAGAAGTTTATTGAATCGTTTTATGCGGTTGTAAAGCAAGGTCCGCATTTCCTCTTCGGTCAGACTTATAGTGTGGTTCTGATAGTTGAAATTGTCCACCAGTATCTCCGACCAGGTTGGGCTATTGGTATAGGCCATGAAGACCAGCCCTTTCTGCTCATTGGTTTGGAAGGATTTATCCAACTCAAAGAGCAACAGCTTGAGTACGGTATTGCTAATAAATTTCACATCTCCGCTCGATTCCAAAGCTTGATAGGTGTTGTTGGAGGGTACGTAAGCAAAGTTGTAAGTCAGTTTGTTTTCGATCAATTCAATGACCTGCGCCTGATCAATGTTTTCGGGCCGAGTGAGAATATGCATCAACTCCACGGTGGTAGCCATTTTATTCTCGTATTCCTGAATGCGTCGAGTGAGTTGATTTTGGTCCTTGATCAAATCCGAGTGAAGGCTCATGAGGTAGAATTCTTCCTTTTCAACCTTCTTCAATTCTTCGTCCCAGTTTTCGATAGCAAAGGCCACCAAAATGGATGCAATGATGCCAATGGCTTCAAGCAGCAATCCAGTGAATTTGGTGAGGTTATATCGGGTTCTGGCCTTGATCATAAGTGTGTTTGACGGCGGGAAGGTAGCAATTTTCAGAGGAAGGTTTTCGTCGGCTAAAATTCATAATGTAATTCTACTACACCCGAAGAGTAGGTCTTGTGTTCCTTTAGTTTTCCGGGTACTTCTCCAGTTCCTGCTGTAAATAAGGGTATTCCTTCTCCCAAAACTACGGGCATTATAAAAAGGATGAGCTTATCCAAGAAGTGATGTTCAATCATCCAGGTGTTTAAAAAACTACCGCCTACCACCCAAATGTCTTTACCAGGTTGAGATTTCAAATCCTTCATCCACTCTGGTGATAGATCGTGAACAAGAGTAACGGAATCTAAGGTCTTGAGGTTTCGATCATGGGTAATGACATAATTGGTTTTATCGGGGTAGGGAAAGGGAACATCAAAGCCTAAAACATCCCGATAGGTAGTTGCTCCCATCAAGGTAGTGTCGATGGATTCGTAAAAAGATTTGTACCCGTAGTCGCTGTTTTCGGGATGTGGAACCCGGTCCAGCCAATCCACTTTGCCCTCTTTATCGGCGATTTTTCCATCCAAACTACAAGCTATGTAGGCAACTGCTTTTCTCATGATTTTGACATTTAGGGAATTACAAGATTAGCGCTTTTTTAGAGGATTTTGGAAAATGTTCCCTTAGAAAAATGGTACTTTCGAGTTCCTGGAATTTGGTAGAAATGGACCTGGAAACCGCCCGATATATCTTCAATTATTTTGCTCATTTGCTCTCGCCATTGGAGCAGGCTGCAAGGCGTCACGCCTCCTTTGAATTGAAGTTGGAGGGAGCCGATAGACCCAAGGAGTTTCGCCGCTACAAGGAAATGGGTTGGTTAACGGACGATGCCCAGGTGTTGAATCTATTGAAGGATGGATTTGAAGCTTTTCAAGTTCAGGTGGCCGAGCGTATTTTGGTGGAGTCTCCAGAATCGGTTTACCTCAACCTGTGTCCCAGCTGTGGCCAGTTGACCCGTACGCCGCAAGCTCGTCAGTGCCGCCATTGTGGGCATGACTGGCATGATCAAATTGTGGGAAAGTTTAAATGGAATTCCTGTTTTGAAATCACGCCCCGAAGTTTCTTTTTGGTGGGAATGATTACCAGAGGCAAGGTTCACAAAGGAAATTTTCTCGATCTATCGGGAGTAGGATTGGCTGCCAAACCCAAAATCCGTTTGGTCGAATCGGTTCAATTGCGCAAACAAGGCCGCATCTACGAAGAAATCGGTTTAGGTGTCGCCACCCTCAACGAATGGGAGCGGAGCTACCTCAAAAAGATTGGATACTTCAAAGGTCGTCTCGATATTTTGAGGGAGTTGGATTAAGTTCTATTCCACGGCTGAGGTTTCCGGCTGGGATTGATCCATCAAATCTTCATAAGCCAGTTCTTCAAGAGACAATACAAGACTTTGCATGCTTTCCAAAACGTGACCCGCTGAAATGGCGCTGGCATGGTAGAAGTTCTCTACTTCCCAGGATTCCACCGTACCAAAGGTTTCATAAGTCTGGAAAAAGTCACGGAGGTATTCTTCCAGCGTTATCCTGTTTTTTGGGTTTTTCATCAAGCCGCTCAATTGTTCGGCATAGGATTCAACAGATGCCCTCAAGGCTAATGCTGAGCCGGGTTCTTTACTGGGTTGCCAACTATCCGCTCCAATAAAAAGTTGGGACGACACATCGCTGTTATCAATGTTCATGATTTCCCAGAATTCCATTTCTTCAGCCCGTTCTATGGGAAGCATGTCCACAGTGGCCATCAGCCTCACTTGAGCATCTTCAATTTCCTCCCAGGTCTCATTACTTAGAGCGTAAATCTGATCGGCTTGAGCTTGGGTATTCCCAGATTGAGCCAGTCTCTCATGCAACAGAGCATTGCGATCTATTTGATGAGAATTGATGCTGTGCGTTTGCCGGTAACTAACCAGGTGGCCTTGTAAGGAATTGAGCGAATAAGAGATAGTCGATGCCATGGTGATACCTGTGAAGGCGGCAAGTAAGGCCATTAAATTGAGACCTGAATAAGGATTTTCAGATTTGTTGAAACTGACAATAGCAACGGGAATCAACCCAAAAATCAAGAGAATTTGCCCAATATAAAGCAAGGATGTACCACCCGGGTAGTGCTGAATTTTAAACAGCAAGCCCATCGTCAATAACCAGGTTGTTACCGTGATAATCACACCGGCAAAAACATCAAATTGAGTTCGGCGAATTTGAATCCGGTAAATCAGGAATAAGGTCAGCGTGACCATGGAGAATAGTAGCGTGCCAATGAGCAGCATAAAGGATGCACCCGGGTAGTGCTGCATTTTAAAAAGGCAGCCCAATAGAACCAGTCCGGCGGAGATGCAACCTGTAATTATGATCGATTTTTTCATGGTTTTGGTTTAAAAATGAAACAAGAGGAAAAGGGCTATTCGTCCTTATTTGGAACCCTTTGACTGAGCAATATAGCTGCCGGTCGGGTTTCGGGAAATTCGTTGAGGATAATGATGATGATGACCGTGATAGGAACGGAAATCAGCATGCCGATAATTCCCCAGATACTTCCCCAAAGTGCCAGGGTAATTAAGGTGACCAAGGGACTTACATTTAAGGTAGATCCAACAAGACGTGGTTCAAGAATACTCCCAACCAACACTTGAATAGCGCCAACTACCACAATAACCAAAATGGCAGGTAGAAGTTCGCCAAATTGAAGCATGGCAAAAACCGCTGGAAAGGAGGTCGCTATTAGGGATCCAATGGTCGGAATAAAGTTCAAAATGAAAATAAGAAAGGCCCAGAATGCGGGAGAATCTACTCCAATAATGAGCAAGGCAAAATAACTCAATACACCGGTGAGCACACTTACGCCCGTCTTCATGGTGATGTAGGTACTAATGGATTGATCAATTTTTTTGATTACCGTAGACACATTTTTGTACCGGTCGGAGTTGGGGTACATGGCCTTTAGCTTTTCGCCAAAATGAGGTTCCTCCAACAGAATGAAAACGAGGTAGAAAAAGACCGTGAATATGTTGCCAAACAAGCCCACGAGAGCACCAATAATGCCGGAAATGATTTTCGTAAAGTTAAAATCCTTGGAGTAGTCCTTAGCCTGATCCATAATGTCCACATTCAAGGCTTCATCGATTTGTAGGGTAATGTTTTGAATGTTGGATTGATAAGAAGCCATGTTGGCGGAAAGCTGCTGGATGTTTACCGATAGCATTTCTACTACGCCAAAAACCACACTCAGTAGCAATGCCGATGAGGTGAGGGTAAGTATCCATTGAGGAATCTTTCCAATGACAGGGACCTTCTGAAGTAGTTTTCGGATAACCCGAATTAGAAACCAAAAGAGCACGGAAAGAATAAAGGGTATGATAACCTTTTGCCCATAAATGATGACAACCACCGAGATGATTACCAAAAGCAATACGTAGATTTTTCGGCTATTGTTCTGCTCCATCAGTCCATTTTTTTGAGATTTTAAATGTAGATTTTTTTCCAGCAACGACGGGCAAGTCTTGCAGAGCTTTTCACTGTTTACGGTACATGGGCTTTTACAAAGGCAAACTTTAATTGCTTGTTGTCACCAGAAACGATAGCGGTTAACGTATCTCCTGAAAGGTGATATTCAATCTTTTTGGGAAAGTCGTGCTTTGAATTCTCGGCTACGAAATGTCCCTTTTTGAGCTGTGTAAAAGGGAAGAAAACCGAGGTGTCGTTATGGCTAACTGCGGCAATGTAATTCCAGGTTTGGTTGTGCTGTTCGATTCTAAGTCCTTCTTCAAATACCAGTTGATCTCCTTCAAAAAATTGACCTGTACCCACCAATCCCTGATCGCTTGCTCGCCAAATTTCCTTACCGGATTGTCCGGAATCGAGACCTACTCGGATCCATTCACCTTCTAGCCAACTTAAATCCTGAGAGGGCGGAGAGCTGCAAGCCGAAAGAAATACAGCCAAGGTTGCGATTAGATAAAGGGTTTTCATGGGTGAAATTTTAATGAAAAATAGAAAATGCCTGGATACTGCACCACTTGATTTGCTAATTTCCTCCCCTGAAAAGGCGAAGCATCACGATGAAATTGACACCTAAAGCCAGAAGAAACCTATTCCGGATTTTTCCATTTGGATTTATCTGGCTCTTTGTGGGGTGGTTCTTTTTGCTGAGTGATACTTTACTTACCGGCAATCAAAATCCGGATCCAACTTCGGCCGTTACGATTTCCGTTCCCATATTCCTGTTTTCGAGCTTAGCTATCATGTTGGTGGGTTTCTTGGTAGGAACTATTGAGTTGTTTTTGATGGAAAAGTGGTTTCATCGATTCAGCTTTGTTTGGAAGGTCTTTTATAAGTTTCTGGTTTACTCCACGCTTATGCTGATCATTATGGTTCTGGCATTTCCATTGGCTGCGGCTATTGAATTGTCCAAGTCCATTATCGATCCGGAAGTTTTGGAAAAAACGGCTAACTTTTTTCACAGCACCGTTTTTTGGAACACCGCCCTGCAGTTGTCTTTTCATATCATGATCAGCGTATTTTATGCGGCCATTAGTGAAAATTTGGGGCACCAGGTCACGATTAATTTTATCACGGGCAGGTATCACCGACCCAAACAGGAGTACCGAATATTCATGTTTCTGGATATGAAGAACTCAACCGGTATTGCTGAAAAAATTGGGCATGTACGCTATTTTGACCTACTGCAGCTCTACTACGAAATTATGTCGGATGCCATTATTCGTTCAAAAGGCGAAGTATACCAGTACATCGGAGATGAGGTAGTTATATCCTGGCTGGCCAAAGATGGTTTTGAAAACAACCGGTGCATCCAATGCTTTTTTGATTTGAAAAAAGTGTTTCGCGAAAAAGCGGACGATTTCCAACGTCAATTTGGCGTGATTCCCGATTTTAAAGCCGGTGCACATGTAGGTGAAGTAACCACTGGTGAAATTGGTGCCCTCAAAAAACAGATTGTGTATACGGGAGATGTACTCAATACCACGGCTCGCATTCAGAGTTTGTGCAAGCAATATGAAAGTGATCTGCTCACCTCCCAAAAGTTGACCTTAGGACTCCATTTACCGGAAGAGGTGAAGTCTGATCAGATTGGTGAGATTCTGCTAAGAGGCAAACAAAAGAAGGTTATTCTACATGCCATTAGCACCAATCAATAAGGATTTGGACTTCTATTTAATTCCTTCATTCATAGGTCGAAAAGTGAATCTGAAAATTCAGAAAATGGATTAAATTGCAGCACCATGAACGATGCTGATCCTTCCTTGGTTGACGACGATATCCAGGGCCTTCATGAAAAGGCCGAGCACGATCGCCGCTATGTTGGATTGGGTACTCGTGTGGTAGCGTCACTTATTGACGGCGTGATTCTATCCACCCTGTTTGTTCTCATGATTTACAATGTGGTTTCCCTTAAATCGGGGGTGGTAGTTGTTCTGGTGCAATTGGCCATTATGCTCTATAAACCCCTTGCGGAGTGGGAGAAAGGAGCGACAATCGGAAAAATGGTTTTGGGTATTCAAGTGGTTCGATCAGACTTTCAAAAGTTGTCGCTCAAGGATTCCTTTCTAAGGAATTCAATTTTTATTCTTCCACAGTTCAATACTTTGGTGGGAATAATGATCGTTTTTGTGACCACGAGATTCGAAGAAATAGTTGAATTTAGAGATTTTGATATCGCTTATAATGAACCGATTACTTCAGCCATTGGATCAGGTCTGTTGTTAATTCAGTTTGTTGTGATCATTGCTATTGCGGTGGATCGGCGAAAACAAGGGCTCCACGATAAATTGGCTGATACGCTGGTGGTTCGCAAAGGAGCTTTTCAGAATAAGAACGCAGAATAACGCATTAACCACTTAATTAACAGAAAATGACCGAAACAAATCCATCCGCACTCGATGACGAACTCTTGGATGTAAAACACAGATTGCGAGAACCTGCCTATGCCGGATTTTGGACCCGGGTAGGGGCTTCCATCGTAGATACCATTGTACTTCTTCCTGCCATTGGTTTAATGATGTACAGTTTATTGTCTCTGCAATCTAATGCTATAGTCATACTTGTTTTACTGATCCTGATGATCTATAAACCCTTTATGGAGTTTCGCTACGGGGCTACATTAGGAAAAATGGCTGTGGGCATCAAGGTGGTAGACGAAAACCAAAATCCGATCACCTTGAAGCATGCCTTGTTAAGAGACCTTCCCTGGTTGCTTTCTCAGTTGAACGCTTCGGTGGGATTCATCATTGGGATATTTTTTATCCAGTCAGAAGATTTTGGAGCTCAGGTTCTTTCCAATTTTGGAGAAGGGGAGCAATCTCTTCCACATTTGATGGAGCCATTCTGTTGTTTCAAATCGCGACCGTATTAGCGGTGGCTTTTGATAAACGCAGACAGGGACTTCATGACAAGATTGCCAAAACCTTCGTGGTTTTTAAAGCGGGCTTCCAGGAAGAGGGCGAGGGAAACCTGCTCAAGAGTCGGGATTACCGGAAAACGGTAGAATAGTTTCGGAAAATCCTTACCTTCATGATTTAACCAATAGGAATTGATTATGAAGATGTTGCCTGCTTTTTTCGTAAAGGTGTTGACCTTGTGTTTGCTGCTGAGCCTATCTGCTTTGACCTCTCGGGCCTTCGTTCAGGTTAGTTCTGCTCAAATGACCACCACCACACCCACAGATTGTGATACAATTTCCTATACCATTGGTGGCTCACTTGGAGCGAGTAACTATACCTATACGGGTACGACCTGGTCCGTGTCAGGGTCTACACTCACCATCGATGTGAATTATACATCTGGTCTTATCATTTTGCCGGTAATCGTCCAGTTTACCCATTTTGTGGACTTAACAGGAATTCCATCAGGAACTTATACGGTAGTAGTAAGAGGAATGCTGAGCGGATCGCAGAGCAGCGTATTTAACGGGGCACCGAATTTAACTGTGGCCAAATGTTGTGCTGTCAAGGCTAATTTTATCGCTGGGGCTTCTTCTTATTGTTTGGGAGATACCATCTCGCATACCAACATAAGTTCATCCTCTTCCAGCCAAGTTTGGTATGCTAATAATTTGGCTGTGGATACCAACTTTCATTTAAATAAAATTGCAACCGTTCCAGGGGTTTATACCTATAAGCTGAAAGCCAATAGTCCTTGTGGAAGTGATTCGATCGAAAAAAATGTACTCGTTCTTGACAACCTAAAAATGCATAACGATACAGACATTTGTTTGAATGATAATCTGGTTTTAAACGCTCCACCTGGATGGGATTCTTATTCCTGGTCGGATCGAAGCCGCAAGCAATCATTAACGGTGACCCAATCCGGAACTTATGGCATAACCGTAACTGCAGACAATGGATGTAAACAAATTGATTCGGTAAAAGTGAATGTGGTGGGGCCCGCTTTCAGCCTTGGACCCGATACCTCTTTTTGCTACCAGGATAGCTTGATTTTGGATGCTGGAGCCATTTGGGACACGGTTTCCTGGTTTCAGAGACCTACAAATCGATACCTAACTGTAGATTCTGCTGGAGTATACGTGGCCGAAGTTACCAACTCCCTGGGATGCCGGTTTTTGGATGCGATCAAAGTCACTGAGTCAGGGGCAAATATTGAAGTTACAGGTTCTGATACGGTTTGCGAAGGCGATACGGTTTGGGTAGAAGTACAAGGAACAGAATGGACTCAATTTAGCTGGTCTGATGGATCCAATACGCGTAGAGTTGCTGCACCGGCCATGGGGAGACTCATAGTCACGGCAACCAATGCAGATGGTTGTGTCCGAACCGATACGGCCAACATAGGCCATTATTTTGTACCCACTGTTCACCTGGGAAGTGATACGACTCTTTGTATGGGAGATAGTTTGTTGTTGGATGTTACGCAAACCAATTCCACTTATGTCTGGCAGGATAGTTCAACAGGATCTTCCTGGTTAGTCGATACAGCTGGGTTCTATTTTGTAGAAGTAACCAATGCCGATGGTTGTAGTGGTGCAGATTCCATTCGAATTGCCCTGATGGATTGCGACACGGTTATTCAGGAACCTGATGGAATCGCTGAAGAGCAGGTCAATCGGCGAGTAGTTGTCTATCCCAATCCATCCACCGGAGAAATCTTTTTGAGAAGTTTGACTCATTCTGAAGAGGTCCAGGTGGAAGTGTATGGGGTTACTGGGAATCGGGTGTTTTCTGAACAGCTTGACAAGTACAACGGTACTTACGTGCTCCATTTGGAATCCCTGACCCAGGGCACCTGGTTTGTACATTGGATTACTCCCGAAGGACGGGAAGTGATTCCCATTCAGCTGATTTCATCTCCTTGACATTTCCTTCAAAAGTTTATCTTGGATGCGCTAATCGGATAAAGAAACGCTGCATTGAAGAATAAAAAGAAGGAATTGCCGGGGCGGCGGGAGTTCCTAAAAAAGGGGGCAACCGTTGGTGTAGGCTCCCTGTTGTTACCCTCATTTGTATTTGGAGCATCCTTTCCTAAAGGATTGATTCCTATTCCCTGGCCAGAGGGTGAAGAGCCCTTTGTGATTGATGGAAAACACCAGGATTTAACCATTCTGAATACACGACCCGTAAATGCGGAAACCCCGCCTTGGTTGCTGGATGATCCAATCACTCCAACCGACCGTTTGTTTGTTCGAAACAATGGACTTCCTCCTGTAGAAGTAAATCCTGATGAGTGGACACTGACCATAGAAGGGGAGTCTGCCACACAAAAGAAAACCTATACTCTGGCTGACCTCAAAGCACGTTTCAAAACATACAGCTACCAATTAACGCTGGAGTGCGGAGGAAATGGCCGTTCTGAGTTCAATCCTCCGGCCAAAGGAAATCAATGGACCACCGGAGCGGTGGGCTGCCCCAAATGGACCGGTGTACGACTAAAAGATGTATTGGAAGATGTTGGCTTAAAACCAGATGCGGTGTATCTCGGCTACTATGGAGCAGACACCCACTTGAGTGGTGATCCAGATAAGGTGGTCATTTCCCGAGGGGTTCCCATAAGTAAGGCGATGGAGGAGGAATCTCTAATCGCATGGGCCATCAACGATGAAGACTTGCCCTTGATGAATGGTTATCCCTTGCGACTGATGTTTGGAGGATGGCCGGCGTCTACTTCTGGAAAATGGCTCAATCGTATTGTGATTCGCAATAAGATTCACGATGGACCCAAGATGGGAGGTAAATCCTACCGTATTCCTTGCGAATCTGTGGCTCCCGGGCAAGAGGTGAAGGATGAAGATATGTGCATTATCGAATCCATGCCAGTTAAGTCTTTGATTACTTATCCAAAATCGGGAGGAGTGTTGACCAAAAGTCATGAAGTAACCGTGAGAGGTCAAGCTTGGGCCGGTGATTTGGAGGTAAAGAGCATGGAAGTTTCCATCGATTTTGGAACGACTTGGAAAACCGCTGATTTAAAACCTCCGGCCAATCGATTGGCTTGGCAACAATGGAGCTGCGCGCTAAAATTTCCAGACAAAGGTTATTACGAAGTTTGGGCTCGTGCTACCGATAGCGAAGGAAAGTCTCAACCCATGGTGGTGCCAGGGTGGAACCCCAAAGGATATTTAAACAATGCTTGTCATCGGATAGCCCTAAAAGTGCAATGAAGCAGCCCTTGGATGAAAATCAAGTAGAAGGGTTGAGAAAACTAACCCGGAATTTGCGTCGCTTCATCAGCATCGCAGCTTTGGTGTTGGGCTTCTTGTTTTATGCAGCCATCTTTGATCCCTCTTTGGGTAAACTCAATCGCTGGATCGCCGAGATAGGACAAACAACCGATCCATCGCCCCAGCAGGTGACTGAATCTGAACCTGAGGTTAAAGAAGGAATCCATTTGCCCACGGGTTTGGTGGCGGAAGGAGATTACCTGCTTGTTGCTCAGCATTGCACGCCTTGCCACAGCGCCAAACTGGTTACCCAAAATCGCATGACAGCAGAAGCCTGGACCTCTACCATACATTGGATGCAGGAAACCCAAAATCTTTGGGACCTTGGCGAAAACGAAGCTTTAATTGTGGCCTATTTATCCACGTACTATGCTCCCGAAGAAACCGGTAGGCGAAAACCCCTTAAAGTAGAAGAATGGTATACCCTCGATTAATAGCCTGGGCTAGCCTTCTGGGCCTACTCGTATCTTGTTCTACACCCAAAGAAGAGGTGGAGGTAGCTCCCTTGAATTGGCCGGAAAATAACCTGATGGAAGTTTCCGACCTGGGCTATTGGATGGATCAACCGGACGTGGTATTTGTTGACATTCGGTTAACCGATCGTTACATGACGGGACATATCCCTGGCGCGATCCATCTAACTCGGAAGGATCTGGAGAACGCTGAAATGGACTATGCTGGGGCTCAAGCCGATCGAGAACAATTACAAGCCTTGCTCAGCCAAAAAGGGGTAAAGCCAACGGATAGGTTGATTATCTACGATGCCCGGGGACAAGTAGAAGCAGCTCGGTTTTGGTGGATAATGCTAGGACAGGGGCACCAACAAATGGTTTTGCTCAATGGTGGTATTCAATCCTGGAAATCTGCCGGAAACCAGGTGTGTACCGAAAATTGCGATCACCGTGATCCGACACACTATGTATTTGAGCGACCCAAAAGCGATCAATGGTCCGTTTACAAAGAGGAGTTGATAGATCGCTTATCGGATTCAACTTTGCTTTTGGTTGATGCAAGGAATGATGATGAATACACCGGCGAGCGGCAAAAGAAAGGAGCTTATCGTGCCGGACACATTCCAGGTGCCATCCTGATCAACTACACTGAAAGTTTGAGTCCGGATTATACCTTTAAAACCGCCGATTCTTTGCGTGCTTTGTTTCAATCTCATCAGGTTAATCCTGAAGAGGAGGTGTTGGTCTATTGCCATTCCGGCGTGCGATCCAGTCATACCTTGTTTGTTTTGACCCAGATATTGGGTTATGAAAATGTTCGCAACTACGATGGTTCGTGGATAGAGTGGAGCAAGGATGAATCACTTCCCTTGGTCAGTCATCCCTAAAATTTAAGGCATAAAAAACCACCTCGCCCCAAATTGGAGGAGGTGGTTTCAAGTTTAAGAGGCTGAAATTTTTAAGGTTTCAAAATCAGCTTTTTACTGGAAGTTTTGGTTCCGTTTGTTTCAAACAGATAGAGGTAGGTGCCTTGAGGCAATTCGCTTAAATCTGCTCGAACCGGAATGTTGCTCGTTGCATCAAGAGTTTGCATGATTTGACCGTCCAAATTCAGAATCATGATGGTACCTCTGATTTCATCTTCCGTAGAGTGGATCTGGAACTCCACCCAGCCATCGCTTGGGTTTGGACGGGCGTGCACCTTAACATTTTCTATTCGGAAAGAAATTGGATTCGGATCTATCTCTTGTTTGTTGTCCACTTTAGGTTCCGGAGCCATCCCTTGGCCTCCGCCACCACCGCTTGAAATAATGCACTGCAAACTGGAGTAGGCTGAATAAACACTATCCGGACATCTGCTTCGAACTTCCCAGGATCCACAGGTTCCCAACGGAAGTGCCAGGTGATTGGCATTCACGATATACGATGTAGGACTACCCGTACCAAATCCACAGCAAACCTGGTCGTCGTAGATAACTACTTCGTAATCGATGGCACCTGGAATAGGATCCCAATTCAGTTGAACATGGGTAAGGTACAATTGACTGTACAAATTGATCGGGCCTACCGGATCACAAGGGTAGACAATAAAC
Organism: bacterium SCSIO 12741; assembly: GCA_024398055.1. Taxonomy (NCBI): domain Bacteria; species bacterium SCSIO 12741. Next base: position 4,989,492 of record CP073749.1, on the reverse strand, counting down.
AACGGGCAGAGGCAATGTCTAACCGAGTAAGGGGAAGTTCGACCATCTTCACATACGGCATACACTCTAAACGATCCACAAGGATAACCTGAAAGCAACAGCTGATTGGTATCGGAGATGTACATGGTACCATATCCCACCATAGGCCAGAAGCAACAAGCCGGATCGCCAATAATCACCTCGATAATGTAATAATCAGCTCCATTTACGGGATCCCAGGTAAGCAAAGTACCTCCACCAGCGGCATGAGAACACCTTAGGTTGACTGGTATATCCGGAATGCAACATTCCAGTCGGAAGGTGTCGGTTTGGGTACAGCCGTTCGAATCGGTGACTTCTACCCAGTACGTATTGTTTACATAGCCATTAATAGACGATCCGGTTGATCCGGTGCTCCATTTAAAGGAGTGGTGTGTCGGAGAAATTGGATTGTTGTTGGAGTCCAGAACATTTAAGAAAAATGCCTTTTCCGGATCGGCACAAGGATCACAGCCACCGCAAAACATATCGATCTTGATTGGAGGGCAGCATAAAAACGCAAAGTGGAGGGTGTCCACACAATTGCCAGCAGAGTCACTTAGAATAACGGTAGTGGAGTCATTGGGAAGAATCCAGGAGTAGGCAGCACTCCAGCCCGGACGATGGCTCCAGCTAATGGTGTATTTACTATCGTCGATTAACACACCATTTTCATCCAGGATAAAAATTGGGAAGGTGTCGTTTTTAAATTCACAAGGATCGCAATCCGGTGATTCTTCAACACCAAAGGCCCTGTTCTCACGCTTCGAATTAATTCGGTTTTTGTATTCCAGTACCAATGCCTGAATCAAGGAGTCAGAAGAGGAAACGGCAGAGGATGCAAGAGCATCTTGGTCATCACCATACCAGTAAGTACAGCAATCCACCACATAGAAATCAGGGCAGCAATTTACACCCCAAATGAGGTCGTTGTTTTGCCCGGGATTGGAATGAACATTCGTTTCAGTATGAAAAGCCCCGTTGAGATTAAACACGATATCGGCCCGGAAATCGAATCCACCGCTGGCCCCATTCGGAAAATGACTGGAATCCAAATCGAAACAAAAAGTACTGTTTACGGCATCAATGGTCACTGGCACGGTACCCACGGTAACATCTACACCGTTTTGAAGAATGGTTAGTTGAATGGAATGTACACTAGAAGTACTACAGTTTTGAAAAGCCAGGTGGTAACTTCCGCAAATCTGACCAGGAAGGCTTAGGCAAGTATCCGTTTGGTCAAATAAAATATGGCCTTGGTAATCACACGAGTCGGGTAAACATTCTTCACAGATATCGTCAACGTAAGCATAACCGAAGTGGGCTGTAGCAGCACAATCAGAAGCATAAAATTCTACCGTTATGGTATCTCCAACCCGCCCGGATACATTGAGGAAATTACAGGTCCAGTCGGACCATACGATATCGTCAGCCCAGCAGTTATTGGGGTTTAGGCCGGTGACTGTTGTAAAAAACGGGTCTGTTGTCCGGGCAATACGTTCATACTGATCCAACACATTTCCTGCAGCATCAAGAGCCCGTGCGATGAAGTAGGGGTTCTGGTTGCAGTTTTGTTGAATATGACTTGGGTCTTGCTGTACCATGGCGTAATAGAATCCCACATTTTGGAATGAACTTGTGAGTACCACTTCTTTGGTGAGACGGTTAATCATGGCATTTGGTCTACAGGGATTGATCCAGTTGATTCGTGCCGCATGAGAGCTATTGTTGTGGGTTTGCCGAAGTTGTGGAATAACCGGGTCAGCCACGTTGTTGGTGATCAAGAAGTCATTGACTGGAGGAGCAGTCATATTAATCGGAGTCCAGTTTAGCCCCAAGATGTTTTGGGTTGAATCACACGCCGTAGATCGACTTCGAGCTCCCGTATAAAAGGAGAAATTGCCCATTTCAAAATCTCCATTCTGACAAGATAGGGCAGGCGCTCCTCCCGGAGAGGTATAAAGAGCCGCTGAGCCAGGATTCTTTACAAAGTACTGTTGACGCCAGTACAGCCTTTTAATTTCTTCCATCGATTCGGGAGATGGCTTTACCGCGTTGTGACCATCGTGGTCATGATCCTCGAGGTTTTCCCATTCCGATTTTGGAAAAGGGTCATCCAGGTGTTTCTGGATGAATCGCTCAATTTTAACCTCCTCCTTTTGGATGAGGTTTTCCCGCTTTTCGTCAGTAGATTGTTGAGCAAAAGCGCTTCCCCATACCAGCCCTATGAGCAGGCAGCAGAGGATAATTTTGGGTGTTTTCATGTTGTTCAGTTAAGAAAGTTTGTACGAAAGACTCGGGGAGAGTCCATAAATTGATGGGTTAAATTTATCGGGATGGATCATTGCTGATTCGAGGAAAGGTTTAGAACTTTCCTTGTGACTCAAAAGGCTTACTTAGAGCGAGTTAATACGTTTTTAATGAGTGTGAACTGTGTCTATCGCGAAGTATGGTTAGGCTCGTTGTTGCCTGCGGAATCACCGCGCTAAATCGAACGAATGGATCGTTTTTATTGTGGTAAGGTGTTGATTTGTAGTAGGTTGTTTTCTTTGGGTTATTTTCCGTAGAGCAGAAAAAGGCTTTTTGGTACTTGGGTAGGATTTTGGTTGGTTCCGTCTGCTTTGGAGTAACAGCACGCCTTATGGCCGGACAAAGGTAAATAGATAAAAAAAAGAACCCTCACCAAATGGCGAGGGTTCCCTATTCCTGATCCTTATTCTAAAGGACGAGAATCCTTTTAGTGTTGAATTTGAAGACGATCGGAAAAGGCAATTTGGTTTCCGTCAATTCTCAATATATACATGCCTTCAGCCACATCGCTGGTATTGATGGTTAGTTGATTGCTTCCAGCAGTCAAAGCCACTTGATCCATCAATTCGATACGCTGTCCATTGGGAGAAATCAATACCACAGAAACTTCATCGCTGTTTAGCATTTCCAGGTCAATTGAAATTTCAGCATTCCCCGGATTAGGATAGATTTTTGCTGAAAACTCCGGGTGATCTTCCAGGTCGCTTGCACCATCGATGTTCATTGTGCTTTCATCGTCATGGGTCATATCTGGCATCATTCCAGCTGGCTCACCACCGCTTGCAGTACCTACCGTACCACATTCAACTTCTGCACAGATGGTGCGAGTACAACATTCTCCAGGTTTACCATTTGGACCTTCAAAAATTACGGTTAAGCAAACGGAAGCGCCTCCGCTAAGCAGGTGCTGCACATTTTCAGTTGTGTAAATCGTTCCATTAATGTTCCAGTAGTATCCAATTACCGCTGTTGTTTGGTAATGAATAATAGGAGAGAAGTCCATTAAACAAGGATCGCAATACTCGTTGAAGGTCCAGCTAAAATCGATTTCAGCTTCACAGTCTCTGCACTCATTTACGCGAATCTCTTGCTTAATACTATCGGTACAGCATTCTTCACCATTAAAAGAGGTGACGTACAAGGTAGCCGTGTACGTGTTGTTTGGAGCGTACTGGTGGAATGGGTTCTGCTGATTAGAAGTTGTTCCATCTCCAAAGTCCCAATGCCATCCAATAATTGGGTAACCAGAGGCTGAAGTAGATTGGTCGGTAAACTGAACTCCACAACCGTTTACAGCATAGGTATACTTGGCCTCAAGGCTATCGCATGGATCTCCTTGTGGAGGAGTGCTGTCTCCCTTACTACAGTAGTAGAAGTTGTCAAAAGCCACGCCCACGCCACGGTTTGGGTGACCGATATAGGTCATAGTGATGTAATCAATCGGGTTACCATTGGTTTGAAGTTCCCAATAGGTATCACGACCATCGCCCGCCAGAATAGATCCGCCATTCCAGTTGTAGGCACCACTCATTGGTCCAGGCAGAGCCGGGCAACCCGAACAAGAAGCATATTGATCGGAGATGATGTAGATGCTGTTGTCTGGAGTTCCACCTCCGCCTACAGAGTAGATGTCCAAACGCCAGGCTTCAGCCATAGAGTTCCCATCCAGGTCATATACGTAACCTGAGGCGATAGTACACTGAATAGAATCTTGATCATATTCAATGTGTAACTGCTTTGGGTTTTGGGTAACAATTCCATCGTCATCCGTCATAAACCAACATCCGGGGTTGGTGGCGGAGTTATACGGGTTGTCATCCGTAGTGGAACCCGAATAGCAGTAAGTTGCATTGACATTAGATGTTTTAAAAGCAGCCGCATTCGGCCCTACTGTAGCGTACTTGGGAATGTATTGGGTACCGCTAAGTACATTAAAGAATTCAACGCCGTAGGCGCTGTGGAAATAAGCATTGTTGATGTTTGAATTTTCAGGTCCAGCCGTGTGGCCACCGCTGTATGTACCGGTTTCAAAATCTACGTAGTTTGGATTGTTTTGGGCACTGCCCACGAGGCTCCAGAATAGGATGCAAAGAGCCAAGCTTAGTTTAGTGTTCATGGTGTTTGTAATTTAAGAATTGATAGTTTGAATAATCAAAGTAAAGGGAAAGAAGTATGCTAATTGTTTCTGTTTGAGAGATTTCAAGTCCCAGAAGGATACTTGGTTCGTTTGAATTAGAATTTGGTCGGTTTGGGTTAGAATTTGGGAGGAAATTAAGAAGGGATTGGTTTGAATATATTTGCTACAAATTTGATTATTGAGATAAGGTGATTATTTGATGATTATTTCAAAATCCCTGTAATGACAATATTTGTAGCATTGCTATTATTTGTAGCAAGTTTGTTTTTTTTACTATAAAATTTAGCTAATCGTCTATCTTCGCATCAATCAATCTTAATACTAACACCAATAGGGGAAATTGGTGGATAACTATTGCTTGCTTGAGTAGAGTAGGAGAAAAATTGATATTTAATTTCACACCGTAAAAAGGTTACGTTTTACCCTCCTTCTTTTGCTTGCGGAAACTTTAAAAAAAATACGACTATGTCTCAGGATGCAAAACTGAAAGCCCTCAAATTAACCCTTGATAAATTAGATAAGCAATACGGTAAAGGTGCCGTTATGAAATTAGGTGATGATGCCATCGAAACTATGGATGTTATCCCTTCTGGCTCTTTAACTTTGGATATGGCTTTAGGGGTGAATGGTTACCCAAAGGGCCGTGTGGTTGAAATTTATGGACCTGAATCTTCGGGTAAAACTACTTTGGCCATTCACGCCATTGCGGAAGTACAAAAGCAGGGTGGTATTGCTGCCATTATTGATGCGGAGCACGCCTTCGACCGTTTTTATGCTGAAAACCTGGGTGTTGATACCGAGAACCTTTTGATTTCTCAACCCGATAATGGGGAACAAGCCTTGGAAATTGCTGATAACCTGATTCGCTCTGGAGCCATTGATCTAATCGTTATTGACTCGGTAGCTGCTTTGACTCCTCGTGCTGAAATCGAAGGCGAGATGGGAGACGCTGTGGTAGGTCTGCAAGCTCGTTTGATGTCCCAGGCATTGAGAAAATTGACCGGTAGCATTAACAAAACCAACTGCTGTTGTATTTTCATTAACCAGTTACGTGAAAAAATCGGGGTGATGTTCGGTAATCCGGAAACTACCACCGGTGGTAATGCCTTGAAATTTTATTCTTCTGTAAGAATCGATATTCGCCGTTCTTCACAAATCAAAGCTGGAGATCACGTTATTGGAAACCGCACCCGTGTAAAGGTGGTTAAGAATAAGGTAGCTCCTCCTTTCCAAAAAGCTGAGTTTGACATCATGTATGGCCTGGGTATTTCCAAGGCAGGTGAAATTTTGGATTTGGCAGTAGAACATGGAGTAGTTCAAAAAAGCGGCTCCTGGTTTAGCTATGGTGATACCAAATTAGGACAAGGTAGAGATTCAGTGAAAGAGTTGATTGGCGATAATCCTGAATTGGCTGATGAAATAGAAGCCAAAATTCGTGAAAAGCTGACCGCCGAGTAAGCCTCGGTCGGTTTTCTTTATTCAGACCCGGCCGAAAGCCTTATTTTCGGCCCACATTTCAATCCGTAAAGTATGGTGCGTAAGATTTTGGGCCTGTTTGCCCTGAGTGGTCTGTTGGTTTTTGGTTTTTCTTCCTGCGATTCTTCTGGAGAATCTTCTGATGCGGCGATTCAGTATGAAACCCGCTACGATAGTCTCAATGCAGTAATCAAAGACGATCCAAACAATGCTGCTCTGTATGCCATGCGTGCCGAGTGGCGTAAGGATGATGAAGATCAAGCTTCAGCTTATTCCGATCTGGATCGAGCTATGGAATTGGATAGTCTCAATGATCAGTATTACCTGAGAAAGGCAGAATGGTTAATTGAGGAGAAGCAATTTGGAAAGGCCAAGGCGCTTTTGGATGATGCCATTTACAAGGTTCCCAGCTCTACAGGAATCATGCTCAAAATTTCTGAAATCTACATGTGGGCTGGTGAGTACCAGAAGTGTATTAACTGGGCCAATGCAGCTCTTGGATTTGATGCCTACAATGGTCAGGCTTACTACCTCAAGGGAATGGCACACAAATATTCGAAAGATACGGTGAAGGCGGTTTCCAGTTTCCAAACCGCCGTCGAGCAAAATCCGGATCATTACGAAGCTTACATTCAATTGGGTATGCTCTATGCGATCGAGAACCACCCGCTGGCCGAAGCCTATTTTAGCAACGCCATTAAGGTGAAGCCGGAAAGTGTTGAAGCCTTGTATGCTAAGGGACTGTTTTTGCAAGAAAACGAAGAGGCCAAAAAAGCCCTGGATCAATACCGCCGTATTTTGGAATTGAGCCCCGATCATGTGAGCGCTTGGTACAACATGGGCTACGTGAAGTTGATTTTGGAAGAAGAATTGGATTCTGCTCAATACTTCTTTGAAGAGTCCCTTAAAAGAGCCCCTGACTATGCCGATGCTCACTATAACTTGGGTTATACCATGGAGCTGAAAGGCGAGAAGGAAGAGGCCCTGAAGAAATACCGCGAAGTGCTTGAAATGAATCCAAGCCACACATTGGCCGCTAAAGGGGTAAATCGCCTGACTGGTCAGTAGCGGGAAATCTTTAATTTTCAGGCTCTGTTTCTGATGAACAGAACTAGCATTGAGCCATGAATTTCTTGCTGAACATAACCAAAGACCTATCCGATATTGCCAAGGCTTTTCTAATCATTGGACTTCTTCTGTTGATTTATGGATTGGTCAGCCGATGGCTGCCCATTTACTTTCTATGGGAATCCTTGCCTATTAGTGGTATGGTGTTGCTCTTGGCCGTACTCTCCATTTTGGCTAAAAAAATGAGCGGAGCCAAACGTCAGGGAAAGAATACGACGGGGTACAAATTGGGGTTAGGATTTCTCGGCTTTGTCTTTTTTGCTCAGACTCTCATGTTCTTTATCATCCCAAATACTAAGGCTTATGATGCGGCTTGCTGGTATTTTACTCAATTGCCCGAAATCCAGAATGAAATTGGCCCAGTTGTTGGTTTTGGAATGATATCTTCCGGGAGTATAAGTATTGAGCAGAATGATCAGGGAGAGACAGGAGCTGCGCAGATCAACCTAATCATCAAAGGAGAAAGGAAATTTAAGAGTGTTACGGTATATGTATACAAAGACTATGGCAATAATTGGGAAGTTTATGAGTGGGAATAGAACCCTGGCCGTTTTGGTTTTTGTCGGGTTTGTTTCCAACATGGTCATGGCTCAAAATACACAGCTATCAAGTATTCATCCCACTGGACATAAACCCAAATCCAAAAAGGTTCGTCCGCTTAATTTTCCGGTAATTGAAACCGGTGATTCTGCTGTAGATGCCAACATTAACCAGCACCTTAAAAAGGACTTCTTAGGCGTTGATTCCGTAGAAATTGACCTACAACAGGCTCTGGATACTTGGATAGATGGAGTAGATTTCCTGGACTATGAAGTGACCTATGATCAATACGGTTTGTTGTCCCTCTTGATTTCAGCTGAAGGCTGTGGGGCCTATTGCACCAGTTGGTCTGAACCCTATGTATTTTCTACCTATTCTGGAAAGGAAGTAGAGCTCTATGATTTCATGGATACCACTCGCTTCATTCCTTTTTTGAGAGAACAGGTCAACAACCGATACACCTTTGCTCGCTATACCATAAAGCATTATTTGGGAGATTCACTCACGGGAGTAGATACCACGGATTATGAATGGGCCCTTGAAGTATATGAGCAATGTCAAAAGGATTTTTATCCCGACGATTTTCTCTTGTACGATGACCGTATTGAGATTTTGGCTCCCTGCCCCATGCCCAATGCCATTAAAACGTTAACTCCTTTGGTGGATCTTTCCTATAGTCGATATGATTTGTCTCCTTATTTGAAATACCGCACGGGTCCGGATTCGCCTTTGTTTATGATGGATAAACCATGAGTTGGTTGGCTCGTTTTTTCCGCTTATTCGGCTTTAAGGGAAACGAAGAATTGTTTCAAGAAATGGAGCAAGGAAGGCGTGCGGTGATCCAAGGTAGAGAAATGCGGATGGGCGATCGAATAGATCGCTTGGAATATCCCAAAGATTGGTACATACCTGAACGAGGAGGAGTCTACGAATCCATCACGGAGGTTCCGGTTACTTATCTTACCCATCACTTTGCTCCATATACAGGAGGAGAAAAAAGCGAACTTCCAGCGAATACCAGAATCTATTTGTTTCCTTCAACCAATGACAAACCAAGAAGCATTGGAGCGGTTCCTCTGGAGTATGACGAGGTGGAAAAAGTACTTGTTCCCGAAGAGCAGAGAAGAGATCCCACCTACGATTCTTACTCCCTGTCTATCGAAACACACTATTTTAGGGAAAAGTTTAAAAAGATAGCCTTGAATCCGATTACTTATACCCAAGGAGATGCTACCCAACCCAAGGGCGAAGGACCCAAATTTATTGTGCACGTGTGTAACGATATTGGTGGTTGGGGAAGAGGGTTTGTTATGGCCTTATCTGCTCGATGGAAGGAGCCTGAACAGGCTTATCGAAACTGGGCCAGATCGAAGGATAAATTTCGATTGGGAGAAATTCAATCCATTCAAGTGGAGCCCAATCTTTGGGTGATTAATATGATTGCTCAGCGCGATGTAAAGCCCAGTCCAGATGGAATACCTCCCATTCGTGAAGTTTATGTGGGGCGCTGTTTGGCCCAAGTAAGGGAGTTGGCTCTTGAGAAAGGAGCCTCCATCCACATGCCCCGAATTGGTTGCGGCCTGGCTGGTGGAAAATGGGAAAATATTCAGCCGCATATTTAAAGAGAATTAATCGCCTTTGGCGTAGATGTTACCGTTTATGATTTTGACTAAAAGTCGCTTTTTACTTATTGGATTGGTGCTACTATTCATGGGGTGTATGCCCGGATTGCATCGCAGTTTTCTCAAAGGAGATTTGCCTAAGACTACCTTCAAAGAAACCGTTGCTTGTGAGAATAACCTGGGTTTACTGATTCTACCGGTTACCATTCGTGGCAAATCCTACCGCTTTTTGTTTGACAGTGGAGCTCCACTGAGTTTGTCCAAGGAAATACAGGAAGAGTTGGGCTTCAAACAAGTGACTAAATCCATGATGCGGGATTCGGATGGAACTACTCGGGCCCTTAAATTTGTTAAGGTAGATACGATCCATGTGGGTTCGATTCCGTTTATTGATCAAACGGCATTTGTAGGAGACTTTAAGGCCCATCCCATATTGGAATGCATGCAGTTAGACGGTATTCTTGGATCTAATATGATGCGGTACTGCAACTGGACCATTGATTATCAAAATCTGGAAATTACCCTTTTCAAAGGCATGGAGTTAGACAGTAACCTGAGGGGAAAAGAAATTGCCTTTCGCAGCAATGGGCAGTTTGATATGATCACCGAATGGGAAGCAAAAGGGCACGCTATAACCAATATCAAAGTTGATTATGGATCGGTGTATGGCTTGACTTTACCCAAACAGGCTATCAGCAAGCTTCAAGAATACGAGGTGTTCGATACCGTTTTTGCTGAAACAGGTTGGAAGCGATCGGGTTTGTTTGCTCAGTCGAGTCCCTTTGAGGGGGTACGGGCCTTTACGGATAGCATGAAGTGGGGCGAAATAGAATTGCCTAATCTGGAGGTGAAAACGGGGCACTCGGGGTTGATTGGATCCAAGGTTCTTTCCCGGTTTGTTGTTACCATCGATTGGTCCAAACGGCGCCTGCATTTTGCTCCGGTGCAGAAAAAGAATGAAATCGAGAAAACTTTTGGATTGGGATTGGGATACAACGAAGAAAAAGGAGTGTTTGTTCAAACCCTGGTCCACCATTCAGTGGCCGATCAGGCTGGAATCAAACCAGGTATGAAAGTGCTAAAATTGAATACCCTAAAAATGGGAGATAAATCATCGTATTGCGGTTATATTCGATGGGCCAATTCAGAAGATCAACAAATGAACTTGTGGCTTGTGGATGAATCTGATACTTTAGCACCCATCCAATTGATCAAATCACCCTTGTTTTAACAACTCCACATAATACTTAGATGCAAGACAAAAAATACCTGGACGCCACTCCCGAAGCGGGAAGAGATTTTTACATCAATCACCAAGAGGGAGCCGTTGTCATGTTGAATTTATTGAAATTCAAGGCCGAGGCTGATTATGAGGGCTTGGATCACCTGGCTCCAGATGAACCAATAACTGGAAAAGAGGCCTACCGTGAATACATGAGCGAAACCATGCCTTATCTGCAAGCGGCCGGAAGCGAAGTGTTGTTTTATGGTAGTAGTAGCGCCTTTGTTATCGGTCCTGCCGATGAATCCTGGGATGCCGTTTTATTGGTGAAACATGCCTCAGCAGCTCAGTTTATTGCTTTTGCCCAAAATGAGGACTATTTAAAAATTGCTGGACACAGAAAAGCAGCACTGGAAGATTCCAGGTTATTACCCATTAAAGAATTGCCTTTGGATTTAGGGCAATAGAAGAACGATAAAATGCAACCCGAGTTAAGCCAATTAGGATTTTTAGAAGAGTGGAAAATCGACCAGAATGAAAGGGGATGGGATGATTTCCTCCTCGGTCGGGTTATTCTTGAACACAAAGAACGATATACCGTAAGCACGGGCCAGGAAGAATGGGACGCTGAAATATTAGGTAACCTTCGATATACGGCCACCAGTCGGCGCGATTTTCCAGCTGTTGGCGATTGGGTGGCACTTCAGCCTTATGAGGAAGGCAAAGCCTTAATTCACGGAGTTTTTCCCAGGAAATCCATTCTGGAACGATCTGCCGTTGGGAAGCAAGGCGAGAAGCAAATCATTGCCACCAATATTGATTATGCCTTTATTGTTCAATCCGTTAATCGGGATTTTAGCATCAATCGCCTGGAGCGCTACTTGACCTTGTGTTACGATTCTGGAGTGGAACCCATTGTGATTTTGAGCAAAATCGATTTGATTGATGGTGAGCAAGCCAAAGAGTTGGTAACTCAGGTGAAAAGTAGAATGAACCAGGTACCCGTTTATGCCATTAGTACGCTAACTGGCGAAGGATGGGAGCCTCTGACTCACCTTTTAGAAACAGGAAAAACTTACTGCTTGCTGGGATCTTCCGGGGTAGGGAAGTCTACCATCCTCAATGCCCTTCGGGGAGAAGAGAAGATGAAAACCGGAGAGATCAGTGGTTCAATCGACCGGGGCAAACATGTGACGACTCATCGCGAATTGGTGGTTTTGGAATCGGGGGGAATCTTGATCGATAATCCCGGAATGCGCGAAGTGGGTATGACCGACAATGAAACGGGAATGGAAACCACCTTTGAGGAGATTCTGGAATTGGCTCAGAATTGTCGTTTTTCCGATTGCTCTCACACCGAGGAGAAAGGATGTGCTCTACTCGAAGCCGTTGACAATGGGGAGCTCGATCCGGAAGCTTATTCTCATTTTATGAAATTGCAACGGGAGAAAGCCCGATTCGAGGGAACCGTTCGAGAGAAGCGTCTAAAAGACAAGCAGCAGGGAAAACTGTACAAGCGCATCATTAACGCAAAAAACAAGAGACATGACTAAGCAGGATTGGAAAGAATGGTCACCGCTGCTATGGTTAAACCTGATCGTATTAGTTGCCCTTGTAGAAGATTTTAGTAGCAGTTTTCCGATTTCGATTAAGTTATACGTGATTTGGGCGTGCATTCTGCTCTTAAATCTATTGTTCTTCCTTCATCGCCGCTTCTACAAGTATGGAATGGGTATAACGGTCCTATTGGCCACATTTACACCCATTTTCAATATTCTCAATTATTCTGTATCGATAACCCTCATTCTAATTACCATCCATATTCTTCTGGCCCCAGCATTGGTCATGTATGTAATGGTCTACTCTAAATCGCTGGCTCGTACAATTTATCAACTTCGAGATGAGCCGCAAACCGAAGAGGAAAAGCGGGAAATGGAAAGGCAAGAGTCTGCGAAGCTCTATAATAGCTTTAAACAGAGATTCAGCAACCTGACCGACTACGAAATTGAGCGAAGAAAGGATCGTGATTTGATGCCTGAGGCATTGCAGGCACTTGAAGATATCCGAAAGGAAAGAGGGTTGGTTGATCCGGAAGAAAAGGCCGAAGAGTAGATCCCTTTAACCTTAATAATGAGCAAAAAAAACGCCTTACCCGGAGGCAAAGCGTTTTCCTTAATTTATGAGGTACAAGCTTAAGCCTGAACGCCTTTAAGGGCTTCAAGCAAAGTGTGTCCAATTTGAGCGGGGCTTTCTGCCACGTGAATTCCACATTCACGCATAATAGCCATTTTAGCCTCAGCAGTATCGTCTTTTCCACCGATGATCGCACCAGCGTGACCCATTCTTTTTCCTTTAGGAGCGGTTTGACCAGCGATAAATCCTACAACAGGTTTTGGGTTACCAATTTCTTTCAACCAGCGAGAAGCCTGAGCTTCGTAGTTACCACCAATCTCACCAATCATAACGATGGCTTCGGTGTCAGGATCTTCTACCAAACGCTGAACAGCAGCTTTAGTAGAGGTACCAATGATAGGGTCTCCACCAATTCCGATAGCGGTAGAAATTCCCAATCCAGCTTTCACTACCTGATCAGCAGCTTCGTAGGTAAGGGTACCAGACTTAGAAACGATTCCGATTTTACCTGATTTGAAAACAAATCCTGGCATGATACCCACTTTGGCTTCACCTGGGGTAATAACACCTGGGCAGTTTGGACCTACCAACGTACAGTCGAAGTTGCTCAAGTAGTTTTTCACGTTAACCATGTCGGCAACTGGAATACCTTCTGTAATCGCAACAATTACTTTAATACCAGCTTCAGCAGCTTCCATAATTGCGTCAGCGGCAAAAGCAGGTGGTACAAAAATGATAGTTACGTCAGCCCCGGTTTGTTTAACCGCGTCTTCAACAGTATTAAAAACCGGACGATCCAAGTGAGTCTGTCCACCTTTTCCAGGAGTTACTCCACCTACCACGTTGGTTCCATATTCAATCATCTGGCCTGCGTGAAAGGTTCCTTCACCTCCGGTGAAACCCTGTACGATGACCTTAGAATCTTTATTGACTAATACGCTCATTGTTTCGAATTATCTCGTTGTTTATAAGGGAGTCCAAAAGTAAGGGTTTGTGGGTTTCTGGCAAGGGGAATTTTGCAGGCTTTTTGGACAGGGAAAAGCAAGTGCAATTTACCGACCATTCTCGTTTGAAAGTCGGGAATTCAGTATCCTACTTTTTCCAGTTAACAACCGGAATAACTACCACCCATTCGGAAAAAAGTCCAATTCTACAAACATCAATAAACCGATATTTGTGATGAACAAATTCCGAGAGATATGGCTTCTAAAAAAAATTCGCGACGAAAATTTCTTAAAAATACCACCCTGGGAGCCTTGTCTTTGGGCGTGTTGCCTTTGGTATCCAAAGACGCAATGGCAACCGGAAATATAACCGATGCCTGCGATCCAACTACCCTGGATTATTATGGTGAAGGTCCTTTTTATACAGCCAATCCACCCCAGATTCAGGGAGGGAAATTGGCCGATTCTTCTGAACCGGGCGAACGGTTGATCATAAGTGGTCGAGTTACGAATCTGGATTGTTCCCAGGTGATTCCTGATACTATCATTGATGTATGGCATGCTGATGATGCCGGGGCTTATGACAATGTAGGCTACAAGCTTCGAGGGCAAACCAAATCCAATTTCAACGGATTTTTTCAGTTTGAAACCATTATGCCGGGTAAATACCTGAACGGGGCTCAATACAGACCGGCACATATCCATTTTAAGATCACGCCTCCAGGAGGAACAACACTCACCACGCAGCTCTATTTTCTCGGTGATACAGATATTCCGGGCGATGCTGCCGCTTCGATTTCATCGGGACAATTCGATGCTACCGATCGAACGATAAGTGTACATAAAAATGGCCAGGGCGTTTGGGAAGGCTCCTGGGATGTTATTGTGGACGGACAGGGTGTTTCTACCGGATTAAACGAAGCTCATGTAGATAAGGGGATGATTTACCGGGTTAGTCCCAACCCTTTTACCGATCGGGTTGAGATATTCTATGGTGTATTCCGCCCAGCTCAGGTCAAAATAAGTGTGTTTGACATGCAGGGCAATGAAGTGGCCCACCTTTCGGAAGAAAACTTGAATGCAGAGAAGTACACGGCAGAATGGAGGCCAGAAGCAGATTTGCCCAAAGGCTACTATTTCATTTCCCTAAAGGTGAACGATCAGCAGGTACACTATCAAAAAGTACTCAGGAACTAAGCCAAGCAAAAAGGCAAAAACAAAGCAGTCGTTCTCGTCCTCGTCTTCGTTCTCGTCTTCGTCCTCAAAACCGTCCTCTCTTAGCTAAGCTGAAGCAAAACCGGACAATGGTCAGAGCCCATTACTTCGGTCAAAATATCGGCCTCTTGCACTTTTTCGAACATGCCTTGGGATACCAGGAAGTAATCGATACGCCAGCCCACGTTATTGGCTCGGGCTCCACCGCGTAGGCTCCACCAGCTGTATTTTACTTCATCGGGGTGCAGCGCACGGAAGGTGTCTACAAAGCCCGATTCGTCGATAAAGTTGTCCATTCCGTCAATTTCCTTTTGGGTATATCCAGGAGATTTGTTGTAGTTCGGCTTAGGCCGGGCGATGTCAATTTCACGGTGACATACGTTCATATCTCCACAAACAACTACGGGCTTGGTTTTCTGAAGATTGTCCAGGTACATACGGAAATCGTGGTCCCAATTTGCCCGGTAATCAAGGCGGGCCAATTTGTTTTGGGAGTTGGGTACATAAACCGTTACCAGGTAGTAATCTTCAAACTCAGCCATCAATACCCGGCCTTCCTGATCATGCTCAGTGATACCGATATTGGGATGAATGCTCAAGGGTTTTTCCTTGCTGATAATGGCTGTTCCCGAATACCCCTTTTTAACGGCAGAATTGGAATAAACATGGTATCCCTTCAAATCTTGCAAGGCCTCTGCTACTTGATCATCCTGTGCTTTGGTTTCTTGCAAACAAAGTACGTCGGGATTCAGATCGTAGATAATATCAATGAGCCCTTTTTTGACGGCAGCCCGCACTCCGTTAACATTCCAGGATATCAATTTTGAAGCCATTCTTGCAGAATTTGAAAGTAAACTTCGAAATTAAACCGGAATCGCCAATCGGCAAGTATTCGAGCCGACTATTTCCTGGATCAAAACCGATAGGTGAGGCCGAAGCGAGATTGGATCAACCCATAATTTCGGCGGTTGTTACCTGACTTTAGTCCAGAATACAAGGTGTATTGGGTGCCAGCCCCCAAATGCATCCACAGGTTGGGAGTTATTCGCCTTTCAATGTCGGCATACAAAAGAGCGGTAACCATCCATTTATTGCTGTTTGCTTTTTGGTCTTCGGCCAGATAAGGATTGAGGCTATGCGAACGAATGGAGGCAAATCCCAAGCTGATTCCCGGATTTACATGGACCTTCCAGGCAGGCCGGTTTAGCACGGTATAGCTGAGATAAATCGGGACTTCAAAATAGTTGTAGCTGTTTTTTCCTTGGTGTGAATAGGTCACCGAGTCGCTGACTAAACTGTCTTTTACCTGATGGGTGATGGTCGTTTGCGTATCGATCTGAATGACCAAAGTGGTGTCTACATGCCAGCGTCCTTGTATGAAGGTAGAGTCATAAATTTCATAACTTCTATCATTGATTTCGAAACTGGTATCTGAAATCTGAAAGGGCAAAATCCTAAACTCTTCGCCCCGGGTTTCAAAAGTGACGGATTCACCCAATTGCGAATATTGGAATCCAGTTCCTAAGGCAAATCGCTCATTGGCCAAGGACCGTTGTACCCCAAAATGAATACTTGGGGAAAGGAGGGAAGAGCTGGTTACATTTTTAGCCTCTTGCTGGTTGCCGTAATCAAGTTTGCCTGGAATACTGATTTGAGCACCACCGGTCATCGATAAACTCCACAGTGAAGGGGTATTTTGTTTGACTCGATCTCTTTCCTCATTTTCGAAAGAATGCTCCGAGGTTTCGCCCTGCTCAATATAGTGTAGAAACTCCTGTTGAAACAATGACCAGGAAAGACGGGGCATAAATCCGATACCCTCATTCGAAGCGATATTTTCCAATTCTACATCGGAGTGCAAGTGGGTGGTTTCCTTCTGCTCAGGTTGCAGCCTTTGATTTTCTTCTGGCTTTTCATCAGCGGAGAAAAAGGCTGAATTTGATACTGCTGAATATTGACCCCCGACAGTTTCCTGATAATCCTTTTCCAATGGATGGATTTCAGGGATAGTCGAAGCAGTTGACTTGGCCTGTGCTACTTCTTGATTGGGTTGCTCTTTGGAAATTGCTGCATTTGATGACTTGGTGTTTGCGGCTGGTGTAGTGCTGATACCTTTCGACGCTCGGGTAGGTTTGGCAGAGGTGTTATCAGCGACGCTTTCAGCCAATACGGGAGTGGAGTAGATAGAATCGTTAGTAGGAATTGGGAAAATTGAATGGGCGGAAGGAGAGGCTGCAAACCATCCGGAGAAGGCCAAAAGCATTAGCAGGTCACCCAAGAAGAAAAACCATCCTCCTTTTTTCTTCTTGGGGCTTCGGCCTGAAGAGAGTCTAACCGGGAAATGAGATCATTCCGGTAAGAATCCTTGATTTCGAACTCAGCATTGTCCAGAGAACTCCGGGCGTCTTGCAGAAACTTGTCTAAATCTTCCACCTTCTTTTCCTATTCGTTCGTAATGAATTTGTAATAACCGCTCAATTTTTTGCGAGCTTCCTTCACGTGCCACTTGGAGGTTTCTACCGATATGCTTAGCAATTCGGCAATCTCTTTGTGGGCGTATCCCTCCAGCGCAAACAGGTTGAACACATAGCGGGTAGCCGGGGGAGTACCTCCAGGACCTTTAGAATTTCCCGAATCCTTTCATCGCGTATGTAGTCGTTATAAGCCACCTGCTTGCCTCCGTATTCCAATTGCTCATCGGTGGCTGCCATCTCTCGGTTGCGTTGTTGCTTCCGAAAATCGTCAATCACCGTGTGTATCATTATGGTCTTAATCCAGGCTCGAAACGAGGTGCCCACCTGATAGTGATCCAGCTTTTTAAGCGCTTTGATAAAAGTGTCGTTAATTAACTCGGCAGACTTGTCTGGATCCAGTCGGTAACGGATGGCCACACCCATTAACAGACTGAAACAGCTATCGTACAATTTCAGCTGAGCTCGA
This sequence comes from bacterium SCSIO 12741, assembly GCA_024398055.1. NCBI lineage: Bacteria > bacterium SCSIO 12741. The sequence goes on along the minus strand of CP073749.1, from coordinate 4,971,807 downwards.
CGATCCCCTTTCCGAATCGCCTTCAGTAACGACTTATCTAATGCGTCCAATCCGCGTGAATACTAACAGCAAATGGCCACCGAAATAAGCGGTCGCCATTCACTGATTGAGAGTTGATGGTTACTTATTCAACAACAATGCGCTGAACGGCATTCCAGTTTTCAGAACGGACATTTAGCAAGTAAATACCAGGTGCCAAATCCTGAATATCGAGAGTGACCGGAGAACCTGTCCAATCCTCTTGTGCTGCCAGAACAACCTTTCCTGTTAAGGTCATCATTTCCAATTGCATGGATTGACCTTCTTCCGCCTCTACAGAAATCATAAGCTGATCGTTGGCGGGATTAGGATAAGCTTTGAAATTAACTTCTTCCCGGTGGTGAGACGCCACAGAAGTCAATTTGCTCTCATCGTACTCATCTACCCAGAGGGTAAGTCCTGCTCCACGGGTTACGTGACCATTGGAATCGATCTTTACAGTATCGCAGTAGGTATCCGTGCAGGATCCGGATGTAACCGTAAGGCATACTTTGTATGGACCATTGCCGCTGTACACATGAACTGGTTTAGCCTGAGTGGACGTGGAGCCATCTCCAAAATCCCACAAATAAGTTGGGTTGCTTCCAGTCGACCGGTTATGAATCATAACGTTGAAAGGAATTGGAGCTTGCCCCGGTCCACTCTGGTAAACCTGACTGACGGAAAATAAAGCCTTGCATGCGGGTGGTGGAGGTGGAGTGTTTGGGCATCCATCCAATTGAACCGTAGTTGACCATACCGAGGTTCCGGGATTCCAACTTCCACTGGCACGTTGAGAATTTCCGTTGCAATCGATCACGGTAGCCGAAATATATCCTTGGGTAGTTCCCATGGTGTTTACACTATCTGAGAAGTTTCCCAGTGAATCGGTTGTAACGGTTCGTGTAGATCCGTTAGCATCAATGCTTACGATTGTGGGTGATGAAATATTGATCACCTGTCCGTACATGTAGTAAGTCTGCGCCTGAAGGCCAAAGCAGCCAAGGAGCGAAAAAAGGAGGGTAAAAAGTAAATGCTGAGTTTTCATGATTAATGAATGTTTTGTGTTTATGCTTAATGGAACGATGGCGATTTGGCAAAAGGGGGGAAGAGGGGGAATAATTTTCAATTTTCAGGATCAATATTCAATTCTCAATTTTTTTAGTGGGAATTGGGGGGAGTTAATTTTCAATTTTCAGGATCAATATTCAATTCTCAATTTTTTTGGGGTACGGATAGCGGGATGACTGTTTAGCGTTTAACTTGAAAATTGAACATTTAAAATTCCTTACAAAGGGGGTGTCGTTTTAAGGAGTTACTTTTGCCGCCGTATGAATGTATCGGATTCTACCATCGTTGCTTTGGCCACTCCTCAGGGGGTAGGTGCTATTGGCGTAATTCGCCTTTCTGGTCCAGAGGCTATTAGTATTGCGAATTCAGTTTTTTCCAAGGATTTATCGAACAAGGCTGGGCATACGGCTCACTTTGGTGATATTCGGGATGGAGAAACCATTCTGGATGAGGTGTTGATGACGCTCTTTAAAGATGGGAAAAGTTATACCGGCGAAGAGGTGGTTGAAATTTCTTGCCACGGTTCTCCCTACATTCTCCAAAATGTGATGCGTTTGCTCACAAGCAAAGGTGCCGTTCCTGCTGAGCCGGGAGAATTTACTCTGCGCGCATTTCTCAATGGAAAACTCGATTTGAGTCAGGCTGAGGCCGTGGCTGATTTAATTGCCTCCAATTCTGAAGCCGCCCATAAGGTTGCTATGAATCAGATGCGTGGTGGATTTTCCCGACAAATCAAAGAGTTGCGCGAACAGCTTATTCATTTCGCATCCCTGGTCGAGCTGGAACTCGATTTTAGTGAGGAAGATGTTGAGTTTGCTGACCGCACGCAACTGGAAGAACTGATTCAGAAAACCCTAAAAGTCATTTCCGGGCTCATCGCTTCGTTTAAAACCGGGAATGCCATTCGAAATGGAGTCCCTGTAGCCATTGTCGGTAAGCCCAATGCCGGAAAGTCGACTTTGCTAAACGCTTTACTCAATGAAGAGCGTGCTTTGGTAACCGACATCGCTGGAACCACTCGGGATACCGTGGAAGACGAAATGGTGATCGAAGGCATCTATTTCCGCTTTATCGATACAGCCGGTCTACGCCAAACCGAGGATACCGTGGAGGCTATGGGCGTACAACGCGCCTGGGAAAAAATGGAAAGCGCCGATATCGTTCTTTATCTATTTGATTTAACGAACAATACTCCGGAAGAAGCCGCCAACAACTTGGTAGAACTTCAACAACGGAGTGGGGAAGAGGCCGTTATTCTTTCCCTGGCCAATAAAAGCGATAAGGTAGACGATCAGAAAATTGCAGCCTTTCAAAATGACCTCGAGTTTGTTTCGCTTTCTGCCAAGCAAAAGGAGGGACTCCAAGAGCTGAAAGATAAATTGGTCCAGTTGGTTCTTTCCGGACGCACGGGAGAAAACGAAACCTTAATCACCAACATTCGCCACTTTCAGTCGCTGACCAAAACCGCCGAAGCATTGGATGCGGTTCAAAATGGCATGCAAATGGGCATATCCGGCGATCTGTTGGCCGCTGATATTCGTCAAGCCCTATTCCACCTGGGCGAGATCACTGGAGAGATCACCACCGATGATTTGTTGGGGAATATCTTTTCGAAGTTTTGTATTGGGAAGTAAGCATCGAAACGTAAACAGTAGACTTCTCCAATATCATTAACTTACTGTGGCTTTTGTTCAGTTATTTGACCTGAAATCTACTGGACTCATCCCTACCTTTGATTTAAACAGCTTGCTGAAGTGATTGGGGTATTCAAAACCCAATCCATAGGCTATTTGACTAATAGGTGCGGTTGAATTTAGCAATCGGGTTTTGGCCAAATCCATTAAGTGAGTATAAATGTGATCCTGTGCGCTCCGGCCACTTTCTTTTTTAAGCATATCGCTTAAGTAATGCGCGGACATATTCATAGCCTCTCCAAAGTACTTTACCGTTGGTACACCCAGCGCTCGTTGTTTATCCTCCTTAAAATAATTGTGAAGCAACAACTCAAATCGACTGACCAGGTCTTTATTCAGATTCGAACGGGTGTAAAATTGACGATCGTAATACCGGGTGCAATAATCCAGTAAGAGTTTAATGTTCGACACCATCAATTCCTGACTATGGCGGTCAATAATGTATTCGTATTCTCTTTTAATCTTTTCCGCTAATTCGGTAAGTACTTCCTGTTCTTCGGTTGATAGGTGAAGGGCTTCAAAGATTTCATAGGAGAAAAAATCGTAGTTATCAATAATCTTTCCCAATTCTGATTTACGAATCAAATCAGGGTGAAATATGATGGTCCAACCCGATACATTGCTAAAGTCTTCCTGGGTGGAAAACTTCATGGCTTGATCCGGTTTGGTAAAAACCACGGTGCCATCCTTAAAGTCGTAAGAATTACGTCCATAGGAAATGTTTCCTTCAATCCCTTTTTTTAGACTGATTTGAAACAGATCCATGACAAAAGTAGTATCGCCATAGTTTGCAGTAACGATTCGTTCGTCAATCGGCAGAACGGTTATTAATGGATGTTTGGGGCCAGATAATCCCAAAAACTCATGGATTTGACTTACCGATTCTATTGTGAAAATGTTACTCATTCTCTACGTGGTTTTTAAGCTGTTGCAGCAATCTTTCGTAGGCTTTTTCTACCGCATTCGGATTCCAGAAAGGAACCATTATACCTCGGTATTTTTCGTGAATAGTAACGCGACAAAGGTCACCATCAGGTTCCAAAATATAGCTGTGATTAAAGGTGAGAATTCCAACAGGTCCACCTTCTTGATTAATTAGCCGCTTCGGCTCGATTTTAACCACTTTGGCACCGAGCTGGGTACTGCTATTTTCATCCTGAACAAAATTGTACTGAACCATTGTACCTTCTTTAAACTCTCCTGAAAGGGGAATAAGCACAGTATTCCATTCTTTAATTTTCTCAGGACTACTTAAGGCTTGCCACACTTGATCGGTGGAAGCATTTATTACGATGCTCGTTTTTACTTCTTTTTTACCCATTACAAACAGGATAAGCAGGATAGCCAATAGGGCTAATCCTGCTAACATCCATTTTGAACTTAAAATTGTCATTAGTAACATGGTTTTATTTCATGAATTTATCATACCAAGCAATCATTTCCTGCGGATATTCAGAAAAATACGTATAACCATGAAAACGCCATGGGGTATCTTCAATCCAAATAATATCTTTCATAGGAACCTCCAGGTTGTCATAAATCTCTTGAATGTCGCTTTCACGAGATACCCTATCGTTTCTAACTTGTAGAACCAAAGTTGGAATTTTTACATCCTTTACAAATTGACGCATGTTATGGTCATCAAATGAAAGGCCGGTTAGCTCTTTATTAATGGGTATAAATTCGGTGATTCCGTCTTCTATATTCATTCCCATGGCTTCCAAACTTCTTTCAATGCAAGTCTGGCCGTGTAGCGGCTGGATGAGTATCCAGCTTTTTATTCCCTCAAACTCTTCAGGAGCATTGTGCATGGCTCTTAGAGTAGAGTTTGCTCCCATACACATGCTTTGAAGGGAGATGTCCATGTCTTTGGTTTTTTCAAAGCTTTTGGCGAATCGTAAAGAACCGATCACATCTTGCCATTCCCAATAACCAACGCCACAAATCTCATTTTCTGAAGAATCACTTTCTCCATGGTTGCGCATGTCGTAGGTTAATATATTGTAACCGGCATCGTGTAAGGCCTTGTACTTGGGTAAGAAATTTACCTCGAACCCACCAGATGCCTCAAAGTTTTTCATGTGACCCGGAAACCCGTATCGGCTTGCCGGTGAAAAGTGGTTGTGAATGATCAATTTGTTTGAATCCGAAGGGATAAACCAGGCATGTAATTCTACACCATCCGCGGCTTTAAAGGTTACTTCTTCATAGTTTAAACCATATTCGTCAGGTTTTCTCAGGATTTTAGTTCTAATAGGTTTAGCCAAGTTGTAGGCTAAGCTGTTTAAGAATTCTGTTGTTTGGTCCGTTTCCATAGTTTTAGGATTATCAGATTATTAATTCATGTATTTGTTGAACCAATTAAGAATGGGTTCGGGGTTATTGCCAAGCCAATCGTAGGCTGCGCCTCGTTTTTTGTCTAAGTCTAACCACATCATTTCTTTTTCTACCAGAAGGTTATTGTAGTATTGGTTAACCATATCCATGTTGGTCATAGGGTCATTGCTGTTTTGAATAACCAATGTGGGTTTGTTGATGTCTTTCACATAAGGCAAAAAAGAGTCGCCCGTAAGGTCAACACCGCGTTTTTCTTTGCTGTATTTGTTTCCACTTTTTACTGCAGAGTTAGGCATGCCCAAAGCTTCAGTGAAGTAGTCGTACGTTAGGGGTTGAACAGCAATCATGGTTTTAACCTGATCATTCTTCGACAGTTCCTCCTCCAGGCCAAAAGCGAACGTGCTCGATGCAGCTCCCATACAAATACTGAGTAACCCGATAGAGGCATCTTTATAATCCTGGTGATTCGAAATAAAATCAACCGCAGCCAAAACATCCTTGCGTTCTTCAGTTCCCCACGTAATCCAGGGGGTGGTTCCTTCACCGCTGTTCCCATGATTTCGTAAATCATACATCAACACGGAGTAACCAGCATCAACCAGGTACTTGGCCTGATTTAGGAAATGGATATCATCCGTCCATAAAGCGTTTTTCATCATTCCCTTTCCCTTTTGGGTAAAACCAGCACAAGAACACTGGACCCCAAAGTGAGATTGAATAATTACTTTATCCGTGTTTCCTTTTATTAACCAGCCAGAAAGAGTTACACCATCGGATGTTTTAAAGCTTACGTCTTCATAGGCTAGGCCATATTGTTCCGGAGTTTCGAACACCGGTGAGCTACCGGGTTTAATCATCAGGTTAGAAACGGTTTTACCGCAACCAGCCATGAGTAGCGCTACTACAGGAAGCAGCAGGAGAATTTTTATGGAATTACTTGTTTTCATTTTTCCGTATTTAGAATTTCAGCAATTAGTGCTTGTTATACCAATCAATCATTTGTTCGGGATGCTCTGAAAAGTAGGTGTAGCCTTTAAAACGCTGCGTTGTTCCTTCAATCCAATACAGGTCTTTGTCCGTGTGAGGAATTGCGTCAAATACGGCTTGAACGTCCTCTTCAGCATAGGTAAAAGAGTCCTTTCTGACTTGAGCCACAAACGTTGGCACCTTTACATACCTGGCATCATCAATGGGTGAAGCATCATTGATGGCAAATCCATACAACTCCCTGTATTGTTGTTCAAATGCGTCGTACCCAGCCTTACCTAACTTCATGTTTTTAGCCAGTTTTCTTACCAATGCGTCACCAGAAATAGGTTGGAGTAACATCATGGATTTAACACCTTCGAAAACTTCAGGATGTTTGCGCATGGCTACCAAGGTGGAATTTCCACCCAAACACATACTGTGTAAGTGAATTTCCATTCCTTGAGTATCAGGTCGGTTTTTGACGTAGTTCATTGAGCCAATGACATCTTTGTATTCAAAGAATTTTGGATTGTAGGCTCCATTTTGTCCTGGGGTACTCATCCCATGACCTCGCAAATCATAAGCGAAAACGTTATAGCCTGCTTCTACAAGTGCCTTGTATTTGGGGAGAAAGTTTACTTCAAATCCGCCAGCACCCTTCCAGGGCTTAATGTGGCCTGCATATCCATAGCGATTACCTGGAGAGAAATGGTTGCAAATAACTACTTTTTGGGAAGGTTGTTTGGCCGGAATATACCAGCCTTCTAATGGTAAACCATCCAAAGAAGGAAATGAAACATCTTCATAGACCATATCATATTCATCTGGTCTTCTTAAAACCGGAGACCTCCTGGTATTGGCGACTGCTGGTACTACTCTTTTCATTAACATTTTAGCGATCATAATAGCGAGGGTTTGAATGTTTAAAACAAAGGTCCGTTGATTGTATAGGGCAGGGCAGAAATATATTCCTGTAAAGAGGAAACATATTGCAGGATGATATCATCCAGGATTATATTGGTTCAATCCTCCTGGACCCAATCATTCATTCTAAATTGTCCTTCGATTTGTATTTGTTAAGGTGTACTGCCTTAATTAATCCTTGGTTCAATCTGCCATCGTAATACAAGCCAATAACCCCATTCACAAGCTAAACATCCCATCGTTGCTTGGAATTTAAAGACCAATCGGCTTAGGGAATTCCAAGGCCTCCTACCAAAATGTATAAGTCTTCTACAGAAATGTTTAAGTGGTTTCGCTTAGTCTCTGCGGACCTTTGTCTTGTATCATTTTTCAAAAATCAGTTGAATATGAAAACAATCGCAAAAACATTAACCGGGCTCCTGATAGCCACTTCATTAAACCTATCAGCCCAAACAAATAACAACGTAAAAAACAATACCATGGAAAACTTAAAAGCAGGAAAGAACGAAGTTACTTTCAAATCATTTGGAGTAGAATTAGCGGGAGATCTATACCTCCCAGAAGGTTTTGATGCCAGCAAAAAGTACAAAGCCATTGTAAGTGCCAGTCCGTTTCCTCAAGTGAAGGAACAAGTGATGGCTACCTATGGACCAGAAATGGCCGAAAGAGGATTCATCTTCTTGGGATTCGACTATTTGGGAATGGGAGCTTCTCCGGCACTTCCAGGAGAATTTAAACAATCCAGATACATGTTTAGACTTTTGGAAAATACATGGGATGCTGTTTCTTACTTAGGTACGCTTCCTTTTGTTGATGAGATATATGGACTTGGAGTATGCCAGGGTGGTTCTATCATCGCCTCTGCAGCGGTAACCGATCACCGAATTAAGAAAATTGCTACGGTTTCCGGAATGATGGCAGCCGATGCTTTCCAATGGACGGACCGGGAAGCGGCCAACCAAATGATCGCTGCGGCCAATGCTTCTATGCAAAAGCAGTACGAAACGGGTGAACCTGATTACGTAGCACCTTTTGGACTAAATGACGAGCAATCCAGAGAAGAATTCGTGGGAGCTGCAGCCTATCCGGCAATGGCGGGTGAATCCTACGACTACTACGGAAGAGATGGTTATAGAGGTCCTAAGGCGGTGGAGAGCTTTACCAACATGCACATTGGTGATCAGGCCATGCAATCTCTTATCTCTATCGGAGAGGCTTATGCGGATAAAATTGTTCAGCCCACTTTGGTTATCTACGGAACCAGTGCCTCTACAGCTATTTGCTCTACCGGTTTTATCGAGAAGCTGACCAACAATCCTGAGGTGATCGCCTTTGACGAGTTTGGCCATGTTGATTTTTACTACAAGCCAGAAGCAGTAAACGCTTCCGCCGATGCTGCAGCAGAATTTTTCAATAAATAATGAGACCCTAAGGAACTCCATTTTGAACTAGCGCATCATGGAGTTCCTTTCATTCATTGCCATAATGTAGAATGGATGGAAGGCTTGCTTATCCCACATTGATCCATAATTCAAAACCCTCGACTATGAATAATTACCAAAACATTCCAGATTTAAGTGGCAAGGTGGCCATCGTAACGGGAGCTAACAGTGGAACCGGATACGGCATTACTTACCATTTGGCCAAACACCATTGCAAAGTCATTATGGCTTCGCGAAACGTGGAAAAGCTGCAGGATGCCAAGAAACGTTTGAAAGACGAAATACCTCATGCCAATCTCGAAATTGAGGTGGTAGATATTACTCATTTAGAAAGTATTAGAAAGTTTAGCCAGCGAATTACAAGTAGCTATGGCAAAATCGACTTTCTGGCCAACAATGCCGGTGGAGGGGGTAATAAATATGCCCTAACTGCAGATAAATTGGAACAACAATTGGCCGTCAATTATTTGGGACATTTTGCGATAACCACTCAGCTATTGCCGGTTTTAAAAGATGGAAGTAGAATTGTTACTTTTTCCAGTATCGGTTACAAACGATTCTTAAAAAACGACCTGGATGTGGATCATCTTATGTGCGTGAATCCTTCTGATTTTAACCAAATGCAGGAATACTGTAAGGCCAAACTTTGCTCCATTCTGTTTGCGGTAAAACTTCAAGATGAATTTGAAAGAATAGGCTCGAGTTCGATGTCTTTGTCTTGCCACCCTGGTTGGTCCAGAACAAATCTTTTTGAGCAAGCAGATACCTTCTCCATGAAACTACTCGGTAGGGTAATGAATGGGGTGTCAGGAATGTTGGGCATTAGCCAAAGTTTATACGATGGCGCTTTACCAGCCATTGAAGCATTGATAGCCGATGACGCCAAGCCCAAAGTGGTTTATTCGCCCAAGAAGAGAGAATCGACCGGAGCTCCCATTCCGATTGAAATAGATCGAACCCACTTTAAGGATGAAGACATTGATAAATTGTGGGATAAAACCCAGAAAATGTTGAATTTGAAGGTCGAAGACTTTATGTAATATCCCTGAACAATCGAGGACATGACAAAGCAGGAAATGATAAAACGGGTGGATGCAAAATGGGTCCATCAAATACGGTGCGGTGATCACCGTTTTATTGATATTACCATTGTTCAAACAGAAGGCCGATTTTTTGTGCGCCAATACAAGTTTGGAGGACGGAGCTGGTACCATGCCTTTTTGGATCATTCGGAAGGTGCCATGAAGCTGGGAGATGAGGTAGTTCCAATTGATGGGGTAGTTCCAACGGATCTTGAAAGCATCAACCCTAAAGTGAATAAGGCCTACTTCAGAAAGATGAATATCATGTATTGGTTAATGCGCCTGACCTATGACCGAAAGAAGCATGAAGCATCCACGTTGGAATTAATTCCGAGGGTTATCGGAAAAATTTGAAATTCCTGATAAGGAGATAATTAGTTTGAACTGTTTTAACTTAGAATCATGAAAGAACTGGTATTTAACACGATCACAGATTTTCATAACTTCAATGAGTTGCCCGCACCCGAGAATCCTTTATTCAGTGCTTCTCACCATGGTGCAAATAAGGCGAATGATGATGGCAGCTGCGATGAAGCCCAGGAAGAAATTAGCCTGACCTGCAATTTCTACAGCATCAGTTTAAAGAACATTATCTCGGGCGAGCTCACCTACGGCAAAACCAAATACGATTGCAACAGTGGAACTATGCTGTTTACCGCACCCAAACAAACCATGGTGTTCAAAGGTTTGGTATTCAGTTCGGAAGCCTATCACCTGATGTTTCACAAAGACTTTATACGTGGAACGGATTTGTACCGGCAGATTAAGAAGTACAGCTTTTTTGAGTACCGGGTAAATGAGGCCTTACACCTGGCTCCAAAAGAGGAAAAGTTGATTAAATCCATCTTTAAAAACATTGAAACCGAATACCACAACAACCAGGATGAATTTTCAAAAGAGCTGCTCATTTCTCAATTGAGTACTTTGTTACAATACTCCGATCGTTTCTACAAGAGGCAGTTTTTGGACAGAAAGCCCATTAACCAAACCGTTCTCGCTCAGTTTAGTCAAGTGCTGAATGAGTATTTCGATGCCGAAAAGCTCATGAGTAATGGCATTCCAACAGTTGATTTTATCGCTGCAGAGTTGGGAGTGGGCCACCGCTATTTGAGCGATTCCATCAAAGCCGAAACCGGAAAAACAGCTATCGATCAAATCAACTTGTTTTTGATAGACGAGGCCAAGAATATGCTATTGGCTCCTAATTCTTCTATTTCTGAAACAGCCTACAAACTGGGATTCGAATACCCGCAATACTTCTCCAGGTTGTTTAAGAAAAAGACCGGGATGAGTCCGAAAGAGTTTTCTTTGATGAATTCCAATAATTGATCCATCCAATGTCCGGATTCAAGCCATTGAATCACACTTTCCAACCCAATCCACGAATAGTATCTAACCTCCCGGAATTAGTATAACACTTATGGCCGGCAGCCTGCTCAACTTTGTACCATCATTAAAACAATACCGTGATGAGCAAAAATTGGACAGCAAATAATATCCGCGATCAACGAGGCAAAACCTTCTTGGTAACCGGTGCAAATAGTGGACTTGGCTTCGGAACTTCTCAGGTTTTGGCCAGTTTGGGAGCACAAGTAATAATGACGGCTCGTAATCTCCAAAAAGGGGAGAAGGCCGTAGCTAAGCTTAAGCAAGAGGTACCGCATGCCAAGGTCATTTTGATGAAGCTCGATCTGGCAGATTTGGAATCGGTAAAATCCTTTGCCGACGAATTCAAAAAAAGATACAGCCAGCTCGATGTGTTGATTAACAATGCCGGGGTGATGATGCCGGTGCAACGATTTGAAACCAAACAAGGTTTTGAAGGTCAATTTGGGACCAATCATTTGGGGCATTTCCTACTTACCAGTGAGCTCTTAGATGTACTCGAAGCAACTCCCAATTCACGAATTGTGGTGTTGAGCAGTTTGGTGGCCAAAATGAAAAAGGCTAACATTTATTGGAATGACTTGCAATTTGAAAAGTCTTACGACAAGATGGCTTCATACGCCCAAAGTAAGTTGGCCAACATGATGTTTGCCGCGGAGCTCAATCGAAAGCTTCAAGAAAAGCACAGTCAAGTAACCTGCCTGATGGCGCACCCGGGATATACGGCTACCAATTTGCAGCAGCACATGGGATTGCAAGGGAGAATCATGAATGCCTTGATGGCCCAAAAAGTGGAAATGGGTATTCTACCCACCTTGCGTGCAGCCACGGATCCCAAGGTCAAAGGAGGGGAGTACTATGGGCCGGCCAAAATGGGCAATTTCCGTGGTTACCCTATTATCAACGAGCCCAACCCAATGGCCAACAATCGGCCTGAAACGCAGAGACTTTGGAAGGTAAGTGAGCAACTCATTCAGAAGGAGTTTTCCTTCGCCTAATTGCTTTAGTCATTCTGTGATAGAGGCTTGCAACCCGATTTGGCCTCACTAAAGACTGGATTAACAACTAAATAAGATAAAATGAATAAGACCGTATTAATAACTGGTAGTTCAACCGGAATTGGTAAATCAGCAGCTCAAATCTTTCAAGCCCATGGATGGAATGTTATCGCCACCATGCGCAAAGTAGAAGATGGCGCTGAGCTCAGTCAACTTGAAAATGTACTCGTTGCTGAATTGGACGTAACCAAGCAGGAAACCATCGACCGAGCCATTGCCGCAGGTATTGAAAAGTTTGGACGTATTGATGTATTGGTTAACAACGCTGGCTTCGGTATGATGGGCGTATTAGAAGCATCTTCTGAGGAACTCATGAAACGCATTTTTGATGTGAATGTGTTTGGGGTGATTCGCACAACCAAGGCTATTTTACCGCACTTCCGGGCCCAAAAAGCCGGAACTATCGTCAATGTATCTTCCATCGTAGGTCGAGCCTGTTTTCCTTACCAGGCTTTGTATCATTCCACCAAGCACGCCTTAGAAGGGATGACCGAATGTAGCCAGTATGAATTGAAGCCCTTAGGTATTAACCTTAAGTTGGTGGAGCCCGGGGGAGTGGCCACCGAATTTATCAATAGCATTTCTATGGCTGTGGATGATGAGTTGGTTGAGTATCAAGCCGGCATGAATAAGTACATGGCCGGCGTTCAAGGAATGATGGAAAACCTGAGTACGTCAGGCAGCATTGCTGAGGTGGTATACGAAGCTGCTACCGACAACACAGATCGGCTTCGCTATTTGGCTGGACCCGATGCGGAACAAGTGATGGGGGCCCGTCAGCAAATGGATGACAAGGCCTTCTATCAAATGATGGCTGGACAATTTGGCATCTAACCCTCTGAATTCTTTAATCTGAAAAGACAAATGTGCATCGGCTCAGTAATAGGGTCGGTGCACTTCTTAATCTTCAAAAAATGGAACTTCTAGATTTACTCGATGCCTACTCCAAGGCGCAGAAACTCTCCGCCAATCACATTGCCATCATGGGCGCTTTTATGATGCTCTTGGCCGTGTTAACTCATTTCGTGTTTAAGGCAAGTGACTTGAACCAAGGTTTTAAGATTGGCGCTATCGTGTGTGGCTTGCTCTTTTTAGCCATGGGATTATCCTATCGATCTTATGTAGGGAAGCAACAGCAGTCCACCATCAGCATTTACGAAACGAATAGAGGTGAGGCTTTGGAAACTGAAAAAGTTCGTATGGCTAAAACCATGGCCGAGTTCCCAATGTATCTCTACATTTTCTCGGGGATGTTGGTAGCTGGCTTGCTTGTGGTTTTGTGGGATAAATCCAACTTTTGGTCGGGAGTATCGCTGTCGGTGGTTATCACCTTTTCCCTGATCATTTTTCTCGAAAAAGTTTCTTCACATCCATCCATGGAGGTGTATCAAGAGGGCATTGAACACATTTCTAAATTTAACCCTTAATTTCATGAGAACGACCCTTGCCTATTTCATTTCCATTTTTTTATTCGCGATGGCGGGCTGGCATGTGTTTCAACCCGATCAATTCGCCCCCATGATCCCCGATTTCATTCCCGCTTCGGTGGCCAATGTTGCTGCTGTTATGGCTTTGCTTCCAGTTGGATTTGCCCTGGTGTGGGAGAAGTATAGAAAGTGGGGTGGCATTGGCTTTTCGGTGTTAATGATTGGCTTTTTGCCTATTCATGTGTGGGATTTATTTCGCGACGATCCGGCGATTGGTGAGCCTCCGCTTCCCTTAATCAGACTGGTTTTTCAATTCCTATTTATTTATGTGGGATGGTGGATATACAGATCCTCCCAAAAAAGCTAACTTTCGTACTATGTCGGATATTTTCAAAATTGAATCCATCACCGATTTTCACAAAGCCATGGGGTATCCTAAACCCGCACATCCCCTCATCAGCTTGGTGGATCTGTCTGAAGCAGAATTGATGAGTACATCCCACCACAAGGTGGCTACATCGCTCTACACCATCTCCATGAAAACCAAGTTTGCTGCTACCCCCGTTTTATATGGGCAGCGCTATTTTGATTTTCAGGAAGGCGTTCTTTTGGGTATGTCACCGGGTCAGGTTTTTACGATCGATGGCAATATCAAGAAAGGCGATATGGAAGGTTGGGCATTGTACTTTCATCCAGACCTCATTCAAGGTTATCCGTTGCAGTCCTCCATTTCCAAATTCGGGTTCTTTGATTACGTGACTCACGAGGCGCTTCATCTTTCCGAAAAGGAAAAAGAAACGCTCAATCAAATTGTTTTTAAAATTCAGGAAGAGAGTGAGCAGAACATGGATGACTACAGCAACGATCTTTTGGTTTCTAACATCGAACTGCTGCTGAACTACATCAAACGCTTTTATGGCAGGCAGTTTAAAACCCGAAAAGCCGTCAATAGCGATTTACTATCCAAATTTGAAGGGCTGCTAAAAGAATATGTAGACTCACCTGAACTTCAGGAAAAAGGGTTGCCCTCGGTAAGCTATTTTTCGGATGAACTTCATTTGTCTTCCAGTTATTTCAGCGATTTGCTCAAAAAAGAAACCGGATTGAGCGCACAGGATCATCTTCACAATGCCTTGATCAAAAAAGCGAAAAACAAACTCCTCAATAGTGAAGAATCCATTTCTCAAATTGCCTTTGAACTCGGCTTTGAGCATCCCCCATACTTCAGTCGTTTATTCAAGAAAAAAACGGGATTGACTCCTAAAGAATTTCGGTTGAATTTGAATTGATTCTAAGGGAATAGATGGCTGTCATCCTGTAAAATGGCTATGTTATCCTGTAATACGGATAAGTGCCCACCACCTTCGTGTTCAGACCTTTGTGTCCTAATCTTTTCAATTCAAAAAAATCGAAAAAATGGCACAAATAACAGCAGAACAATTAGAGACAATTAAAGGCTTGGCCAAGGGATATACTTTTGTGGATCACCCCACACCCTTATTGGAGACACCTTCTGACTATGGAATGGAATTCGAAGAAATTACCTTCCCATCTATGGATGGTACCTCTTTGTCTGCCTGGTATATTCCGGCAAATTCAGATAAGCTCATTATTTGCAATCACCCCATGACCTTTAACCGGACCGGTTTTCCAGGACACATGGAGCCCTGGAGTGCATTCAGTGATGTGCATGTAAATTTTCATCCGCTGTACAAAGCACTGCATGACGCCGGGTACAATGTATTGACCTATGACCTCAGAAATCATGGAACGAGTGCGTCCGCAGATAACCATGTTTGTGGAGTAGGTTTACATGAATACCAGGATGTGGTTGGAGCCATGCAATACGTTCAAGGAAATGAGGCTTTGAAAAATATGACGGTAGGGCTTTTCAATCCATGTGCAGGAGGAGATGCGGCCATGGTAGCCATGACCAAACATCCTGAGTATTTTGAGGACGTAAAAGCCTTTGTTTGCCCACAGCCTGCATCTATGAATATTATGTCTCAGGTGACCTTAAACGGAATGGGACTAGGCGATCACCTGGATGTTTTGGACGAGGAACAAGTGAAGCTCGGAGGATTTAAGAGTAGTGAAATGTCTCCACATCACTATGCGGCCAATGTAAAAGTTCCTACCTTCATTATTCAAGTGAGAGAGGATGTTTGGACCATACCAGACGATGTTCAAACCACTTTTGATCGGTTGGGCGCAGAGGACAAAAAACTGTTTTGGGTAGAAGGAACTACCAAACGATTTGATGGCTACAACTACTTTGGGAAACATCCGGAAATGATGTTGGAGTGGTTTGACAAATACATGAAGTAAAGAATGAGTAAATGACCAGAGGCCGTCGTATTTAGGCCTCTGGTTTATTTAAACGAGAGCCTCCAATGACATTCCATTAGAGGCTTTTACCTAATATTACACTACTGACAAAAGAATGAACGGATGACTCGGTCAAAGCAAAATCAGAAAGCCAAAAGGATAGTAACCTCTATCAGCAAGTTGCACGAGATCTTGGGATACCCTTCAAAACCCGTACATCCGCTAATCACTCTTATTGATTTTTCAAAGATTAAAGTTCAGGAATCGGTAAACGATATTCCCACCGTTTTGGGCTTGTACTGCGTGGCCTTAAAGAAGCTCGATGATGCTAACTTCCTTTACGGACGCAAGGAATACGATTTTACGGAAGCCTCACTATTGTGTATGGCTCCGGAGCAAGTGACCGTAGTATCTGATATTGACAATCGGGCCTATCCGGAGGGCTGGGGACTCTATTTTCATCCGGATTTGATAAGAACGAGTTTTCTCGATCAAAAGATAAAGGAGTACACCTTCTTCTCCTACGATGCCAATGAGGCCTTGCACGTTTCAGAAAAGGAAAAGCAAACACTCTATTCAGTTGTTCAGGTGATCGAAGGAGAATACAGCATGAACCTGGATGCCTTTAGTCACGATTTGATCGTTTCTAACCTGGAAGTGCTCTTTAATTATTGCAAGCGGTTTTATGGTCGTCAATTCATTACCCGGAGCAACCACAGCAAGGGAGTTGTAGCCAGGTTTGAAGATCTACTTACCCAATATTTCGAATCGGAAGGAGTGGCTCAACAAGGGCTGCCGTCAGTCAAATACCTGGCCGAACAGCTTCATTTGTCACCCAATTACCTGGGGATTTACTGAAGCAAGAAACGGGTAAAAGTGCCTTGGAGCACATTCATTATTACTTGATCGAAAGAGCGAAATCGCTTTTGGCTAACAGCCCCGATACCATCAGCGAAATTGCTTATGGACTTGGATTTGAACAACCTCAGAATTTTAGCAAGTTCTTTAAGAAAAAGACCGGGATGAGTCCGAAGAACTACGCTTTGAAAAACTCCCCGAATTAGAGTGGATTCTTGATTCAAAAAGGTTCCAATTATCCATCCTAAAATTGGATTCTTATGGAAGGCTGAGGGATCCTGAGGTCTTCTTTTTAAATCTTCTGTTTACCAGTCTTTTATCTTTCATTTCTTACCGGTGAAATGTATACAACAACGCGTGGATTGTATACAGCATTGGCCCTTCTTTCTTAGGACCTTTATCCTCTCATTTTAGAATTAGAAAAAGATGCAAAAAATGGTATTGACCACTCTCGTATTGTTGGGTGGCCTAACGGGATGGTCCCAGCAGAAGGCAGATGAAATTCTGGGAGTCTGGGAGACAGAAGACAAAGACGGAAAAATCGAGATTTTTTCCTGTGGAAGCACCTACTGCGGAAAACTGCTATGGGGCAAAAACATTGTAAACCCAGACGGCACTTCCAAAAAGGATGTCAACAACCCCGATGAAGCTCTAAGATCCCGGGATATGGTGGGAGCCACCATCCTTACCGGTTTGGCTTTTGATGGGGAAGAGTATGAGGACGGTAGAATCTACAATGCCGAAGATGGAGATACCTACAAGTGCTACATCTGGATAGAAAAAGGAGTACTTCACTTAAGAGGTTACCTGGGAATTCCGGCCTTGGGGCAAACCACAAAATGGAGTCGAATCAAATAAAGGAGAAATCATGGAAAAGCATTGGAACAAAGATTTGAAGGATAAAACCGTCGTCTTTACCGGAGGTACGGACGGAATGGGGAAAGTAGCCGCGCAACAACTGGCTGAAATGGGAGCCAAAATCATGCTATTTGGCCGAAACGAAACCAAGTCCAGGCAGGCCATTCAGGAGATCAGGAAGGCCTCTGGAAATGAGAATATCCATTACGTGCATTGCGATTTGTCTTCTCAAAAAAGTATTCGGAGTGCGGCCCAGGAAGTATTGGATCGTTGCCCCAAAATTGACATTCTCGTTAATTGTGCAGGAATGAATGCTGGCGAGCGAGTAATCACTGAAGAGGGGATGGAAATGTCCTGGGCGGTCAATCACCTGGCTCCATTTTTACTTAACAACCTATTGCTCGATCGGATTAAAGCTTCTGCACCGGCACGAATTATTAACCTGTCTTCAGCCATGCAGAAAAATGGACACATTCATCTCGATGATATCCAACTAACCAAGGGCTGGAGCACCCTACAATCCTACGCACAGGCCAAATTGGCCATGAACATGGTAACCCGTAAAATGGCCCGGGAGCTCAAGGGTACTGGAGTGACCGTAAATGCGCTGAATCCAGGCTTTATTAAAACCAATCTCTTACACCAAATTAAGGGCTGGGAAAAAATAATTGGCGTGCCTTACATGCATTTTTTCGCCTCTAAGCCCGAAGTGGGGGCCGAGAGGATTGTACGATTGGCCGTGTCTGATGATTTTGAAGATGTCAACGGTCAATTCGTTTATGAAAGTGAAATCCGTGACCCCAATCCGGAAGCTTTGGATGATGATTTGGTGGAAAAAGTATGGGGACTTTCCAAAGAGCATGTTGGTCTTTAGATAATTTGAAACTTTGTAGATAAGAATGAGTGAGTTTTATACCATAAAATCATTGACCGAATTATTCAAGTTTATGGAGCTTCCCGGGCCCAAACACCCGCTGATTGCCTTCATGGATTTTTCGGATAAACCCTTTGTTAAGGCGGTGCCGGATTACAAGTATATCTGTGATTTTTATCAGATATCTTTTAAAAACGACGAGCACGGATCACTTAAATACGGACGAGAAACTTACGATTACCAGGAAGGATCTTTGGTTTATTTAGCGCCTGAACAGGTAATCGAATACTCCTTTGATGATGAGGTTCGGGCCGACCAGGGCTGGGTATTGTTTTTTCATTCCGATCTACTCAAAGCCTTTGATCTGGATAGAAAAATGAAGGATTTTCATTTCTTCAGTTACCAGTCTAACGAGGCACTCCATATTTCTGAAAAGGAGAGAACCATTATCGAATCCATTCTTAAGAAGATTCAATGGGAGTTGGATTCAAATATTGATGAGTTTAGTGAAGAGGTGATCGTAAGTAACCTGGAATTGTTATTGAATTACTCCAAGCGATTTTACAACCGACAGTTTATTACCCGGAAACGATTTTCGCAAGATGTGGTGGTCCGATTTACTCAATTGTTGGAAGGCTATTTTGAGGAAGGATATCAGCGAAGTCAGGGATTACCCACGGTTCAATATTTTGCTGATAACCTCAACTACTCTTCCAATTATTTGAATGAACTCATCAGGAAATCGACCAGCAAGAGTATTTTGGAACATGTTCATTATACCCTGATTGAAAGAGCCAAAGGTCAACTCCTAAACAGTGACAAAAGTGTATCCGAAATAGCCTTTGATCTTGGCTTTGAATATTCGCAGTATTTCAGTCGACTGTTCAAGAAAAAGACGGGCCTAACTCCTGTTCAATTCCGAAAAGCAAGTTGATATGGAACTCATTCATCACACCGTCAATTGGGCCAAGGGCGAAATTGTAGAAGCCATTGTTATGGCCATTATCGGAGCCATCGTCGTTTTAGGGGGCATCCTCTTCTGGAAATTTGGAACCACGCCCTATGCCAAGGCATTGGTCATTCCAACCTTGGTTGTGGGTTTAATCCCTTTGGTTATGGGAATTTCGGGGGCGTTTAGCAACAAAAGCCGGATAGCAGTTTATGAAAAAGCCTGGCAGCAAAACCCCAAAGAATTTGCCCTCAACGAAAAGGCCCGGGTAGAAGGTTTTGACGAAATCTTCAAATACTCCTATCCCTTTGCCGTCATCTTTACCATCGGTGGCGCCATTCTCTTTTTTCTGCTGGGTTCACCTACCTGGAAAGCCATTAGTCTGGCCATGATGACCCTTGGGTTGATGGCCTACTACATCGATCACTTTGCTGCCGAAAGGGCCCAAATCTATTTGGAGCACATCAAGGCAGCGATCCAATAAACAACAAGACCTATGAAAGCCACAAGGCCCTATGTTGATCCGGAACTGGATCAACCCCTGGCATTTGCCGTGTACCGGTTTTTGGGAAAATTCACCCGATATCGCTGGTTTGTAAATTTCATGAATAGAATGGTTAAAAACCGCTATGCTGGAAAGGACATAGACGGTTACGACTCGGAGGAACGCTATATTCCAAGTACCCATGGTGGTCCGGATATTCGTATACGCATTTTTAGACCCAAGAATTCGAACAAGGTACTGCCCGCCTTGCTCTACAACCATGGGGGTGCCTATATGTCTCTGGTCCCCGAAATGTTTTTGGTTAAAATGAAAAAGTACCTGGATGCGCGTCCCTGCGTGGTCGTTACAGCCGATTACCGTTTGTCTGTAAAAGCACCTTTTCCAGCTGGATTTAATGATTGCTATGATACATTGCTTTGGATGAAAGAACAGGCGGATGAACTCAAAATATTACCCAAGAGATTCATCATTGCCGGAGATAGTGCCGGCGGAGGAATGACGGCAGCATTAACCCTCAAAGTACGGGATACGAAGGCCGTAGATATCGCTTTTCAGGTCCCGGTTTGTCCTATGATTGATCATCGGCAAATAACCGAATCGGCCAGAACGATGCAATTGGCTCCCGTGTACAACAGCAACGACAATGAAATCGGTTGGCGCTATTACCTCGAAGGAATTCAAGGAGAAGTACCAGCCTACGCATCTCCGGCTTTAAATACAGATTACACCGGATTTCCCCCCACCATTAGCATTGTAGGGGAGAGCGAGCCTTTTCGGGATGAAACCATCGCCTACATGGATGCCTTGAAAAAAGCCCATGTTCCGGTAAAGTTTGGCTTGTACAAAGGAGGGTATCACGGTTTTCAGGAGGCCGTACCTGAAGCCGATGTGTCGAAAGAAGCGAGTTATTTTTTGTTTGAATCGTTCAGAGAATACTACGACACCTACGTTCTCGGCCAATAAATTTTTTTTACAATGTTTTGATCTGAGATAAGTGTTAGAGAAGCTGGTTTTTTTGATTTATTGAACTGCGTCCTTTTTGACTACCTCGAAAACTTTAAGGTACTTGGTTTGTTAAATGATTATCCTCACATAACCGCCGATCAGGTAAACCAGGCTTCACTTTTTACCAGTATTAAGTGGTTATTCGTTCTCTTAAGTGTTGCTGCCGTGGTGCTTTTGACCATGGTCATCAGTTTTCGTAAATTCATCAAAAAATGAAAAAGATACTTTCCTATGTTCTGGGTGTAGTCATGCTCGCAGGTGCAATCGCACATTTGGTGGCACCCGAGGCTTATGCTGCGATGATTCCTGATTTTATCCCGGCAACCTTGGCTCATATTCTTGCCGCCCTTGCCGAGTTAGTGACTGGCGTGGTTTTAATTGTTCCTCGTTTTCGCAAAACAGGAGGGTTGTTTTTCATGGGACTTATGATCGCATTTTTACCCATTCATGTGTGGGATTTGTTTCGTGAGAATCCCGCCATTGGCGACCCTCCCATTCCCATGATTCGTGTAGCCGTTCAATTTCTACTGATTTATACCGGTTGGTGGATTTACAAGAAGAGCGAAGCCTGGACTTAAAACCAGGTAAGAAAAGGAGGACTTCAGGAAAACGTGTCGATTCGGCAAAACTGATGATCCCGACGGATCGAATTGTTGTTTCAGCATTTTTAAAGAAAAAGCCGATGGGAAAGGTGACACCCACATTCCCTGAAGTCACTCCAAATTCTGAGTTAGTTTACTCCACCTCCTATAGCCTTGAAAATTTGGGTGGAGAGCTTCAGTTTTTGATTTTGAGCATCAACCGTCGCCAACTGGGCAACCAATAAACTCGATTGAGCATTCAGCACATCCAGGTAGTTGGCCAAACCATTGACCAGCATCAATTGGGAATCTTCGAAGGAGTTTTGTAAAGCCACTTCCTGTTGTTCGAGCACCTCCAAATTGGCTGAAGCCGTTTTCAATTCATTTAACAGGTTGCTCACTTCTATACTCGCATTCAACACCTTTTCCTGGAATTGCAGTTTGCTTATTTCCATTCGTTTAATGGCCACTTCCTTCTGGGTTTTTAAGCGGCGTTTTTGAAACAAGGGCTGCGTCAATCCCCCGGTAAGCGTGTTGAAGAAAGAGGAACTGCCAAACAGGGTAGAAGGACTCAAACTTTGCAACCCCATTTCGGCCGATAAAACGATGGTGGGATACATCGAGGCCCGGGCTACGTTGACCTGCTCAAAATTTTTGCGAAAATCTAATTCGGCTTCCAGAATATCCGGTCTATTGCTCAGCAGGGAAACCGGAACACTTGAGGTATATTCTTCCGGAAACCGTTGTTCATCCAATTGCCTTCTGGGAATGTCTGTTATCGCTTTTCCCACCAAAGTTGCTAGAGCATTTTCCAGGGCAAAAACCTGGTTCTCCACATTGCGCAATTGAATGGTTGCACCGTAGAGTTGAGCCTCAGCCTGACTCACAGCCAAAGAGTTGCTCTTGCCTGCATCCTTCAAGGCCTTGAGCGTTTCCACACTTTGCCGACGAAGCGTCACCGTTTCGGTTAAAATCTGTCTGCGGTTATCAGCAGCCAACAAGTCGAAATAGGTATTGGCCAAATTGGAAATAAGGGTAGTCTGCAACAGTTTTTGTGCCGTCACCGATTTTTCAAATTCAGCTTGGGCGGCCAATTTTTGACTGTTGATCTTGCCCCATAAATCGGCTTCCCAACTCAAGGTTCCACTGATGGTGTATTGTTCAAAGGGCTCACTAAAAAAGGAACCAAACTGAGAGTTAGAGGCCTGCTTTTGCCGTTGACCATTTCCCTGCAGGGTAATTCTTGGTAGCTGGCCCATTTTTCCCTGCTTAAACTGAGCCGTGAAGATCGCGATGTTCTTAAAGGCGATTTGGTTGCTGTAGTTGTACTTCAGCGCGGTATCAATGTAGCTTTTGAGAATGGGATCCTGGTAGAAGGTACTCCATTTTACGGTAGCCATATCTTCCAATTTTTGGCCCGTTGTACTTAGGCTATCCAATCGGAATAGATGCTGCTCTTCTTTCACATTCACGCCTTCATACTTTTGGGTCACCAGGCACGATGTCATGCTTGTAGCCAAGGCTATAATGGCCACAGCTTTTGTTGCTAATTTCATTTTCATCTTACTTAGTTTTTGAAGGAACAAATCGTTCTTGCAAGCCTTGAAAAATCACAAACATGACCGGGATTACCAGGATACCTAATAGGGTTCCCACCAGCAATCCACCAGCGGCTCCCGTTCCAATGGAGCGGTTACCCATGGCTCCTACGCCATTGGCCAATACCAGAGGAAGAAGTCCAAGAATGAAGGCAAAAGAGGTCATTAGAATAGGCCGAAGTCTTTCCTTGGCCCCTTCAATGGCGGCTTCGATGATACTGAGCCCTTCTTCACGTTTGTGTTTGGCAAATTCAATAATCAGGATGGAGTTTTTGGCCATTAATCCGATCAACACGAGCATGGCAATTTGGAGATAAATGTTGTTTTCCAATCCACCGATCGAGGTGAATAGAAAGGCCCCGGCTACACCCACGGGTAGTGGGAGCAACACCGCGAAGGGGAGAAACAAACTTTCATACTGAGCGGCCAGGAAGAAGAAAGTAAACAGAATTCCCAATCCTAAGATAATCGGGGCCTGTCCAGAACTTTTGATCTCTTCCTTGGTAATTCCACTAAACTCCACACCGTAGTTTTTGGGCAGCTTTTTAGCTTCCTCCTGAATGGCTCGAATAGCATCCCCTGAACTATGATCCCAAGAGGAACTTCCGTTAAAGGCTACCGAATTGTACAGGTTAAAGCGGCTCACCATCTGAGGTCCTGTGCTTGGAACTAAACTTACTACGGCATTGAGGGGGACCATATTTCCGGTCAATGATTTGACAAAGACACTGGCCAGGGCATTTTCGTTTTTACGGTACTTAGGATCGGCTTGTACCATCACCCGGAAGGGTTTCCCAAATTTGTTGAAATCGGCGACGTATAGGCCTCCAAAATAGCCCTGCAGGGTGGACATGATATCACTCACCGATACCTGCAGTTGTTTGGCTTTGGGCACGTTTAGTTTCAATTCGTATTGTGGGAAATTGGTATTGATCGAGGTCGACGTGTATTGAATCTCCGGACGCTGAAAGAGCTGGTAGGAGAATCCCTGCGCTACTTGATCCAAGGCTGCAATATCACCGGAGGTTTTGTCAATCAGTCTGAATTCAAAACCATCTGCGGTTCCATATCCCGGCACGCTGGAAGGCTCAAAGAATAGAATATTCGCATCCTTTACTGACTTCGCAATGGCATTCAATTCGGTCACAATGCTCGCCATATCCGATCCATTTTCGGTTCGATTACCCCAGGATTTTAGTCCAACGAAGCCAAGTGCATTGGCACTTCCAGGGCCAGAGAAGAAGTTACTACCAGCCGTGTAGGAGAAGTTGTCTACGTTGTCCATGGCTGTGATCTTTTCATTGAGCTGTTCCAGGGCATGCATGGTTCGTCCTAAGGAGGATCCAGGAGGTAATTCTACATTCATAAAAATTACGGCTCGGTCTTCTGTGGGAACAAATCCTTGGGGAATGAATTTCTGTAACCCCCAAATCATGAACACCGATAAGCCGAGGATCCCAAAGGCCATCCATTTTTGACGGATGAAAAGCGATACAACCCGGGTATACTTTTCTTTCATGGCATTAAAGGCAGAATTAAATCCCGCATAAAACCGCTGAAGTAGAGACTTGGGTTTTTCATCCGATTCGTGAATCGGCTTTAAGAAAATAGCACTTAGTGCCGGGGACAGGGTAAGGGCGTTGATCGCTGAAATAACGATGGCCACACTTACCGTGATTCCAAATTGCTTGTAAAATACCCCAGCAGGTCCTTGCAAGAAGGTAACGGGAACGAATACTGCTGACATGATCAAGGTGATCGAAATAATGGCACCACTGATCTCACTCATGGCCTGTTTGGCGGCTTCTTTGGCATTGGAGGCTCCTTTTTCCAGTTTGGCGTGAACCGCTTCCACAACTACGATGGCATCATCCACCACAATCCCGATTCCCAGAATAAGGGCGAAAAGAGTCAACATGTTCATGGAAAAACCAAACAGCTTGAGGAAGAAGAAAGATCCAATAACCGAAACCGGAACGGCAATCAACGGAATGAGAGTTGATCTAAAATCCTGCAGGAATAAAAGAACCACCAGAAACACAAGTAAGAAGGCTTCAATCAGGGTTTGAAGTACCTGATCCATGGAGGCTTCCAGAAAGTCATTCGTGTTGTAGTTCATGACCACTTTCAGGCCTTCCGGAAAGTCCTTTTCCAAGGCATTCAACTGTTCAATCAAGTCGGCGTTGATGGCTTGGGCATTCGTATTCGGAAGCTGGCTTACCCCAAAAGTGATGGAGGCAATTCCATCTGTTTCTGAAGAAGTAGAATAGGAGAATCCTCCCAGTTCAATGTCCGCTACATCCTTAAGCAGGAGTTGGGTTCCATTGCTTTCGGTTCGTAGAACAATGTTCTCATATTCTTCCACTGTTTTAAACCGACCGGCATAGGTGATTGCCAATTCAAAAGGTTGCTCAGAATTCTGTCCCAAAGCACCAGGAGCGCCTTCCAGACTTTGCTCCTGAATAGCTCGACTAACGTCCATAGGAGTGAGGCCCAGGTTAGCCAATTTGTTGGGATTGATCCAGATTCGCATGGCGTAATCCTTGGCACCATAAACCTCAACCTTACTCACGCCCTCGATTCGCTGAAGAACTGGGATAACATTAATCTTTAGGTAATTCTGCAAAAAGACCTCATCGTAATTTTCCGATTCTGAGGCTATGGAAGCAAACATCAAGTGGCTGTTTTCCGTCTTTTGGGTAATCACCCCGTTTCGAATAACTACCGCCGGTAGAACCCCATTGGCCCGGGAAACCCGGTTTTGAACATTTACAGCGGCCAAATCAGGATCGATGTCTTGATTAAAAATGACCGAGATCTTGGCAGAACCATCGTTGCTGGCGGTAGAGGTAATGTATTTCATTCCTTCCACCCCGTTGATGGCTTCTTCAAGCGGAGAGATCACACTTTCCAAAATGGTTTGTGCGCTGGCACCAGGATAACTGGTGGAAACTTCTACGGTAGGCGGGGCAATGTTAGGGTATTGCGAAACCGGAATGGTGGTAATACCAATAACCCCAGAATGACCGTGATTACTGCGATGACCAGTGATAGAACTGGTCTGTCTATAAACTTTTGAAACATAGCTTTTTACTTGTAAACCGATTGATAAGAAAGGACCACACTGTCGGCCGTTGTCGGTTGAGGTACGATAACCGAGTTGGGATACACCGTATTTACCCCTTGAGCCAAAATAGTTTCCCCCAGATTTAACCCCGATTGAATGAGGTAGTAGCGGTCTGTTTTTTCAGCAATTTGAATGGGTCGAACCTGTAGTGTATCTCCTTCACCGAGGGTGTATACCATGTCGAGCCCCTGCATTTTGAAAGCCGAAGAGGCTGGAATCCCAATTACATTGATGAATTCTTTTCTCAGTTCGATGCTGCCTTGAGTTCCGCTAAACAGGGTTTGGCCATCGTTTTCGAAACGTGCCCGCATTTGGATGGCACCGGTTTGGGTATTAATTTTTCCGGTGTAGGCCTCTACAATTCCCTCTGTCAATCGAACCTGGAGATCTTCAGCAAAAAACTGGGCAGGAGGGAGGTGCTTTAATTTTTCCAGGAGATCCTGGCCCGGCAATTTATGAGTCAGGTCCTGTAGGTCCTTTGGACTCATCGAAAAGTAAACCAGCAAATCACTGGTATTCGATAAAGTAGTGAGTGCAGTTACCGTAGCTGGACCCACCAAGGCCCCTTGTTTAAAATTGAGCTTGCCTACGTAGCCGCTAATCGGGCTTACGATGCGCGTATATTGCACGCTTGCCTGCAAGGCCTGATAGTTGCTTTTAGCCTGTTCCAGTTGCGCTTGATTGGCCACCAGTTTAGCTTCGGCATTCGATAGCTGAACCTTACTTACGATGTCCTTTTTAACCAGGGGCCTGAGGTTGGCCACTTCAATTTTGGCCGACTCCACGTTGGCTCTCGCCGTTTCGATCGCCGCTTTGGCCGCCTCAGCGTTTTGGCTCAATTGATTGGCTTCCAGTTTAAACAAGGGCTGCCCTTGCTCCACATATTGTCCTTCGTCGATGTATATATCTTGAATGTAGCCACTCACCTTGGCCCGAATTTCTACTTCTTGCAATCCTTCCGTAACGGCGGGAAAGGACTTAGTAGATTCGTAGTTTCCTTTTTTCACTTGAATAACGGGCAATACAGGCGGTTCTTGATTGTAGTAGGAACCATAATCGCCACCACCGCAACTGACCAATATCCAGGATAATCCTATGCTTTTTAGGGTGATAAGAGCCCTGCTCCTTGCGGAGTAAATTCTATTAATCATTTTCGTTTGGAATTAAATTTCAGGGCAAAATTACCGGGAGAGTCACCTATTTGTCAGGTGCTAATTGAGGTAATAATGGTAAAAAATAAGGTAAATACCTGGTGAGGGGTGTGCCCCTTAGGCACTGATCGCCTTACGAAAGGATCGGGGAGTGGAACCGGTTTTGGCTCGAAAGAATTTGGTAAAGTTGGAATCGTCACTAAAGCCCAAATCTGTAGCAATTTGAGAGATGGGTTCATCCGATTTGCGAAGCCTGGATTTCATTTCCAAAATCAGGTATTCGTCCACTATGGTCTTCACGGTTTTGTTGGTCACCTTTTTTACACATTCAGACAAGTATACGGGACTCACATGGAGCAAATCGGCGTAGTAGGCGGTGGGCTGTCTTTTGTCTGCCGTTCGTTTAATAAGGTTCTCAAAGTTGTAGGTGATTTCATGAGCCCTCGATTTAACGATATTGGCATCCTCATGGGGTTTCAAGGATTTCTTGGCTTTGAGTAAGAACAAGGTGAGCTGGGCCCGGGCAAATTCCAGGTAATCTTCCGTTTCGTTTTTATACTGGTCGTATATCTCCTGAATCTGGGCGAAGAATTCCGTTTTTAATTCCTGGGGAACCGTATAGGCTAACTTGGAATTGTGGTTGAAAAAAGGAAACTTTTTGTATACGTCAAACAAGTCGGAAGCAAAGGCCAGAAACTCGGGTTTAAACAGGATCATGTAACTCGTCGTCTCGTATTCCGGTGGAGTAGCACCTTGGGGGTAATCGTGCTTCCAGGAAACTACTTGCCTGGGCGAGATGAACATTAAGTTCCGTTCTCCAAAACTCTGAGAATTGCTGTTGATGGTCACCGTAACGTTGTGGCCTTCCCCCATGCTAATTTCAAAGTAGTCGTGGGTAAAAGGAGTATCGTCGTTGTTTTCAGCGGTAAACTGAACGTAATCCTCAAACTTGACAATGTAAAACTCAGGATGACGAAGACGAGGAATTTGAAGTTCCTCACACATGTCGTTGATATCCTGGTAGTACTTAAACGACTCCATGATACAAAGTTGAGGATTTGTATCAAGTGACCAACTCATTTCAGTTTTATTACCACCTTGCCCACCCGTCCTTTGTTTTGCAAGTATTGAAGTGCCTCCTGCCAATCGGCCTGGTTAAAAGATCGAGAGACAACCGGCATTAGCAATCCATTGTTGAATCCGGTGCGCAATTCTCGTTCAGCCCTGGGCCAGATTTCAGGGTCTTCGAAAACATCTTTGACCGTAAAACCATGAAAGGAAAGGTTCTTTTCAAAGGCTGGAAACAAGGGGAGTGGAGTAGGAGCCGTGGAGAGCATTCCATAAACGATCAAGGCCGCCTGATGGGCGGCCATCTGGGCAAGTTCTTCCAATCCGGGACCAGCAATACAATCGAATACCACATCGACTCCATGTTGTTGGGTGATTTCCATGATTCGATCAACCCTATTTTCTTCAGAGCTCACAATCACATGATGAGCTCCGAGTTTTTTCAATGTTCGAACCTTGTCATGCGATCGCGTAACGGCTATCGGAATGGCTTCGTATTGGTTGGCAATATCCAGCGCAGCCAGTCCGGGACTACCAGCAGCACCGGTGATTAAAACGTAGTCACCCTTTTTCAGTTGACCTTTATAAACCAATCCACCCCAAGCCGCGGCATAAGCCACCCAGGCGGCAGAGGCTCGTACGTCATCCAGTAATTTGGGAGCTTTTACCAAGGCCCGAGCAGGAACCACCGCATTTTCGGCCCAGGTTCCATATTTGCTCATGGAGAATACGGGTACGGTGTTTACTCTATCTCCCAATTTCCAGTTAGTTACCCCTTCACCCAATCCCGTGATAACTCCAGTGGCCTCGTATCCGATACGTGAGGGAAATTGAGGACGCTGCACATATTTTCCTTGCACAAAGTCCCTTTCGGAATGATTGATCCCAAAACTTCTTACGTCAATTAAGATCTCTCCGGGAGAGGGTTTGGGAGTGGATTTATCCACCCATTTCAGTTCATGTATACTTCCCATTTTGTTGAATTCGGCAACCTTAGGCATATTTCTACTTTAGGGGTTAAGGTGCAAACTTAGCAGTGGAGTGCCCGTGGACTGTGGTGGAATTTCAGGGGAAATTGGTGGATTTTTAGGTGGTGATAAATATCCGATGCATTTGGATCATCGCTCTTTTCAATTCGTTTAATTTGATTGAATTAAATTGATGGTTCCTTTGAATCACTTCAAAACCATATCAGAATACTGCGAGGGAATTACTATTCCTCTACCGAAACATCCCCACTTTGATATCCGGAGTTTTGAAGAGAACATGGAATTTGTGCGAAGCCAGATGCCTGCCTTTCGACATGAGTTTTATGCCATTGCGATAAAAGCCGAAGGAGATGGGCAAGTCATTTCGGGGCAGTTTTCGAATTTTCCGGAAGGCACTACGGTTTTCTTTAACACACCCTTTCAGCTGCTATCCTGGGACATTGTTCCCAATTGGAAGGGCTACTACCTCATGTTTAGCCAGGACTTTGTGGCCCAATCTAACGTGCTCACGGAGTTGCTCACCCTTTTTCCTTACCTGAAAATGGATAAGTCCATTCCCTTTAATATCCCAGCAGAGCAATTGCCGCGAATTTTGGGAATCTATGAAGTGATTTGGAAGGAGTACCATGGAGGGGCAGAGGACAAGTTTCGAATAATTGAAGCCCAGGTCTTTCTTTTGCTCTCCTATGTGCGTAGGTTGTTTGAGGAGCAAGTGGATCAGCAATTGGCGGAAATGAGCCTTCGAGCTGCCGATCTTAAACTGTTGTCTCGCTATCAAACCTTAATTCAAACCAGCTTCTACCCCAATGCCGAAGTAGAGACTTTCGCCAACTTGCATTCCACCAGCTACTACGCTCAAAAATTGAGCGTCCATCCGAATCACCTAAATGCTGTTGTCAAAGGCATTTCTGGAATTACCGCCCTCAGCCACATTCACAGCCACCTTTTGTCCTTGTCTAAATCCTACCTCGCTCAAACCGATTGGAGCATCAAGGAGATTGCCTACGCTTTACAGTTTGACAGCCCCAACAATTTCAGTGCTTTCTTTAAAAAGAAGAGCGGAATGACACCTTTAGCCTACCGTCAGCAGGCGAATCTTTGAAATTCATACTTCTTCATTTGATATAAAAATGCTTGACCGTCAAGTGTTTTAGAGCTTTGTCCTGTTCAAATTTTTCAAAGCAATGAAAGCGATAATTACCGGGTTTATAGCCCTTATTACTCTCTCCTTAAATGCACAGCAAATGAAGAATCCTCAAGAAACTGTCATTGAACTGTTTGTCAGTACCGATGAACAACAATGGGATCAGGTAAAAGCAGTTTTCGATTCAAAAGTCCTGCTCGATTATTCGTCGATGACAGGAAGTCCGGCCACATCAATGACGCCTGATGAAATTGTAGATGCCTGGAAAGGCTTGCTGCCGGGTTTTGATCATACGCATCACCAATTGGGCAACTTCCAAATGACCCTTTCCAACAACCAGGCACAGGTGTTTTGCTACGGTACAGCAAGCCACTATCTGGAAAACGAATCTGGCAAGCTATGGTGGGTAGTTGGTAGTTACAATTTTGACCTGGTAAAAGAGGATGAAACCTGGAAAATAGCTGGTATGAAATTCAATTTCAAGTACCAGGATGGAAACACCCAATTACCACAACTGGCTATGAAAAATCTAAAGAAATGAGACACTATTCATTAATTGCCCTCTTGACTCTGAATTGCCTTTGGGCTTGCACCAGCGAGCACGGGCAAACAGATGAAGGAGTAAGCATTCAAAATCAAAAAATCATGCAACAAGATATCGCTACGAAGAACAAGGCTTCGGTTGAAGCTTTTTTCTCCGCACTGGAAGAGGAAAATGTAGATAAACTGGTCAACCTCTTTGCCGAGGATGCCCGACACATTAATCCTTACGCTTCTGGTCTATTTCCAGAGGGAGCAGAGGGAAAGGAAGGGATTCGCTCCTATTGGGCTCCGGTGTTTCCCAACTTCGATGGCATGCAATTTAACCTTCAACAACTATATGCCATGGAAGATCCCAATTGGGTATTTGTGAAGTACAAAGGGAAAATCAAGCTGAAGGATGGAGCCGACTTTTATGAAAACCAATACTACTCCACCTTTCAATTCAATGAAGCTGGAGAGATCATAGAATATGTAGAAATTTTTAATCCCCTGGTGGCCGCTCGAGGATTCGGGATGCTTGACCAGATAAAGTAAATGATGATGAAAAACTGGATGATTGGAATGCTCGGAATCCTGACCCTATGGTCTTGTCAATCCGAATCGAATAAACAAACACAAACACAAACGCAAACAGAAATTGTAAATCCCAAGACGATGGAAAAAGTGAATTTTAAAAGTGAAGGAGCCAACCTGGTAGGGAACCTTTATTACCCTAAGAATTATGATCCTTCGAAATCCTACCCGGCGATTGTAGTGTCAGGAAGTTGGACCACGGTGAAGGAGCAGATGGCTGGCCTGTATGCCCAAAAATTGGCCGAAGAAGGTTTCATCACCCTGGCCTTTGATTTTAGAAATTTTGGTGAGAGTGAAGGAGAGCCTCGATTCTACGAAAGCCCAGCTATGAAGAAGCAAGATGTGATCAACGCGGTTACTTTTCTCCAAAGCAAGCCCGAAATACAAAAGGATAAGATTGGAGCTTTTGGGGTATGTGCCGGAGCCATGTACACGTTGATGGCGGCATCTGAAGATGATCGAATTAAATCGGTAGTAACAGCGGCTTCCTGGCTACACGATGCAGAGGCCGTTAAGCTTTTTTACGGTGGGGAAGAAGGTGTGCAAACCAAAATTGACGCTGCCCGCAAGGCTAAGAAGGAATATGCAGCAAATGGAACGGTAGCCTACATCCCAAGTATATCTACCGAAGATCCTACAGCTGCTATGTATGGGCCTTACGATTATTACCTGAATCCAGAGCGAGGTGCTGTCCCAGAATGGAGTGCCGATAAATTCGCTGTGATGTCCTGGGAAGATTGGTTGACCACCGATCCTATGCCTTCAGCGGATCAGTTAAATGCTCCTACTTTAATGATTCACTCCGATGGAGCTGTACTGCCTCAATACACCAAAAACTACTTTGAGCGCATTGCTTCAGTTGACAAGAAATTACACTGGATGGAAACCGAATTGGAATCTCCTTATCACCAGTTCAACTACTATGATCAGGATGCAGAGGTAAACGAATCTGTGGGAGAAGCCAGTGCTTGGTTTCAAGCTAAACTCTAAGCAGAAACTACTCGACAGAGAAAAGCGGGGAGATATCTTCCCGCTTTTTTTAGGTCAGAATGGAAGAGGCTGAAATCCGTTTTTTGAATTCTTCGGTCAGCTGATCGGTCCAGGTTTTTAACCGCTGTGTAGTCCGTTCCCCTTGATTTTCTTCATCAATGGCTAAACCATAGAACCAACCGGGCTTCATTTCCGCTTTCGATTGATCATATTCATAATTATCCGTAGGCCAGTGGCCAATAAGTCTTCCGCCTGCATGAGCTACTTGCTCAGCAATGATTCCCATGCCGTCTACAAACCATTCCGGGTAGCCGTATTGATCTCCTAACCCAAATACGGCGACCGTTTTACCTGTGAAATCCAATTCACAAAACTCGTTGAACTTACCATCCCAATCGCTTTGCAACTCTCCGTCATACCAGGTAGATAGGCCAAGAATCAGGTAGTCGTAGGAAGCTATTTTCGAGACCCCGGAATCATGTAATTCGTGAGAGTCAATTTGGAATTTTTGGGAAAGAATCTTTTCCAATTCCTGAGCGATGCCTTCTGTAGCTCCTGTATCGGAGCCCCAGAAAAGACCGATAACTTGTTCTTTCATAGCTAATATTATCCTTCGTCGACCAGTCGGATGACCAGGCCATCTAATTCTTCCTCAAGAAAAACCTGGCATCCCAATCGACTATTATCCTGAACAAAAAAGGCTTGGTCGAGCATGTCTTCTTCATCGTCTGTCGATTCTTTGAGCTCATGTCCCGACTCAATGTAGCAGTGGCATGTTGCACACATGGCCATGCCACCGCACGTGCCTTTGACCGGAAGCTCATAAGCTTTACACAGCTCCATGAGGTTCATATTCATATCGGTTGGGGCCTCCAACTCATGAGCTTGAGCTTCGCGATCTATTACGGTAACGGTGATAGTACTCATGATTCAAATCCGTTGATACCTCCCATAACGGTAGTGTATTTGAAGGATAATTTTTTATCCGGATACACGATTTTGAATGCACTTTGAACCATGAGTGTAGCTTCATGAAAACCACAAAGGATTAGTTTCAATTTTCCCGGATAGGTGTTGATATCGCCAATGGCAAAAATTCCAGGAATGTTGGTGCTGTAATCGAAGGTGTCTACTTCAATGCTGTTTTTACTGATGTTTAATCCCCAATCGGCTATGGGACCCAAGGACGGAGTTAGACCAAAAAGAGGGAGCCAATAGTCGAGTTTTTGGGAAATGACTTCACCCGATTTGTGTTTGATCTGAAGGGATTGGAGGTGTCCGTTTCCTTGAACATCCACCACCTCAGATTCCGTAATGAGGTTGATTTTTCCTTGTTGGGCAAGCTGCATGACTTTGTCTACAGAATCGGGATGTCCTCGGAACGAGCTCCGTCTGTGAACCAAGCTCACATCCTGAGCAACGTCGTCCGCAAGGAAAAGGGCCCAATCTAAGGCAGAGTCTCCACCCCCTGAAATGACAACAGATTTGCCGCGAAACTTCTCAGGATCTTTTACGAAGTAGTCAATACCTTTTTGCTCAAATTGGGAGATCGCACCAATTGGTGGTTTGCGCGGTTCAAAACAACCCAATCCTCCAGCAATGGCTACCACTGGGGCCTTATGAACCGTATTGAGATTGGTAGTGACAATAAATTTACCGTCTTCATCTTTCTCTACTTTCTCAACCCGCTCACCCAAGGTAAATCCAGGTTTGAAAGGGCGAATTTGTTCCATAAGGTTATCCACCAAGTCACCGGCTAAAACAGAGGGGTATCCAGGAATATCGTAAATAGGTTTCTTGGGATAAATCTCAGCACATTGTCCTCCAGGAATGGGAAGAGAGTCGATGAGGTGGCATCTCAGTTTTAGCAATCCGGCTTCGAATACGGTAAAAAGTCCGCAGGGGCCGGCACCAACAATAATTATATCGGTTTCAATCATGTTGTAGTCAGTTTTAGTTCAACTTAAATGACATACACTCTTCCTGCACAATAGGATTATAATGCCTTACCTGGTTTTGGCGCTGGTAGCTTTTGATAAAACGGGCATTCTTTTCAGCATGACTTAGAAAATGCCAAAAATCTTTTACCTGCTTTCGGTGAACCGCAACCTTGGTATTGCTATGTACATTATGGATGAGTAAACAACGTTGTCCACCATCCGCTTTAGATTTCAAAAAATTGGCAATGGCTAAGCGTAATTGACGAAATTCCTGGGTGGTGCTGGATACACAAATATTTTTGTGATAAAGCTTAATGTTCTGGTCTACAATGATATGCCACTGATCGAAGACTAATAAAACACTTGTGTTCAATTCTATATTTATTTAGATTAATTCTAAATAGCAAAGGTGAGATGCTTCACGCTAACCACCAATACCTAGTTGACGGTATTCTTTCCAAAGCCGAAAATTTTTCGAAATGTTAGCCCTAAGTTCGTCGCTCCAATTTTCGAAAAAAATCACTCTATGGAACAGGAATGGACAGAATCGGATCTGAAAAATTTGGCAGGTCAATTGGCCCGGCCAAGTGGAGAGCAGGGTTTGAAAATGGCCGAGGTTATGAATGAATCAAACCTGGCCATGACCCGATCGGCCATGGGAGCTCTGAATCTTGAATCTCACATGAGTATTCTGGAGGTTGGACATGGAAATGCCGGACATTTGAAGGAGCTATTGGGATTGGCTTCACCGCTTGAGTACACCGGATTGGAACTCTCCGAAACCATGCAATTGGCTGCATCCGAACTGAACAAAGAGCTCATGGATAACCATTCCATTCGGTTTGACATCTACGATGGAGTCAAACTTCCTTACCAAAGGGCCCGGTTCGATCGCATTTTTTCAGTTAATACCCTTTACTTCTGGTCCAATCCTCAAGAATTTATGAGCCAGCTGTACGCAACCTTAAAACCGAAGGGAAGCCTGATTTTGACCTGGGCCGCCAAAGCATTTATGCAGCAACTGCCCTTCGTGAAATATGGGTTCACACTATACGAACCACAGGAACTTGAAGAGCTCGCCCAATCGGCCGGATTTCTGACTGCCAGCTTAGATAAGTACGCGGACAAGGCCATGGATAAAACCGGGAAACCGGTGAATCGTGAATACTGGGTAATTCGGTTTTCAAAATCGTAATTCTAAAAAAGATTTTCTAAGGACGAATTGATTGTCAAAGGGTTGAGGGTAGCTACCTAAGGTTAGGCAGAAGTTGTCGAGAAATACCACGGGGTAGGTATTGCTTATTTCCATCGGGCGCAACCATTTTTGCAAGCGATTGTTAAGTGGATTTATGAGTACAAAGAAGACGATAGCACAACCTCCTGAAAAGTTTACCGGAATCATTCTTGAAGATGCCTCTACGGGTGCCGCTGGTCCCAAGGCAGTCAAAAGTGCTTTACAGCACATCAAGAGTGAAGTGGGAATGGTGAAAGGGGTGAAAGTGCTCAATCGTTTAAATCAATTTGACGGCTTTGATTGTCCAGGATGCGCCTGGCCCGACCCTAATGAGAAGCGAGCTTTTCTGGCCGAGTATTGCGAGAACGGTGCCAAGGCGGTAGCTGAAGAGGCGACCAAAAAGAAAGCCGGTCCCGATTTCTTTGCACAGCATTCCGTTGCTGAACTTGGACAGTGGTCTGATTTCGAATTGGGCAAATCCGGACGGATTACCCATCCTATGATTAAGCGGGCAGAGGATTCACACTACCGCCCAATAGAGTGGGATGAGGCCTTTGATTTGATGGGGAAGCAATTAAACGCTTTAGAATCTCCTGACCAAGCCATTTTTTACACCTCCGGTCGAACCAGTAATGAGGCTGCTTTTTTGTACCAGCTCTTCGTTCGACAGTTTGGAACCAACAACCTTCCCGATTGCTCTAACATGTGCCACGAAAGTAGCGGTACAGCTCTCTCCGAAACCTTAGGAATAGGCAAGGGTTCGGTAACCCTGGATGATTTTGACCAGGCCGAAGTGATCGTTGTCATGGGACAAAATCCAGGAACCAACCACCCAAGAATGTTATCGGCACTACGTGATGCCCGGCAGCAAGGGGCAGAGATAATTACTGTAAACCCCTTGCCTGAAGCCGGGATGATGAATTTTCGAGATCCGCAGACGCCAAAAGATTGGATTGGTGGAGGCACCGATCTTACCACCGAGTTTGTTCAGGTCAAGATTAATGGCGACCTCGCCTTTCTAAAAGCTGTGACCTACTTGCTTTTACAAGAAGAAAAGAAAAATCCCGGAACGGTTTTCGATCATTCATTTATCGAGACTAAAACGCAGGGTTATGAGTCCTTTATCAAAGAACTTGAAACAATCAATTTTTCATCGCTTTGTGAAGATGCTGGTATTTCGGAAGAGCAGGTGAAAAGGTGCGCCAACATCCTGATGCATCGCAAAAAAATCATCATCTGCTGGGCCATGGGATTGACTCAGCACAAAAATGCGGTAGGCAATATTCAGGAAGTGGTAAACCTGCTTTTGCTCAAGGGAAGTATTGGTAAACCTGGCGCAGGAACCTGCCCGGTTAGAGGACATTCTAACGTTCAGGGGGATAGAACGATGGGAATTTGGGAAAAACCAAAACCCGCTTTTCTGGACAAATTGGATGAAACATTTGGTTTTAAATCTCCTCGTGAACATGGACTCGATGTAGTTGAATCCATTGAGCACATGCACCGGGGTAAGGCCAAGGTGTTTTTTGCCATGGGAGGTAACTTTCTATCAGCCACCCCAGATACCGAATTGACCGCCGAAGCTTTGAAGCAATGTGAGCTTACGGTTCACGTTTCAACCAAACCAAACCGCAGCCACATCATACATGGAAAAACAGCCCTGATATTGCCTTGCATTGGGCGCAGTGAAACGGATATTCAGTCGTCCGGCGCCCAATTTATCACTGTGGAGAACTCCATGAGCGTGGTCTCCAAATCTCGAGGAGACATTGCCCCATGCTCAAATCACCTCCTCAGTGAAGTAGCCATTATATCTCGCTTAGCTCAATCTACTCTAGGAAGTCGCTCCCAGGTAGATTGGGCGGGCATGGCTGCTAACTATGACAATATTCGCAATTCTATTGAAAAGGTGATTCCTGGCTTTGAAAATTTTAACCAAAGAATTCGTCAAAAGGGTGGATTTAGGCTTCCTAATAACGCTCATGCCGGTGATTTTTCTCCAACATCTACGGGAAAGGCCAATTTTACCGTGAATAAGTGGGAGGGTAAGAAGCTGGATAAAGGCCGTTACCTGATGATGACCATTCGCACCCATGATCAGTATAATACGACCATCTATGGTTTAGATGATCGGTACCGGGGAATCAAAAACGAACGTCGGGTAGTTTTAATGAACGCGGAGGACATGAAGGAAGAAGGTTTGAAGCTGTTGGATTTGATTCATCTGAAAAGTCATTTTCAAGGTGAAATTCGAAGGGCAGAACAATTTCTGGCCATTCCATACGACATTCCCCGTGGCAATGTAGCTACCTATTTTCCCGAGGCGAACGTTTTGGTTCCCATTGGTCTAAAGGCAGATAAAAGCAATACTCCGGCTTCCAAGTCCGTAGAAGTGAGCCTGGAAAAGGCCTGATTTTTTCACGATTTCTTCTTGTAAAGAGGGGAGTGAGCTGATATCTTTGGTTGATTCGTTCCAATATGAAGATCGATTCGCCCGAAATAGAGTCCAAGTTGGTAGACCTTCAAAATGCCGTTAAAGAATTCATCGGCTTTTATCACCAGGATTTAGATTTCCAAATTCGGGTAAACCCACTTTGGTCCGCCAAAGACATCCTGGGACACATTACCTTTTGGCATGAGAGTTTTGCTCGAAATATCAGTGCTTTGGGCAAAGGCCAGAAACCCTTGCCACTCCAGGGAAAACTCTCTGAAGTAAACGCTCGAAGCGTAGAAGAAACTGAACCTTTTTCCCATGTTGAGTTAATTAACCGGTTAAAGACTGCCCAGCAAACTATTGAAGAGCATATTGGAAATGAGTCCATTGGAATGATTCCGTACAAGAAAGGTTCAAGAGACTACTCTCGCTTAGAGCATCTCGAAATTGTGGCCCATCATATTCAAAAGCACTTGAAAGGTTTGAGAAAGGCGGTCAAAGACCGGACTTAATGAACTATTACAAGCAATCGACGCTCTATCCCAGTATAGTGTCCTTCATCATTGGTTTTGCCATCGCCGTTATCGACAACTACGACTACAAGTCGGAATGGATACCCGCTGATTTAGCGATTGCTATGGTAACTGTTTGGGTTATGGTGCTTTGTATGTATTTCGCCATGCTCAATATAGGCTTGCTTGTGGTCCCTATTGATTCCATTCGAACCAACCGGGCAAAAAGTGTACTTGCCTGGTTTTTACTTCCAACTATAGGTACAGTTGTTTTGGTTTTACTGGTTGAATTTCAATGGATTATTGATTGGTTGTTATTTGCTGGCGTAGTGCTTCCCTTTTGGGTTGGATTGGTATTATCCTATCGAAAAATGAGAAGTGAAAAGTGATTTAAAGCTTGGAATACAGCCCACTTCTTGGAAAGAGCAAGGAGTTCAGATGGCATCTCCCATGGAAATGAAAAAAAATCCTAACGCTACTTGAGATTCAGTTTTTAATTCTAATTTTGGACCGAAATACGAATTTAGTCGAAAAAATGTCATTAACGAAAGAAGATATCGCCATCCAGGAAATCCTTGATGCGGGTAGAAAGATGTTTCAGCAGTTTGGATTGAACAAAACTACCATGGAAGACATCGCTAAGTCCGCCGGAAAAGGGAAGAGTACACTCTACTATTATTTCAAAAGTAAGAACGACATTTTTGACCGGGTAATCGAAGAGGAGATGGGGGATTTCTTTGAATCTCTAAAATCCGAATTAAGCAAGCATGAGTCCATAGAAGACAAGCTTAAGACCTTTGTTGCCTACAAATTTCAAAAGACCAAAGAGAAGATAAACCTTTACCGGTTGACCATAGATACTTCGAATGCCATTGAATTGAGCGGACACTTCAAATTGTTGAGAGACAAGTTCGATCAAAAGGAAATTCAATTGGTGTCCGATATGCTTCATGACGGAATCAGCAACAAGGAGCTGGCTCATATGGACGATGATGAAGTGAATTTAATCGCTGAGTTGATCATCTCAAGTATTCGGGGTGTTGAATTGGACATTGTAACCCGTGACCGATTCAAAACTTTGGATTCTAAGGTGGAACTCATTTCAAACATCATGATTAAAGGGTTGAAGTAGCCCTTTTTTTTGCACCCAATTTGGACTAAAAAACGGAAATAGTCGAAAAGTTAAATTAAAAAGGAAAATGAAAAAATTACTGATTTGCGGGCTTCCTGCCCTCACCCTGTTGGCTTGTTCGCCTGCGGAGTCGCCAGAGGCCTCAGGCAAGGAACTGGCTCAGAACCACCGATCGATAAGTGTACGATTGGCCAAGGTTATGCCCTACGATGGGGAAGTAACCCTGCAGTATTCTGGAGTAGTGGAGGCTAATGAAATGACCCCGCTGAGTTTTGCAACTACAGGGAATGTCTCCGAAGTTTTGGTGAACGAGGGTGACTATGTGACCAAGGGGCAGCTACTGGCCAAGCTGGATCAGGAAATGGCCAAAAATGCTTACGACCTCGCTTCTCAGCAACATCAGCGTGCTCAGGATGCCTACAACCGTCTCAAGCCCATGAAAGAAAACGGAACTCTTCCTGAAATTGATTGGGTAGAAATGGAAACGAACCTGGCCCAAACGACTACCGCAGTGGCCATGGCCCAAAACGGGATAGATGATTGTTTCCTAAAGGCGCCAAGATCCGGAGTGGTGGGTTCCAAATCCATTACCCCGGGAATGAATATCCTCCCTAATTCCACCGCAATTCAACTGTTAGATATTCAATCCGTATTGGTTAAAATTCCTGTTTCCGAGGACGAAATCGGTTCCCTGCAGAAGGGGCAGAAAGCTCGGGTATTCATCGGTGCATTGGGGCAGGAATCTGTTGGAGCTATTGAGGAAATTGGCGTTTCGGCCGACCTGCTCTCCCACACCTATCCGGTAAAGATTGAGGTGCAGAATGAAAACCGAAAAATCAAACCGGGTATGGTATGCGAAGTGGATGCCATCCTTTCGGATGAGGACCAAGGAATGCTGGTGTCCGAAAAAGCACTGCAACTGGATATTGAAGGCAATCAGTTTGTGTATGTGCACCAAAACGGTAATGTGCAGAAGCGGTTTATCAAAACCATTAAGACCTTGGAAAATCACCTGTTGGTGAGTGGAGATCTTAAGCCAGGGGAAGAAGTGGTCGTAGCCGGACAGCAAAAGTTGGTTCCCGGATTGGCCGTAAACGTAATTCGATAAAGCGCCATGGAGAAGAGAAGATTCAACATCATCGAAATGGCCATGAAGCATCGGCAAATTGCCGTTGTACTCACAACCCTTCTCGTTCTATTGGGGGTGTATGCTCTTGTGGTAATGCCCAGAAATGAGTTTCCGGAATTTACGATTCGTCAGGGACTTATTGTGGGCATATACCCAGGAGCAACTTCCGAGCAAGTGGAGGAGCAATTGGCTACCAACGTAGAGAGTTTCCTCTACGGATTTAAAGAAGTGAATCGGGCAAAAACCTATTCCATTTCCAAAGAGGGGATGCTTATCGTTTTTGTAGAGGTAAATAACAACGTGGACGATCCTGATGCCTTTTGGGACAAGATTAAATTTGGGCTCGATCAGCTCAAACCACAACTTCCGCCCCAGGTATTGGCATTGATTGCCAACAACGAGTTTGGAGAAACCTCGGCTTTATTGCTCACTGTTCAGTCAGAATCCAAATCCTACCGGGAGCTGGAGGAAGAACTCAAAATCATAGAAACCGAACTCCGGAAAATAGAAGCGGTTTCCAAAGTGCGTCATTTTGGCTTGCAGCGCGAACAAATCACCATTTATCCAGATAAGGACAAGCTGGCGCACTACGGAGTAAAACCAATTTCTGTGTTAGCCGCTATGCAAATGGAAGGTTCGGTGTATTACAGCGGTGAGCTTGAAAATGGCGAATTGATCACCCCGATTCATGTACCCAATAGCTTTCGATCGGAGGAAGACATCCGCAATCAGATTCTTTATGCCGATCCAAATGGAAATGTAGTTCGAGTCAAGGACGTCGCTCAGGTTATTCGCGAATATCCAGAACCCGATTCCTACATCAAAAACAATGGGAAGAAGAGTTTATTGATTTCCCTTGAAATGCAAACGGGCAACAACATTGTTCAATTTGGGGAAGAAGTAGACGAAACCCTGGCCCATGTTCAAACCCTGATTTCGCCTGATGTAAGTGTATCCAAAATTGCGGATATGCCTTCGGCCGTAGGTCACGCCATTAAGCACTTTCTCAAAGAGTTTATGATTGCGATATTGGCTGTAGTGGTCGTTATCATTCTGTTGTTGCCATTTAGAGTAGCAGCGGTAGCGGGTGTAACCATTCCGATTTCCATTTTCATCACCCTGGGAGTTTTGTACATGATAGGTACCGAATTGCACACCGTTTCCCTGGCTGGTCTAATCGTGGTTCTCGGTATGGTGGTGGATAATTCCATCGTGATTATCGATAGTCATGTTGAGAAGCTGGATCACGGTGATAACCCCTGGCAAGCGGCCTGGAAAAGTGCAACCGAGTTATTTGTACCGGTTTTTTCAGCTACGCTCATCATCTTTTGTTCCTACTTGCCCATGCCTTTGTTTCTGGAAGGGCAGTCAGGTGACTTTTTGGTTTCTCTACCCATCACCATAGGAGTAGCTCTGTTGGCCTCTTTACTGGTCGCCTACTTGCTGGTGCCTTACATGTGCTTTGTGTTCATCAAACAAGGATTGCACAAAAAAGAAGCGACTCCAAAAGATAAAAAATCGCTACTCGATTATTTGCAGAAAGCCTATGACAAGATGCTCGAAATGGCTATGCAATGGCCGAAGCTCACTTTGTTGGCCGGGCTTCTTTCCGTGGTTGCGGGTGGAATGATTTTGGCCATTTTGCCTCAGCAGTTATTTCCCAAGGTAGAACGGAATCAATTTGCCGTAGAAATCTACTTGCCAGAAGGATCTA
The DNA here is from genome assembly GCA_024398055.1 of bacterium SCSIO 12741. Classification (NCBI taxonomy): domain Bacteria; species bacterium SCSIO 12741. Next base: position 4,929,163 of record CP073749.1, on the reverse strand, counting down.
CACTGGAGCAAACCGCTTTTGTAGCCGACAGTATGGAAAACATGCTCCTGGCGGATAGCCGGGTGGAGAATGTAGCCACATTTATTGGCGAAAGCTCGCCTCGTTTTCACACGACCTATGCACCTCAGTTTCCTGCCAAAAACTATGCGCAATTGGTGGTCAATACTCAGAATCAAGATCAGGTTCCTGAAATTCTGGATGAGTATGAGCGCACCAAACGCAACCATTTCCCGAATGCCTATGTGCGTATGAAGCAACTGGATATGCTGGCAACTTCAGCCCCCATAGAGGTGCGGATTTCTGGAAGTAGCTTGGATTCTATCAAACTTGTGGCTCAGCAAGTGGAGGAGATCATGCACGATCATGAATCGGTTATTTGGGTGCGAAACGATTACAAAAAGCCCCGTCTTGGGCTTCGCCTGGATATTGATGATGAACGCGCCAATCGACTGGGAGTGACTCGTGGATCGGTGGCCATGTCGGTAGCAACAGGAATGTCTGGTCTACCTGTTGGAACGGTTTGGGAAGGAGATTACCCCATCGATGTCAAGGTGATGAGTCCCAAGGATGAGCGCAACGACTATGCCGACATCGGAAATCTTCCTGTCGCATCTCCATTAACGGCAAGTAGAGTGACGGTGCGTCAGGTTGCTGATATTACCAATGATTGGACGGAAGGCCAAATTGTAAGAAGGAATGGTGTGAAAACAATCACCGTTCGAGCCGATGTGCAACGCGACAAGCTGGCTTACAAGGTGCTGGGCGATCTGAAAAAAGGAATCAACCAACTTGATTTAGACGATCAGGTGAAGATTGGTTATGGGGGAGAAGAAGAGAGTCAAATTGAATCTTTTGTACCCATGTCCATTGCCTTTGCGGTGAGCATTTTCCTCATATTCATCATCCTTCTGTTTCAGTTTAAAACCGTGAGTTATGCCTTCCTTATTATGACCACCATGCCCCTGAGTTTATTGGGTGCGGGTCTCGGTCTGTGGTTGACCCAATATCCATTTGGTTTGACCGCCTTTGTGGGAATCATCAGTTTGATGGGGATCGTGGTGAGGAACGGAATTATCCTCATCGATTATGCGATTGAGCTTCAAAAGAAACAGGGACTTTCCTTGTACGAAGCCGCACTGGCAGCAGGAAAGCGTAGAATGCGACCGATATTCTTAACCTCTTTTGCCGCAGCCGTTGGAGTAGTGCCAATGATTCTCAGTGGATCCACTTTATGGGGACCGCTGGGATCGGTTGTGTGTTTTGGACTACTGGTATCCATGTTACTCACTTTGATTGTGCTACCGGTATTGTATAACGTCTCTTTTGGTCGAACCGAAAACAAGCTTCAGAAATGAAAAAGATGATCATGCTCGTGGCTATCCTCTATGGTGGGATGGCTAATGCTCAAACGACATTGAGTTTGGCTGAAAGCAAAAAAATGGCTTTGAAAAACAACGTGGCGCTCAAAAACAGCCAGCTGAAGGTAGAGGCCATGCAACACGTAAAAAAGAACGCGTTCACGAATTATTTTCCCCAGGTTAACGCCTCCGTTTTTGCCATGAAGGCCCTTGACCCATTGGTGGAGGCGGAGGTCCCTGGTGGGAATTTACCCGTGTACAACGGAAATCCGGCGACATTACCCGGGGCTACCGAATTTGCCTACTTTCCGGGAATGAGTGTTAGTGCCATGGACCAGCTCCAGGTAGCTCAGGTCAATTTGATTCAACCGCTCTATACTGGTGGCCGAATTCACAACGGCAACAAGCTGGCTCAATTGGGTTTGGATGTGGCGATTCAGCAGCAAGCCCTAACGGAAAAGAGCGTCTTGATTTCTACCGAACAACAGTACTGGCAACTGGTGTCTTTGCAGGAGAAAGAAAAAACCTTGGCCAAATATGAGGAATTGCTCGTCAGTTTGGAAAAACAGGTGAATGACGCCTACAAAGCGGGATTGATATTGAAGAATGACCTGCTCAAAGTTCAACTCAAACAAAGCGAACTGAAATCGAACAAAAATCGCTTGTTGAATGGGAAGAAGCTGGCCACTATGTTGTTTTGTCAAACCATTGGAATGACTTATGATTCTACCCTGGTATTGGCAGAAGATCTGCAAGAATTGGAAGCTCCACAGTCACACTTTGCGCTTACCGATGCGGCTGTGGCCAATCGAATCGAGTACGATCTGTTGCAAAAGTCGGTGGATGCTGAACAGCTTCAGAAGAAAATGGCTCGGGGCGAGAATCTTCCACAGGTGGCAGTAGGCATGTCAGGGTTTTACTACGATGGAATCACCGAAAACTTTGAAGGTACTTCCAACGGTTTGGTCTTCGCTACGTTATCCATTCCCATTTCCGATTGGTGGGGTGGATCGCACAAGGTGAAGGAACATAAAATCAAGGAGCAGATTGCGATCAACAATTTCTCTGATACCGAGCGCTCCCTCAAGCTACAGATTGAAAAAGGGTGGATCGATTTGGTTCAGGCTTATGAAATGGTAGGACTGATGGAAGCGACCCAGGTTCAGGCGGACGAAAACCTCCGGGTTACTCAGGACAGCTATCGCCAGGGAGTGGTTACCATCTCCGATCTATTAGAGGCTCAAGCTCTGCAAATTGAGACCTCCGACAAATTAATTGAAGCCAAGGCCCAATATAAATTGGCGATCACCGCCTACTTGCAATATACAGGCAGGTAGGTGCCCAAATAATAGGCTACGGCGATGACCCAGGAAGACACCTGCCCTTGTACTTCCTGGGTCATTTTTTTATGGGAAGTAATAATCTATATTAGCATTTGAAAGCCCATGATTAACCAACGGAAATAATTGCTACAGACCCGCCATGATCTACCGTGTTTCAATCTCCGATAAGAAAAGGGCCGTCGCAAAAAATCGAAGACACCTCACCATTACCTATGTTTTAGGTTTGCTCCTGTTGGGGAAGGCGATCTACCAGAACGGTTGGGAGTTTTTTCAGGAATTTTGGTATCCCCAAGTGGCCTTTATTCTCTTGCTTCATTTGGCCTGGTGGTATTTTGATCAAAAGTTCAGAACCAAATTATCAACCACCTACGAAGTCACACCTTATGAATTTATAGTCCGGACCAAAAAGCAGGAAACTCATCGGATATCCCTTAAGTCCATCGATCGAATTGTCAAAACAAAAGGAGCTTATCGAGTGGAGTTCGATTTTGATTACGCTTACATCCTGGCCATTACTGAAAACGTGGATGATCTCTTGAAAGAGATACAAAAAGGAATGCGTCAGTCAACAAATATCCAGTAAACGGTTGCATTTCTGCTCCAAATTAGCAGCATAAGAATGACAAGGGCCAAAAGAGGACATGATTTTGAGAAGATCATCCCTCCCTCAAGGCTTCGATCTTCGAGTAAGCCTTTTGGGAGGTAACCCAATCAGAAGGAGGTTCGAACCGTTCAAGAAACCCATCTGCAGCCGGGAGCTTGTTTGTCCTTTTGATCAAATCTGAAACAAACATCCAGCGATATTTGAGAGTATTTGGAAGAGTATTACCTGAGTATTCTGAGGATAATAATTGTGTATTGTTACAGGTTGATTGTTAGTGGTTTGTGCGGGCTTTTGGTAGGCTTTTTTTTCGAAAAGAAAGACCTTGTTTTCCTTTGAGTAAAAAAAAAATCCCCTATCCTGTCACACCTGGGTTTTGAAATAGTCTAATCGCTAAAGACAAAAATTATGAAGCGATTAGCTGTTTATTTAATGGTGGCCATCCCCCTCGCTGTAGCGAGTTGTTCCACCTCATTTTCAAAATCCCAAAACATGGAAAACAACAAGCAGGAAACCGTATATGAAATTGCGGTATTTAGAGTGAAAGACAATTCGGGCTTTACCGAAGCCAATCAAAAGGCAATTGACGTACTTAGTGAATTTGATGGGTATCTCTCCTCGAGAACCTTTCAAAATTTGGCTGACCCTATGATCTACATGGATATGGCGGAGTGGGCGAGTCTCGATCAGGCTAAAGCAGCCCAGAAGCAATTTGAAAAATCTGGTTCTCCGGAAATAGCGAACTACCTTCAGAATATGGAGAAGGTGACCTACTTTGCCCACCTCAAGGATATTCATAATGGTCAGATGCATTTTCGAGCCACCCAGGAAGGTGACATCCTGGAATTTGCCCTGGGTCATGTAGCCTCAGCCGATAGGGACAATTATTACAGAACCAGAATTGAAGTTTTGAATCAAATAGGAGGGAAGTACGATTTCATTCGGGAGGTACAAACCTTACAGTCGATAGAAGATGAAACCCAATTTTTGGATTTGCTCCGCTGGGAAAGTGCAGAGAAATGCGAGAAGGTGCAATCCGACTTGCAGGAAGACCCAATATATTTGGATTTTGCCTCCAACTTTGACATGAACAAGGAAATGATCATGCAATTCTACCGTCAAATCCGATGAAACAAGGAACGCTAATCGAGACATCCTACCAGGAAGCATCCGATCTTCAACTAAGATCGGATGCCCTGAATGGGAATACCAAGGCCCTTGATCAACTTATTCGCAACCATTACGCCTTCATTTATAACGTGGCGTTGAAAATGGTGTTGGATCCAAACGATGCCGAGGATGTGACCCAGGAAATTGTCATTAAAATCATTACCCATTTAGGCAAATTTCAAGGAAGGTCTTCTTTTAGAACCTGGCTGTATCGCATTGTGGTCAATCATATTTTGACCTTGAAGAAAATGCATTGCGAATACATTGTGCAAGATTTTGATCAATATGCCCGCGAATTGAATCAAATGCCGGATCACGATTTTCCATTTCAAGATTCCGAAACTCCGGAGAGTCAACAGATCCTGGAGGAAATCAAATTAAGTTGCACCGCGGGAATGCTCATGTGTTTGGATCGGGAGCAGCGCTTGGTGTATACCCTGGGAGGGATTTTTGAAGTGGACCATAATTTGGGTGCTGAAATTCTGGATATTACCCCAGCCAATTTTCGCCAGAAGCTCTCCAGGGCACGTAAGCAGCTTCACTCCTTTATGCATAATCAATGCAGTTTGGTTAATCCGTCAAATCCATGTAAGTGTGCTAAAAAGACTAAGGCCTTTATTGATTCAGGGGTAGTGGACCCAAACCATTTGGTATATCGGTCTCATTTTACTCGCCGTATCGAACAGATATTAGAAAAGGATCACCACAAAATGGAAAAGGAACTGGATACCATGACCCAATCCCTTTATCAAAATGCACCTTACCAGGAGAGTGAAGCGTTCAAAAAAAAATTGCTCGACTTAATTGACTCCAAACGGTTTCAGGATACCTTGGATTTCGGACGAGAATCTTAGAATTTAACCCCCAAATGCAAGCCCGGTTCGGGGAAGAAGAAATTAGACCACCGGTCTTCAACTTTCTGAAAAGATTCAGGCATGTTGGCATTCACAGGCCAAAAGGTACAAGCAACCGAGGGTTCAATGTAAAAGCGATTCTTGAATAACGGTAAATGATAGCCAAGCCTACCGGCGGTGAAGAGTTGAAACCCATCTTGGATGTGGTGATTGTCTTCATCGAAATAACGCTGAAGAAAAGGCGTGACATGAACAGCGGTATAAAGTCCCTTCCACCAATAATGTTGATAGGCGACCCCAATTCCAAATGATCGGACATATCCTGGAAATTCTTCATCTGGACTTTCATAGGATGGACCATAAGGAATACCCAAAGGGGCATTGTATTTCCAGGTGATAGCTTCAATCGCCAAGGTGTTCTTTCGATTTAGCCATTTACCAGCACTGAGTAAAACAAAGTCCGGCGGATTGACCTGATCGGGAACCAGGTTGACTAATACAAAAGCTGAGGATCCAACGAAGTACTGACGAAATGTACTATCCGATTGAGCACGAAGAAGGGGAGAGGAGACCAGTCCAATAAAAACAAGGAGACAGGCCAATGAGGTAGAAAAATTTGTTTTCATGATTTGATTTTGGGCAAAACTACCCGGGCCCATTCGGAGGGTTGATTGACTTTCGTCAAGAACGAAGGGGAGAATTCTGAATGTTCAACGTAGGTAATCTCGAATCAGTCCTTCTTCTTCGTCTGCCTTTTTCGGATTCGGCTAAGGGATTCAGCAGTCATGCCTAAATAGCTGGCGATTTGGTATTGGGGCGCCCGTTGAAGCAGATTTGGACGGTTGCGTTGCAAATTGAGGTAACGCTCTTCAGGAGAAGCTTGGCGAAACTCTAGGAAATCTTGTTGGTTTTCGTTCAGGAATTTTTCACTCATAATGCGGCACAGCGATTCGAATTCCGGGTGTTTAGCAAATCCTTCCGATTCTATTTCAGGAGTGCTAACCGTCACCAGCGTATCCTCAAGGCATTCCAGGTAATGCGGCGAAGGACGATCTTCTCCATAGGTTAGGGGAACGGCAATTTGCATTTCGGTGAAAAAGTCCAAGGTCCTTTCGTTGTAACCCGGACTCTTATAGCTCCGTATACACCCCTTTAAAACGAAGTAGGAATGATCCGCTTTTTCCCCCTCTTTTAGGAGTAGGGTTCCCTTGGGAAAAGATTGCACCAAAGTCGATTGTTCAATCGATTGAATGAGCTCCTCACTGAGGTCCACATATTGGGATAAATATTGAATGATTTCCTGAGTCATTTCGGAACCAAAAATCGGACTTCCAATTCAATTTTGCCAAGTTGGCTTTCAATTGGATTTCGAAATCCCATTTTTGAGGTTTTCTAAGACTGGATTTTCGTCAGCTTAAAACCTGACATTTTAGAGGGGTAAGTCAGTATTCATCCTTACATCGGTACATCCTTTGTCAGTTCGAACCCTTACCGACTTTGTTAATCGTCAGGCTTTCCCCTGACGGTAAGGGTTTGCGTAAAATGCGAAATACGCGTTTTGGGGTGGTTTTGGGGTGTTAAAAAGTGCTCCAAACGGGGTGATATGCCCCCTTTTTTGAAATTTTTTTAAATTTTTTTTGACCCCTCTAAGATTGCCTAAATCAAAGGGTTAACGGCCATTTTTAACAACGCCAGGAAGAACCATTTAATCATTTGACCCATCTAGCCCAACTAATTAACCGTATCAACTAACAAGAGAGCCCGAAGCCCAATTATCAATTTTCCAAATCCGGGCAGAACCAAAACAATTTAACTCATTTATCATGAAAAAAGTGATGCTTGCCATGGCAACATGGTTACTAGTCTTTTGTGCCAATTCTCAGGTAAACCTACCCTGGAAGCAGGGATTTGAATCGGCCACAGACTCATCCTACAGAACGGGAACCACTAACATTTTAGGTATCCCAAACACGGAATTTATAACGGCCACAAGTGGCCGGATGAGAACTGCTGCCGGAACCGGATTTTCTCATGCTGGAAATCGGGCGATAACGCTGGACAGAGACCCTAACGGAACCTTCGTTCAGAATTATTTCATCCAAACTCTCGACCTTTCTTCTTACACCGGTGCTGCCCGCATCGATTTTTCCTTCTGGTGGACCGACCACGGGGAAGAAGTTCACTCTGGTGACCGGGTATGGGTTCGTGGTTCAAGCACGGATTCCTGGATTGTAATCTACAATCAATCCTCCAGATTTTCTTCCAATTCTAACGGAAACTGGGTGTATTCCGGGGAAATTGACATTGTTCAGGAGCTGGCTAACAACAGCCAAACAGTATCCTCTACTACTCAAATTCGCTTTGGCCAATACGATAACTACCCTGCTTCTTCCGTAACGGGTTCTGATGGTTTTTCTTTCGATGACCTGGAACTGGTTGAAGTGAAGACCAATGACGGTGGTATTGTAGATATGAATCCTATTTGTGCTGGTCTTTCAGCGGTAGAAGTAGGATTAAGAAACTTCGGAGCAGATACTATTCGTTCGGCAGTGATCGACTGGAATATCAACGGTACTGCACAAACTACCGCTAGGTTAACCGGGTTGTTGATTCCTCCTGGACGTACGCAATCAGTAACATTGGGTAACTACAACGTTACTTTAGGAACTCCTTACAACCTGGATGCTTATCCTGATTCCATCAACGGAGTGCCAGATGAGCAAGCCGGAAACGATACTTTGTCCATCACCTTCCAAGCTGCCTATTCCGGAACCTTTACCGTAGGTAGAACAGGTGATTTCCCAATGCTTCAAGATGCAATCGACGATTTGGAGCAATTTGGATTGTGTGGAGCTGTAACCCTACAAATGCTTGACACCATCTTTACTGAGGATGTGACTATTGAAAACATTCCTGGAAGAAGCATGACCAATACCTTACGCATCACTTCAGCTCCTGCAAACCAGGATCCAGCTGTATTGGATGGTACTTTGGAATTGAAAGGTGTGGCTTACTTGCGATTGGATCACATTGAAATTTATGATGCAACCAAAGCCATTCAATTCAACGACCACAACCACGACATTGAAATTGATAGCAACTATTTGCACATTGATCCGACTGGATCATCTTCCAACAACGTTATTCGTGATGAAAGAAGCGGAAAAGCAGAGCGTGTAAACATTCACCACAATACGATTCAGGGTGGATACTACGGAGTTTACTTCCGCGGAAATGGAACTTCCAGAGCCAATCGTGATGTTGAGATTAACGTAAACTACAACACCATTATCGGTTTCCGCCAGGTAGGTGTATACTTTGACGAGTTGCTCGATGCGAACATCGAATACAACGTTATCCGCAACGATAGTGCTCAATGGACTCCAAGAGCAATTGATACTCGGGAGTGTAACAACATGAGCATCTCCTACAACGACATTCTTATGTTCGCCGATGGTGGTGGAACAGGTATTTATGCCTACAACAACAACCGTTACGGACGTCAGACTTCAGATACTACCCGTATCAATGGAAACTCAGTAGCTGCTGTAAACGATGATGCTACTTCTACCGAATATGGAATTTACTCTTACTATGGATACAACATGCAGATTGAGCACAACACGGTTCACGTAAGCTCAACTTCTGGAAGCTCTTATGCTTTGTATACCTCTACCATCAGAGATAGCTATATTCGAAACAACGTGTTGGAAAACCTTCAAGGTTCTGCTACCTGGAGACACCGTTCTACTTACAGCAACACTTCCAACGACTACAATACTTTCTGGGCAGGTGTGCCAGGAGTTGATGGAACTACCAATGTGACCATCGGAAGCAACTCTAACGTGGCTTATCCTCGTTTCCGTGACCTTGCCAATGGAGACTTAAGACCTAACTCAGTTGGGTTGGACAGCAACGCCCTTATTTCACACAACATTACTACCGATTTGCTCGGACAAACCAAGAGCGCAACGCATCCAGACCGTGGAGCTTACGAATTTGATATTTGTAAACATGACGCAGGGGTCCGTATGGTACAACACGGATACGGAATGGTTCCGGCAGGACAGGGAGTCCCTTTGTTTGCAACCGTAGCTTCCATTGGTCTGGACACTGTTAGTCAAGCCACAATTCACTACAGCTTGAATGGAGCAACTACTTCTGAGAACCTGGGAGTTTTGAGAATCGATCAGGATACTGTGTCGCAAGGAGCTCTTTTAGTTGGTAACGCAGTTGGAACCTTCCAGGTAATGGCTCGTTCTACTATTGCCGAACAAGATTGCGGAACGGATAATGATACCGCTTACAACGATGTATTGGTAACTGACACCGTGATGGCTCGTGAAAATGCCACTGCTCCAGATGCTGGAATCGGTAATACCACCCCAATCAGATTTGGACAAACCATTGACGTATTCAATGCGGATACGCTTTCATCTCTATCCTTCTTCTTGCAGAATCCTACCATTGGTACTTCTGTACGTTGTCTTTTGTATACCACCGATGCTCAAGGCGCTCCGGATCAACTTTTAGATTCTACTCGAGCCATGGTTGTATTGAACAGCCAAGCTGGTTGGTATCACATGCAGATGGGATGTAACGGTCGCGTATTGCAGCCAGGTAAGTATTTCATCGCCATGGATCAGATTAACCCAGTGAACATGACCTTGGGTTACATCGAGGAGCGTAATACTCCAGATCGCTTTTTGTACGTAGATCTTCTTCAAGGAGCAGGATGGGTAAGATCAGACGATGCTTCTTTGAACTCTTTGGTAGACAATATCACACTTATGCTTCGTGCCAACTTTGGACGTTGGGGAGGACCAGACGTAATGCCGGCATCTACGGATGTTTGCCACGGTTATGGTACCTACATCAAGCCTACTCAGAATTTCCCGTTCCAACAATGGGCTACAGGAAGTATTCAGGATTCTATTCTGATCACTACTCCAGGTACCTACCGGGTAGATGTATGGGATGAAATTGGATGTCACTATTTTGATTCAACAGTCGCGACATTGACGGCTCCAATTTCCGTTCTTTCTACCCCTACAGCGGCTACTTGTGGCCTCTCTGACGGAAGCATTAATGTTCAAGCAACAGGTGGTACTTCAGGCCCATTCCAGTACAAGTGGAGTGATGGAAGCACTGGAGCTACCGTTTCTCAATTGAAAGCCGGTGACTACCGAGTTACTGCTACCGATACCAATGGTTGTTACCAGATCGATGATGTACAACTGTTGGGTGCCTTCCCAGAAATTACAAGCAACTGGACTTACCCATCTTGTAATGGAGATGCTAACGGTACAGCTGCGGTGCAGGTTCAAAGTGGCGTTAAGCCATACACCTACGCCTGGAGCGCAGGTAACACCCCTGGATCTCCTAACAACTCAGGTTTGGCTGCCGGACAGTACCTGGTATCTGTAACCGATGCGAGTAACTGTACAACGATCGATACAGTAGACGTTCTTGATCCAACAATTATCATTACTCAGCCTAATGGAAACGATCCATCTGCCTGTACTTTGTCAGACGGTAGTGCTGAGATTAATGTACAAGGAGGAATTCCGCCCTATCAATATAATTGGAGCGACCCGAATCAACAAACCACCTCCAAAGCAATCGGGTTAGAAAAGGGGATTTACGATGTAACAGTTATTGACCATGTTGGGTGTGTTAAAACTGCCAAAGTTAAGCTCGTAGACCCTAATTCACCCGTTGCTGTTGCCTTGGATAAATCCTTGGATTGTAGCTACGATACCACAACTGTTGCTGTAACTATCAATGGTGGTACCGGACCATTTAACTATTCCTGGAATTACCAGAACATGCAGACTCCACAGATTCACGGAGTTGGAAAGGGACAGTACAAACTTCATTTGGTAGATCAGTTGGGATGTACTTTTGATACTACTGTAGTAATTAGTACTCCTGATCCTGTTCAGGTTCAGTTTAGTCAGCCTCAATACCTGGGTCAGGGTAACATTGAGGTTACAGCAACTGCATCTGGCGGTACTGCACCTTACCAATCTTACACCTGGAGCAATGGTGAAACCGGTCAAACGGCTTCAACTTTGAGCAACGGGGTGAGCACTGTAACCGTTGTTGACGACAACGGATGCTCCTTCGACTTCCAGATTGACCTTTACGATCCATCTACCGGCTTTGCCGATATGATCAACAATAAACAGTTATCCATCTATCCGAATCCTACTCAGCAATGGGTAACCCTTGACTTCGACCTGCCTGCTACGCAGACGGTTTCAGTAAGGGTGCTTTCGTCCTTAGGAAAAACGTTGGAATTCAACACATTTTCTGAGGTGTCCGCCGAAAAGATTACCCTGGACCTTGGTAAGTATTCAGTAGGCGTTTATTACCTGGATATTCAGGTGGGAAATGAACGGGTAACCAGTAGGGTTCAAGTGACCCGTTAAATTTCTCAATTCATCTGAGAAAATTAGTTAATGATTCGGCCTGCCCTCTTTGGGGCGGGCCGAATTTATAGTCAGTGTAATCGAATAATTCTCTTCTCTACAAAGGATTTTGATAATAGACAACGGCTAAAAGATGCGTCATGAGAAAAAACAAATTGCAGATCGAGCAATTGGAGTTTAAGATGAAGATACTGGCGCCTGCCTTGCAGGTGAGTCAACCTCCAACCGGTTGGATCAAAGCTACCCGACTAGCATTAGGAATGTCGCTCCGCCAATTGGCTCAGCGACTTTTTGTTACCAAACAAAGCCTGCAAGAACTCGAACAAAGAGAAAAAGAAGGAAATATCACCCTCAAATCGCTGCGCGATGCAGCAGAAGCTTTGGACATGGATCTGGTTTACGGATTTGTTCCCAAAGACGGAAGTATTGATGCCATGATTGAAAAACGTGCTCAGCAAATGGCGATGCACATGATGGCTCCAACCTCCCACCGATTAAAACTGGATGACCCGGAAAACTTTGAAGCTAATCTTCAAAACGCCATAGAAGAGCGGGTTACCTTGCTCAAGTATAAACTACCAAGAAATTTGTGGGACTAAGTACTTTAGCTTTTTGTCCCTACCTTTGAACAAACCTTTTTAAGATGAAAACTTTCCGATCCAATCGATTTCTATCCCTATTTGCCCTCGGCCTTATTCTAACGGCTACCAGCTGTCAGAAAAAAGAAGGATGTAACGATCCAATGGCTGTCAACTTTGATGCTGAAGCCGAAAAGGATAATGGTACTTGTGAGTATGTTCATGGCTGTACCGATTCTAAAGCCATCAATTTTGCTTCAGATGCGGTGAAAGATGATGGAACCTGCCGTTATGCTGCAGATCAATTTATTGGAACTTGGAATGTAAAGGATTCTATACGAGACGTATTCATAGAACCTATGTTTCACCACCGCCAGTACAAAATTCAAATTGAGCGATCTATGAATGATCCTGACTCGATTAAGATCACCAACTTTGCCAATCTGGGTGATCACATCTGGGTGATGGCCAAAGTAGAAAACAACACTTTTATCTTGGATCATGTAGACGGTAGAGCTCCTGCGGGACACGTGCATGATCGCTTTTTCAAGTATGTGGATTGCTCAAGTGAAGTAACCGTTGATGACATGGTCTTCGATTTTATATATGCTGAGATAAAGGGTGATCTTCGCCGTGGAAAGGGTACGGCTACCCGAACTCTATAAAGGCTATACGTCGTGCTCTTCCAGGTATGGGCGAGCATACTTTTCCGTAAAGTAAGACAGCAACCTCCAGGGAATTCTTCTGAACCAGGGCAAATGGCGATCGTGTACCAAAAGGAACTCGAGCTGACCCACCCCTCCGCGTTGTTTTTTAAAGGTCCCCGCCCCAGAGCTCATATTTAACAAATAGCCTCCTGATTGCGCTTTTTCCATCAATCTTAGATTTAAAAAAGGGTAGAGGCGATGTTCCCGGGGAACGGTCACATCATAGCCAATAAAAGGAGTGGTAATTTGCCCATCTTGCACCAGGTACAATTGAACTGCTACGGGGTAATTTTTATCATTCACCAACACTTCGCCCATTAGCCACTGCTTCTCTAAGGCAAGGCGAACAAATCCGGGCGTATACCGAGGGTTGAGTCGGGAATGTTTTTCCAGGTAAATGGATCGGTACAATTCCAGAATACGGGTAAGTTCATTTTCGTCGTTGTAGTCCACCGGCCGCCATTCATAATCCTCTTGTTTAGTCCACCGTTTCACATCCTGCTGCAAGGGGCGTTTTTTCTTCGGAAACCCGCTACTCATATCTACCTGGTAAATCTTTCGATTGGTTATTCGCCAGTAACCATAATCTTCCAGCGGTTCAATCAATTCAGGACGGGTCATTCCACGAATAACCAAGGCATGCCGAGGATATCGCTCCATAAGGTGGGCCGAAGCCTCCCAGTAGTCCAATGCTGAATTGCAGGAAGCAAAGGAAGTACTCAAAAGGTTCATGTCGATGTGGATGGTTTTGTCCAGTTGAAGGGTGCGAAACAAGCCTGCTACCCCTTTTTTTAACCAACCAATCCAAGGTTTTTTACCGTTTTTTTCTTCATACTCCTCCAGCCCATAAACAATGTATTGGTTGACAATACTGCCGACATAAGCTTCATGACGCTGCCGGTGATTGGGCAGGTAATAGGGTACGGTGTTACCGTTAATAAAGAGGTAATGGATGGATCCATGCAGGTTGTCAATCCATTGATGGAGATCTTTCTTTTTCCACGTGTCCAGCGTTTTCTTAAAGCTTGTTTTGTCCGCTTCGGGTTGAGTAGAATTCCACTGGTAGTAGGCCGCAGAAATGTTCATAGTTTAGAGTTATAGTAACATTCGAAGCTATCTGGAAAGTGTGAACTCCTAATAAAGGACAGGTCAAGAATGGAATAAGCCAAAATTACCGCCGTGTGTCCTAATGGTTCCTGTAGTGCTGATATTGAAAACGTTTTTTTTACGGATTCATAATACTTGCGGTACACCTTCCTCAGGGGATCTCAGTTCTTTTGCGTCATAGTACCTATGGAATATGAAATTTAAGAATGCTTTAGACCAACTCCGCGACAAACTCTTCGAATCCATCCACACCAATAACCTGATCTACAATACCTGTTGGGAAGATCCCCGGGTAGACCGTAAGTTGATGGATATCGACAAAGACAGTGAAATCGTTATGATTACCTCGGCTGGTTGCAATGCCCTGGATTATCTGCTCGATGGACCCAAGGCCATCCACTGTGTGGACATGAACAGAAGACAAAATGCCCTTCTCGAATTGAAGTTGGCCTTTTTGAAAGACATGCACTACGAGTCGTTTTCGCACTTTTTCCTTCATGGTCGTACTCCTGCAGCCACCATGATATATGAGAAGTTTATCCGGGCCTATCTAAGTCCGGAAGCCGCTCTGTTTTGGGATGAGAAGATTGACTACTTTACCGGATTTGCCTGGAAGAAAAAGACCTTTTACTACCGGGGAACAGCTGGACAGTTTGCCTGGGTATTTCGTAAATACCTTAATGCTCGTCCCAAGACCAGTCAACTGGTGGAAGATCTGCTGGAAGCCGATACTTTGGAACGTCAGCGTGAAGTTTATGCCGAATTGGAACCGAAGCTTTTGAATAAAATGGTTAGGTGGTTGATGAACCGTCAAATGACCATGTCGATGTTGGGTGTACCGCGTTCTCAAAAAGAAATCATTACCGAGAATTTTCCAGGTGGAATGTCAGAATATGTAGCTGCCAGTCTGCGTTACATCTTTACCGAACTTCCTATTGAGGATAACTATTTCTGGTATGTATACCTAAAAGGAGAGTACTCCGATACCTGCTTGCCGGAATACCTAAAACCCGAAAACTTTGGAATGCTCTGCAATCGTCAAAATCGGATTTCCCTAAATACTTCCACTTTGGCTGGATTCTTAAAAGACAACCCTGGAAAGTACACCCACTTTGTCTTGCTTGATCACCAAGATTGGTTGGCCGCTTACAACAAAGAGGCCTTAGAAGAAGAGTGGAAGCTGATATTGGAGAACTCTGCTCCGGGAGCCAAATTCTTGCTGCGTTCGGCCCACGCAGAGCCCGACTTTATTCCAGACTTTGTTTGGGACGCTTGTACAGAAGAGAAAGAATTGGTGGACAAGTACAAAGTATTGGATCGGGTAGGAACCTATGCCGGTACACTGATGCTAACACGGAATTAATACCACCAAGGTTCACCTTCATAATTACTTAGATTAAGGATAAAAACACGTTGAAATTCAGGTAAGATACCCACCGTATTTTGCGTAAAACACTCTCATGAAACAAGAGAAAAGGCCCGTTGATATAGTGGTCATCTCAGACGTTCACTTAGGCACCTATGGCTGCCGGGCCAAAGAACTTCTAATTTACCTCAAGAGTATCCAACCCAAGCGTGTTATCCTTAACGGAGACATTATCGACATCTGGTTATTTTCCAAGCGCTACTGGCCTAAGAGTCACATGCAGGTAGTTCGGCAGATTTTAGAATTTGTCGGTCAGGGAATACCTGTGGATTACATCACGGGAAACCACGATGAGATGCTGCGAAAATTTGTAGGGTTTGAGCTCGGGAGTTTTCGCATTACCAACAAGGTTCTCATGGAACGAGGAGGGAAGAAAATGTGGTTTTTTCACGGAGACGTATTTGATGTCACCATGCAACACTCTAAGTGGTTGGCCAGATTAGGAGCCATCGGATACGATTCCCTCATTCTGATTAACACCTTTATGAACTGGACCCTCGAAAAGATGGGGCGGGAACGCTACTCCTTGTCCAAGCGGGTTAAAAACAGTGTGAAGAGCGCCGTTAAGTTCATCAACAACTTTGAGCAAACTGCGGCTGATATCGCTATTGAAAATGGATATGATGTGGTATGCTGTGGCCATATTCACCAGCCCGAAAAGAGAATCATAACCAACGACCAGGGAGTGTGACCTACCTCAATTCCGGCGACTGGATTGAGAACCTAACCTCATTGGAATACAACAACGGCGAGTGGAGCATTTACGAATTTGGCAAACAAAACGTAAGCCGCAAAGCCGTTTTCGAAATCATCGATAAGGTGGATATGAACTCCAGCCAGCTGTACAAGGAACTCATTCAAGAATTTGAAGACCTGCGCAAAAAGAACCAACCCAATGATGGCAATTGGCGAAGTGAGGCGTCGTGATTAGAGTAAACAGGGAGTGGCAATCAATACTCCAACACCACCATCACAAACCGAACGCCCATATCAGCAGAAGAATAATCCTGTCCGGAATAGTATTGACGCACCCCATTTTGTAAGTAGTATCCTGGATCGCGCCAACTGCCTCCACGGGTAACTCCGGATGCATCTTGAACAGGTTGATCTTGCAAGTCGGGATCAAAGTCTGAGCGATCGTTGCGGAAGTAATAGGCATCCACCATTTCTTCTACATTTCCGGCCATGTTATACAAGCCATAATCATTGGGGAAGTAGGACCGAACCGGAGCCGTTATATCCGCATTGTCCATCAGATCATTTGGATCGATATACGGACTGCCCGGAGGATGGAAATTTCCGGTGGACAGCATTTGTTTCTTTTGCAAGGAACCATCTTCCTGTTTCACGTACATTGAATCTCTTTTGATTCCCGCTTGAGAAACCCATTTAAAATTGGCCATCCGCAATCCGTCAGAATTCACCACCCGAAACCCGAACCAGGGAAACGGGGCAGGATCTAAACCGCCGCGGGCCGCATATTCCCACTCTCGTTCGGTAGGAAGTCGGAATTGTACTTTTTGGAAAATGCGCTCCTCGTTGGCATTGTATTTTTCAGTTAACCACTGAGCATAGGCCTTGGCTTGCTTGTAAGAGATTCCCACTACAGGATAGCGTTGATAAGCTGGATGCTGAAAATAGTAGGTAACATAGGGTTCCTGATAGCTGTATTTGTTTTTCCACACGTTGGTATCCGGATACATGGCTTCGTAGGATGGATCGTTCTTTTCTTTTAGGTCAAACAGAAACTCTTTGTACTCGAAGTTCGTGAGCTCATACTGCCCGATAAAAAAGCTGTCTATCACCACCACTTTAGCACGCTGAGCCTCATCTGAACGAGCATCTTGATCAGACACCCCAATCTGGAAGGCACCCGAAGGTATCCAGCTGTAAGGGTTGTTCTTTTCGAACTTATTGACTTGTTTACGAATTTGTTTGTCAACCTGGGCAGGAAGGGAAATAGAAAGGCCTATAAGGGCAAGGACAAGGGCTGTTTTCATAGAATTAGGACTTAGGCGAATATAGCTAACTAATAACCCCCAAGAGCTGAATTTATTATTCTATTAACAAATGCCGAGAGATGGATAAGTCCCATCAAGCCCCTTCCCGACGCAGTATTTCCAAAGGAGGTACTCGCAGAATACTCTGATTCACTCCTACACCAATAACCAAGATGATTAGGAGTGTTCCCGGAAGAATGAGGGATGCAATTTCCAATCCTGGGTTAAACGGTAGATTGAAAACCCAGAACATGAGTGACCATGCTGCCGCCAAGGATAAAAACAGCCCGGTAAACAGAGCCAGTATACCCAGGATGAAGAACTCGTAGAAGTTGATTCGATTGAGTTGCCTTCTCAATATTCCCAGCGTACGCAGAAGAACGGCTTCTTTGATTCGTTGAAATCGGGTGAGGTACAAAGTGATGATGAGCACAATCAGAGCCGTGATAAAACTTAATGATGCCATGAAATTGATGGCAAAATGGACCTTGTCCAATACCTCTTGCAGGGTTTCCCGAATGGTGTTGAGGTCAATAAGGGATAGGTTTTTAAAGCGATCCAACAAGGCATTTTGAGCCTTGGCAAAGGTTTCATCATCTGGCGAACGAGCGATGTAAGCATAAGACTTCGGCGCATCATCGATCACTTCACTCGGGAATACTACGGTAAAGCCACCTTGAAATTTGGTAAAGTCCACGGAACGAACTGCAGCCACTTCACATTCCACGATGGAGCCGTATACGTTGAACGATAGCACATCACCCAATTCAACGCCCATTTGCTGAGCCAGCCTCGATTCCAAAGAGACAGGGGCTCTTCCGGAAGCGGGTGTGGGTGCGGGCCAGATTCCTTTTTCGAGAGTTTCGTTGGAGGCCAATTCGTCTCGTGCCGTCACCCGGTATTCCCGGTTGAATATATGCATGGGAATATCAGCGGTGGTATCTTTTTTCCAATCGAAGGTGCTTCTGTTTTTGAGCGAAGTCAATCGCATAGGCACCATGATCAATTCTTCTTTGACGATGATGTTGTTATCGGCCAGGATGGTTTGCAGTGAATCACGTTGTTTTTCGGTTACATCGAAAACGACCACATTGGCCCGCTGCGCTTCTTCTGAAAGCGATAAATAGCTTAACACAGAAGAACGAACAAAGGACAGGGTAAGGACCAAAAACAAGCTGAGTCCGGCGGATAATATCAATAGAGTTGATTGATTTCCCGGACGCTGTAAATTCTTTACTCCTTGCTTCCATTCATAAGAAGGGGATAGAGAAGAGAGCTTGGCAGAGAACAAAATCAATCCGCGACTTACCCCGAAAAACAACAAGAGGGTAAGTAGTAAAGCACCCATATAAATCAGGGCCATAAGCCACGTACCCATCAGCCACCAGGCGGCTCCAAAGAGCACTACGAAAAGTCCAATAAACCCAGAATATCGTACCCAAATGGATTTGGCTTCACCCGCTTGATTGCGTAACAATCGAATGGGCGTAACGCCGGCCAGGTTGCGAATATTTCCCCAGGCAATACTAAAGGTGATCAACACCCCAAGAAGGAGCCCTACAGAGAGTACTCCGGGTCGCAGAAAAACGGGGATGGAAACCGGCAGAAACTCTTGAGAAACGTAACTAATAAGGTATTGAAGGCCAACACCAAACAAAGCCCCAAGTAAACCTCCAACAAGGCTCACGAGCACAATTTGCATCACATAAACCTTCAGCACTTGATCTTGGGTAAATCCAAGGCACTTAAGAAGTGCTGCAGTATGCTTTTTCGCATCCAGGTACAGCGTAATGGCTGCCGAGATGGCCAGGGAGCCCAAAATGAGGGAGATAAAACCAATCACGTTCAAGAAACGTAGTAGGTTTTCATAGGCCGAGCTCATTTGCCGCTGGTTTGCAGCTACCGTAATCAAACGGCTACCGCCTAAGTTGATCTTCTTTTCGTGAGCTTCTACCAGGGGTTCTAATTCTTGCTTCTTGGGGATTTTGTAATAATAGGAGTACCGTACCCGGCTTCCGTAGGTGATCAATCCGGTGGCTTCCAGCTCTTCGAAGGAAATGTAGAGACCGGGAGCAACCGTGGCCGCGATTCCACTTTGTCCGGGACCTTTGTCATAAATACCAGCCACCACAAAAGTTCTGGATCCAATGATGAGTGAATCCCCTTCGGCAATTTGCAATTGATTGGATAAGTTCTTAGAAATAACTGTTTTACCCGGTGTCTTCACGGCCTCAAAGGGTTCGCCCGACAAGGGTTCGATTTCTCCGTAAAGAGGAAACGCTCCTTCGGCGGCTCTCACATTGACCAATCGAGCTTTGCGCCCTTTTACGCGGACCATGGAGGCTAAACTCCGTTCCCGGGCAGTTCCTTCCGCAGCTGCTTCAAATGGAGCTAACACCGAATCGGGTAGGGCAAAATTTCCTTTTATGGCCAGGTCGGCTCCCAGAATTTCTTTGGCCTCCGCTTTGACCTGATCTTCAATGTCGTAGCGTAAGGATCCAATGGCCACCACGGCTCCAACGCCTAAGGATATGGCCAGGGAAAATATGAACAGGCGGCTCCGTTGACGACGGGTGTCTTGAAGAGCCAGTTTAAACAGCTGAAACCAGGTCATTGAGCTTGAGTTACGGGTTGTTCGTCAGCAATCAGTTTTCCACCCTTGAGTCGAATAATTCGATCGGTGCGATTGGCCAATTGTAGGTTATGGGTGACCAAAACCATGGTGGTGCCAAATTCTCGGTTGAGGTTAAAAAGCAACTGTTCAATGTTGTCACCAGAATCCTCGTCGAGGTTTCCGGTAGGTTCATCAGCAAAAAGAATCTTGGGTGAATTGGCAAAGGCTCGTGCGATAGCGACCCGCTGCTGTTCTCCACCTGAGAGTTGAGTAGGGTAGTGATTCAATCGCTGAGCAAGTCCCACCTGAGTTAACAAATCTTTGGCGCGCTGAGTGGCATTTTTTTGTCCTAACAGATGGAGTGGGATCTCTACATTTTCGAGGGCAGTAAGAGTGGGGATAAGTTCAAAATTTTGAAAAACAAATCCGATGTGTTGACTCCGGAATTTGGCTCTTTGGTCTTCGTTCATATCCTGCCAGGAGCTGTCCAGAATTTCAACCCGACCTTTGCTGGGATTATCCAAGCCAGCGCTCAAACCTAAAAGGGTAGTTTTTCCGCTACCAGAAGGTCCCACGATAGAGGTGATGCTTCCCGCCTGAATTTCGCATTGGATGTCTTTTAATACCCAGAGTTCCCCATTTTCGGTCGGATAGGATTTCCCTATTCCGTCCATGCGTAATGCCCAATTGTTCATAAGAACAAAATTGACGTACGAGGCCGTAATATGGTTCAAAATGGTGTTAAGATTTCGCAATTCGCCTGTGAATTTGTAGGAACGGGAGCCAAGAGAGAAGAAAAGCGAGATGCGAGGATGAGTGGAAGGCTTGGCGACGGTTAGGAGAACGAGGACGAAGACGAGACCGAATGTCTTTGGAGATGCGAGATTGAAGATTGAAGATTGAAGATGATAATTGATCATTTAACTTAAAAATTGACCATTCTCCCCGCCTCAACTATCTTTGCGGCTATGAAAAGTCGCGCTCTTATTTTCAAGGTTTTTGTTGTTGTTTGGTTTTCATTTATTCTGATTTCTTGCGGTAATGAGCCGGCCAAGACTCCGACAGCTTCGGCCCAACCGGAAGCGGCTCAGGAAGTGGAAAAATCGACCATCGTATTTTTTGGAAACAGCCTGACAGCGGCCTTTGGGATTGATCCGGAATTGGGCTTTGTGAGCCGTATACAGCAGCGAATTGATTCGCTTAATTTGCCTTACACCTGCGTGAATGCTGGAAACTCGGGCGAAACCACACATGGCGGCTTGGAACGTTTGGACTGGGTGTTGAGAAAACCCGTGTCTATTTTGGTTTTGGAATTGGGAGCCAATGACGGATTGAGAGGATTGGATCCGCCCACGGCAAAGGCAAACCTGATTAAAATGATCAACATATACCGGGAAGCCAATCCTGAAGGCAAGGTGCTGCTCTTGGGAATTATGTCTCCCCCTTCAATGGGAGAGGAGTATACCCGGGAATTTAACCCCATTTTCAAGGAGATTTCAGAAGAAACGGGCTGTGCATTGGTTCCCTTTTTGTTGGATGGCGTTGCAGGTAACCAGAAACTCAACTTGCCCGATGGTATTCACCCGACGGCAGAGGGGCATGCGATATTGACCGAAACGGTTTGGAAGGAATTAAAGCCCCTTTTGAAGACCGACTAAGTTTCCCCCTTTAGACATTTTTACCTGATTTGAAGCAAGTTAAAGACTGCTATTGATTGGACAGTGTATTTCACTTCGTCAAAAAAATCTTGTTTTCTACAAAAAAAACGACTCACTTCACAAAAGCTAAGTGTCAGATTTTCATGTGATTGTTGAAATTAGAGTAACTAATAACTCAAAATCAACATTATGAAAAAGACAATTTTTACGCTAGCAATTGGGCTTTTGACGGCTAATTTCTCGATGGCCCAAACCATCTATACCGTGAGCGACGGTGGCGATAAGGTCATGGATATATTGAATACCATGGTCTCCGAAACAAGAATTCCCGCCAGTGGTACGGTAAGTTCTGTAAACACTGTTGGTTCACATGCTACTGTTGCGACTACACACAACAGTGGAACGAATATTTCCATGGTTTACTCAGATATTCATTGGGACTATGTATATACCAATCACAGTAGTCCCCAATGTAGCACCCAAGCAGCTATGAACCCCCTACTTACCGTGGCCTTTGCAAGGTACCGCCAAATGACTGGAGGGAATGGAGCAGGAGCACATCTCATTTTAGATACCGACCCAGCTCTAACCTCTAATCCCTATGTTCCTTACTACTACTATTGGCATCCTCGGGCAGGACAACCTGTTGATACACTGGATCCGATTAATGTGTTGGGGCACCATAACCATCCTGGACCAGGTTGCAATCCTCGCAATCATGTGATTTATTATTACCTGGTAAAATCCAATGGTGACGTAGTACACTTTGGGGATGTAGCGAATATTGACCACTATGAAATGGAACACGACTTCAATAAACTTCCAACGACCAATAATTCACCAAGCAGTTCAGTTTCTACCGCGATCAACAATATTTTGACCAATGCGGCTACTTTTTATGCCAGCGAATATTCTTGCGTTGGTTATCGGGTAAACGTGACCTTGTTTAACGGCTCACAGGAGCAGGCCTACTTGTTGGGACCTAACAACGATTTTCATTGGAAAAACAAGTACGATCCATGTCCACAAAACGATCCTTTGGATTGCAATTTCTTTGGCGTGAATTTTAACGATCCGGATGCTGAAATCGTTCATTTTGATGGTCCAACTTCGACCCGACTAAGTGCTATTTCCGTTAAGCCTCTAAGATACGACTGGGACGCAGCTGGTTCGCCAATGATCTCTCAGATGGATCATATCGCAACCTTCGATATGTCTATGATGGGCCACACTCCGGTTACCTTAGATCTATTCTATGAAAAACACAATCAAGGATGCTACCACGTAACTTCGGTAACCAACACGATTTATTTTCCTGGTGGATCTTGTAATGTACCACCGCCACCCGCTGCACCTAATGGACCTCAAGGACCTGCTGAGCCTTCATCAGTAGGAGAAGAAACGTCGGAAATGGAACCCGTATTGGTTTACCCTAATCCAACTGATGGTGTGTTTACCGTGCAATCCCAAAAGGAAATTTCGATTAGTGTTTTGGGAATTAATGGTCAGCAGGTTTCTCCGGAAGTTCACTTAGGAAACGGAATGGAGATGAGCGTTGATTTAACCACCGAACCAGCTGGAATTTATATCCTAAACATTACCGATAAGGATGGTTCTGTGACGAGAAAAAAATTGATTGTCGAGTAGGTTAACCTACTTTCAAAAAGGAAGGCTATTTCTGAGGTTTCGGGAATAGCCTTTTTTATGATCCTTAGGTAACAACCATTAACTGATAACCCAAAAGGGCGGCAGTAGCTACCAAAGAAACAGCCCTTAGTTTTACCTGATCGATAAAGAGGTGGGGGACGAAGAAGGCCAATACAATGAGTCGAAAGATTAACCGATTGTCGTTGACTACAAAAAGCTGAGCTAATATGTTGATGAGAATAAAACCGGCCAGTGCTCCAAAAAACGATTTTCGGTAGGTTATAAATCGGTCTTTTTGCTCCAATTTATCATCTTGAGAGGCAATGACATAACAGGCATGGACAAACATCAGAGGGGAAAGCAGGTATATCAAATACACCCAAAGATTTTGTGAAATAGCAGTGAGCTTCGGATAAAGGTCAAAGAGGTTTCCAACCAAAGAGACAAACAAAATCAAGGCCCAGGCCAGCGATTCCCAATAGTACTTCTTGGCCCGAAAAACGCTGAGTAGATCAAACAGGGCAATGCCATACAATACACCGGGAATCAGAAAGAAAAACTCTTCTCTATCCATGCTATTAGTTTTGAGCGATTAGCCCACTAAAATAGAAAATCGAAAAAGGCCTATCAAGGTTTGCAGAGCAAAACCTCAAACTTCTCGTTTTCAGCTACCTGTGTAACCTCACTAAACCATTTCCTTAAGTGGCTACTGTAGTTCAAATGCCGGTTGGCCACCAGCTGAAAGCTACCCGAAGGTTTAAGGCATTTTTTCACTTCCTGAAACAGGCTAAGGGAAACCTCAATGTTGGTTTCATGCTCAAAATGAAACGGAGGGTTGCATACCACCCCATCAAAGAAATCAGCAGGAAAACGATCCAAACAATCCCCAAAATGGAAGGAGAAACGATCGCCTTGTAGGTTCAATTTGGAAGACTCAACGGCCAGGTAGAAGTCATCGATCAACTGAATATTGGCTTCCGGCAATTGTTGGGCCAAAGCAGATGAAAGGTAACCGTTGCCACTGGCCAGATCGAGAACACATTCGGCCTCTTTGGGCATTTGCAAATGATCGACTAAAAACTGGCTGGCTTGATCAATGTGATGAGCCGAAAACACACCAAAGTATTGTTGGAAGGAATGCCCTGAGGTATCACTTACTTCATGGATGAAATCAGGCTTTTTACTCAACTCCTTTTTTCCGCGAAGGTGAATCAAACGAGACTTTTTCCAAGCCTGACTTTGATCTACTTCTTCGAAATATTGACCTGCAATTTGCACCATTTCGGGGCTAAAGTGACGGGTCATAAAAGCAGCTACTACTTCGCCATCGTCTGTTAGCGCATCGTGTAGCTGGGCCAATTGAAGGTGAAACAAATCCAGCGATTTGGGAACCTTAATCACGGCTAAGGAAGAGGGCTTTAACGTATCCAATGGATAGGCAAACTGTTCTTCACGCAAAACAATCTGATTAGCTTGTGAGTTTTGACGGCATGCCTTTTCCTGGGAGAAATGATGAATCACTGTGGTAGGCAAGGACGCATGCAACACGCAAGAAAGAAATCCAAATCGATCATTGACCAAAAGGGGATTGCTTGGAATATATTCCAGGGAATCGAGGTATTGAATCAGGTATTCATCGGCAGCGCTCCAGGGTCTTAGAGAGCGGTTGCTGGATTTGGGGTAGCGTTGAATCTGGTAATTCTTGTTCGAATACTTAAAATGCAAAATGAACTAACCTTTAAGTGATTAATGAAGCCCGCAAAACTACGCTTCTTCAACGAATGGAGAAGGCGACTACGGCACGAAATAACAGAATGACCGGCCTTTCCCTGGACCGGATTCCTTTGTTCTTAATTTTCCTTGAGCAAACGCTTGTCTGCGTAGATAAACCCAAAAGGAACCAAGGAGGAGAGAAACAACAAAAGGGAGCGGCTAAACTTCCAGTTGTATTCCATGCTCTGCTTCATTAAAAGCATTACAAAAAGAACAAACAAGGCACCATGTGCGGAACCTACCATTTTTGTCCATTCTGGCTGATCAAAAAAGTACTTAAGTGGCATGGCCACAAAGAGTAAAACTAACCAGGAAATACCTTCTAAGAGGGTAATTAAACGCAATCTACCCAGCCCCGTTGTTAACCAATTTTTCATGGGTGCAAATATCGTTTGCAACGGGTGAATTTGAAAATTTATTCTACAGTATTTGTTGCCGGTTTACGTTGCAAAAACAAGGCACTCACCAGCGTAACAATAAAGGCGATCACGAAAACAGTAAGAAACATGACTACAAATTGAACATAAGGACTGGCAAACATTTCTCTTTCGGCCTCCACACCTATTTTGGCAATTTCAAATTCTTCCGGTGTCATGCTGGCTTCCATATTCATTAAGGTTGCTGTGTAGTACTGATCCACAAAATCGGGATTGATGAAGAGAATGTAGATAACATCTACAATTCCGAATAGAAAAGAAGGTATTAAAGCGATGAGCACACCCACCAAAATGGCCTTTCCAAAACTTAGCCCATCGTCTCCCTGAAGATTGCGGTAAGATCGGATACCGAAGAAAATAAGACTACTGGCCAGAATGATCGATGCATAGCCCAGAATTTCATTGAGCTTCATATTCTCTTGTTCCGGAAAGAACAATTGTCCGATTAGAAATACCCCAATTAAGATCAGTCCACCATAGGACCCGTAGCGAATAACAATGCTTTTCATGCGAATTCTTTTTTGTGATTAAACGAGGTGACAAATAAGAGTAAGTTCCTCATTTTGGCACTCATACGAAAGTTCCAATTCCACATTTCCTACTAAAGTAGGAGAATTTTTAGTGGACCAGATGCCATTCTTTGGCGCGAATAACGGCTTGCGTTCTTCGCTTGACTTCCAGCTTCATAAGCAAGTTGGAAACGTGCGTTTTTACCGTACTTTCAGAAATGAATAGCGTTTCAGCAATTTCTTGATTGGATTTTCCCAAAACCATTTGTTCGAGTACTTCACGCTCTCTTTTGCTAATGCCCAGCTCTTCCAATTTGGATTCTTGAGCTTGCGGGGATACCTCATTCACGGTACCGACTGATTCTTGCGGTGGAGCATTTCGCCGACGATTGACCAGGAAGCCAACGGCAAAAAACAGCACCGAGAATATCGCAATGAGGATTTCCAGATTGAGATCGCCTTGGAAATAGGAGTATTTGCTCAACCTAAAAAGAAGGAGCAGGGCGAAAATGAGCATTCCGAATGTGAGGACAATTTTTTTCATGGTTCGGAAAAAATATTTTCCAATTCAAAGATGAATTATTCGATTTGATAATCCACACGAACATTCCGATTGTATAATTTAGAAATGTAAAAAAACACGATCACATGAACTGGAAATTACTCGGTATTGGGGCACTCTTAATGACATTTGGTTTAGGAGGAATGGCCCAGAAAAACAAGAAACCCAACATCTTAGTGATTTGGGGTGATGATATTGGACAATCAAATATTTCGGCCTATACCATGGGGTTGGTCGGCTATCGAACTCCCAATATTGATCGAATTGCGAAGGAAGGAATGATTTTTACCGACTATTATGGCGAGCAAAGCTGTACTGCAGGTCGATCTACCTTCATTACCGGACAGAGTTCTTACCGGACCGGTTTGAGCAAAGTAGGTATGCCAGGAGCAGAATTGGGAATGCAGGCAGAAGATCCTTCAATTGCTGAACTGCTGAAGCCTTTAGGCTATGCTACTGGGCAATTTGGTAAAAACCACTTGGGTGATAAGGACGAACATTTACCATCCAATCATGGGTTTGACGAGTTTTTCGGAAACCTGTATCACTTGAATGCCGAAGAAGAGCCAGAATTGGAAGACTATCCCAAGGATCCTAAGTTCCGTGAAAAGTACGGTCCTCGTGGAGTGATTCACTCTTTTGCCGGTGGAAAAATTGAGGATACCGGACCCTTGACCAAAAAGAGAATGGAGACCATCGATGATGAGACGGTTGCTGCAGCCATTGCTTTTATCAAGAAGCAGAATGAGGCTGGAACTCCCTGGTTTGTGTGGTGGAATGGTACCCGCATGCACTTTAGAACCCACGTGAAAGAGGAAAATCGTGGAATCTCCGGACAGAATGAATACGGTGATGGAATGGTAGAACACGACATGCATGTAGGTGAATTGTTAGCCGTTTTGGATGAGTTGGGAATTGCCGAAAACACGGTAGTGATGTACAGTACCGACAACGGTCCTCACAAAAATACCTGGCCCGATGCAGCGAACAGCCCATTCCGTGGGGAGAAAAATACCAATTGGGAAGGTGGATGGCGTGTTCCTGCCATGGTTAGATGGCCTGGGAATATTGAAGCGGGATCTATCTCCAACGATATTATGCACCACATGGACTGGATGCCTACCTTCCTATCTATCGCCGGCGATGATGATGTAAAGGAAGATTTGTTGGACGGCTACAGTGCCAATGGCAAAACCTTTAAGGTTCACTTAGATGGATACAACTTCCATAGCTACCTGACAGGGAAGGATAAAACGGCTCCTCGTAAGGAGATTTTCTACTTCACTGATGATGGAGACTTGAGCGCCTTGCGTTACGAAGATTGGAAAATGATTTTCCTCGAACAACGCACCGAGGGTACTTTGGCCGTTTGGGCCGATCCTTTTGTGCCACTTCGGGTTCCTTTGATTTTTAACCTGCGTCAGGATCCTTATGAAGAGGCAACGGTTACTTCAAATACCTACTATGACTGGGTGTTGGATCATGTATTTTTTGCCATTCCAGCCCAGGCCTATGTAGCTGATTTCCTTTCCAGTTTTAAGGAGTTTCCTCCGAGACAAAAGGCAGCTTCTTTTAGTATCGATCAAGTTATCGAGAAAATGGAAGAAGGATACGCGCACTAATCAAGTGACGTAAAAGACAGAACGAAAACGGGGTTCGAGAATGGAGGAATATCCACTCGGCCCCGTTTCTTTTTACAGCCTCTTTGCTCGACTCTCCCGATAGCCATTGGGAACGCAACTCAAAACCCTATGTTTGCACGGTGTCAAGATTTAAAAAGAACCTTCTAATCATTGCCTTTCTTGGGATGCTCTCTATGATCCTTTGGGAGTGTAGTCAGGAAAATACCGCCCAAACGGATCTTACTCAAAACAAATCAGCCAGTTATGTGGGGAGTGAGGCCTGTCAAAGCTGCCACCAGGAAGCTTACAAAGACTGGTCGGAGTCGCATCATTTTCATGCTTTTCACCCGGCTCAACCGGAGTTTATTCGTGGAGATGTTTCCGGCGAATTGGAATTAGATGGGGTGAACTACCGGTTTCTGCCCAGCGATTCTTTTCCAAAGATTCAGGTGATCGAAGTAAACTCAAAGATTGACACCTACACCGTTAAATATACTCTGGGCTGGGAACCTTTGCAACAATTGGTGGCAGAAGTGGAGCCGGGACGTTTTCAGGTCATGCGACTGAGCTGGAACGTTTCTGAAAACAAATGGTTTCATCAATGGGCCGATACCACGGTATTACCCCAAGACTGGCTGCACTGGACCGGACAATCGCAGAACTGGAATTCGATGTGTGCAGATTGCCACGTAACGGACTTCAAAAAGAATCTTCAGCCAGAATCCCAGAGTTACTTCAGTACTTGGGGAGAGGGGAGGGTAAGCTGTGAATCTTGCCATGGTCCAGCTTCGGTTCATTTGGAGCTGGTTACCCAGGAAAACTATTCGGCTCAGAATTCAGGTTTTGATAAGACTTTGCAAAAAGATCAATCGCAAATTCAATCCTGTGCTCCTTGCCATTCCAGGCGTGAAAAAATGGTGGATAAACAAGATCCAACCGCAGCATTAACCGAGTTTCATCACTTGGAATCCTTGAATGATGTTTATTACCACGGAGATGGCCAAATACGAGAAGAAGATTATGTTTTGGGCTCTTTCTTGTCCAGCGAGATGTACCATAATGACGTGACCTGCGGAGACTGCCATCAAGTACATTCAGGAAAGCTTTTGCAGGAGGGGAACAAATTGTGTCGGAGCTGTCATGAGGAGCAATACGATACCCCGGAACACCATTTTCATGCTCAGGGAGAGGGTACCCAATGTGTGAATTGCCACATGACTGGAACCACCTACATGGGTAATGATTTTCGCCGGGATCACAGTTTTCGGATTCCCCGACCGGATCAATCCGTTAAGTATGGAACTCCAAATGCTTGTATAGATTGTCACGAAGATCAATCGAACGAATGGGCTGCCAAGCAGGTGGAAGAGTGGTATGGGCCGGAAAGAAAGCCGCATTTTTCAGACTTACTTTTAAAGGGACGATATTCTAATCCAGTTCAATGGGTGGTCTTGCTCAAGGACACCAGCTATCCTTTGATTGCCCGGGTAACCGCCTTAAAATACCTGGCCGCCGAACAACCGATTTTGCTGGAAAAGAATTGGAATGCAGACTGGAACAACGATGAGGCTTTTAAAAAGGCCGTTTACGCCAGCTTGTCGCCCAATCCTCAAACACCGAAATTGAATCAATTGGTACTCGCTTCCACAGGTGATAAGACCCTGAGCAATCGAATAATGGGAAAGCGAAAAATGCTCGAACTCCCGGGTGCTCAAGAAGTGTTGAATCAACTCGACCCGACCCAAAAGAAGGAATGGTACGACTACCTTGATTACAACCAGGACTTTAGAGAAACCCGGGCCTTAACCGGTCATTTCCATCTTGTAATGGGAGATACCTTGAAAGGAATCGATGCCTTCTTAAAAGCCATTCAAGTAGATAGTCTCTACGTAGATCCGTATGTAAATGCTGCAATCATGTACAGCCGATTGGGCAAAAACGAAGAGGCTGATGCCTTGTTGGATCGATTGAATCGTAACCTGCCTGAAAACGACTATGGCTGGTATCTACATGGATTGTTGCTCATGGAATCCGGGGAGCAGGATAGGGCAGAGGCGGCCATGCTCAAAGCTATCGAATTGAACCCCGAATCGGCCCGGTATTTTGCCAATCTGGTGACCTTTTACATGCAAACCGGTAAGCTCGATCGGGCTGCTCATTGGTTAGATCGTGGATTAAAAAAACATCCCAAGAGTCCTGAGCTGGTTCAATTGGTCCGTTTTCTGAATAATCCAGGGTAGTTTTTTCAATTTTTTTTCTCCATTTAAGGGTCTAAATGTTTTCGGAATGACTGATCCTCAATAGGTTCTGTTTTTTTTGAAAATAGTACCAAACCAACCCTTTTTTGAGGCCGTACTTGATGGTGTGGAACGTGCGATCCACAAGCTATTGCAGCCCTTTATGAGAATATTTACTTGCCTATTGATTCTGGCTTTTTCTGTGCCAGGATTTTCCCAACAAACGATTGGACTTTTTAAGAACGACAGTACTTCTTTGAATGGATATACCCTGTTTACTCCAAACGGATCTACCCATTCGTATTTGATTGACAATTGTGGTGAATTGATCCATGATTGGGATGCCGGTGAGTTACCAGGAATGGTAGGCTACCTTCAGGAAAATGGAGATTTGGTTCGCCTTCGAAAAGACACTGCCGGAACATTCAGAGCCGGTGGATGGGGCGGAGGAATTGATCGCTTCGATTGGAATGGAAACCGCATCTGGCACATGGATTTGTACGGACAAAACTGGCAGCAACACCACGATGTAGAAGTCATGCCAAATGGAAATATTCTGGTCATCGCCTGGGAGTTGTTTAGTCTGCAAGAAGCCGTTGATGCCGGATTGGACACGACCCAAGTTTTCATCAATGAGATTTGGTCGGAAATGGTTTTGGAAATTGAGCCCCTTCCGGATTCGGGAGGAACGATTGTATGGGAATGGCATGCCTGGGACCATGTGGTACAGGATTTTGACAGCACGAAAGCCAACTATGGTGTAGTTTCTCAAAACGCTGATAAGATTGATATCAACTACTTGTTTCCCATTCCAGATCCAGACTGGTTGCACTTCAATTCCATTGCCTACAACGAGGAATTGGATCAAATCATGTTGAGTGTGAGAACCTTTAGCGAGCTATGGATCATTGATCACAGTACCTCAACCTCGCAGGCGGCATCCGATCAAGGAGGCCGGTCAGGTAAAGGTGGCGGACTGATTTACCGTTGGGGGAATTCGGCGGCCTACAAGCGTGGAAACATTTTTAACCAGGAACTCTACGGGCAACACGATCCTATTTGGATTCCAAAAGGCTACCGTGACGAAGGAAAAATCCTGGTCTTCAACAATGGATTCCAGCGTCCGCAGGGAAATTATTCAACCGTTCAGATTATCGATCCTCCTTATTTGGCCGATAGTTCAGGTTATGAATTGAACTCGCCGGCACCTTATGCTCCGGCAAAAGCATCCTGGACCTATCCTAATAAAGCTGATACGAATTTCTTTTCCTTTGGTATTTCAGGATCCCAAAGACTTTCCAACGGAAATACGCTCGTTACCGA
Source organism: bacterium SCSIO 12741 (assembly GCA_024398055.1). NCBI lineage: Bacteria > bacterium SCSIO 12741. Next base: position 4,897,203 of record CP073749.1, on the reverse strand, counting down.
AGGATTTGAAGGACGAATTTTTGAGCTCGATTCGAAGGATAGAATTGTCTGGGAATACATCAACCCATTGGCCAAAGATGTGCCCATGAATCAAGGGGATACAGCTAAGTTTAACAGTGTATTCAGAGCTTACCGTTACGATGAGAACTTTCCTGCATTTGCCGGGCGAAAATTGGATCCTCAAGGGCCGCTGGAAGCCAATCCTTTGCCTTCTACTTGTATGATCTATACGGACAAGGATACCACGCAGCAAGACACGACTCAAATGGGTTTAACCACTCCTTATCTGTTGGCCACAGAAACTGGAGTTAAACCTTTTCCGAATCCGTTTAAGGATCAGCTAAACTTGAGGTTTGCAGACTGGGAAGGAGAGTTGTCCATCAATCTGCTTAACATTTCTGGTCAAATTGTACAACACTGGGATGTGAAAACTTCTGGAAACGAGACCCTTCCATTGCCTGTTAATGAGGTTCCAGAAGGCGTGTATCTCTTGGAGGTAGCCGACCATAACGGTCAAGTAGCCCGGTTCCGTTTGCTGCGCTCCCGTTAGGAGGCAAAATTGCCATTCCCGGGCATTTGGTTAACTTCGGACAGGGACTTCTAATTCCCTGATTTACCGAGCTTAAACAAATGTCTGATTCCGCTGAGAAACGCCGTACCCCGTCGTCGGTCCAAATGGACAAGCCGAATTCGGTTGCCGTTTCCAGCCAGAGCTCGGAAATGGCCGATCACCGACCCGAAATGGCCCGGGATAGAAGGTGGATTGAAATGGCTCAATCTCCGGCACCACCGCCGGTTTCAAATTCCAACAATGGGGTCGTACAACGGGTAACTTACAACGCATCGAAACGTGGAATTCCCAAGGCTCAGAAAAACAAAACGCTTCAAGCCATTCAGGCCCAACACAAGTCCATCAACAAGGTAAAAACCTTGTACATTCCTCCAGAAAATGATGGCGACTGGGAAGAGAAACCCATTCCGTTAAAGGCCGTCACATCATCATCGGGTACGCATCCTGTGCGAGTGGAACGTGAATCCGCTCCTAATCTGAGGGAAAACCTTTTCTACGATACCTGGCCGATGCGGTTTAAGTCCAAGTTTTTGGCCTATGTGGTTGACTTGGTTACCGGCTACGATGGTGGATTCAAAAGAAAGGACATACAACCCGCTCAAATTGGAAGAGACTCCGTTACCGCACCTTTTGATATCCTCAAACGAATCATCAGCGGATCTCGAAAATCGGATATGGGTCGAACCTTTATTGGCCGTGATGCCTGGGGATTTGAAGACGAGCCAGATGAAGCCGTAGATGCAGCCAAGCTCAAAGAAATTCAAAAGCAATATGGCCTGGAACCCGGCAAGTATATTGGAAACTTAGCCGATGCCGGAGATTATGCCGAGTTACCAGGTGAGCATGATGGTTTTGTTTTTTACGTACATGAAGGAGATGAGGCAACAGCTGGAAACGTGCACAAGCATAGAGACCGCCGGGAAATGACGACCGCTGAATTTGACGGCAAATATAATCCCGAGAATGATAAACAGATGCAAGCCATTTCCCAAGTGCATCGGGTAGACCGTGGAGACTCGGATCGTGATCCTGGAAAAACCATGGGTGGTCCAGCTCATTTGGCAGCTGTGGATGAACTTCAGCCCGCCAGTAGTGTGAGTGGTTCGCTCTCCTCGCACGAATGGTGTCACCTGATAGGAGATGGTGATGGCGGACCCGATATGGCTGAAAATCTCGTTATTGGAACCCATCAGGTAAATACCGAGCAATTGGGCATGGAAACCGCCCTAAGGGGATTCCGACATCAGTTTGAACATTACGGCTATGGCATTCAAATCACGGTAAAAGTGATTACCCGAAAAGAAGATGATTTAGCGGCGGGATTGGACAAGCGCAGAACAGAGTTTGCAGCCAGAGTGACTGATCTGGAGACAAAGATTGCAGCAGCCAAAGGAAAATCCAATGCCGACAAAAGAACACGCTTGAAAGCTGAATTGGCCCAGGTTTCATCCGAATTGCAGTACCTAACCGACCATTCCAACGCCGAAGTAGCAGAGGAAGAAATTCATGCTGACTTTATAAGTTACCAAATCGATTTGCTGAAGAACAATTCGGATGAAGAAAGCCCTATTTACCGTCGAATCATGGACGCACGAAGAGGGACGATCACATTCAGTGAATTCAAGATGATTCAAACGATTGTTTCAAATAAGTTAAAAGCGGCTTTAGAGGTTAAAAAGAAGGAGTACGACACATTGGTGAAAAGTTACCTCTCCGATGACCACGATTCCCTGAGTGGCAAACTTCGGTTACGCGATACACGAAAGGCAGAGAGAAAGGCGAAAGGGGCCTTAAAAGTGGGTACATCAAGATTTAGGGAACGACGAAGAGACATGGGACGACTTTACCGTGCAGCTGCTTTAGGTGAGTTGGATAGCTGGGAAGAAACGGCTGCTCCTGAGGAAGATGAGCAAGCCAGAGTTAAGAAAAGGGTTCATGAGCTTGGGGATTACCTCGCCAATTACATGGCAAAATACTACACCCGGTTCTTCAAGGTGCAATCCAAATCATTTAATGAAACCGAGTTTACCGCTCTTCGAAAAATGGCAGAGGCGCTGTATGAGGATGATGATTTTCCGGAAGATTTGTTTGATGAAATTATGGATGAGTTTAAATCCATTTGTGTAAGGAGTACCAAATCCATTGTTTCCACTTTGGCTAAGGAGACTCAATTTAGCACGCCGCAACCTACGCGAACAAGAACAGCATTACCCATGCCAGGTACTGTTTAATGAGCTTAAAAACGATTGAGCAGGCTTTGCTTACGAGCCGGTGCCACATCCACTTCATTTCCATTGCTCATGGTGAGACGACCGCCCTTGCCTTTATGGTATTTGGTTACGTATTGAAGGTTGACCAGGTGAGATTTGTGAACACGCAGAAAATCGTAAGGTTCCAGTAGTTCCTCGTAAAATTTGAGCGGACGGCAAATCATCTTCTTTTTTCCACCTTCCAGGTAAAACTCCGTGAAGTTGTCGTTGGCTTTGCAATGGATAACATCCTTTACCCGTACCACTTCAAATCCATCCAAAACCGGAAGAACAACCTTGTGTAATTGCTTGTTTTCCACCTGGAAGTTGTCAATGAGTACCCGGGCGTTTTGTAGCTTATTTTTCTCAGACTGCTTTTCGCGAATTCGATCTACGGAAGCCACCAATTCGTCAATATCGATGGGCTTGAGCAGGTAATAAGAAGCACTCATGTTGAGTGCCTGCATGGCATACTGGCTGTAGGCTGTTACAAAGATGGTTTCAAAGCGAATGGTATCCAGTTGCTCCAACAGATCAAAGGCATTGCCAAAAGGCATTTCCACATCCAAAAACACAACATCCGGTTCGTAGCGAGCAATCAGCTCCATGGCTTCCTTGATGTTTTGGGCTTCTCCTTTTACCGTTACTCCTTCGCAGTATTTGGTAATAAAATGACGTAAGCTGTCGCGGCTTTCTTTTTCGTCATCAACGATAAGGGCTGTAAGGGGATTAAGCATGGATTAGATTTTTGGCGGGTATGGTCAAGGATACCCGTGTTCCGGTATTTTCCTGATCGGGATGCAAGTCTTCGATTAGAATGTCGTAATCGGTTTGATACAACCGGTTAATCAGTTTGATTCGATTCTCGGTATTTCTTAAACCGGTACTCTGGCTTTTCTGTTGGTTTTTGGTTTTCAGTTGCTGTGATTTTTGACGACCAATTCCATTGTCTTCAATAATTACTTTAAGGTCTTTATCAGCCATGGAAAAATGCACTTTGAGCTCTCCGGGTTCTCCTTCCAGGTAACGAAGTCCGTGCCAAACCGCATTTTCTACAAAAGGCTGCACCAGCATAGGAGGGATGTCGTATTGATCCGGATTTAGGTTTTCGTCCACTTCCAACTGGTATTCGAAGCGATCCTCAAACCGTGAATGTTCGAGCTTGAGGTAAAGGGCCAGTAGTTCCAGTTCATCTTTAAGAGGAACCAGTTCCTGCTTGGAGTTTTCCAAAACAAGGCGCATCAGTCTGGAAAATTCAGATAGGTATTTATTTGCTTTACGCTCTTCATTTCGGGAGATGTAACCATTCACAGAGTTGAGCGCATTAAAGATGAAATGCGGATTCATCTGGCTGCGCAAAGATTTCAAAGCGAGCATCTGGTTGGCCTTTCGTTTTTTCACCGATTCGCGATTGATTCGATAAAAGGCTAAAGAAAGGATCAGCAATCCACCGATGAGGGAGAAAATGATAACCCGCTGGTTAAAAATCTCCTGTTCGCGAATCTCCTGGGCCTGTTCCAGCAGAACAATCGTTTGTTCACTGATGCGCATTTCGTTTTCGATACTTTCAATCCGTTGAAGGCGATCGCTTATGGAGCTGTTGGGTTTCTGATTGGAGGCTAACCCATTTTGAGCCATTTGCGGTTGAATGCTATCCGTGATTTCTGCCCATTTTTGGTAAGCACCTAAGGCTTTTTCCGTTTCCCCATTGAGTTCATAAGCATGGGCATAATTACGGTACACCTGAGCTTGATTGGGTAATGGAAGGGTCGAGTCAATTTGATCCAATCCTTCCAAGGAAACGATGGCCTTGTTGGCATCTCCAACTTCCAGATAGGCGTCGCTCAGTTTTACTTTTTCTTCAATCGCTTCGTCCTCAATGCCCATTTCATCGAAGAACTTCAGGTTATCCTCACGCTGGGCAATTTCTTCTTCCTTTCGTCCCGTAGCATCATAATAGGAGGCCAGTTTTGATCGACTTTCGGCCAGTACTTCGGGAGGGGTAATCGAATCTGTGGCAATGTTAAATTGGGCGTTTTTTAGCACAGTATCGGCGATGCCTTCATTGCCTAATAAGGAGTTACTCGCTCCATAAATAATTTCCGCATCGTAGTTACGGAAGTTTCCTTCTGTTTGGGCTGAATTGAGAGCTCGACCACTGTAGTCCAGGGCTTGTACAGGTTCTCCCTTGCGCTGATACACTTCAGCAATCTTGGTTTGGATTTCACTCTTTCTTTGAAGGTCGCGGCGATTTTCCGCATCTTGTTCCAATTCGTCGTACAAAATCAAGACCTCGTCCCAGCGCTCCTGTTCTTGAACCGAAAGCGCCAAAAGCCATTTGATTTCGTGAATTGGATATAACGTGTCGTAGGCTTGGAGAGATTTGAAGGAACCCATTCTCGGGGCCTTCATTTTCTTTCTTTCCTGAACAATTAGCTCACTTTTTTCGAGAGGCTTTTCATATTTGGCCAGGGCTTGTCTGTATTTGCCTTCGGCCAAATCGAATTGACTCAAATGCTGGTTTACCTTTCCCAATACCGTGTAGCAATCGGCTTGCATAGGTAGGATATCGTTTTCCAAGCTGTAGTAGAGTGCCTTTTCCAACATATCCAGAGCAGCATCCGGGTCTTGGGCGTAGCTGCCATCAGCCTTGTTGAGCAGACGAACTCCTTCCTCCATCGATTGGATACGTTCCATTCGCTCTTGGGATGAAGATCTCTGGGAATACCCCTGAGACGAGAAAATCCCCAAGGCCAGAATTAAGAAAAGAAGGCGCAGTGCTTTCAACATGATCACAAATTAAACAGAAATCGAGGACTCTTCTTAATCAAAATGGTCAGGAAACCAGCTCAAATATCCTTTAAACCGATACTCTGATCCTTTTAACCAAGTGGATCGCCTTCGTTACCAAGTGAAGCTTTTGAGAGCCCTGAGTGCCCGGTAAATTTGAGAAAATCTTTGATCCTTCAAATTCCATTTATCATGAAAGCAATTCGAATAATATTGATGAGGCACAAGACCATCTGGACTCCAGCTCTGGTATGTGTATTCTTCCTTTCCTGTAGCAGACCCTTGGGCTCTCAAGGGCTTAGCCAAACTCAAATCAATGCTCCCATTCCGGATCCTGATCCAGAACCGGGCCAGCGAAATATCAAGGTGGCCATTCTGTTGGATACTTCTGGTTCTATGAATGGATTGATCGAACAAGCCAAATCGCAACTGTGGGCCATCGTCAACAAACTGGCCGACGCCCGCAGCAATGGGGTAGCTCCGAAATTGGAAATTGCTCTCTATCATTATGGAAACAGCACACTCCCCGGATCCAACGGTTATATCCAGATGCTCACCCCTTTGACAACAGATCTTGATTTGTTTTCTGAAAACCTCTTTTCACTAACCACCAACGGAGGAAGTGAGTTCTGTGGGCAGGCCATTCAAACTGCGTTAAGTCAACTGGAATGGAGCAACAACGAAGATGATTTGCAGATGATTTTCATTGCGGGCAACGAGCCTTTTACCCAGGGGCATGTTCCCTATGCAGAAGCCTGTATTGCTGCCAAGGACCGCGGAATTATTGTGAATACGATATTTTGTGGAGACCACCAGGCAGGAATTAATACAGCCTGGAAGAGTGGTGCCGATTTGACTTATGGCAATTACTCCAGCATTAACCACAATGCTCGTACGGTGTACTACAACACCCCATTCGATCAAGACATTGCCGACTGGAACTACCGACTCAATCAAACCTACGTGTGGTATGGAGCTGATGGAAAAACCTACTACGAACGTCAGGCCGCTCAAGATGAAGAAGCTACCAAATATGGGGCGGCCAACGTAGCTATGCGCTCCAGTTTCAAATCCAAGGCCAGTTATGAAAATAGCAGATGGGATTTGGTCGATAAGATGGAACAAGATTCTACGGTAATAAAAGAATTGAAGAACGAAGACCTTCCGGAGAATATGCGCACCATGGATTCAGAAGAAAGGGAAGAGTACGTTCAGGAAAAGGCCGAGGAGCGTAAAAAGATTCAAGCCAAAATTAAAGAACTAAATACCCAGCGAGAAGCCCACATAGCCGAGCAGAAAAAGAGTAATGCGATTGACCAGAACAATTTGGGTGAGGTGCTTATCGAATCCATAGTAACCCAAGCCAATGGCAAAAACTTCAAGTTTGAGTAGGACCTATCCGTAGAACCGATGCCGATGAAAAAGGGGAGAATCCAGGAACGAGCAAAAATGCTAAGCTTCCCCGAGAAGAAGAGCGATTTTAGATTCATGCCGAGCTCAATCCAGATTCTCCCTGTTATCGGTTTTGCAACTTGAAGGAGAGGACGGGAATGAAGACGAAGACGAGATTACCTTCAGTGATCGCTCGGCTCTGAGTTGGAGATTGAAGATTGGAGATTGAAAATTCAAGATTCTTCATACGTTTGCCCCATGCGTGCCTTGTCTCCATCTCAATGGGCTTTGGTTGCCACGGGTTTTCTACATATTCTGTTGATTGTATTCTTCTCCGGGCGACACATTCCTTTTTCTCCGGAAGAAAGGTGGAACCATGTAAAAATGGATTTTCAAACCCTGAAGGAAGCTCGACCTGAGCAGGTAATTGAAGAGGTGCATATTCCCAAAAACTACGAAGAACGAGGACTGGATCAACGAAAATACTCCGTAGCCAAAACCAACCAGGCGGTAAATGAAGCCACCGATGAGCTAAGCAAAGGCGAGCGGGAGCGCATTGAAGCAGAAATGGATGCCCAGGTTGAACAGATGGCCAAAGCAGCCAGTAAAACAGGATTTTTGGAAGGCAAAACTGGTGGAAACATGACCGGATCAATGTCGGCGAAAGAATCCAAAAAGTCTGAAAAGAAAAAGGCCGGCGACAAGGCGGGTAAAACCGATACGGGCAACCGACACAATCAGGAGACCAACATTAAGTTTAACCTCAATAATCCCAAACGTATCGAAGGAGCCATTGGGCTTCACAATCCAATTTACCGATGCGAGATAGGTGGAAAAGTGGTGGTCAATATTGTGGTCAATCGCTTTGGTGATGTGGTTCAAGCCAAGGTAAACAGCAAGTTATCAGAAGTCAACAATCCTTGTTTGTACGATGAGGCCAAGGAAGCTGCTTTGCTTTCCACCTTCAATGAAAGCCTCGATGCACCCGACAAACAATACGGTACCATCACCTATTTTTTTCCGGCGCAGTAGCTTAATTTGAAAAGGCCCAGGTTTGAGAAGGCAAAAGCAGTCTTTCGTAGACCTTAAAGTACTCCTTTGGCGTCAATGTGATTTTTAGTTTTCTTTACCTGAGTTTCTTAAAGGTTGGACCATGAGAGTTTTTCTGGCGACGGGTTATCTGGAACAACAGAGTGTAGTTTGAACGAATTTATCCCCAACAATCCATAGTGTTTAGAGTCTTTTTCATACTGGGCCTTATTCTCGCTTGTGCCAGCTGTACTGGACCGAGTGGAAGTGAAAAGTTTGATTATGGCCCATTTCAACTTCATGCCTCTGATGGTTGGAGGAAAGTAACTATTGAGGGATTCGATAGTTACGTTGGAGGTTTAACAAATGGAAAGGATACTTTAATCTTTGATTATGGTTGGTATTCAAATGACCTGAGTTATGTAGATCCCGAGAATCATTTATTCTCTATCGATACGATTAATGGAAAATTGGCCACTTTAATTAAACCAAGAGAGCCTGGGAATGGGGTCATTGGACTTTATATTGCGAATGCTTTTAATGAAAATCGTTTTAACCTGATTGGTCGAGACATTCAAGATGAAAGTGAGATTCTGCAAATATTCAAGTCCATAAGATTTATGGACAGCGATACAGCCCTTAATTCTCAAAATTTTGCTCACGGATTTTCATTAGATCGGTCTCCCTTTTTTGCGCAACAGTATTTTCGATCTAATTGTAGCGCTTGTCACCATCTTTCTAATCGTAGGTCAATTGGTCCCGGGCTTGGAAATTTAGATGAAGCACGTTTTAATCAATGGTTTTTGGATAGTAATTATGTTTACGCATCCCAAAATCAGAAGTATGAATCCGGTACCCAATACCACCGAAAATTGATAGAGTCATTGAGTCCTCAGGAAGTTTTTTTGATTAGAACATTTTTCAACGATAAAAAATGAAATTGATGGTTGGTGGTAGCAGTTTTCGTTGTGTCGATCAATTGTTTATCCTGAGTTTGCATGAGGCCGAAGAAAAAAATCTATAATTTGAACTGAGCATTTCCTTCCATGAAAATCATCCTAACATCCATAGGCACCCGGGGAGATATGGAACCCTTTTTGGCCATTGCCGAAATTCTCAAGGGTAGGGGACACCAGGTTATCTGTTTGTTTCCTGAGCAGTTTAGAAATCTTGCTGAAGATTCAGGATTTGAATTTGCCTCACTGGGAAGTGAGTTTATCGAGATGCTGGATAGTCCAGCTGGAAGGATTGCTATGGGTGGAGGACCGTTTGGCTTCAAAAAAATGCGGGCCTACCTCAAATTGGTTTCCCTGCAAAAGGAGGTCAACAAGAAGATGATCCTTCTTCAGGAAAAAATCATTGAAACAGAGCAACCGGATCGAATTGTACATAATGGTAAGGTGATGTATCCCATCATTTGGGGCTTGGAAAATAAGAACCGAAGAATATTGGTTACACCCGTGCCATATCTACATTATGTAAAGGATCATGCTCACGTGGCTTTCAACAAAAACTATGGCCCATTCATCAATAAATTAACCTACCAATTGGCAAATTTCGGATTGATCAAAACCATTTCGGGTTCGGTAAAGTGGCTGTCCAACCCTAAAAAGCTTAAGACCGGTGCGATCAAAAGAGCATTGTTTGAGAATCGAGCTATTTACACCGTTTCACCATCGCTTTTTAAAAGACCAAACTACTGGGGCGAAAACCTGCAGGTTTTAGGTTACCACGAGAGGAGCAAGACCATTAATTGGGAACCTTCACCGGAATTAGAGTCTTTTTTAAAACGCCATTCAAAATTGGTTATGGTGACTTTCGGTAGCATGATCAACACCAATCCCAAAGAAAAGACCCGAATCGTATTAGATATTCTGAAACGAAACAACATTCCTGCGATCATCAACACGGCCTCCGGGGGATTGATTGAACCGGATTCTTATGACCGCAACCAATTCCATTTCGTCAACCAAATTCCCTACGATTGGATTTGCCCAAAACTGTATGGAATGATTCATCACGGCGGTTCAGGAACCACCCATACGGCCATTAAATATGGTTGTGCATCCTTAATCATCCCTCACATTATCGATCAATATGTGTGGAACAGAATTGTATCCGAAAAGGGATTAGGACCTTTAGGAATAGATGTAAGCAAGATTACCGTTAAGAACTTAGAACCCAGAATGATCGATTTGTACACGAATTCAGCCTACAAGAAAGAGGCAGAAAGAATGGGAGCAGAAATGCAAAAGGAATCATTTAAGTCCGAGATTTGTCGGGTAATAGAAGAGTAATAGGTATCGGAATAAGATCATGACGGAATTGACAGATGAAGAGCTTCTTGAAGAAGCGAAGAAAAAGAAGAAAAGTAAGATGTATGATGCCGGTATTATTGGCCTTCTCATTGGCATTGGCTTATACAGCACCGTGTTTAACGGATTCGGCCTGCTTACCTTTCTACCCTTAGCCTATTTGCCCATTGCAGCCAGAAACAACACCGAGAGAGAGAAGTTGGAAAAGCTCCTAAAAGAACGTGGTTTGAAGTAAAAACCAAACGGGTTTTCCCTTTACATTTGATGGACTCATTTTCCTTATTCGGCTAATATGAATAGGGGAGATGATTGATTTTCGTTCCAATTCGTAAAGCATGAAAGTGGATATTATCGGAGCTGGTATTGGTGGATTAACAACAGCCATTGCCCTGGGGCAAAAAGGAATTGATACCCGAATTTATGAGCAGGCCAGGCAATTAAAATCGGCAGGCGCCGGTATCATCATTGCTAATAATGCCATGCAGGTGTATGAAAAATTAGGTTTGCGGGGTTTTCTGGAGGATAGTGGAAATCCGATTTCTTCTATGAACATTACGACCACCGGCTTGAAACGTATTTCTAAGATTGATCTGAAATACTTTGAACGAAAGTACAAGGTCAAAAATGTGGCTATTCACCGCGGTAAGCTTCAGGCCGTATTAATGGACCATTTGGATTCGTCGAAGCTTTTTCTGGATCACAAGCTATCGAATTTACAATCCAAGGGTAATCAGTATAAGCTTTCGTTTGAGAATGGAGTAGAGGTGGATGCTGAAGTGATTATCGGTGCCGATGGATTAAACTCTACTGTTAGGGAGCGGGTGTTTCCTGGAAAAACGATTAGAAATGCCAGGCAAATTTGTTGGCGGGGAGTAACTGATTTTGAGTTGTCTGCCCAGTATCAAAGTGAGTTAAATGAAGCCTGGGGTAAAGCCATCCGGTTTGGATTTGTACAAATTGCACCTCGACGTGTTTATTGGTATGCCTTGAAGACATTTAACCAATCGGCAAATGAGTTTAAGGTGGAGGATATTGAAGCCTATTTTCAGTCTTTTTCTCCTTTGGTTCAGGAAATCATCCGATCAACAGATAAGGCTCAAATTCACACGGCAGAAATTGAAGACTTACACCCTATCCACAAATGGTATGAGAATAAGGTCTGTTTGCTCGGAGATGCCGCTCATGCCACCACGCCAAATATGGGGCAAGGAGCCTGTCAGGCTATTGAAGATGCCTGGGTCATGGCTGAATACCTGGAACGACATGAGGCAGAGGAGGCCTTCAAAAGATTTCAGAAACATAGAATGCGAAAAGCGCATCACGTGGTCAATACCAGCTGGACCCTTGGAAAAATGGCACATTTAACTCATCCGGTTTTAATTACTCTACGCAACACCTTTATGCGGATGGCTCCAGAAGCGGCCAACAGAATGCAATCGAGCAAGATGTTTCGATTGGCTCCAATTAGCTGAACTTAAACCCTCCTATTTTGTCCTGAACTATTTTTTTAATAGACGCTATCGTCTAATTAAATGGTTTTGTTGATATTTGCTTTTATTAAACGGTGACGTCTAATAAAATGCCTAAGATAATTGCTACCAAGGAGCATTGGCTCGAACTCGGCTATCAGGAGTTTTCAGATAAAGGATCCGCAGGGTTGGTCATAGAAAAAATGGCTCAAAAACTCAAAGTCAACAAATCCAGCTTTTACTGGCACTTCTCAACGAAAAAGGATTTTTTAAAGCAACTGGTCGACTATTGGATTTTGGAGAATACCTCCAAAATCATTGAAGCCGTAAATGCCGAGAAGTCGGCTCGGGAGAGGTTCGAAAAGCTCATCGAATTATCCTTTAAAAAAGATCCCTACATCGACTTCTTCTTTTTCCTGAAGAAGCTTGCCAAAGCTGACAAAAAACTCTTTGATCTCATAGATTCAATTGATCGTCAAAGGATCGAATATACCAGTCAGTTGCTTGTTCAGATGGGATTTTCGGAAGAAGAAGCAAATCTCAAAGCCGGACTTTTCTACAAGTATCTAATTGGTTACCATGAAATGATTCGATACAAAAAGCAGAGCAAAGATTACCTGAAAGAAGTGAAAAAAGAATTGAGTCAATTTTTAGTCTACTGATATGAAAAAACGAAACATTTACCTGATCATCGCTGGTGTCCTCAACCTATTTACCGCCCTTCTTCATCTAATTGGTGGTCAGGTGGGTCTGGTTGAACCCATGCAAGAAAGCAGCATGACTTGGGCTGAAAAAACTCAGCTATTGGGAGTTTGGCATATGGTAACTGCACTTTTGTTTTACTCGTCCTTTATTCTGCTTAAAAAAGGGTTTAAAGGGCATCCCCATTCTAAGGGGATTGTCACCTTTATTGGTGTTTCATACCTGCTTTATGGACTTGGTTTTGTGGGGGCAAGTGTGTATTTGTTGCAATTTGCTCCACAATGGACTTTGTTAATTCCCATTGGAGCCCTGGCATTAATTGGACAACGAAAAATGGCATGAGCTTAATCAATAAATACCTGCCTAAGTTCAATTTCACGGAATATCACAGTATTCGAATTCAAGCCAGTTCGAAGGAATGCTATTCCACCGTTCTTGATCTTGATTTAGCGGAATCCAGAGTCATCTCCTTCCTCTTCAAATTAAGGGGCATGCCTTTTTCCAAAACCCGGTTTAAGGATTTTACAGAAGGGGCCAAGTTTACCTTGTTAGAGGAGAACGAACCACATGAATTTCTATACGGATTTTGGGCCAAGAAACACATTGAGTGGATTGCAGACAAAGAAGCCTACATCCAAGGCGGAAAGGGATACCGAATGCTAATTGCCTGGAATTTTGAATTCAAAGAGTTGGAAAATAACGAGTGTTTGGTGAGCACGGAAACACGAGTGAAATGCTTGACCACTGGCACCAAAATCATATTTTCCATCTATTGGTTTTTCGTCAAACCCTTTAGTGGCTGGATTCGAAATGAAATGCTACGGTTGGTAAAAAAGAAAGTGAATGAGAGACTATCGAATTAACGAAACATTCCCTTCTGTCCGAATAATCTTGTGATCCTGGCGGGTGTATTCCAACATCCAGGTATAAATGCCAATAGGTAGTTCTTCGCCAGTTTGCGGATGCGTACCATCCCAGCCATAACTTTGGTCGTGCGACTCAAAGACGATATGCCCCCAACGATCGAAGATGAAAAGATGGAATTCGGTAATGGTTCCACCAATTATTTCAAAGGTTTCGTTCAGCCCATCACGGTTTGGAGAAAAGGCTTTTGGAATAAACAAAGGACGGTCACACTGCCTGACTCGAATTGAATCAAAGGATTCACAACCGGCATCGTTACTCAGCTTAAATCGGTAAACGCCAGGTTCACTAATCTCACGGAATTCGCTACTATCTCCGTCCATCCAGACAATGGTAAAATCCTCACCATTCAAATCGTAAATGTCTGGTTGAGCAGGGAGCCCATCGCAAATGACAGTATCCAGAATGGGGCCCGGGACAGGGAAGGGAAGAACGACGACCTCAACTGAATCCAAATCTTCGCCACATTCATTGAAGGCTTTGGCCCAATAGGTTCCACTTTTCTTAACCAATCGAGTAGGGCTATTGGTTCCAGTGCTCCAGGAATGAGTCACATGGGGTTGACTGTCCCCTCTGAGTATGACGCTTTCTCCTTCACACATCCAGAGGCTATCTGGTAAATCCACTTTTGGCGTTTGAGCAGTGAATATTTCAAAAGTAGCCGTGTCGGTGGCACAGCGGTTGGTTACGGATATTCCATACACACCAGCTTCGGTAAATTCCCGAATTGAATCATGGCTATTGTCATCCCAGGTATAGGTTCCCTGAAAGGCGGTCAAATCCATGGTCCAGCTTTCACCGTTACACAAAACGGTATCGGTCGGAATATAAAACAGCGGTTTGGGAAGTTCGTCTACTTGGATGGATCGAGTCACGCTTCCGCAGGCATTGGTAACGGTAACTGTGAACATACCAGCGGTATCTACCATCATGGCAGGCTGCTGACTTCCGTTATTCCATTTGTAGTTGGAGTGCTGAGAAAAGGCGTTAAACAGCAGCGAATCTCCGGCACAAATTACGGTGTCGGTTGGAATATCGGGATTGGGAAGATCGATGGCCGTAATCTGGACAGAATCTCGATCAGTACCACAGGTATTGGTTACATCAATCCAATAGGTATTACTTTGATTTACATGCAAGGTATCCGTCTTGGCTCCGGAGCTCCACAGGTAGGTACTTCTGGGCCAAGTTGAGAATAGGGCCAGCGTATTCCATTTACAAGCCACCGTATCAGGACCAAGATTGGCTTGTGGAGGCATATCGTTGAGCACTCGGATGGTATCGGAAGAGGTATTACAGGTATTGTTTCCAGAAACCCAGTAGGTTCCCGCTTGATTCACCAGTCGAGGCGAAGCCGTACTCTGATCATCCCAAATAAATTGATTGGCACCAACGACCACGAGACCAATCTGCTGCCCTTGAATTTGGCACAGGGCCGTATCTTCTCCCAAATCAAGACGCAGGGTATCATCCACCTGAACGATTGTTTGTCCGGAATCTATACCGCATACGTTGGTTACCGTTACCGAATAGGTTCCCGTTTGTTTGACCCATAGAAGCGAGTCGGGCGACTGCGTGCTCCACAGGTATTGGGCATGGGGCGATCGAACTTCGAGTAGTACGGAATCGGTACGACAGAAGGCGGTATCTGTAGGAAGTTTTACATCTGGGACATCAATGGAATCGACCAGAATGGTATCCCGGAAAACGCCACATTGGTTTTCTACCTCCAGCCAAAAAGTTCCTCCGGTTTGAATTTGGGTAGTAGGGTGATTCGTACTATCCGACCAGGTATAATCCACTGAGTTCAGGCAGAAGGCGTTGGAATCACCAAGGATTAGGGTAGAACCCGCACACAAAACCGTGTCCTGCCCCAGATCAACTTTTGGAATTCCATCTATTTTCAGCGTATCCCAAATTGTGTCGGTTACCGCTCCGCGGTACAGATGAACTTGAATGGGGTAATCATTCTTATCCGGGTAAATGTGAATGGTCGTGTTTCCTGTTGCGGTGACGGGTTGACCATTAGAAGTATCACCAAACACCCAAAGGATGGAATCTACGCATTCGGTTCTGAAGTAGGTAAAAAAGGTGGTGTCGTCGGCACAAAATCCTTCGGTGCTGTAGAAGGAATTCAGCGTAAGTGATTTATCAAATCGCGGAAAACTATGAATCACATCAGGTCCAGGATGCCGGGAGTCAAAACTATGCAGTCGAGGGTATTCATCCTCGTGATAGTGCATGGCCTGGTTGTTATTACTGCTGTTGTAAATGGCATCCAGGTGGCCGTAGCAAAAGTCACGGGTGGTACCGCCATAAGGCGTTTGTGCTGTGGGGTCAACTCGTGAAATATAGATTTTTCGATCAGGGCCCAACTTCATATCCCGGAAGAAATGACCGTTGGAATAACTTCTCACGGTCATCCGACTACTGGCCAAAGCGGCTGTGGTTGTTGCTTGGGCATCAAAACGATAGAGAGTGTCATTGGAAGGGTGAACAAAGTGACGTTTGAGTGTGGTAAACAGATACTGGTTATCAGCAGAAAACTCCATGGCACCTAATCCAGCGTAATAGGCATCTTGGATGGACAAACTGTCATAAACCACGCTATCCAGTAGAGATTGAACCAACAACGGGTTGGATGGAACACCAGTAAGAATATCAAAGTCCATCAAGTAGATTCGGCTTTCGGCTCGGATGTTCTTCCCGCTGTATTCGTGGAAGTGATCGGAGTAAACAGCCAATTTTTTGCCATCCGTGGAAAAGCGCATTCCTCGTACTACGGCATCTTGAATAAAACTGGTATTGATCGGAGTTTTAATAAATCCTGTAGGGGTAAGTTGCAAGGTTTGGAATCGACTGTTGTAGATGTCGTAAATCACAATCCAATAATGCTCCGGTGCACATTGCAGGGTAGAAGCCATCAGGTTCCATTCTGCCAGTGAGACGTGCGAATACTCGTGACCCTTGAAAAATCCTCTGGGTCCCCATACATTCATCGCACCGGTGTAGGTATAAGGGCTTACCGTTGTTGGCAGAGTCAGTAAATGCTGCTTTCTGCTGATGACCCGGGAAATATTAGAATTCGGACGAACGACGATCTCGTCATAAAGTACTTTGCGGTTGGCAATGTCTTCGTAGAAAATGTACACCACCGTGTCGTTGCCTGGTTTTGGAATTCCATACCGGTAAGGGGTGGTTCTTATCGTATCATTCTGTGACCGATTCATCGGTAAGGGACCCGACCAAAAGGAACTGTAGGTACCAATGACCTGTTTCTTCCAGGTATTGCTGATTCGGTCGTCACTCGGAAATAGGCAGGCTGTACCCTGACGATTGGCTGAAATGGGAGCTTGAAAAGCCATATCCCGAATCCCATTCGGGTATTGAAACCAAAAGCGGGGAGCGCAACCTGTAAAGTCCATTCCAACGTAGCGCCAGCCCTGTACGTGATCGTTCACAAAGCTCGTAATCCACTGATCACCCATAGAGTTACGCTTCAACTGGCCATAGGAGTCCAATTGAAACAGAACCAAAACCAGGGCTATGGTCCAAGTATTCAGTAGATTGATTATGAAACGTTTGCTAAGAATCACGTAAAGTAAAAATACCTCAATTATCCAATCTCACAAGTCCATTCTTTTCATCCCCACTTTTCAATTTGTCAGACCCGCCGAATAGCTTGTGAAAAATATCCTTTCTAAAGAAAGGACCGCAAAAAAAGGCCAAAGGTTTGGTTCTCTATTTTTTAGGGCGTCAGTTCCCGAATTCGGGATTCTATCGTTTCCGCCACATTCTCCCAAGCGTATGTTGCAATTTGCGTGTCTTTTTTCCACGAAAAAGAGGGCCGATTTTCCGATAATAGATGGACCATCCTGGAGCGTAGATCGTCATAGTTTTGGTACAAATGCCTGCCTTTTGCTTCCTCGTTTAAATGCTCTGGAAATGCCAATCGATCGGGGAGTATTGGGTAGGTATTGCTGGCCATAGCTTCTACCGCGGAAATTCCAAAAAAATCCTGCCTGCTTGTAACGGGTAATAGATCGGCTCGCTGCAACCATTTTTGATAGTCTTCCTTGGATTCAACATAGCCCCAATGATCGATGCGATGCTTGAGTTTTGTTTTCGCCTGATCGAAAATAGGAGGGTACTTTCCCGTTTGTTCTCCCAATACAGCCAACCTGAAGTTCAATCCAAGTTTATCCAGGTCTACCATCAATCGGAAAAAGTCTTCCGGATTTTTGTCGTATTCCCAGCGGTGATTCCAAAGAATGAGTGGCGCTTCGTTGATTGTATTGTGTTGGTTTTTAGTGGGCTTTGGAATGTTCATGCCAATGGGAATAACCCGACTTTTGGCTCCGACTTTCTCTACATGATGAGGATGCGTATGGTCTGGAAACATCGAAATAAAGGAACGCAGACCTTCCAAAAAGGATTGACGATGATAGTGGGAATTAAACCAGATTTCATCGGCAGTTAGGCAAGAGGTGTAATTGATAAACCCGTAGTGGTGGTTGCGTTGTTTTTTTACATCTCCGTCCTGGTCAGACCAGGGGTAAGTGATTTGATTTTCATGAAAATACAGTACAACGGGAAGAGAATGGCTACGTTCACGGGTCAGGCTCAAAAAAGTGGTGAGGTCGAGCATGTCCGTGGCCAAAATGAGTTTTGGTTTAGGATTGTTTTCTAAAAACCGCTGGGCCAAGGTGATTGCGGCTCCATGCATTCGCCATTTCCAATGCCGGGCTGGTAGACTTAAAATCCTTACGGGAAGAGTTAGGTGATGAGTCAATTCTTCCGCCCATCGCTGATGCGAACCTCCGAAGAAAGGTTCGATCAATACTATTTCTTCATTAGCCTGCCACATGATCAATGGCCTTTCTTACACTGCCATGTTCGAGTAATAATTTTTGGGCTTGGTCGTAATCCACGTTAAGCGCATCCATTACCATTTTGGTTCCCCGATCCACCAGTTTATTATTGCTCAGTTGCATGTCCACCATACGGTTTCCCTTTACGCGACCAATTTGAATCATGGTAGCTGTGGAGATCATATTGAGTACCAGTTTTTGGGCCGTACCTGATTTCATACGAGTGCTGCCAGTCACGTATTCCGGCCCGACATTTACCTCAATTGGAAAATCCGCTTTCGCCACCATTGGGGCACCTGGATTGCAGGTAATGCAACCCGTTGGAATACCGTTTTGCTGGCAACGGTCCATTGCCCCAATTACATAGGGAGTGGTGCCCGAAGCGGCAATTCCCACCACCACATCATCCGGGCCAATTTGATGTTCCTGCAAATCCTTCCAACCCCGGTCGGGATCATCTTCGGCAAATTCAACCGCCTTTCGAATGGCTTGATCCCCGCCTGCAATTAAGCCCACTACCAATCCATGGGGAACTCCAAAAGTGGGAGGGCATTCAGATGCGTCCACAATGCCTAAGCGACCGCTGGTACCAGCACCTATGTAAAACAGGCGTCCACCTTTGTTCATTTGTTTCACTGTGCATTGAACCAATGCTTCAATCTGAGGAATGACTTGGGCTACAGCTTGCGGAACAGTTTGATCTTCCTGGTTCATGTCTCCAAGAATTTCAGCAACGCTTTTCTGTTCCAGGTTTTGGTATCGGGATTCGGATTCTGTAATCTTTTTCAAAATGTTGTTTTTGGACAATACCAAAGGTAGAATTCGGCTATATTTATGAGCTATCCTAGAAGTTCGCTTATGAAGAAAGTATTGTTAAGTGTTTGGATGCTACTATCCACGGTATTTGTCCTTGCTCAAAGTCCTGATTTGAGTTTGGGAATCAGGGATGTTTTGTATGGTGCCGAGCGATCGGATAAGTGGGTTGAAGTTTGGGTTTCCTTTCGGGATAAACCGGATTTTGAACGGCTCCGTCAAGAATTGAGTCAAGGCAATTATACTCCCCTCCAAAGGCGTAATAAAGTGTATCGCTTGTTACAGGAAGCGGATAAGCGTCAAACGGCTTGGTTCAGTCAATTGGATCAAAAATTTCCAGGTGGCTGGGAACTGGTGGACGATTATTGGATTTCCAATTCGGCCGTTGTTCGAACATCACCTCAGGTTCTTCAATACCTGGCTAAAAGTCAACAAGTAGCACATGTTTCCTTGTCCAACGAGTGGAACCTCACCTTTGATGAACCCGAACAAGTAAGCCCAACAAGTAAGGAGAGCGTAAACGGAACCGAGCCAGGATTAAGAGCTGTTCAGGCTCCCGAAATGTGGAAAAGAGGGTACACCGGTAAGGGACGTCTGGCTTTGATTATGGATACCGGATTCTGGCGAGACCATCCGGCACTTAAAGACAGTTGGCGGGGAAATCGTCGACCCTTGTCTGAAACCTGGTATGGATTTGACAGTCGTGTGCCCATTGATAAAGCGAGTAGCCACGGAACCCATGTTTGTGGAACGGTGCTGGGCCTTGATCCGGCCAACAACGATACCATCGGAGTCGCTTTCAATGCGGAGTTTATTGCGGCCGATCACGTGGTGAGTAATTTGAATGAAATTAAACCCCTCCACATCATTTCCAGAGCTTTTGAGTGGGCCCTCGATCCGGATGGGGATACCAATACGATTTCCGACGTGCCCGATGTGATCAACAACTCCTGGGGACATGCTCTTGATAGCAGTGAGATGATCTGTACCAATCCGATCGGAGATGCTTTTGAAGCTCTGCATCTGGCTGGAGTCGCAGTGGTGTTTAGTGCGGGTAATGATGGACCCGGTGCCAAAACCATTGGGAGTCCCGCGACCATTACCCGAAGTCCTTATTTGGTGTTTACCGTAGGTGCCATTAATGGCAATCAGCCATCCTACCCAATTGCGAGCTTTAGTAGCCGGGGAGTTTCTCATTGTGCTGACACTGGAAAACTGGCCATCAAACCCGAAGTAGTGGCCCCAGGAGTAAGCGTTCGCTCTGCTGTGGGAGACGATAGTTATGCCCAATACCAGGGAACTTCAATGGCCTCGCCCCATGTAAGTGGATGTGTACTCTTGCTCAAAGAAGCCTTTCCCAATCTGACCGGTGAGCAGCTACTTGAGGCCTTGTATCTAACTGCTCATGATTTAGGCGATCCAGGTGAGGACAATACCTATGGAAATGGAATGATCGATGTGGACAGTGCGTTTCGCTGGCTATCACAGATCCATACTCCGGTAGTGCCTCAGAGCTATTCGGAAGACGTGGAGGTAATTCTTTCTGAATATCCCGATCGTGATTCTATTTACTGTGATCATTATATCGATTACCGAATTCAAATTGTTAATCATGGAGCGAGACCCCTAGATAAGGATGAGTATGAAATGCGTTTGGAAATAACCGGACAGATGGCGCCTTTTGGACCAAAGCAGGATATCATGCCGGGAGATACTTTTGAGTATCATTTTGCATTTGCCTTTAACTTTCAAGGAAGTACACCTACTCAGTTTTTAGCTGATGTGGTTATTCTGGATACAACTCGGTCGGATGATCCGGAAAACAACTCGGTAGGTCACTATTTTAGCATTCTTCCCCCGAGTTACAACCCCTGGATAAACAAGATTGGTGGATAATCGAAAACCCCGATCGCGACGCTACCTGGACCTGGGCCGAATGGGAGGACAATGGTCAAACACAAGAAGCATGGAGATTACCCTTCTATACCATGCAAGGGCGAAACCAACAAAAGGATGCGCTCATTTCCGGACCGTTTAGAATGGAAATGGCCGATCCCAGGACCGTGGAAATTGAATATGCGCATACCTCAAGATCGTCTCAGGTTTTTAGCGATTGCATGAATATCTACCTCAAAGAGGCCAGCGGCGCTAATTTATGTGATACCAATCCGTGGGTTCTTTTCAATTCAGCCTGTGGGGATTCGCTAACAACCATACCGGATCAAACGACCTATTTCTTCCCTGGAGAAAACGATTGGACGACTCTCAAAATTTCTGATTTCGATTACGATAAGTTTTACATCAAAATTGAAGGGATTAATGACTTTGGTAATAATTTGTACGTTAGGAGTTTAGATGTGATTTATTCTACCTTGTCATCGGTGGAAGATTTAGGTTCCAAACCTACTTCCTGGTCCTTGTTTCCGAATCCGGTGGGCCAAAATCTTCAAATTGAATCAAAAGAGGAATGGGTAGCCTTAAGCATTTATGGATCAGATGGAAGATTACTAAAATCAGAAAACTCAGAGCCTTTTGTCAACTATGATCTGGACGTATCCGATTTGAACTCCGGTGTAT
Organism: bacterium SCSIO 12741; assembly: GCA_024398055.1. NCBI lineage: Bacteria > bacterium SCSIO 12741. Next base: position 4,875,501 of record CP073749.1, on the reverse strand, counting down.
ACTTGTTGGTATTGACCAACAGTAAGGGTAGTTCGGAATCACAAAAATTTATCAAAGAATAGCAAGTTTCCGTTCCATCGGATAATCCAATTGTCCTTTATTTTGCGATCATGGAACCACTGAAAAACCTGATTAGTGAAAAGCTCATCCTACAATATGCGGATGAGATTCACGCCTTGCATGCTTCTTTTGATCGCAAGTCCTTTCTGAATGCTGTTTTAAATGAGCAATGGGAAGAGCGGGAATTAAAAGACAGAATCAACCACTTGGCAATTACTATTCATGAGCACATGCAATTGGATTTTAATCAGGAGATGGAAGTTTTGGAACAGGTTGCTGCCAATTTGCCTACTGGTTTTGAATTCATGGTTTTACCGACAGTTGTAGAAAAATACGGACTCGATGAGGTGACGCGTTCTCTCAAAGCTATTCACTGGCTGACCCGGTTTAGTACCGGAGAATTTGCCATTCGTCCCTTCATCAAAGCCGATCCGAAAGGAATCATGGATACGATGCTGAAATGGTCGAAGGATGAGAACGAACATGTAAGAAGACTCTCCAGTGAAGGGTGCAGACCCCGATTGCCTTGGGGAGGAAACCTCAAAATGTTTCAAAACGATCCGGCTCCCATTTTACCCATTCTCGAAAATCTGAAGAGCGATCCTTCCTTATATGTAAGAAAAAGTGTGGCCAACAACCTCAACGACATTTCTAAAGACAATCCTGAAATGGTCCTGGATATCGCTGAACGTTGGATGAAAAAGGCCACAAAAGAAACCCAATGGATTGTTAAGCATGCTTTGAGGGGACTTTTAAAACAACCTCATCCCAGAGCGCTCGAGCTTTTTGGATATGGAAATCCGGAAAAAGTGGTGGTGCGCAATTTAAGGCTGGATCAAGCTAAACCGAAAATGGGGGATACGCTCAACTTTGACTTTGAAGTAGAAGCCCCTCAAACAGGTAAATTGCGCATAGAGTACATCATCTACTACCAAAAGAAAAACGGCAAGCAGGCGCCCAAGGTTTTTCAAGTTTCGGAAGGCGAGTGGAAGAAAGGGGAAAAGAGGCTGTTTTCCAAAAAACAATCCCTGGCCGATATGACCACCCGAAAGCACCATCCGGGATTACACGATCTACGCATTCGCGTTAACGGAGAAGAAAAGACGAGTCAGGAATTTACTTTAATGGCCTAATGGAAAAGGATCCCAAGAAATCGAAGGAGTTGGCCCAGAATCGTCGAAAAGCTTACCGCAAGCTGACTAATCGATTGGGAAAAATGCCGGCTAAGAAACTGGATCCTCTTTTTCATGATTTGCACGATGAGGTGTTTGAAGAAATGGATTGCCTCATTTGTGCCAATTGCTGTAAAACCACGAGTCCGCTTTTTATTAATAAAGATGTGGAGCGGATTGCTGCACATTTAGGCATGAAGGCCTACGATTTTGAAAAGAAGTACTTACGTACCGATGAAGATGGGGATTTGGTTTTTCAACAGGCTCCCTGTCCTTTTCTGGGCGAGGATAACTATTGCTCGATCTATTCGGTGAGACCAAGAGCCTGTAGAGAGTATCCGCATACCAACCGAAAAAACATGTACCAGATTCTGGATCTGACTTTCAAAAATACCCGGGTTTGTCCTGCGGTATTGGAAATCTTTGAACGCCTTCCTCAAAAACTGGATTAAGCCTCCCATTTCCTTTTTTCGCCTTTGTTAGCAATGTTAAGCTGGCAAGCCTCTGATTTTCGTGAGCTTTCAATTGAGTGCCCAGCCGAAGGTTAAAGGATAATTAGGAAAAGTTTAAACCGAGTTAATATACGGTTGGTTGTAAGTGGTTGTTAATTAGTTATTTGTGATTTTGCAAGGTCTCTTTAGAATTAAAAAGGAGATAAGACAGGACTAACTTTCAAGGAAGAGCATCTCTGAACTTTTGTCAAAAATCACTGCAATGAAAAACATTTACACTTCAGCACTTGCTCTTTTGATCGGAGGTGCAGCCTTAGCACAGGCACCATTCCCACCATTGGAAGAGAATTTCTACGATTCTACAACACACACAACAGATTTGAAAGAAGTAGTAGTTCCTGCTTCTCCGCTTAAATACGATGTATTGTTCACGGGTGGAACAGACATGGTATTCAACAAAAATGGTCAGTCGGCAGTTGCCAAAGAATGGCAGGATTTTACCGGATATGTTCCCATCGACGGTAGAAGTGACTCTGGATTCGTAATCGTAAACCACGAAAGACTTCAAGCCGATGCCGTAAACGGAAACGGTGGTGGTATGACTGTATTTACTGCTCGTTTCAACAAGACTTCTAAAAAATGGGAAGTAGTTGATCCAGGAAACGGACAAAAATTCCGCAACGTAGATTTTACTGCTGTTGGTGGTACGGGTGCCAACTGTGGTGGTATTCAAACTGCTTGGGGTAAAGTATTTACCGCTGAAGAGTGGGGAAGTGCATTTAGAGACAATGCTACCATTTCAAGCTGGTCGGACACGACTGACTGGAATGTAACTTCCTTCAACGGATCGGCTGAAAACACAACCATTCCACGATACAAAAACTACCAGTACATGGTAGAGGTTGACGTAGCCAATGCTAAAGCCGTAAGAAAGAACTACAACATGGGACGTTACGACCACGAAGGTGGATGGATCGCTCCAGATGAAAAGACCGTTTACTTGTCAGACGATGCTTCTTCGGGATCTGTATTCTTCAAATTCGTTGCCGATCAAGTTCGTGATTTCTCCAAAGGACAATTGTATGCTTACAAGCAGTCTACCGATGGAAACGGCGGTTCTTGGTTAACCATTCCTATGGTTTTGGATTCTTGTATTAATGCTCGTAGCGTAGCCTTGCGCATGGGTGCTACCATCTTCATGCGTTTGGAGTGGGTTGATGGAAAAGGCGATATGGTTTACATCACCGAAACGGGTAGAGGTAAAGAGTTTAACATTTCAGGAGCAATGGCATTGGGTGGAAAGCCTGCCAAGCACTTGGCTGCTATGGATACTGACAACGATGGTAAAGCCGTGGATATGTTCGGTCGTGTATTGCGCTTCAACGCATCTAACAACAAAATGGAAATCATGCTTGAAGGTGGCGGTGATTTGGACGGAAACAACGTTCCAACCGGAAACCACTTGAGCTCTCCAGATGGATTGGCCATGGCTGAGATTAACGGAAAGACCTGGTTGGCTATCAACGAGGATATGAACCCAAAAGGAATGCCTGCTAACCCGGCTCACTTTGGTAGCAAATTGAACGAAGTTTACTTCCTGGATATTACGGGTGATGCGGCTGGTAAAACTTACCAGGTATCTGAATTGGTACGTTTCTTAGCGGGTCCAAAAGGATGCGAAACAACAGGTGGACGCTTTACTCCTGATGGAATGACTTATTTCGTAAACATCCAGCACCCCGATGCAACTCCAGGTGTTAACAACGCTCCATTCGATCACTCGGTAACCATCGCTGTTACTGGATTTGATGAGTTCCTTACTTTGGGTACAGCTCCGGAATTCAAACAAGAAAGCACTTTTTCCGTATGGCCTAACCCAGTTAGCCGTGAGCTTCACTTAAGCAAAGTAACCGACGTTCGTGTTATCGAAATGGCTACCGGTCGTGTGGTTAAAGTGAAAAGAAATACAAACGCATTAGACATCTCTACCTTGGCTCCAGGTACCTACGCGGTACAGACCATTGATGGTGAGGTGCAGAGGGTAATTGTAGAATAATAAAACCTCTTTTTTTATCATCAGGCGAAAGAATCCTTCAGGGTTCTTTCGCTTTTTCATTTTAGGACTATGAACATTCGTACTGCTCAATTACTAAGTCTTGTCGCCACCTTATGCATCTTACTGGCCTTTCGTTCCAACGGAGATCAGGCACCTTCTGATGTAGCCCGAGAAATTATGAACACCAGTTCCTCCCATCTTTTGGATGAACTAAATCACCTATCCCAAATTCTGAGGGATGGCTCGGAGGCAGAAAGGGAAGAGCATTTCAAAAAGGCACGATTGCACTACAAAAGAGCAGAAATGCTGCACGCCTATTTCTTTCCAGGCAGAGAGTCCTTTATCAACGGAGCACCTGTTATGCACTTTGAAACCGAAGTGCAGGTGGTGGACATGGAAGAGCCACATGGCTTTCAAGTATTGGAGGAAGCTTTGTTTGCTGAATCCACCCCTGATTACACCAAGGCCCAATCAGAAATTGAGGTTATTACCCACTGGATTAGCCAAAACCAAAAAGATTTTACCAACGTTTACCTCGAAGATCGCCAGCTTTTTGAAGCGGTAAGAGAGGAAATTATTCGCATTAATTCCCTGGGAATTTCTGGATTTGATTCTCCTGTTCTCAGCCATTCATTGCCAGAAGCACATGCTGCACTTAAAAGTTGCCTGGAATTGATCGATCCCTATTTTCATTCATCTCCTCAAACCGAGAAAATAGGAGCGGAAACCAAAGCGTTGTTTGCTCAAACTATTCAAAGTACCTCTTCCGGTGATTTCCATTCCTTTAACCGGGCCTTGTTTATCCGTAACTACAGCGACCCACTTTATGGAAACTTGCTCGACCTGCAACAAGCCAACCAGATTGAAACCCGTGATTTGGTGTACAACACGCCTCAACGGGTCAACTATTCTGCCCGATCCATTTTTGCAGAAGACTTTTTGGACCCAAACGCTTTTTCCCGATTCTCCTACATGAAGCCCAGTGAGAAATTGGTGGAACTTGGGCAGAAGTTGTTCTTCGATCCCGTGTTAAGCGGAAACAACAAAAGAGCCTGTGCTTCTTGCCACGATCCTAAAAACGGATTTGCTGATGGCGTTCCCAAAAGCCTGGCAATGGATGGGAAAGGAACGGTGGATAGAAATTCACCCACCTTACTCAACGCATCTTACCAAAACAACTTCTTCTGGGATTTAAGATCCGAACACCTCAACGATCAAATCGATCATGTGGTAAAAAGCGAAAAGGAATTTCACACCAACTACAACGACATGATCGCCCGTTTAAAGCAAAGTGATGAGTACCAAAAACTCTTTAACGAAGCCTACGAACGGGAAAACAAAGCCATCGGTATTTCGTCTATCAAACATGCGTTGTCCCAGTACATCAGAACCTTGAATGCCCTCAATTCTCCGTTTGACCAATACATGCGTGGAGAGACGGATGAAATCGATCCTGAGGTGCTGAAAGGATTTAACCTCTTCATGGGAAAGGCGGCATGTGGAAGTTGTCATTTTGCCCCGATGTTCAATGGTACTGTACCTCCGCGATTTACCGAAACTGAGGGTGAAGTCTTGGGTGTAGCGCAGACTTCTGAAAACAAAACACTGGACCCTGACCCAGGACGATATGGAATTCAAACCGCCTACCATAATCCTTACCTCAAAGGTCAATTTAAAACGCCTACGGTTCGCAATGTTTCCATTACAGGACCCTATATGCATAATGGTGCTTATGCAACCTTGAAGGAGGTCATGGAATTTTACAACGAAGGTGGTGGCGAAGGTTTAGGATTAGATCCGCTGCACCAAACCCTGGCGGCGGATAAGTTGGATCTGTCTGATCAGGAAATTCAGTCCGTCATCACTTTTATGGAAGCCCTTACCGATACTTCTCGGGTTTTTGAAATCCCTGGTTCCTTGCCTCGATTCCCAGAGTCACTCTCGTGGAACGATCGCAAAATAGGAGGGGAGTATTAGGCTATAAATTCACGGATATGCCGGTTGAGGTTCTCCGGTTTTTCTTCCTGCAAGAAGTGGCCAGCGTCGACCTCCTTTATCGTGGCTTCCGGTATTAGTTCCTTCCAGCGATCGAGGTATTCCTTTTTAAGGAATTTGTCGTGACTTCCCCAGATGAGCATTTTGGGAACGTCTTTAAGAAGACCCAGTTTTTGCTTTTGCTCTTCATACCAATCTGATGACCCGGCCAGGGCTTGAGCCAGGTGATAGGGGCCTGTTCGGTCTGCTGATTTGGAAAAAGGAAAACCATAGTGCTTTTTGAGATCCGAGGTCAGTTTCTTGCGATCGTGAAAACCTTGCGGCAGCAGGACACGGGAGGAGAAATTCATCTTGTAGTACAGAAACCGGCCAAGCCAGCTATTCACTAAGCGATCGATCTTTTGAACCGCCGGATCTTCCTGGGTGCTCCAGAGCCAGGTATTGAGAACCACAATCCGCTTTATTCGCTCTGGATTTTGCAAAGCCATTCCCCATCCAATAGGGCCGCCAAAGTCATGAACAACCAAGGTAATGTTCTTGAGATCCAGATCATTTACCAGATTGCTTAGTTGTTGGGCATGAAACTCAGGGTTAAGCTTACCTTCCTTCGGTTTATCGGATAGTCCAAACCCCAGATGATCCGGAGCAATGCACCGGTATTGATCCCGAAATGCACGAATTTGATCGCGGTACAAAAACGACCAGGTAGGTGTTCCATGGATCCACAAAATGGGATCTCCCTGGCCTTCGTCTACGTAGTGCAATTTACCGTGACCCGTGTTGAAATAGTTTTCGGTAAAGGGGTATTCTTCTGCGTTAAACCAGCTGTTTTTTTTGAGTGGATGCATTTCCATAAACCAAAATTTTAAGCAAATCTACCAGGAGGCAAATCAGAAAATCTTGGTCTATATCATGATTACAATTGTACCGTACCCAGAAGTTTGCTGAAATTGCTTGGAGCCATACCCAAATAGGAGGCCAGGTGCTTATGCGGAATCTGATTCAGAAGATGAGGACTGCGCTGCAAGAAGGTCTTAAAACGCTCTTCAATGCTCAAGGCCAGTAATTCATAGTGGCGGTGAATAAAGCCAATCAAAATTTGCTCGGTAGAAATTCGGAATAGCCGTTCAATCGAGCGGTGCTCTTCCAGAAGAACCTCCAGCTGTTGCCGGGGCATTCGCAAAAAGCGGGATGGTGTTATGCATTCCAGGTAATACAGCGATGGCGTTTGTGTGATAAAGGACTCCGGAATTCCCGAAAAGGAGGGAGCATAGGTAAAGGCAATGACGTGCTCTTTATCGTCTTTGATGTAGTAAGAGCGTTGAATTCCTTCGGTTACAAAGTAGATGTAATTCTCCACGTCGCCCTCTCTGGTGAGCAGCTGCTTTCTACTGGCTTCAAAAGGTTTCCAGGCATCCACAAATTCTTCCATAACCTCTTCTGGCAGGGGGTGGATGTAGTTTAAAAAGGCGATGAGTGATTCCCGTTCATTCATGAAAACAAGATACGTTAAGAAGATTAATTCACAGGTTCAGGATTAAATCGCAGGGTGTGAACCACGGGTGGTTTTTTCATTTTGATAAAAGTGGCAGGAACGGCAATGGCCATAAATAGGGCATATAGCCAGATAATTCGGGTGGTCCCAAAATGGGCAATCATTCCCAAAAGTCCACCCCACTTGCGTTCATATTCCATATTCATCGATTCATACCAAGCCATTTCAGTTTCGATGTCACGAGCAAGAAGGAAGAGTACGATACAAACCAAGGTGAGTAGTAATACGGACCAAAGCGGTTTTTTTGCGGCTCTAAATCGGGAATATTCATCCAGCTGATAATGGACTCGATCTACTTCTTGAAGTTGCTTAAATACTGCCTGTAATCCCCGGTTGTTGTCCATTCGAATGATTTCCTCCGAATCTTGTCCAAAGCGAATGAGCAAGAAGGGTTTACCTACTTTCCATTCCACGGTTTTGATGTAAGAAAAGGGAATGCTTAGGGCACTTTTTGGAATCTCGCCATTTTTCAAATCGCGGAGAACCCGTGGCATTTTTTCATCCGAGGGATTGAGCTTGTAGAGCTTGTTGTTGCCCAGGGCAATGATGGAATCGGCCGATTTGTTTCGATTGGTCCAAATGGAATCCATGAAGCGTTGTTTGCTCAAATGTATTGCATTCAATTTGAAGTTGTCATTGGATCGTGCTTAGCTAGATAACCGTTTTTAAGGAAGAATGCGGTATTTGTTTCCGGAGCGTCTGCTGTTCAACTAAATAATGAGTAGTATTTACTCCAAAAAAGAATTTGTTTGAACCCAATGTACTAATTTCGGTTTGACCGATAATAACTAAAAAATGCCCGATCGATCATGAACAAGTTAACCATCATCTTTACCGTTTTACTATTTCTGGATTTTACAGCTGGAGCTCAGGTTTTACCCAAAATAGTTTCGGTGAAAACCACGAAAAAAGCGGATTGCGTTGGTGTTGGAGCCACCATTGAAGTAACCTTAACAGACACCTTATCATCATTTTGGACGGGATTGAATGTGCATCTCGGAACAAACACTAACAATTCTGAACGCTCTGGTACCTCAACTTATCTGGGCAATAAGAAATACCAGATTACCGGAGTAAATGTCTTTCCATTGCAAATGTTATCCGCCATTGTAGAGGCCAATAATGGTTGGGGGACATATGGTGGATTATCATCTTCATCTTGCCCGAGTTCGCAGTTCTGTTTTCCACACGAATTTTATATTGAATCCGAGGTTTTATATATTGGTAAAGGTCAGATGGCTGGTGCGGCAGTGCCTGGTAAGGTGACTTTGGAACTGTGCAGGAATGGCGATTCAGCAAAGGTATTGACCAATTTACCAGGCAAGGCTCCCTATTATTATGGATCGTTGGGGTTTTCTGGCTGTTCTTATCTCTCAATCTTTCCTAACACTATGCTTACCGCTCATCGCAGTCTAAAAATATCCTCGATTGCTACCTCCCCCAACTACAAAAAATTGGTTGACATAAACACGGTGGGAACCATAACGAGTACCGCTATATTTGACAGCACCGGTTGCCCGATTTTTACCGGGTACTGTGATTTAAGTTACTCACCTTATTACAATAAAACCATGGTTCAACAATGGATTGTTGAAACCACGGGCAAGCCAGCCATTGCGGTAAACGATACTCTGGAATATTGTTCAGGAGATAGTATTTTGTTTAAGAATAAATACTACAAGACCACAACTTCTGTCTTGGACACTACCTATAGTAATCAAACGATCTGCCATGATACCCTTAAAACCATTTTAATCAGACCTAAGCAGAGCTCTAAAAAAACAATAATTAAGGCAAAGATTTGTGACGGAGATATCTACACTTTCCAAAATGGAGACACTTCTTCCATAAATAAAAATCATGTTGATATTAATAACAACCAATGCCCCACCTTTTGGGATACATTGGAAACCCAATTGACAGTACATCCAAACTATTGGGATGTACGGTACGATTCGCTTTGCTATGGATTCAATTACCATTTTCCCCATGGATTCAAGGCTGTTAATAAACCCCTCATTGATACCAGTTATTTAACTAGCTCCATGGGGTGTGATAGTGTTGTTGTGATCCATGTTAAGCCCATTGGCCAGCCATTGTTTAAGGTCGATTCTATATGCCAGGGTAAAACCTATACTTTTCAGGATGGCGGTACCTCTAAAGTGCCTGTTATTGATACCGCTATTGTTTCTTTACCAAATGGAATATATCGCTGGTGTTCGCAGAGAGTTGTAACGCAATTGAAGGTTACTCCGCCTTCTTATTCTTCTTCTTACGATACGATTTGTAGCGGGGCAACCTATAATTTCATAAGTGGGAGGCAGTCTAGAGTTTCGGTGATAGATACAAGTTTGTTGCAGACTCAAGGATCTTGTGATTTACAGGTTATAACCCATTTAACAGTCTCACCACCAAAACCCGAAACTATTCAAAGTCCCAATATTTGCCAGGGGCAGTACTATATTTTTCCAAATGGAGATACTACCTATGTAGCCAAGGTAGATACGAGTTTACTCACTACGGCTAATGGGTGTGATAGTACCGTTGTTACTACGTTAAGTGTACTACCAACGTATTATCGATCTGACAAACCAATAATCTGTTCGGGGAATTTCTACATCTTTCCTAATGGAGATACTTCTTCCATAAATCGAAATCATCTTAGCTACCTCACCAGTATTCATGGTTGTGACAGCATCATTGAGACCCATCTTTTGGTTAACCCTTCCTACCAAATAAAGGACTCGGTGCATATCTGTCACAATGATTCATACACCCTTCCCGATGGATCTATTGTGTCATCAGATGGTACCTATACTTCCAGCTTTTCAACCCAAAAAGGTTGTGACAGCATTATTGAAACCACATTGACTGTGCGGACCTTGCAGAGTTCTACGGTTCAGGATTCCATTTGCCAGGGTAGTGTGTATACCTTTCCCAAAGGAAATACGTCTCAAATGGCGACCATTGATTCTGCGATTTTTCAAAATCAATATGGATGTGATAGCTTGATTATCACACATCTTAATGTTATTTCATTGGATACATCGGTTACCCAAAACCATTTCACTTTAACAGTGAATGACACTACGGCTCAAGGATATCAGTGGATCAATTGCCAGCGGGATAGTGTGATTTTAAATGCTCAAAATCGACAATTTGAAGTTACGGCAAATGGCAGTTACGCAGTAGTGCTGAAAAAAGGAGCTTGTGTTGATACATCCAAATGTATTGTTATTGAAAACGTAGGCATCTCTTCGGTTAGTAGTCAAGGAAATATTCGTATTTACCCGAATCCCACCTCTGGAAATCTTTATCTGGATTGGGGGGTGAAGGCGGCTGAAACTCAGGTTCAAATATTGAATTCTTTGGGGCAGGTAGTATGGATGGATGAATATAGAGATACTCAAGTTATACTTATGGAATTGGGGCAATTGCCAGAGGGTAATTATGTATTAAAAGCAGTTGGAGATCAAGGGACGGCAGAGGTATTCAAATTGCGTATAAACCCTCCCCATTGATGGCCTAAACAATAGGTAATCCAAAAAACTACATCGCCGGAAACGCCATCAAATCCTCACTGTAAAAATGCCAGGCCGGTGTGGATATCGATTGACTCTCCTTGGCTCGATACCAGGGACTTATATCCGGTTCATTTCGATTGACTAATACATGGATGTTTTGAGCGGGCATGTAGCTTTGGGCCAATAGAAACAGCCGCTCACCCTCCGCATTTTCTGCCACGTCCATCACGATTACGGCATGTCCAGGACTACCTCCCTGAATAAAAACTTCACCCGGAACAATCCGGTCGATGGAGGCGGGTTTCAATTCTTTACTCAAGGATAATGTACCGGCGTAGGTGTACACTCGATCCAGATAGCGACGAAAGGAAGCATAATCAGTCGATGGAGCAGCAGAATTCTTCCAATACGTCTGATTGCCTTTAACCACCAGTCGTTTTCCCTCTTTCCAGGCGGAATAGTTCATCCGAAATCCATTGGTCAGGTTAAAGTGGATGGAATCGTACTCCTGTTTTCCATAGTGGTATTCCGCCTTTAAACGCATCACCGCATCAGCACATTGTTGCAGGTCTTTTTTACCCACATCAATCTGAAGTACGGCACAGTAATAATGGTCATTGGGAATGATGGAACTGTCGCAGGTATACACCAGGCTTCCATGGGGCATGAGTGGAAAGTTGCGCAGGTATTCTGCAAAGGATCCTTCTTGAACTGCCAACCGCTGATATCCTGCTGGAGGGGTAATCCGTTCGGCAAGATGGTCTCCTTCTGGGTGGTAGATTTTCGTTACAGGTTTTTCAGGAATTTGCGGTGTGGGCAAGGGCTCTGAGGTGTTTTCGGGAGCTGGATCCCAACAAGCCAGGAGGAACAAGGGAGTGAGTAGCAGTAGGTTTTTCATGAACCTTGAACGAAGGGGAGCAGATTTTATTGAGAATAAAGGGGGGAGCGATGGTTCAGGGGAATAGCAAGTATTCCCCTTTCGCAACGCATCATCAGCGAATACGATAGGACACCTCAAGTAATTGGGGGTTGAGGGAATGGGGTGTTTTTCGAATCCAATGGGAATAATCAGAGAAATCTCCAGGTGATGGGTTTGTACCTCCGCATGGTTGTGATTGGGACCATTCGCGTCTGATAATGGGGGAGGGCTGTTTCCTGGTCCGTTCGGCATTCCAATGACTGCCCCAAAACACAATCCAATCGGCCTCTTCTTCGGGTAGGTGGTTCGAAGCCGGGTGAGTGTTATGGATAATCGTGCTTTTCATTGTTATGGATAGACTGCAGATTTTAATGAGTCATTCGCTGTTGGGTTACGTATCGACCTTGGGGTGAAGCAGCAACCTGTACAAGAATTAACAAACATTATGCCTAAATATTGTTAATGGCTGAGGGGGAATGCTAATTGGAAGGCTTTGATGGATAGATGAGAAGGATCCAATTAAGGGGCATTTATTGGCCAAAGTTCCGTGTGAATCGGGGTGTTTTTTGTATTTTTGAGGTCCTGGCTTAACCACCTAAACCAACCTGTTTCAACCCGCGTGAATTTTCCTCCGCAATCTTTATTAGGTCCCGTGTTTATTGGGTTTGGCCAGAATAAATTATAACCCTTAATCCTTCAACCATGAAAAACCAATTGGATCAAATCCGGGAGAATCACCTGGATCAATTACGAGAAAAATTAAGTCAAATGAAATCTCCCATTCAGGGGAGTGGAATAATGGCCGCCTTGAGTTTTGGTAGCCAGGCCCAAACCTTGGATAAGGACCTAAAGCAATTGCTGGCGGAAGCGAATTCAGCCTTCGTTGATGAATTGAATAAAAAGGAAGTGGAGGATGCCTTTAGCGTTAGGGAACGGATGCAATGCTACGAAACCTATCGGGCCGATTGCTCCACCTTGGTCAGTGAATATACCTCAGGAATGCTCGGAGCAGTAATCAAGAAAAAGTAGAAAAGGCCGAACCTGAACCGGAGCTTAATGGCCCGGTTCAGGATTCGAGGCCAAAAGAATGCCTTGGTTAAACAGGGAATCGTACAAGGGCAGTTTTTCAGTAATGCGATTCTCCCGAATGACGGTATTAAGATTTTCAAATACCTCTTTGGAAATGGGGACCAACCTCAAGGTTTGCTTATTGAGGATGTAATAAAAGTTTCCAGCCATCACGCCAACTCCAAATCCCAAATGGTTAAATAGGGAATCGGTACATTTTCGTTCGGTAGCTGTAGGTGTATCAAATTCATCAAAGTCGACAAAATTGTGGTAGTAAAACCAGCCTTCCCAAGGACCGGGTTTGGTTTTTAAGTGTTGTTCGAGAACGGAGAATAAAGCTTGGTTACAAACCCGAATTTCGTCCTCATTCTTCCGATTGATGGGAAACGGAATGTTTTCCCGAATATCAAAGGAGAACTCGTTGTTCCATATATCACGATCGAGCAGAACGGTGGTGATTGGAGCTTGAATAATACTTGCCAAAGTCACAATGCCTTTTCGTACATAAATGGAATGATCTAAAAAGGGGATTTTCACCATATTGCTATTGTCTCGGGTCATTCCGCCTACACCGGAGTTTCCGTCGGCATAGAAGACCAGAGCAAAACCATCTTTCAGGGCTTCCTTACATTTCAGGATAACTGTTCGGGTTTCGGCATTGATGATTTCCAATTCAGGTAAGTCTGCTTTAAAGTGTTCGGCAATACGATCGTACGATTCGGTAGCCTGGTCACCTTGATTGGTGATGAAATTATTATCTGCAACCAGCTTAAATCGAATGCCCCAGGCAATGAGGCAGGAAATAAAAAGTCGGTAGGAGGAATAGTGAAATGTAACGATGATTTTTCCATGAAAATCGATGGCTGGTCTTGGTACCTGGCTAATGATGTCCATATCGGCTTCGTCTCTGGAAGCTTGAATTTGGAAAAAGGCGCTTTCCCGGGCGCAGTTCATTTGCTCTTCAAACGAAAGATCCGGGCGCAGTTTTCCAATGGTGGCTGAAATAAAATTAAAATCGTGTTGGTATTTGGGTATATCCATCAGGTTAAGCTGCTGGATGGCTTGGTGCAATTCAGAAGGATTCATGGTTGGTTAGGTGGTAGAGGTTAACGATTTCGATCAAAAAACTTAAAAATTGGTGCATGTCAATAGGGGCATCAGCACTTACATTGGCTTCTACCAAATCCATGGCAACCACATCGGCCTCCTCGTTAATACTGGCAAAGGCTTGCAACACGGCCTGAGGAGAAAGTCCACCGGGCAGCGGATCAGTGACGGATGAAAAATGGGATGGATCGAGCACATCAATATCCAAGGTGAGGTACACCTTTTTTCCACGCAACTGAAGAATGAGTTGATCAATTTGTTGCAGAAATTCCTGATCGTTTTGGCAAAATCGAGGATGGTAATTCGGGAGTTCATCAAAATCCAGGGACTCCACATTTACAAAACTGCGCAATCCCAAACTGTTTACTTCAAATCCTTGACGTAATAGCTTGGCTATAACCGAACTATGACTTGGAGCTAAATCCTCAAAAGCACATTCTGCTGTTAGAAACAGATCGTTGTGTGCATCCAGATGTACGCAAACCAGGTCTTCATGGCGCTGTTGAACTCCTTTAAAAAGGGGATAGGTGATGGAATGATCTCCACCAATAGCAATGATGCGGTTATCGGCTGATGCCAGTTGAAAAGCCCTTTCCTGAATGCGCTGAACGCTATGCACTGGATTAAGCCGGCGGGAGAAAAAACTATCGCCAATGTCCACAATACCTTGATCCTTGGTAAAGTCTAACGGGCGACCCAAAATGGAATCTGCCTGCCTGAGGTCTGAACGGATCAGGTTATAACGGTGGCCATACCTTCGCAGAGCCGCGCTGTTTCGGTCCAGGTTGTTGGGATTGTCGTTCCCCAGAGCGAAGGGAACTCCCCACAGCACCAGTCCATTTTCAACGGTATCGGCATCTGCAAAGGGTACACCCAGGTAGGTATAGTATGGCCTGACCATGAAACGAGTCAGATCTTCATAGTGAGTGTCTGGAGAAACCAGAACACCAGTTTCCAAAAGTGCCTTCAATACTTCCGCATATTCCGGAAGATCCAGCACCGATTCTCCTATTCCCATTAGCGAATAGAGCGGGTTCTGAAAGAGCAAGCCCACTTCTTCTGGAATTAAAACCAATTGCTTGGCAAATTGATGTTCCAGGTAGTGTTTGTCAAAAGCTCTTTTGTAATTGTAAAACGGTGAAAAAATGTAGCGTCGTTTCATGGTTGGTTTGGGTTATCAAGGGGAATCCCCCGTCCTGACCAGCAGGACGGAAGATTTCACCTTTCGCTTAAAATTAAAGCTCAGCTTTCAGAAGGGGAACTTCAACAGTAGTGTCGTTTCCACTGCATCGGTTGTTACACCGTACTGCTTCAGCGGACACTTCTTCGCCGTTTTCCCAGTTAATTCCTTTCAAGATGTCTTGCATTTCGTGTACTGACAATCCACCTGGAAAAGTAGGTTCTGCGTAGCCGATTTTGATTTCTGTAATTCTCATGGTAATTAAGATTAAAAAGGTTAGTAATTAAAAAATGAAGGCCTGTTTGTAAGCTGCTTTCCTGGCCGGGGAGGCAAACCAGTATCAGGCCGGCCTGAGGCTAAGCACGTTGTCTTTCTTCTCCTTGTGCACAAGTGGAGAAGAGACCGTAAGCCGAAGAATGGGTTGCCATATAAAGGATTGACCGGTGGTTTCCTTCCTGGATTTCCATCTCTTGCCTTAGGTTGGTTGGGGCGTCCGAAATCGACATAACCCCTGGGTGTTGAGAAGGCTTTAGATGGATCATGAGGTGGTTAGCATTCATGTTGGTTCGTTGTGTTTAGTTGATCAGGTTATTGATATGAAGCAAAAGTAGAGAGGGGGCGGAAAGCGCATTTCCGTGGCTCAATTATTTACAAAATATTTTCTCCTGCTTCGGTCATATTCGATGTCCATCCCGTCTTCTCGCAAACGGTTAATCATGTTGCGTATGGTTTTTTCGCTACAGTCAAATTGATCGGCAAGATCGTGGGGGGAGGATAGCTGGCCTTTGACCAGTCTTTCTTTCAAATATTCCAGTCGATATTGGTAGGTTCTAAAATTCATGGTGATTGGGTTATTGGGGTTGATTAATAGAGGTTTAGGGTTAATGGGTTTAGGTTTCGTTCAAAGGTTCATTTCATGATTTTATTCAGTTTAAGGGTTACTAATCAATTGATTTAAGACATAGTTCAAGGCCTCATCGGCTTTTACAACATGATTGGGATTTACTCCCTGGCCGTCTATTTTAAAGCCGTCTGAGGTATAATAGGTGGCCGTGGGGATAACCAAAGAAAAACCGCTTGACAAAGGGAAAATTTCTCCATTGAGCATGGCACCGGCCGTGGTTTCGCCCACCACCTGTGCTCGACCAAATTGTTTGAGGCCATACACGAGAGGTTCACAGGTACTTGCCGTTCGTTTGCTGGTTAACAAATAGAGGTTTCCCTGAAACGTTTTTTTCTCGGGAGTAAGCCGTAAACAAAGCCCCTCTTTTTCATGGATTCCCTGAATGATCAGATCGAAATTGGCTTCGCTGAATTCGGGCAGAAGGGTGTAATCCGATTGAGAAGGAACCTGCTCGTGTTTTTCAAACCATTTTCGGGTTAAAAATACACCTCCATAGTAGGAGCTATCCACCATTCGATTGGCGAAGGTTAATCCTGCTTCCACCGTGCCACCCGGATTTTCGCGAAGGTCCACAATCAAATTTTGGTATCCTCCTTCAATGATTTTCATGAGGATGCTATCCATTTCCTCAGCGCTTCCATCAAAGGAGCGAATGTTTAGGTAGGCCGTTTTTGCACTCTTCTCATCAAAATCGAGGCGACTTGGTTCTTCCTCCTCCGATTCCTGATTCCCGGTTTTCATCAACGAGAAATGGGAAAAAGGAAGTTTTCGGGCGTAATAGTAAAATGCGAATACCATTTCAAGATCGTCTTGAACCTTCAAGCTGGTTCGCTGCATTTTCTTTTCAAACGTTCGCCATTCCTTCTTCTCGGTCAATTTGGGATCATAGAGCTTTTCCAGAGCTTTGCTACGCGATTCTTCAAAAAGGGAAGAATAGTTGGCCAAAGGCAGTTCTACCCGTTGGCGTTTGCCGATCATCGTACCGCGCAGTTTTTTACGCCGGTCTCGCCATTCTCCTTCCAGCCGATCGTTGGAAAGCGTACCGCGAAATGCATAATGCCCCAAGGCGGATATAAATAAACCAGCCAAGTGGATAGTGTCTCCTCGCTGAATAAACTTCCCTTTCGAAATTCGAAGGAGCGATCCATTCTTAAAATCAGAGGTCAATAATCGACCTCCCAGAGAGGGCCAATACCCAATGATGTCGCGATCTGCGTTTGGACGTGAAAAGGCCGTAAAGGTGCTGTCTAAAAAATGAAACTCCATCACCGTTTGAACCACACCGATATCTCGGGAGTTTATTTCGATGAACCAGGTGGAATCTCTGTTCAGTTGGGTTAGGTTGGTTGAGTAGCCCACGGTAAAATGTATTATTCCGGCAAGAAGGAGTAAGCCTCTTATCATGTTCCGAAATTAGGTGAAAGATCCACTCAACCGGTTGTGCTGAGCTTCACAAAACAATTTGGTTTAAGCCTTACAAATTTAAGAAATCTAAGCTGGATTAAACCGTAATAAAGGTGAAAAATGAGTGCAAAAAAAAGAGCCAAACCGCAATCAAATCACGAATTTGGCCCTATTTACCTGGTATTATCTTCTAGTTTCTCTTCCGCTGACCAGAAACGAAAGTACGTCTTAGTTCAAAGTGCAAGGGCTGACATACAATCTGATTGATGGGCACCTCCTTTCTCAATGAGCGACTCTTCCCAGAGGGTGGTTCTCCTCTATGCGGGAATTACAGCAAATAAACAATTTCGCTTCCTTTTTCGGAAGAGCGAATGCATCGACAGTGCACCATTTTTTGTAAACGACATGATTTTTTTTGTGAAGCGCATTTTTGACTCTATTAATACAGGAGCGGTAACCCCTTCAACCATCCATTTGTGGTATTTTTAGCCAACCAAAAATTGGAAACGATGCTTATTACCACTACTGAAACCTTACCAGGAAAAGAAATTGCCGAAGTCTTAGGTGTTTGCCGGGGAAGTACGGTTCGTGCCAGAAATGTAGGCCGCGACATCCTCGCCGGATTAAAGAACATTGTGGGCGGTGAAATTGATGAATACACCAAACTACAGGCCTATTCTCGTGAACAAGCCATTGCCCGAATGATGGAAGACGCTCGCAACATGGGCGCCGATGCTGTGGTTAATGTTCGGTTTAGTACTTCTATGATTATGCAAAATGCGGCCGAAGTATTAGCTTACGGTACGGCTGTAAAATTGGCTTAAGTATGGAATGGTTAGCTGGATTAATGGTAGGTTTTCAAGGCCTGGCCTTTGGGATTCTTTTGGTCATTTTGGTTTACCTCATTTTCAGAAGGTCGAAGGTGAGTAAGGAAGAACGGTTTGAGAAAAGAGATAATTGAGAATTCTGAATTTTGAATGCTGAATTTTGATTTGATGGGAATTGGTGTAGTCTTCAATCTTGAGGTTCAATGATCAATTTTCAATAGTGGGTGGATAATCACGGATAGGGGAATTGGCCACTCGAATCACGATTCTCGTTCTCGCTTCTCAACTCTCTCCTCTCCATTCTCGCTTCTCATTTTATGGAATTCTCCAATAGGTGCATCTCCTTAAAAAATGTACCTATGAAAACCATCATTTCGCTTTTATTGTTAGCCCCTTTATCCTTGTGGGCCAAAGACACGTTAACTTTTTCTACCACCATTGAGTCTGTTCGGGTTTACCTGGATGCAGCTCAAATTACCCGCCACGGAAGCCTTTCCTTAAAGCCGGGTGATCAACTGGTGAAAATCGATCAGCTTTCTCCTTGGCTGGACCCCAAATCCGTTAAAGTAAAGGGAGAAGGAGAAGTGCAATTGCTTTCGGTATCCCACTCCGTAAAAGAGGATAGAGGAGTAAACAAAGAAGAACGAATGGCCTTGCTGCAAAGTCGAATGGATTCTATTCAAGACAAGCAGAAGGAGTGGAAAGCAGAAGGTGATGTGCTTAAGGAAAAGCTGGATCTGCTCAAGATCAACAAAACACGTAATCCAGAGAGCATGCCCGATGTGAATCAACTCAACCAGGTGATGGAATACTACGATGCCCAAATGACCAAAATCTTGGGCAGGCAACTTGAAATAAGTAGGCTTCAAGCCGAATCCATGAAGGTATTTACTCGAATTCAAGGGGAATTGGCCTACCTGAAAAAAGAAAAGGGAAAACCCAAGAGCGAAATCCTTTTGCGACTTCGGGTAAAAGAGGCCACTCGTTTTAAGCTTCATTTAACGTATGTGGTAGGCCAGGCCGGTTGGTATCCCTTGTACGACATTCATGCGGTAAACGTATCCGATCCGGTTAAGATTACCTACAAAGCCCGGGTTTACCAGCAAACTGGAGAAGATTGGAACAAGGTGAAAATGACTTTTACCAATAGGGAAGCTCAGAAATCTGGTGCGAAACCCAATTTATCCACCTGGAAGTTGAACTATGAGCGATACACCACCAGAAGATCTAATTTGACCGCACAGTTGACCCAAAGTAATGTACGGAAGGTTATGGGTAAGGTAACCGATGAGAATGGGGAAGCCCTGCCTTTCGTCAATATCCTGGTTCGAGGAATGACCATTGGAACCACTACGGATTTTGATGGACTCTATGAAATTACCCTTCCGGCAGGGAGCAATCAATTGGAATACTCCTTCGTTGGATATCGAAAAGAAATCCGGACGATCAATCAAGATAAAATGGATGTGCAGTTATACCCAAATGCGACTCAATTGTCTGAAGTAGTGGTTACTGAAAGAAAGATGGCAGCCGCATCTATTCAACGAATTCCTGGAGTGACTTCCTCGGGTTACAAAAGAGATGCAGCACCCGTCAGAACCCAGTTTATGGACCGGTACAATTCTGCAGAGTTTGAGTTGGAAGGCGAGTTTACCTTAGAAACTCATGGACAATCTGAAGTGGTGGAGCTGAAGGATTATTCCATTCCTGCGACTTACGAATACTATGTAGTACCCAAATTGGATGTGGATGTTTTTCTCATGGCCCGAATCACAGATTGGGGAAACTATGGTTTCCTTCCAGGGGAGGCCAGTCTTTACTTTGAAGAAACCTTTATCGGAAAGTCGGTGTTTGATACTCGCCAGTCTTCTGATACCCTTAATCTTTCCTTGGGTACCGATCCGGGGGTATTTGCTGCCCGTGAAATTCAAACCGAATTCAGTAAGGTGCGAACCGTAGGAAACAACCATCGAATTGATACTCGAGGAATTAGCCTCAGTATTCGAAACAACAAGCGGGACTCCATTAGCGTACAGGTTATTGACCAAATACCGGTTTCAGTAAACAACGCCATTCAAGTCAGTTTGATTCAATCTTCAGAAGCGCAGTATACAGAGTACAACGGCCGTTTATACTGGCCACTGAATCTTTCGGCAGGGGAGAGTGAAGAATTAACTTTCCAATATCAGGTAAAGTATCCGAAGACGGAACGAATTATTCTTGAATAGCCATTTACCGCTGAGACAGCATGTATCTCAGATGATGCTCCAGGTTGGACGGGGTGATGTTCTCCTTCATCCGTCCTTCCTTTACCGTTGAAATATTTCCGGTTTGTTCAGAAACGATAATGGCAATGGCTGTGGTGTTTTCAGTAATTCCAATGGCAGCTCGGTGACGCATACCTAATGTGGCTGGAATATCCCGGTTTTCAGAAACAGGGAGCACACAGCGGGCGGCCAGAATGGTATTGTCGCGTATTAAAACTGCCCCATCGTGCAAGGGCGTGTTTTTGTAGAAAATGCTTTCGAGTAGAGCTGAACTCAGGCGGGCATCCAGTTTTTCTCCACTGGTCAGGTAAAAGTCCATATCGGCGGATTTACCAATTACCAAAAGAGCCCCTGTTTGAGTTTGAGCCATGTGAATGCAGGCCCGGGCAATTTCAAGTGTGTCGGTGGAGAGAATGGTCTCGTCCTTTTTACCTAAATGAAAAATGTTGCGGTTTAGCGAAAGGGTATTCAGGTAGTCTGTATTTCCAATGAGGAGCAGAAACTTGCGAATTTCTTGTTGAAATACGATGATCAATACAATTACCCCAACTCCGATAAACTGTCCGAGAATTTCCGAAAGCAGCTCCATATTAAGCGCTTCCACAATTTTCCAGAATAGGTAAATGGTAAAAATGCCGAAGAAAATACGGATGGCTAGTGTTCCCTTAACGATCTTATAGAGTTGGTAGAGTAGCACCGCCACCAGGAAAATATCCAGAATGTCGAGAAAGTCGATATGGATGAACTGGAGCATCAACCTGCAATATTAGCAAAATCACCACGATAGGCTTCCAAAAGGCGAATGGTTTGCACCGCTTCTTTCACGTCATGGACCCGTAGAAAACCGGCTCCATTTTTCAAGGCAAGGGTATGCAATACGGTGGTTCCGTTAAGCGCCTCTTCTGGTTTTGTTTTAAGCACCTTGTTGATCATCGATTTGCGGGAAACACCCGCCAACATAGGGAGACTGAAAACCTGAAAGTGACCCATCTCTCGAAGAAGGGTATAGTTGTGCTCGACGGTTTTGCCAAAACCAAAGCCAGGATCCAAAATGATGTCGGAAACTCCAAGCAAACGCAACTCCTGAATTTTTTCTGAAAAGAAATAAGTGACTTCTCCAACTACATCATCATAGGTGGGATTGTTCTGCATCGAATCGGGTTTACCCTGCATGTGCATCAATACATAAGGAAGCCCCAATTCACCCACGGTAGAAAATAATGCGGTATCCAGCTGACCAGCAGAAACGTCGTTGACCAGTACTACCCCTTGATCAGCAGCAAATCGAACGACTTCACTCCGATAGGTATCAATGGAAAAAAGTACTTGAGGAAACCGCTTGACCAAATCTCCTAAAAAGCGCAACCGGTGAATTTCCTCTTTCACGGAGATGGCCTTGGCACCCGGTCGGGTAGAAACAGCGCCCACATCAATAAAATCAGCACCATCATTCACCATTTGCTCAACCCGATCAATCACCAAGCCCTCATCCAAAGAACTACGCGAATGATTATGTCCGTTCTCGTCCTCGCTCCCGCTCTGCGCCAGCTTCCCTCCATCAAAAAAAGAATCTGGAGTCAGGTTCAAAATCCCCATAACATAGGTCCGATCAAGCGAATACAACTTGCCTCCAAATCGGATCGTATTTCTTTTTTCCGGAAGGTGATTCATGGAGATCATTTTTTCAATTTCTTTGCAAATGTAGCTACTGGAAACAATCCGATAAGAATGGCAGATACGGCAAAACAATACGACGAAGTAATCAACGAGTGTAGAGATATTTTTACCAAAAAGATGAAGGACTACGGTTCAGCCTGGAGAATCCTTCGCGCACCGTCGTTGACCGATCAGATTTTTATCAAAGCCAATCGGATTAAAACCCTGGAGCAAACGGGTGAATCCAAAGTAGGGGAGGGCATTCGTCCGGAATACATTGGTATCATCAACTACTGCATCATGGCCTTGGTTCAACTCGAATTGGGTGAATCATCTGATATCAATATGCCATTGGATCGGGGAACGGCCTTGTACAACCAGTATGCACAAGCCACTAAAGATTTGATGATGGCCAAAAACCACGACTATGGTGAAGCGTGGAGAGACATGCGCATTAGTTCCTACACCGATTTAATTCTCATGAAAATATTGCGGGTTAAGCAAATTGAAGATAATCAAGGGGAAACCATTATTTCTGAAGGAATTGACGCCAACTACCAGGACATGATCAACTATTCGGTCTTCGCTATGATTCGCTTGAATGAGCAGGCCGTTGCCGCGTCCTAAAAATGTCGAGAAGTTAACAGGCTGTTAAATCACGATCGACCCTGTTAGATTGCTTACTATTTTTAGGCCCAAATTCAAACCGTTATGAAGTACTTCTTAGCCTTTTGCCGCCTGTTTGTGGGTTCCCTGTTCATCGTTTCAGGATTGATCAAAGCCAATGATACCCTTGGATTTTCTTACAAACTGGAGGAGTATTTCCACGAAAGTGCCCTGAATTTGCCCTTCTTCGAGCCTTGGGCTCTGGAGTTAGCCATTCTGGCTTGTGTGGGTGAAATCATATTGGGATTCGCTCTTTTGTTTGGAGCTAAAATGAGGCTGGCAACTTTATCCCTGTTGGCGCTAACGGTGTTCTTCGGTTGGTTAACGCTTTATACGGCAAATTGTGATCCTTCAGCGACCTATACAACTATAGTTAATGGCGAAGAAGTAGTGAAGTCGGTTACCTGTGTAACAGATTGCGGTTGCTTTGGAGATGCCATGAAAGGTTCGATTGGAAGAAGCCTAACTCCTTGGGAAAGTTTTTACAAAGACCTGGTGCTCTTCATTTTCTTGCTGCCGGTTTTGATCATGCAATTTGTGAAAGGAGAAACCCCACTTAATACAGACCAGGACGACAAGTTGTTCTTCCCGCTATCGTTGCTGTTTGTGGGATTCTTTAGTTACATATTTACTTGGTTCTTCCCTGTGTTTGTTACCGCTATAGGATATGCAGGATACTTCTTACTGAGAAGATGGAAAGGGAACAACTCCCAGTGGTTTAGCGCAGCATGGATCACCATTTTGGCCTTTGGAATTTGCTATTGGACGTACAATCATCTTCCTATTCGTGACTACCGTCCTTATGCCGTTGGAAAGAATATTGAAGAGGGAATGAAGTCTGCCGAAGAGCTGGGACTACAACCTCCAAAATACGGCTACATCTACACCATGAAGAATAAGTCTACGGGTGAGCAAACCGAAATTTCTGACGCCATCTACATTGAGCAGAAATGGTGGGAAAAGCCCGAGTGGGAAATGGTTAGTGATCTGACCCGTCAGATAAAAATCAGTGATGGATACGAGCCTCCAATCCACGATTTTGTACTGTTTGACAACGATGGAAACGACCGCACCTATTCGCTATTGGGAGAAGAAAGGGTATTCCTCTTGTTTGCCTACGACATCAAGAAAACCGATGGTAGTGTAATGGCCAAGGTGAACGAGCTTGCGGAAGCGGCTAATCAGGCCGGAGTTACCTTCATCGGATTAACGGCCGGTACATATGACGATGTAAACAACTTCAGACACGACAATCAGACTCAATTTCCATTCTGGTCAGGTGACGGAACTGTTCTTAAAACGGTTATTCGCTCGAATCCAGGATTGGTAGAACTGAAAAAAGGCACCGTGGTAGGTAAATGGCACGCCAACGACCTGCCATCCGCCTCAGAACTCTTCTAAGCGAAAGAGTAGTCGCCCTCGTCCTCGCCCTCGTCTTAGACTTCGTCCCCGTTCTGCGAATACGCTCTCATTTGTCACGTGATGGACGAACCAAATTCAAGGGGAACTGCACATTTGTAATGTGAAATTAATCGAGCTTTCTCAAGAATTGGTGCGTCAGGCCCGCAATGGAGTTGTTCCGATGAATTTGGTTGAGCAAGTGGCTCAATGGGACCGGAGTGCTCTGGAGGCTGAGTTGGATACCGATCTCAAGAGAAAGGTATTTTGGATTAATATTTACAATTCCTGTGTGGTTATCATTGCCCGCAAAATGGGAGATTTTGATCGAAGTTATTTTTCCAAGAAAATGTTGGAAGTAGCCGGAGTCAAAATGAGTTTTGATCAAATTGAGCACGGACTTCTCCGGAAATCAAAATTGAAATACACCTTCGGTTATTTACCTTGCCCCTTTACCCGGACATGGGAGCGGAAATGGCGGTTAAAAAAGCGTGACTATCGCATTCATTTTGCTTTGAATTGCGGAGCTAATTCCTGTCCGCCCATTGCCATTTACAGTTGCGAAAGCCTGGAAAATGAGTTGAATCTTGCCATGCGTTACTACCTGGAAGAAACCACCTTGTTTGAAACCGAAAAGCGACAGTTGAAAGTACCACGCCTATTCCTTTGGTATTTCGCTGATTTTGGTGGATTTGAAGGGATAAGAAACATCTACAAACGGGCCGGACTGATTAGTTTGCAAGCCTCCCCACGGATTGGTTTTCTCAATTACGATTGGACCCTCAATATTGATAATTTTACAAGCTAATACGAAAGCTCATGTTTGGATCGTGGTTTGGTGGAAAATCGGGCTTGCCCGAAGGATGGATTGCTTTGGAAGCAGAAGCCCAATTGGATGATGCTATTTCGGCCTCCTTTGACAAACCCGTTGTCTTATTTAAACACAGTACCCGCTGCGGAATCAGTTCCATGGCCTATGATCGTTTAAGAAGGGGATGGGAAAAGAACCAAGATACTTTTCAGTTTTACTACCTCGATTTGTTGCGTTTTCGCCCTCTTTCAAATGGTATCGCTAAGCGCTTTGGGGTTCATCATGAATCCCCTCAGGCCATCGTTCTTGAAAAGGGTCAGGTAAAATCTCACGTATCACACAATCAGGTGGATTTCAATAACTTCTGAAGCTGTTTTTTTCGATAAACGACGAAAAAAAAGCCGAAATCAACCAACCTCAGGATTCTGTTATCGTCTATTTTTATAGATACCAAATCCTAATGTAATTGTGTTAGGTTTTCGATCGCCTAATCTGATTTAACCATGAAGAAACTAATCCTGTTAACCACGACCTTGTCTTTCATTTCCTATTCCATTGCACAAAACGACCGAGCCTTTCGACTGGTTCTAAACGACATGAAAAAGAACCCGACTCAATACATGATTCCACCCGACTGTGGATTTAAAATTGGGTCAATCAACAGAACTTCGCCTTATTATGAGCGGTCCATGACCGATACGCAATTGGTTCGCTATTTTACCACCGATTCTGTTTTCCGGGCAGATACCACCGAAACCGAGGTTGAGGTTTACAGTGCTGGAGGAATGGTGATGGCCATTGAAACCGTGCAAGAATATCACCCACCTTCCTGGATTAAGGAGGTGAAGTGGCAAATACCTGAAAAAAGAAAGATCTCGGGAAAAACAGTTCGCGATTTCATGTCACCGGAAGATTGCGCCACCCTTATTCACACCGGACCGATTTACCGGTTTAAAGAGACTTCTTTCGTGTACATCGAATATGCCTATGGTGAACACAATGATGGCAGTTGTGATGGGGTAGCCTGGATCATTGAAGTAAACAATTCATCGGGTAGAATAGAGGCTGCGCATTCCCAATACCTGGTGGATTATGAATGCTATTAGGAGGTCTGCCTAATCGATACGAATGAGTTTGCTTTTGGGCAACACCTTTCCATCTTCCTCATCTGTGGTTATGTGGTAGTAAAAGTCCTCACCCGTTTCAACAATCTCACAAGTCAAATCTGAGTGCGGTCCCGGACCAATGGCTGCAGCAGTTGCTTTGTTGGCCTCCACAAATTTGAGTACATAAGTACACTCGTCCATCCAAACCACTTTCAGTTTGATTTTAAAACCACTTTCCTTGTGGTGTTCGGTTTGAAATTCAGCCGTTCGTTTGATAATGGTTCCCCGGGGAGAAAGAAAAGTTCCCGTTTTAAAACGATCACATTCAGGAGTATTATCCTGGGCAAAAGCGGAAGTTCCAACGAAAAGGAAAACTAAAAGCAGTAGGTATTTCATGGCAGTTAATTCAGTCGTGAGTGTGAGCATGGAGATGCGAGGAACTCCCGCTCAACAAATCCAAAAGTAAAAAATAACCGGTTTGGCAGTTTCGAGAACAGAACTCAGAACGAGAGTGAGGGCGAGAACGAGGAGTTCTTGAATTCCGTTGCTCACCCAAACCCACCCTCATTCTCAAACCTCGCTTCTCGCCCCTGAATAACCTCGTTCTCGTTCTCGCCTCTGATTAACCAACCTTTTCAAAAACACCTGTCCTAAAGGTGATGAAAAGAAAAACGAACCTCTTTCCCTTTTGGGTGCTTTGTGCGGTATTGTTGATTTTCGGTCGACCCGCGGCCAGTCAGGTGAGTTATGCCACGGCAGGGACCGAATTCATGTTTTGCGTACCCGATTATTACCAGCACTACTATACCAACAATGAAGACATGTATCTACTGGTGTCCTCTCATTATACCACCCAATTTACGGTGTCTGTGGCTGGGTTGAATTATCAACGGACCTATTCCATTCAGAAGAATTCTGTTTTGGAAATTGAGCTACCCAATATGGGGGTGGCTGTTAACATGGAGGTTGCCCACGATACTACCTTTCATATTCAGAGCGATCATCCCATTAGTGTTACACTAAGGCGATATCCCCAAGTGACAGGGGCTGGTATGATGACGATTTTACCTGTTATTTCCACCGGTAAGGAGTACCACATCAGCGGCTATCACAACGATTCGAATAGGACTGGAATGCCAACCATTGTTGGTATCACTGCCTTTTGCGATAATACACCCATTGAAATTACAACCACCGATACCAGTCATACCGGTCAGTTTATTCCAAATAAAACGGTCACCATAATGTTGAATGCCGGGGAGAGTTACCAGTTTAGAAACATGGTCTTCCTGGATAGCAATTATCATGTAGGCGATCTAGCGGGAACCTTTATTCAGGCACTGGGAAACCCGGATCAGAAAATTGCGGTCACGGTACACAGCTTTGATTATGCAGGGCCGTGCTGTGCGGATAACATGTATGAGATGATGGTGCCGGATCGATATGCGGATACCTTGTTTCTGGATTTTCCGGATACGCGGCATACGATTTATAGCTACCGGGTTTTGGCCACCGAGAATTCTACCAATATATGGGTCAATCAAAAGCCGGGAGCCCTGATTAATCCTGGGGAGTTTTACCAGTTTAATGATTCCGTAGCCGTTAAAATTCGTGCAGATAAACCCGTTCATGTCTATCGAATCGTAAAAGGTTCGTTGCCCGATACTTTTCATTTATCAGATCCCGAATTGGTTCGATTAGAACCAATCAATAATTTGATAACCCGGGCTGTCATTTTACCTCAGGAAAGGCCTTTTTACGGGCGATGGCGTAATGTGAATGTGATTCAGGTATTTACTCGAAAAGGAGATCATAAAGGGGTTATCCTTGATGGATTAAATCAGCAACATCAGTTTCAACCTTTTCCTCCAGATCCAGATTGGTACATCGCAAGAATTAAGGTCGACACCTTTGAACATTGGATTCAATCGGATAAACCCTTTTTCGGGTTTTACCATTTTAGTACGGTTCATGGAACTCTTGTTCAGCAATTGGGTGGTGGTTCGCATTATGACTTTCTATTTGTAAAGGATTCGTTGCCGTCTCAGGATACGGTGATTGCTTGTCGATTTCCGCATACCTACGGTGCCAAACTTCAGGCTGATGAATACCTCTGGTCTAACGGACAAACTCAACGAAATGCCCAACTTCCGAAAGCCGGAACTTATTGGGTTAGGCAAAGGCTTTATGGGGCATGTGATACCCTGGAGCATACCGATACGCTGGAGGTGGTTTATGATTCCCTCTGGTATGAGGCCCAGATGGGGCCTTCCGTGTGCCCCCATGACTCTACCTGGGTCAATCTCAGTGGAAACTACAAGAAGTTACTTTGGCAGGACTCCAGCGATTGGGTGAGCCGATTTATTATACCCGACAGCTCGTATCATTATCGCATGTTGATTGGGAACTGCTGGTTTGAAGACAGCGTTTTTTCTGAATCCTTGCCAGCTCCTGAACTTTTTGCCCTGGATCCTGTTGAAGTATGCGATAGCGGTAAACTCAACCTGGCGCTTGGCGTTTCAGATACCAATCACCAATTTCAATGGAAGCCTGAGCAGCATTTTATCTATGGAAATACCGATACGCCAACGGTTTTAATCAAAGAGCCATTTACCGCCTATTTGGTTACCACCAACCACCTCGGCTGTGAACGGGTAGATTCCCTTCCCATAGGTCTGGCGACACCCGATTCCAGTTATTCCCTCAATTCAGAAGGCTGGTTAGCCTGCGAACAAGCGTCCATACAACTCTCCATCTATCACGATGATTTGGCTTCCGCAGAATGGCATTTGGGTAGTACCATTTTAGAAGGTGAAGAAGTTTTTATGGAGGGGCCACCAAACACCACGTGGCAGGGTGAGGTATATGTTCGATATGGGGATTTTTGTCGAGATACCATCCCTTTCCTGATTGAATTAGACAGTATGATTATCGCTGAGGCAGTTAACGCGTTTACTCCCAATGGAGATGGACTCAATGATCGGTTCCATCCGCTCAAGGATCCGGCATTGCATCGTTGCTCCGATTTTCAGATCTATAGCCGCTGGGGCAACCTGGTTTTTGAATCCACAGAACAACAGCGATACTGGGAAGGAATGGTGCATGGAAAACCGGCAACGGATGGTACTTACTTCTACATTGTGAAATACGCAGACGCTGAATACAAGGGATCTTTAACTCTGGTGAGATAATTACCCAACCTTTAAAAATGATACTGTCCTAAGAGTGAAATCAAAAACAAAAAAGACCATGAGAAACTTTACCCTTATATCCCTTCTGCTACTTTTCCAATCTGCCGTTTTCGCAGCGAATGTTACGGTTAATGGAACTGTAAGTATCAGAGGAACACTCATGACATCCCAAGCGGTGTATCTCACCGACAGTGCGACAGGAACACAGGTGCTTGTGTTTACCAATTCTGCCGGACAATTCAGCGGAACTGTGAATACCGGTAGCCACACGGCCGGAAGAATAAACATACAATACCGAAACTGCAGTGGAATATCGTTGAAGGATACCCTGGGAAGATACAGTGTAGGAAACCATACGCTTGGACCCTTTCACCTTGAGCGCTGCCAAAATCCACCACCACCACCTTACAAAGTACATTACACGGGGCGTGTAAAAGATTTGCCTTCAGAGCTTTATGCGGTTCTTGTTAAAGGACCAGTAGCCGGAAGAATAGAATCTACCGATGCCAATGAACAATACAGTGGATATTTCTGGGCGAGCCAAAAAACAGGAACCTTCTACGCTTACCACATCGATTGCCATGGAGACACGATTTATTCACCAACCTATACCTACGTGTATCAGAAAGATACCTCCTTCGTGATCAAAGATTTTGAACACTGCGAAAATCCACCTTACGTATTGGCTGAAGGCTTGCTGACCGATCAGATGACGAGTGGAGTTCAAATGGATTTTTCAACCGACGGGTTTCAACAGGTCGTAAAAACTTCCTACACCAATAATCAGGGATTTGCCAGAGACACCTTTGCCATTACGCCGAGAAGCCGTGGCGTCCTTTCCCTTCGCTATGCTGATTGCCAGGGTAATATCATTCAAGATACCTTGCATTATGGGGGCTCCAAAGGCTACCGCATTCGGTTCAATACGCCTTATTGTCCGGATACCCTTCCCATCCGAATTTCAGGGAACATTCATACCCAGGGAGGGTTTGCTCAGGATGCTCATGTGGTCATTATGGAGTGGGACAGCGTTTCAAAAACCATTTTGGCAACCGATACACTCAAGCACATTCAAAAGCAATTTCAATACGATACCCAGGATACGACCAAAGTATTTCTGATTCAAGCCTTCTTGGATCCAGCTGACTCTGAATCTGGAAACTACTTTCCAACCTATGCGGACAGCAGTATTTATTGGAGCCAGGCTAAAGTTATTAAGTCGAATTCTTCCAGAAATATTCAACGGGACGTTTACCTGGTGCCGGTAGCCAGTGCTCAAGGTACCGGTGAGATTTTGGTAGAAGTGATGGACCATACCACCAATCCCAATTCTCCAGCGGCTGGTATACAAGTGTATATGTTAGGAGCTAATCAGCAACCTGAATCTTTTGGTATTTCCAACCCATCTGGCCAGCATACCTTCAATTCGGTGGTTCCGGGAGATCACTGGATCTACGCTGAAGTAAATGGGAAAGTAACCGTGCCCGTGAAGGTTTCACTCAGCCTACCTACTGATATGGCTAAGAAAGTAGAAATTCAAATAGGGGGCGATACCGTACAGGGTAGTGAAGGAGTGTTGGCAGTACTTGAGTATGCCGGCAACTCATCATTAAGAACTTATCCGATGCCCACAAGGGATCGGTTTTATGTAGAATTTCCGAACGAATCCAGAACAGGAAGTCTCGTTGTTCGAGATGTTTCTGGAAGGCTTTTGTACCAGAAGGATTTTGAAAATCAATCAGCTCTTGAAGTGGAAGTAGCTTCCTGGCAACCTGGTTGGTATTTCGGATCAGTGGAGACAGATCGTGGATTAGAGGAATTTAAACTTTTGGTGCAATAATGTACGGTTCCGGTAAGCAAAACCAGCAATTGATCACAGTTTTGATGAGGTACTTATGCGTAACCTTCTTGGTGCTGACATGGGCTTTTTCGGCCCAGGCTCTGACCTTTCAGATCAAAGGCTCGGTAAAGCTTGCCGGAACACTACAAGCCTACCATTCATTAACGATTTCCGCACCGGGTTTTTCGACCCAAATCCAAACCGATAGCAACGGTTACTACCAAACCCAGGTGGTTACTTCCAATTCAGGGAAAGTGTTTGCCCGAACCTTAGACTGCCTGGGGGCGGTATTGGAGGATTCAACCTCCTTTAATTCACTAACCACGGTGGCTGTTATTGATTTGGAGGGGTGCAAAAGCAAATGGTTGAAGGTGGCTGGTAAGGTTCGAAACAACCAGGGACTACCGATTTGGATATTTTTCAGCGCCGATCAATTCAACACTCATTTCGATTCGGTTCAATGTTCTACAAACGGTGATTATTATCACCTGCTTCATCCTCCGGTAGATGGACAGCTCGATATTCAATTTGAGAACTGTAAGGGATTGCTCGAGCATATTACCGCTCCGTTTCAGTTCAAAGATTCCATTTACCGGGATTTGAATTATTGCAATCAGATTCCTTCGTTTACAGTAAAGGGGATTGTCAATAACCGAGGGAGTTTTCCTGTGAATCATCCGGTTTGGATCGAGGCACCCGGAGTTAAGAGGCAGTTGACCACACAGTCAGGCGGATCTTATTCCAGCTTGTTGAATCCCAATAAAACCTCTGGGCCAGTATACGTTAAGACCCTGGATTGCTACGGAGATACCTTGCGAGATACGCTTTCCTATTCATTAGCAACCCACATACTGTCGTCCTATTTCCAGGGATGTCAGGATCAGAGTATTTGGGTAAATGGACAATTAGGTAGTCGTCAGCCTGATTCTGCCCGGATTTATTTTTCGGTGGACCGCTTTCATTCCGTCTTTGATTCGGTCACAGTGAGGCAAGCCTCCAACTACACCAAAAGATTGATTCCGGGCATTTCTTCCGGAAAACTCTACATCCGCCTTGAGAATTGTGTGGAAGAAGTTCTGGAAGATTCCCTGGCTTTTAACCTCTACGATATACTCAATCACCAAGTGGTTTACTGTCCTTATACTGGCCCCATATATGAAGGGCAGATACGGGGAAAAGGTCAGGATCTTTTGCCAGGAGAGGCTCAAATTCAAGTGTATGAACATCAAGGGCAGCGGTTGGTTTTGAAGGACACCCTTGAGGTACTCGAAGAAGGAAGATTTTATTTACCAGGTGAGGCCGGTGCCTATTATTTGTTAAAAGCCCTCCCCAAGGAATCAACCGGTCTTTTACCTGGTTATTATCGCAATTCTCATTTCTGGCAAGACACGGCAGCTAATGCCATAGGTCCTCATACCCAAAGTATCGCTTGGAATCTTGCCGAAGAAACACCCCTCTCAGGATCAGGAACTATTGACGGGGAAGTCAGTGAACATTTTGGAATAGAACAACCAGGCGCAAATCTGCCCATTATGTTGCGCCAAAACAATGGGAAGGTAGTAGCCTTTACCTATACTGACGCTCAAGGAGAATTTTCATTTAACGGGCTGGATCCAGGGCGTTATCAAGTTTACCTCGATTGGGCGGGGTTACCCACAGTTGCTCCAGAGGTTGAGGTGGTTGCTGGTGAACAATACAAAGTCCATTTAACAGCGAATAAACGGGGTATTCATTACGATCAATTTCTCGCTTCGGACGAGCATTCAGAGGAGATTGGAATCCACTGTTGGCCCAATCCTTTTCAAGATCAGCTCCAGGTGAAGACTTCGTTCCCGGTATTGGAAGAAGTTGAACTGACCAACCTACAAGGCAATCGCATTTTTTATGGTGACCAGCTTCCTGGAACCTTCTTATTGAATACAGCTGACTGGCCACCAGGCATATATCTGATTAAAATCAAATTAAACGAACAAGTATTGGTAAAAAAGCTACTCAAGAACTGATTATACTCTTTGAAATCGATTGATTCCAAATTATTAGAAGCCTGTAAAAAAGGAGAGCAGAAGGCTCAATTCACCCTCTACAAAAGGTGCTTTGACCCTTTGATCCGGATTTGTCATCGCTTTGCGAACAACCGGGATGATGCTGTTATGCTCTACAACGAAGCTTTTTACAAAATTCTTCAAGGGCTGGATAAATTGAATGATCCCAATCGGTTTGCCTCCTGGGCGAGGCACATCATGATGAATCACTGCATCAACGAGTACAAGAAAAAACAAACCCGCTCCAAATACGAAGCGTCGCTTCCGGCTCAGCTGGAAAACTTTGCCCTCTATGAAGAAGAGGAAGAACCCAAGGTCAGGGTTTCGATACCCGAACTGCGGGAACAGATCAAGGATTTGCCTGATCGTACGCAGGAGGTATTTCAACTATTTGTTCTGGATGAATGTAGCCACCAGGAAATCAGCGATGCACTGGACATCTCAGTCGGTACATCGAAGTGGCACGTCAACCAGGCGAGGAAACAGCTAAGAGAATGGTTAAAACGGACTGTAAAGTCGGCTAAAGCATGGATGCTATGAAAAAAGATAACCTCGACGAATTATCCCGTAAGGCATTTCCTGATGAGGCTTTTCCGTTCGAACCCCAATACTGGGAGCAATACCAGCGCGATTTTGGCCCAAAACGGAAAAAAAGAAGAGGCCTTGCCTGGTTGACCTGGGGACTTCCCGTGGCACTGATTGCAGGATTGGCCTTTTGGATGGGAACAGAATGGAATAAACCACTACAGTCTGTAGAAAACCACAAGAATATTGCAAGCAAAAAAGAAACAGCTATTGGTCAGTCACAAGCTGAAAAGCCGAATGTTGAAGGTGATGCAAGGGCAGGATCGTCATCGCCTTTGACTTCGGTTAACTCGATTCCTATCGTTCAGAAAGAGGAACCACAGCATAGCCAGGAGTCCATTATGACTCAAGAGTCCATCCTTGAACCATCCAATAGAGCTGAAAGTGCTCCGGAAAACCTGGTCGTAAATCCCGGTTCAGAGGATATGAATCCTGTGCCGGCTATTCAAAATGAGACGAATGAACCTTCTTTTTCGTCCCTGGAAATGAAGAGGGCGATTTTGAATTTTGAACCGGAGAATAAGCTTTTCACAAACCAGGATAAAGCCTTAAAATCAAAACCTCGATCGGCCATAGCGATTCGGGGAATGTTGGATTACCAAAGGGGTGTGAATGAAGGACAGCAGGTTGGAGCGAGTGGAGAAACCATTTCATTTGATGCCGAACAATGGATGGGCTTAGGAATCGATCTCATTTACCAACGCGGAAAATGGTTCGGTGCAACAGGAGTACGTTATGGAAACCTAAGTCAACAACTTAATCGCTCCCAAACCGCCCAGGAAGATTGGACACGAATAGATGTTTCTGAGCATGAAATGATGATTGTAGACAGCTCCTTTAGCCATTACAACATTGTGCGCCGGGTAGTGGGCAACAAACACTATTTCGAAAATCAGGGAAGTGTTTACGATTGGGATACTACCTGGCAAACGATTTATGATACCAGTTACACGGCGATGAGTCGGGAAGTGGAGAAGACGCAGCAAGAGCGGCAGCAACTATCTTACTTGAGTCTGCCTCTGCACGTGGGCATCGTTCAGCCTTTTGGTCGATTGGCGGTAGGGGTAGAATTAGGTTTGGATTTTCACATTCTGGTGGGACAGAAGGTTCGCTATATCCAAAGGACCGATGGTCTGAATTGGACCTCCATGAATGCCAATCCAGTATGGATGACAGCTCAATTGGGCATGGACTTTCAATATCGATTATCCGATCGCTTGGGTATATACGCTCAGCCTGGAGTTCACCTGCCTGTCAATTCCCCGTACAAAAATGTGGACCGAAGAGCAACGATGCTAGGGTTGCAAACCGGAATCAGGTTCGATTTATAAAGTATGTGCTACTTAGGCTTCAAGTGTGATACGGTATCCGGAATGGCTTCGCATATTGATGACGGAACCGTCTTCAAAAATCAAGTATTGCCCACGTATTCCGGTGAGTTTTTTCTCGATGTGCCCTACTTTGTCCAGCTTCATGCTCGTAACCTTTTTGGGGTATTCCATAACGGGGTACTGAATTTCCAGAGGTTCTTCTTCGTCCAGCACAAATTGACGCAAGGGTAGGGGAAGCAGCTTTTTTAGTCGTTCACGTTCAGCGACAAAGTCATCAGAACCTCGTTCGTCTGTGAGCATTTTTCGCCAATTCGTTTTATCCGAAACGTGTTGTTTCAATTCCACTTCAATCTGACCAGCTTTTTGGCGGTAGGGCGTTTCAGCAAAGCGGATCACTTTCCAGGCTCCTTGGTCAATCCATCGGGTAGGAATGGAGTTGTCTCGGGTAACACCCACTTTCATAGCACTGGTTAAAGCCAGGTAGACCGTGTGAGGGCGAACGTGTCGTTCTCGTTCCCATTCCAAGTCGCGAAGTCCAATACCTAAGTGAGATTTATCCAATTCCGGATTGATAATACTTTCTACGGCTTCCGGAGCACTTTTCCAGGCATCGTAACTCATTCCTTCACCGAAGGTTTTGTTAATTCTTTTGCCTGTTACCACACAATTGATAATGCCATCGAATCGTATGGAGATCGGCTGGCCAACGAAAGGGTTAAGGTCTACTTCTTCGCCTTGTTCCA
Organism: bacterium SCSIO 12741; assembly: GCA_024398055.1. Taxonomy (NCBI): domain Bacteria; species bacterium SCSIO 12741. The sequence goes on along the minus strand of CP073749.1, from coordinate 4,839,642 downwards.
AATTATCGAACAATGGCAATCGATACTGAACCGGCTTGTTGATTGCCGTTCGCATTTTCCGGATGTTTCCACTTGCTATCACGGCGGCAAATTAAAGATTATTCATCACATCCTCGACCTTTGGCCGACGGCGAAAATCGTGTTCGAAGTAATTCCAGATGACCTTTCTTTTTTGATCAACAATATAGGTAGCCGGAATGGGAACGATATCGTCTTTGCTTCCCGTATGCCGGTAGTTGTATCCGCTGTATTCCTTGTACTTATCAGGGAGGTTACGGGCACTCATCTTATAGGCCACCTGATAGGAGCTCATGACGTACCAATCGTTGTCCATGCAGATGGGGAACGTGAGTCCTTCCTCTTCCACCAGTTTTTTGACGTATGCTGCTTTTTCCCGGGTGATAACCACTACTTCCGCATTCTTTTGTTGGATCTCTTCATACCGCTCTTGAATGGCTTTCAAGTACTTTCGGTCATACTCGCTCCAGGAACCCTGATAGAAGATGATAATAAGGCGGTCTTTGGTTTCCAAAATCTCCTCCATATCGAGTCGATCTCCCGTGTAGGTTCGAATCACAAAAGGGGGAACCTTACTTCCAGGTGTAAACTTGTCTTTTTGAGCGTGAAGGTAGGAGCTGGCTAAGAAGCTGAGCGTCAGAATTAAAGCGATTTTGCGCATAATGTTGTTACTTTGTGAGTGTTTGGCAGTAGGCAACCAACCCACAGGCCTCGCAAACGTCTCAGTTTTAAGAATGGAAAGTAAAAAATGATCCGGAATGAAGCAAGAATTACGTACACGAAATAAGGTATTAGTAGGAATTTTGGCATTGGCTATGATGTTATCGTTGAATGGCTTAGCTCAGGACACAACGGTAGTGCAATGTTTTGAATTCAGTGATATCACCAAACGGAGAGATACCTATGTGTTTCCCGATGCCTCACAGGATTTTAGCAAGATATTGATGAAAATGACGCTGAAGTGTGATCCTCAAACCAAGCAGGATCAGTACGACTGCGGTGAGTGGGATTACGTAAACTATACCTACGTGTACAACCACGACGGAAGGTTGGATTCATTGCGAAGAACTCATCCTTTGTTTCGGGTTTCGGGCAGTTCTCCGGATTCTTTGGCTTACTCCAAAACTCCACTATACAACTATTGGGTAGAAGATCAGTATACCATCCGTCATACCTCAACCACCAGTTTGACTTCGGCAACCGTGGGCGGACAAATGGCCACCAACGACCAAATGCTTCCCGGATCAAAAGACAAAAGTCGGGTGCAGACCATCTACAAGGCAAGTGAACTCAGCTCAGGAGGTCTATCAGCAGGCAACATTACTGGAATTCAAATGGACCTGAGTGCTTTAGGTGGCGCCTTGCAGAACCTCGAGGTTCGATTAGGACACACGACCGATACGGCCTTTGGAAACGTAGAATTTGTGGCCACTTCCACCGTATACCGTAGTCATTCTCAGTTTAGCAGTACAGGAATGCAAGACATTCAGTTTACCACTCCTTTCAATTGGGACGGTACTTCGAATCTGGTTGTAGAACTTCGTTTTGACAATACTCAAACCAGTTCAGATTATACTTTAAAAGGTGACCAGCTACGATACACTCCGACCTTGGTTTCCTCTTCCAACAACGGTTATCTTGAGTTAAAAGGGAGACCCCAATACGTGAGCACCGATCAATCGGCTACCATTACTGGAAAAGCAGCCCGAACCATTGAAGCCTGGGCTCGTGCGGATCAATTTAACAATGCCGGGATCTTTCAAATGGGAGTCAATACTACAAATCAGGATTACTCCATTAGAACCACTTCAACAGATGATCAATGGAAAATCAATGTTTGGGGTAGTGGAGACTTTACGGTTACGCTAAACGGAAGTAAAGGAACCTGGCACCACTATGCTTTGGTGTATGATGGCAACACGGTGAAATTCTACTATGACGGCAACCTGGCCGGACAGAAAAGCGTGAATCTTAGCACCGGATTGCGTGAATTGCGCGTGGGTCGTTGGCAGGGAAGTTACTTCGTAGGTGGTATCGATGAATTTCGAGTTTGGGACAAAGCTTTGACTCCAGCCACCATGCAAGATTGGATGTACCGTGAAGTGGATGCCAGTCACCCAGATTACGCTGACCTAAAGGTGTATTACCCCTTCAACGAAACGTCAGGTGTTATTGCCAACGATATGGCTCAGGCTGGACAATACGATGGAGTGCTCAAAAATCTACCTTGGTGGAAAAGAGCCTATACCGGAGAACAAGATCTGAACCGGGTTATTTCTCAATTCCGTCCTAAAATGGTATTTGAGCAAGGCGTTTACCAATCCGTTAGAGACACTACCCAAGTAATGGACAGCGTAATGCATATCCCGGCTGAGTTGGTTTGGTACAATAATCCAGCGAACGAAGTACAGGTTCCTGAAAACAGTCCAATTCACCCTACATTGGCCACCGATACTCAATTTGTATGGGACGTAGGTGTGCCAGTGGAGGTAAGAAGACGAGAAAATGGAATGCTTGTCTCTTCTCAAAATCAAATGGCGGATACCATTGCCTACCAGGGAACCAAAGTGTGGTACAGCCCTGAAACCCGTATTGAAATTGCCCGCTACATTACTCCTTATGGTATTGGATTGACGTTGGGGCCTGATGGATTTACCTGGTGGTATGATGTTACCGATTACCGTCCTTATTTGACCGATTCGGTAGACCTTCAATCTGGTTCTCAGTCTGAGTTAATTGATCTTCAGTTTTTGATGATTAAAGGGAAACCTGCCCGTGAAGTGGTAAACATTACCAAGATTTGGGACCAAACGACGAACTACCTCTACCGGGATATTGACGATGATAAGGTAATGCCCAAAAAGACACTTCACTTGCACAAAGACGCGAAGTATTTCAAAGTAAAAACCCGAATTACCGGTCATGGTCACAACAGTGATGACGGAAGTTATCCGCACTGCTGTGAGTGGAAGGACAACGAGCATAGTCTTTATGTAAATGGAACTTTGGCCCGCAACTGGCACATTTGGCAAACACACGATTGCGCTCTCAACCCTGTAATTGCTCAAGGTGGTACCTGGGTAGGTGCTCGTGAAGGTTGGTGTCCTGGTGATGTGGTCAAAGAAAAGGAAATCGAAATTGGAGAAATGTTCACTGGTGATTCCGTGGAATTGGATTTCTCCATGACCCCAGTTCCGGCGAATAATCAAGGAATGGGTAACGGTAGATACCTTACTTCCATGCACCTCTTACAATACGGAGCTGCGAATTACACGGTAGACGCAGAAATCTACAATGTGATCAATCCAACGAACAAAGCTTACTACTCCAAAATGGGCGTGATTTGTGAAAATCCAAAAGTGATTCTTCGCAATTCTGGGTCTGAAACACTTACCGAAGTAACCCTGAAATACCGCGTTACCGGTGGAGAAATCATGACCTACAGCTGGCAAGGAAATCTTCCTTTTATGCAAAGCACAGAAGTGGAGCTTCCTTTGTCGGACATTGGATTCTACACCGGTGATGGTCAACCTTATTTTGAAGTAAGAGTGTGTAACCCGAATAACAAGGACGACGAGAATCCGGATAACGATACCTACAACACGGCTTACAATCTGCCTGATATGTACCCATCCAAAATTGTGGTGACTTACCGGACCAACAATGAGCCTACAGACAACATTTTGGTTATCAAAGACGCCAATGGCAACGAAGTATTGCGCAAAGAGAATCTGAATCCAAATACACAGTACAACGATACGCTGGCTCTTCCTGAAGGATGCTACGTGATGGACATGCTCGATGTGGCAGATGATGGTTTGTATTACTACTTCAACAATGCCCAGGGAAGCGGATTGCTGCGGTTCATGATTCTGGATGACAACAACAACATCATCGGAATTAAAAACTTCACCAATGATTTCGGCCGACGCATTTTGTATCCATTCTCCATTTCCAAAGAGATTGGCGACTTCCCTCGCATGAATGCAACGGGTAAAGATTGGATTTGCCTGGCAACCGGTGTGGATGAAGGTAAAACTACCTACGATCAATTGCGCGTATATCCTAACCCTTCTCAAGGAAACATCAATCTGGAGTTGGTTGGATTACAGGGCAGCTACCGGGTTCAAATCTGGAATGCCTTAGGTCAACCTGTGCAGCAGGAGATTATTCAGGCTGATAATTACTTTAATCAGGAAATATCTCTGAACGGGGTTCAAGACGGCATGTACATCATTCAGGTAGCTAACGACGAGGAGAGTTTCACCGGTAGATTTATGATTAAAAATGCCCGATAAACGATCGCTGGCCAAGGCAAACCGCATGTTGTGGTTATTTGGGTGGGCAAAGATCCGCCTGATTGCTATTTGTAGGCCAAAGATTGTATACCTCGATGACGACCGGATTACGATCCGGATTCGAAAGAATTTCTGGACCACCAACCACCTGGGTAGTATGTACCTGGGTGCCTTGGCCATCGGCGCCGATCTGGCTTCGGGTTTTCAGGCCTTTCAGATAGCCAGAGGTTCAGGATTGCGGGTTTCCCTGGCGTTTAAAAAAATGACTGCCGATTTTATTCAGCGCCCTGAGTCGGATGTTTATTTTCAGGCCCGGGGTGGAGAAGAGGCTCGTCAAATGCTGGAGGAGTGTCAGCGGACAGGAGAACGGGTAACACGACCCATCCCAGTTGAGGCGCAGATCAAGAATGGAAACGAAATGGTAACTGTGGCCAAGTTTGAAATGGAATTATCGCTGAAAGTCAAGTAGCCCAAGCCCTCGTAAAGCATCTTTCTGTATCGAAAAGTAGTATACTTGCAAGTCTCTGATGAAGGCATCCAAAAAAGTACTGATCCTAACCTATTACTGGCCTCCCAGCGGAGGATCCGGCGTTCAGAGGTGGATGTATTTTTGCCGCTACTTGGCCGAGTTTGGATTTGAACCCATCGTGGTTACCGTTAAGGAAGAAAGTGCCTCGTACAAACATGTTGACCCTGCATTTTTAGAGCGAGTCAAGCATGTAGAAACGCACCGGACTTCTACCCTCGAACCCCTGAAAATGTATTCGCTTTTGGTTTCCGGAAGTGCGAACAAGGGAATTCCCCAAGGTCACGTAGGAACCGACAAAAAGGGCTTTTTTCATAAGCTATCCACCTTCGTTCGAGGCAACTTCTTTGTACCCGATGCTCGAATGGGATGGAATCGATATGCCTTGCCCGAAGCTCGAAAATTGATCCGGGAACATAACATCGACTTACTCATTACCACTGGCCCTCCTCATTCTACCCACCTGATGGGATTGAAACTGAAAAAAGAGTTCCCCATTAAATGGTTAGCCGATTTGCGCGATCCCTGGACCGATTTGTATTACGTGAAGGATTTAATGCGCATGGATTGGGCCAATGAAAAAGACGCCCGCTTGGAGCGTGATGTGTTACTCGGTGCCGATCAAGTACTTACCGTTGGGGTTAAACTCAAAGAACTTTTGGGGCAAAAGATTCCAGGAAAAGAGGACAAGATTCACTACATCTACAACGGGTTTGATTCCTTCCTAATGGATGAATTAAAGGCTGAAGAACACGATCACTTCCAGCTTTCCTACACCGGATTGATGAGTAGCAACCAACCTTACACCTTTATGATTGAGGCTTTGAAAAAGGCATTCTCCGAAGTTGAGAAGGGTAAGGTGAAAATGGTGTTTGCCGGAAATATTGAGGAGGCCATTTTGGAAGCCTTTACCCGGGAGCTACCCTTTATGGAAATGGACTTTCGAGGTTACGTTTCTCACGCTGAAGCTTTGGTTCAGATGAAAAGTTCTCAGCTCCTGCTCAATGTGCTTCCCGAAATGAAGGACAGCGAAATCCTTATATCCGGAAAACTGATGGAATACATGGCGAGTGGAAATCCTGTACTCTGTATTGGCAATCCCGTTGGCGAAGCGGCTATCATGCTGCGAGAAGTAGATAATGCCCGTCTGTATGCTAAAGACAAGGTAGAGGAGATGGCAAGCTTTATCCGCCAGGTTTACGATCGCTGGAGTGCGGGTAATCCTATGATCAATAACACAGATACGGATTACATCAAAAGCAAAAGTCGCTACGAAACCAGCCGCCAATTAGCCGATTTTCTGAGAGACATGGGCGCTCAGTAGTACCTATCCTTTAATTTTTTGTTCGTACGTTTCCAAAGCAGCCGCTATGGTCTGGTGCATGTCGTAGTACTTGTAGTCTCCTAATCGCCCGCTAATCAAAACCTTGTTTAGTTTATTGACTTCTTCTCGGTATTGAAGAATGAGTTTTTGATTTCGCTCATCGTTGATCGGATAATAGGGAGCACTTCCATCATCCATCAAAGAGTATTCCCGAATAATCAGGCTTTCTTCATTTTGATAGACTGGACGCTCTGTATGTAGGTGCTTCGGTTCGTGAATGCGGGTATAAGGCACTGATTCTTCCGCGTAGTTCATAACCGATGTACCCTGGTAATCCTGAACCTTCACCACTTCAGATTCAAACCTGAGGCTTCTCCAATCCAATTTTCCATAGCGGTAGTCAAAGAAGCGGTCAATCGGGCCACTGTAAATGATCAACGTATGCTCTCCGATTTGATCACGGATATCAAAAAAATCAGTGTTAAGCTGTAGGTCAATGTTGGGATGGTTGAGCATTTTTTCAAAAATGGCCGTGTAACCATCGGTTGGAATACCCTGCCAGGTAGAGTGGAAGTAGCTTTCGTCGTAATTGCGTCGAAAGGGCAATCGCTTTAGGATGGAAGCCGGTAAATCTTTGGGGTGTTTTTGCCATTGCTTAAGCGTGTAGCCTTTAATAAAAGCCTCATACAAGGGGCGGCCAATCATGCTCAATGCCATTTCTTCAAAATTGGTTGGATTGTCAATCGGTTCCTTGGCAATTTCCTGGGCCAGAAAATCATCTACCTCAAAGGGTTTTAGGTTAACATTATAGAAGGAGTTGATCGTTTCCAAATTGATAGGCATCTGGTATACCCGATCCTGAAAAGTGGTTAATACCTGGTGGCGGTAGCTATTGAATCCGGTAAAACCCTGGATGTAGTTCCATACTTTTTCATTGTCCGTATGGAAAATGTGGGTGCCATATTCGTGTACTTCTATTCCCGTTTGCTCATCGATTTTGCTGTAGCAATTACCTCCAATATGAGGTCTCTTGTCAATCACCGTCACCGGTCGATTCAAGTCATTTGCAATGCGCTCAGCAATGACGGACCCAAAAAAGCCCGCTCCAACAACGAGGTAGTCTACCTTATCCCATTCCATAGCTACAAAAAAAGCGTTTAAGAGGGAATCAAACTCAAAATCTGGTAAATTCTTGCTGGGTATGGATAAGTTGTAAATAAATAGAGTGGTTTTCGGAAGGGAAAAAGGTGCTTTTCATTCTACTTTCGTTGTACCATGACAAGGGAGGAAAAGGAGCAACTGCTACGTGTATTTGGAGTACACAAAAAGTTTGAAGGAGATCGTGTCCGGTGGGCCTTAAAAGGAATATCGTTTGATGTTTTTAAAGGTCAACACCTCTTTATCATTGGCGAGACGGGAAGTGGAAAAAGTACCTTGCTCAAATGCATCTATGGTCTTTTGGCTCCGGACAAGGGGCGAGTACGAATGAAGGGACAGCGAGTGAGAGGTCCTGGCGAAATTCTTATTCCGGGTCATCACCACATGCGATTGGTTAGCCAGGGAATGGATTACAACGCTTATCAACCCGTTCGGCTGAATTTGGAAAGTGTGTTGTCTCCTGGGTACACGGTTCGCGAACGCGATCAAAAAGTAAAGGAAATGCTGGCCCTGGTTCAATTGGAAAAGGAAAGCAACAAGATGCCTGTACACCTTTCCGGAGGACAACAACAGCGACTTTCTCTGGCTCGCTCCTTAATCGAATTGCCAGAATTGTTGCTCATGGATGAGCCCTTTGCTCACTTAGATCCCCAAACAAAGAACCGAATTTACCACTACCTCAATGAGCAAACGCGGCTTCACCAAACGACCATTGTCACGGTGACTCATGACTACCATGAAACGCTTAAAAACGCTGATGAGGTGGTTGTTTTGCGAAAAGGTAAACTGATTCAACAAGGTTCACCTCAAGTGCTTTACAACGAGCCGGTAGATGAATATACGGCTGGATTGTTGGGCGAATTCAATAGCTGGGAAAAGAGAGGGACTACTCAATATATACGGCCCGAACATTTCGTTCCCGATGAGCAAGGCCCATGGTCAGGCAAGGTTACCGGAATACGTTACAGCGGATTCTACCGAGAACTTTTTGTTGATTATAAGGGGCAAAAGCTGACTTTCTTTCTTCCGCTCGGCGATGAGAAGGAATACTCCGGTACCATCCGATTTACGATTAAAAACAAATCTTAAGCTAAATAACCATGGATGTAAAAATTGAAGACGGCTGGAAAAGCGTTTTAGCGGAAGAGTTTCAAAAGGACTACTTCGGTCAACTTACTGATTTTGTAAAAGGAGAATACCAAAGCGGAACTGTATATCCCCCGGGAAAATTGATTTTTTCCGCTTTTGATCATTGTCCCTGGGATCAACTTAGGGTGGTGATAATTGGTCAGGATCCCTATCATGGCCCTGGTCAGGCCAATGGTTTGTGTTTTTCGGTGGCCGATGGCATTCCCTTTCCACCGTCTCTGAACAATATTTTTCGAGAAGTTCAGGACGATTTGCAATTGCCTGTTCCACAGTCGGGAAATTTAGAACGATGGGCCGATCAGGGAGTGTTGTTGCTTAATGCTTCGCTCACCGTGCGTCAGGGACAAGCGGGAAGTCATCAAGGCAAGGGCTGGGAGAAATTTACCGATGCCGTCATTCAAAAGGTCAATGAGAATAAGGAGCAGGTCGTGTTTATGCTCTGGGGAGGATTTGCCAAGAAAAAAGGATCACACATAGATCGGGGTCGTCATTGCGTTCTCGAATCGGGTCACCCTTCACCATTGAGTGCTAATAAGGGATACTGGTTTGGAAACAAGCATTTTAGTCGATGTAATGATTACCTGAAATCTATTGATCGAGAGCCGATCAATTGGTAGAGATAATGGACGCATCTGATCCCATCCAATGAATCAGGGTGAGTAGGGTCAATATCACCATGGGGATGACGAGAAATCGAAAGGCCTCCCGGTTCAAGGCAAGAATCGAAAGTGCTGCAACCATAATTCCACCTAAAACCCAAATAACCATTTGCTGAATGGCTGGAAAGAGTAGGGCGAATGCACCGGTAAATTCCAGGAAACCAATTACGTAAATCAGTGGAATAGGTAGATTCCAGCGTTTAAAATTGTCTGGCCAATGAGCCGGAGCTGGAGTGAATTTGGTCAATCCGGCTAAACTAAAAACGTAACAAACCGCCCATAGGCATAGCAAATAGGGCCAATTGTCAGATCGGAAATCGTACATGTTAATCATGCTGTATTTAGGCTGCTCGAGAGCACTGTTGTCTTTTTTAGGACAAGAGAAAGTAAAAGAAGGTTTAGCCTTCAATCACCTTTTTCCAAAGAAAATGCCTGGATACTGGTAAAAGTGTTTGAGTAAGAGGTAGATCCTGCTTATGTTGAAAGAACCAGGTAGCAGGATTGGGTAAGTTTTTAAACTGCTTGATCAGGTCCAATTTAATTTGCCTCAGCGATTTGCTGAGGGATCTGACTTCACTGCGTAGAAACCAGGTTTGAAGGTTGTGGAAAGGTTCGCCTTTCAATTCTACGGGCCTTACCCGATACCGGTAAATATGCACATCCGAGTGGTTTCCGGGTTGAAGCAAAAGATAGCCTTCCCGCAGATACAAGGGCTGAAGTCCAATCGGTTCCATTTGCAGGTCGTTTTTCACCTCCGCCAGGCGTTCATTACCGTTGTCCAGAGCGTGTTGAAGCTTTGGCAGGGCATACTCCGTTATTTGGTTAAACTCCTTTAAGGTTGTTGTTTCCTGTTCTGAAATGTGAAAGTTCAATTCTTGTTTTTGAAGATCAATACCTGTCAAGTCTGCACTAAATCCTTGTTGAATCAATTTTTGCGCTTCTATCAAATTCTGAAGCTGACCATGATGTTGCTTTAAATCTTCAAGAGGTGGATAGAGTTGATTTCCGTCAAAGGCCTTTTCTACCTGCTGCAAATAGGCGAGCAGTTGGTATTGTTTATACTCAAAATCTACCCACTTCGAGGTCAACCAATCTGCCGGTAAACGTTTCATTCTTCTAAAAATAACGTTATTCCGTGGATTTAGTACTTCAGGAAATCAAGTGGGAACTCACAACCGATTAGTGGTTCATTTTTTTCAAGATGTCACGACTGCGCACTTTTTCGCCAGCCGATCCCGTTTCATAAAGCGCTTCCAGAATCAACCGTAGCTCGCCATTAATTTCTGGCTCCTGCAGTCCAATTCGGTAAAGCAATTCCAATGACCAAACCTTGACCGCCGGAGGTGTAATGGCATTTTCTACAAGGTCGAAACAAGCTTGCAGTAAGTAACCTAAATTCTCTTTAGGCAAAGGACAACGAGCTAAAATTTTAAGCAAGTTTCTTTGGGTACCCGTATGCGGGAAATCGAGAACATGGCGAGCCATAAACTCAATGTGAGGTTCCACCAGACTCGTATCACGGAGGTATACAAATTCAGCCACATAGGAGGCCCGCATTGAAAGCGTTGGAGAAGCATTTAAAAACAGATCCACCAAGGCGGAAAACAGCTCAGGCTTCTGTGCAATGAGCTCAGCAATTTTTTGGGCTTGCCTTTTGGAGTTTTCTTGCTCAATCAGATTGACCAATTGAGTCCTGTAGGTTTGTTGTTCCGTCGTCATGGAGTAAATCAGGGAGGAGGCATTCCTGGGTTAGAGGTACAGGGTATGGGGCCTTGGTAGTTGCAACGTCCATATACCCGAAACGAGAGGGTAGTATCCTTTACGGCCACTTCCTTTTGAAAATCGCATTCGGCCATTTTTTTGGCCAGGCATTCTTCATCAAATTCCCAACCTGCTTTTTTCCAGTCCTCGAGGTATTTTTTTTCCTTTTTATAGGGGAGGAAAAAGCAGTATTTACCGGCCTTGTAGGGCAAAACCAAATTTCCGCTACTATCCGTTTGAAACTTCTGAGGATCGTTTTCGTTAACCGTGAGGTAAATGACTTGATTGGCCCAAGCCGAACCCTTGGACCGCTCGTTTTCCATTTCTTCAGTCGGTCGGGCACCGCCACAATAAGGAGAAATGTGTTGAAAGTGAAAGGTGAGTCCGCCTTTTTTTGCTTTAGGAGTGGTGGTTTTTGTGGATTGACAGGAGATCAGAATCAGGACCCATAATAGAGAAAACAATGTGCTTGCCGTTATCTTCATGTACGAATGTTGAGAGCCGTTTAACCGTATCATTCAATATTTTTCGTTGATGCAATTGGAGTCGCCTAAAGGTACGGATAGCTTTAAGCTCGTTGTTTTTGATCCTTTGCAAAAACTTGACCAGAAATCGGTGAAGGATGCCTTTTCAACAGGCCCTTACCAGATTCTCTTTCTGGCCGAAAAAGATACGTTTTTAGACGAGTTAATCCATGCACAGGCGGTAATAATTACTACCCCTCGTGTAGGGCAATCTCAGGCTTTAATTAGTCGCGTAAAAAACATTGTTTCTCAGGTAGCTATCATTCTGGTAGCCGATGAGGCTCCGACCCGTGAAGTAGTGACAGCAGTGCAAAGTGGTGTTCAACAGGTGCTCGATGCTGAGGATATGAATCAGATTCCAGACCTCTTGCATCAAGAAATTCAGCACATGCGTGTGAAGCGGGTACTCAATCCCATTCGCCCTTCTGAACCCCTTGAACCGAGGGATAAGACCACGGGAGAGATTTTCTTTGAATTGGGATTGGTGCCCGATAGCGAAGGCCAGTGGTCGGTGAGCTATGCCAGCGATGAATTGGCAGAATTGACTGGTTTTAGGCCAAATCAATTAGCTGCTTTGAAACGGGAATGGGAATCGCTCATTCACCCAGATGATATTCAGCAAATGAAGCGAGCCACCCGGCTTGCACTAAGCGATGGACAAAGTCACCATCGGCGATATCGCTTTCGAATTAAAGATTCGGACGACTACATCTGGTTGGAAGACCGGCTCACTCCGATTAAGGATCAAATGGATCGCGTTATTCGTATGCATGGTGTAGCCAAGGAACTGAACACCCCGGATATGACGGAAAGGGACCGTCTTTTAAGGGTAAAAGCGGGTGAAGCTGCCGAAAAGTTGGCTCGCTTTGGGGTTTGGATGTACGATGTGGAGCATGACAAATTTGAGATTTCGGAAGAGATTTACCGCATCTACGGTAAGTCACCCATGGATCCCATTACGGATTATCGCCAGCTTTTTGCCATGACCATGGAGGAAGATATTGCGGTGATTAATCGCAAAATACGTCAGGCACAGGAGGAAAGCAGAGACATATCTTTTGAGCACCGTATAGAACTTCCTGATGGGGAAGTAAAACACCTGGTTTCCTTCGTTAAGTTTCAGCGCCGGAAAAATGGTACGGTTCGCTATGTGATCGGATCCACGCAAGATATTAGCGTTCAAAAGAATTTTGAGCGAGAGGTGATGGTCAATCGCCAAAAGAGTCACGACATGGTGGAAACGGCTCCTGGAGTGGTTTACATTATCGACTATAGATCTAAAAAACTCATAGAAGGTGCCGATCGTTTTGCTCGTCTCTATGGTTACCGAAAATCTGAGATAGCCGCCCTGGATCAGGGAATTTATGAACTGGTTCATCCGGATGATATGCCCAAAATGGAGGAGCAAGAAAAAAGGCTCGAAAGCTCTGATCAAGGGGTTATTGTTCCACTCGAGTTCAGGCTTCTTCACAAAGAAGGTCACTATCGATGGTCGGCAGTTTACAGTAAGGTTTTTGCCCGTGATCATGACGGAAAGCCCATTATGGGCATTGGATCGGTGATCGATATTACCGAGCGAAAGGAAAGTGAAATCAGGTTTCAAACGCTGGCCAATAATGCTGCCGCTGGAATATTCATAACCACCGACAACAAAATCGTGTATGCTAATCCGGCCATGGCCGATCTTACAGGATTTACTCAAGAAGAGTTGATCGGGCGATCTTGTGCTGATTTAAGCCCTTCTGGAGAGGGGGCAAATTCGCTTACTTGTCCTAACAAGGTCCTTTTGAGCGGTGAAAAAGATCAGGAACAATTTGAGTATGCTCTATTGCGGAAAAACGGAGATACCCTGGACGTGGAAATGACGGCTTCCCGGATTGAATCGCTGGGAAAGAAATCGGTGTTGTTCATTGCAGTGAACATAACCCAAAAGAAACGGCAGTTTCAGCACATCGAAGAAAGTGAGATTAAGCTCCGCGGCATATACCACAACGCTTACAATTTTATCATGCTGCTGGACGGAAATGGAAGTGTGGTAGAAGTAAATGAGCGTACGCGTGAATACCTCGGAGAAGATGTGGATAAACTTATTGGAAATCCCATTAGCGATAGCCCCATTTGGAAGTTAGACCGATCCGAAAAAGATCATTTAACCTGGGAACTTACCGGAGTGCTCGAAGGCCATTTTCTGAGAAAAGAATTGGTGCTCAAAGGAATTGATGGAGATGCGGTACTGGATGTGACCTTCAGTCCGATCAAAGATGCCAATGACCAAATTGCCTACATCATTTTAGAGGGTAGAAACATTACCCATGTTAAGCAGGTAGAACAAACCTATCAGGAGATTTTCAACCACAGTATTGATCTGATTTATATTCAGAACGAGAAAGGCGAATTTTTAGATGTTAACGATGCCGTAGTCGAGAAGTACGGTATGGAGCGATCCGAAATCGTTGGACGGACTCCGGAAATATTCGCTGCCCCAGGTATGAACGACATTAATGCGGTGCGTGAGGCTCTGAGCAGGGCGTGGGAAGGGGAAAAAGTTCAATTTGATTGGTGGAGCAAAAAGGCGAATGGAGACGTATTTCCCAAGGAGGTACTCTTGCACAAGGGTAGGTACAAGGGACGCGATGTAATAATCGCAAGCGGACGGGACATCAGTGCCCGGAAAAAGGTGGAACTTGAGAAGAGTGAACTTATCGATCAACTAACCCGACAGAATCGGGATTTGGAACAATTTTCCTACATCATTTCCCACAACCTGCGGGGCCCCGTAGCTTCTATCCTTGGTCTAACGGAAATATTGGATCGAAACAGCTGCGGCCAGGAAAATGCGGAAATCATGGACCTGATCTGCGAATCGACCAATAACCTGGATAAGATTATCAAGGATTTGAACAAAACCATTAGCATTCGAAATCGCTCCAGAGACATGAAAGAAGAAATTGATGTGTCTGAGGTGGTGGAAAGTGTGAAAACCGGATTGAAAAAAGCCTTGGATGAAAGTGGCGCTCGAATCTTCCTCCGTAAGCAGGGAATTGATAGCATCTATTCCATTAAAAGCTATATTCAAAACATCCTGCACAACCTGGTGAGCAATTCCATCAAGTATCGCCATCCCCTTCGTGAACCTGAAATACACATCACCTTGAGCAGTTCCTCCAAAGGAGTAGTGATAAGTGTAAAAGACAATGGACTGGGTATCGACGTGGAGAAACACCAGCAACGCATTTTTAGGCTGTATGAGCGCTTCAATGACGAACTTGGAGTAACCGGCCGCGGATTAGGGTTGTATCTCGTAAAATCTCAGGTAGATGCCCTGGGTGGAACCATCAATGTGGTGAGTCGGGTAGGAGCAGGCGCCGATTTTGTGATTGACCTCCCTTATTAGTCCCTCTTTTCTTCCTTTAGGTATAATGGGCAAAGTCCTTAGATTTGACGCCATGAAACATGTCGCTTTGCTTGTATTGACCTGGATTTTTTTAGGAACGATAAATCTATCCGCTCAGGTGGATTATGTCTATCCTCAAAATGAAAGTTTTACCTACGAACAGGCCATCTCGGCTTTTGATTACCTCGTGAAGGAGTACCCAGAAGTAGAAATGGTAGAATACGGTAAAACCGATGTTGGCCGCCCTTTGCACCTGGCTATATTTAACGCCAATCAGGAATTTGATCCCCAACAGATTGATCGGAAAGAACAAAGCGTCATTCTAATCAACAACGCTATTCATCCTGGAGAATCATGTGGGGTGGATGCAACCGTTCGTTTGTTCGAATACCTGGCCACCCACCGCAAGTTGTTTCCCAATGTAGTAGTCATAGCCATTCCCGTCTACAATGTTGGAGGGATGCTCAATCGGTCACCTTATAACAGAAGCGGTCAACCCGGCCCCACCGAATGTGGATTTCGGGGCAACTACCAAAACCTGGATCTGAATCGCGACTTTGTCAAATGTGATTCCCGCAATGCCCGGGAGTTTAGCCGTATTTACCACGATTGGAATCCGGATTTGTTTTTTGATACCCACACCACCAATGGATCCGATCACCAGTACACACTAACTCTTATTCTTTCCCAAAAGGAAAAAATGAACCCCGTACTTGCGGAGTATGTCTATGGCAAAATGGAACCCCTGATTTACCGCAAAATGGAAGAGAAGGGTTACGAGGTAGTTCCTTATGTGTATGGACGCGGAAAGACCCCCGAGGAGGGAATTATGGACTTTATGGAAACACCCAGGTATTCCTCCGGATATGTAAATCTGTTCAATACCATTGGTATCATTACCGAGGCTCACAAGTACAAGACTTTTACGCAACGCGTAGAGCATACCTATCAGTTTCTAAAATTTATGACCGAGTATGCTTCGAGAAATCATACCGAACTCAGCCGGGTACGCGAATTGGCCAACGAGTATAGCGTCGGGCAGCAGATTTATGACCTCAATTGGGAACTGGATACCAACCAATGGGATTCTCTTCCTTTTAAAGGGTATGGACATGAGCAGGCGGTAAGTGCGGTGACCGGTCAGGCTAAATTGGCCTATCAAAGAGACGAGCCTAAAACTTTTAACATTCCTTATTTCCGCACTTACAAGGCAACCGATTCCGTTTCATTGCCCGATTATTACATCCTGCCACAGTGCTATGAAGATGTGGTAGACCGATTGCAGCTTAATCGCGTGGAAATGCAGGCCCTAACTGAGGATACGCTTATCCCCGGAGAGGTCTATTACATCGAAAAAGTTAAATCCCTGAACCATGCCTATGAGAACCATTTTGCGCATACCGATCTGAAAATCAGGAGAGATACCCAGAGGGTTCAGTTCTATTCCGGGGATTGGATCATTCCCACTCAACAAAAAAATGTCAGATATTTGGTGGAAGTTTTAGAACCTCGGGGAGCAGACTCTTTTTTCAGGTGGAATTTTTTCGATAATATTTTGATGCAGAAAGAGTGGTTTTCGGCCTTTGCCTTCGACGATGTTGCGCAGGAATTGCTGGACACCGATCCCGATCTAAAACGTGAGTTTGATGCCAAAAGGAATAGCGATGCTGAATTTGCGGGAAACCACAGAGCTCAGCTGGCTTGGATATTTTACCAATCGCCCTATTACGAGAAGACGCACAAACGCTACCCGGTTTTAAGGGTTTATAATAGGTAGGAGGTGATTATGAAGAAAGTGGTACTGGTAGCCTTAATGGCTTTAATGTTTAGCGTTTCCGCATGGGCGCAGTATGGTGCGGTGAATCACTGGGAAACGGCAGTTCTCGAAACGGACGAATGGGCCTACTTTGAAGGAACAACCGCTCCACCTCAGGATTGGAACAAAGAAAACTACGACGACTCTTCCTGGAAAAAAGGCAAGGGGAGTTTTGGGTATGGCGATGGTGACGATTCTACTGTTGTAAATCAGGCTACGTCGTTGTACTTGAGAATTAAATTCAACATTAGCGATACCTCCAAGTTTGTTGGAGCGGTTTTGTCAGCGGATTTTGATGATGCCTTTGTAGCTTACATCAATGGGGTAGAGATGACCCGCGAAAACATTGGAACGGTTTGGACCGAACCGGCCTACAATGATTTGGCTGATTTTGATCGAGAAGCTCAGCTATACCAGGGAGGCAAAAGATCCGACTACTTGATTAAAAAGTTTCAATTGGCTTATTCCATCAAAAATGGGAACAACGTATTGGCTATTCAGGTGCATAACAACACAACGTTTTCATCGGATATGTCCGCATTCTTTAACCTCACTTTTGGGATTAAAGATGCTTCTACCCATTTTTCGGCTCCGCCATCTTGGTTTGTAACTCCTCCTATGTTTGAAGAGTACTCGTCTTTGCCCATTGTTCGTTTAACCTCGGCCAAGCTCAATGATTCGGTTAAGATTCCTGGAACCATGGAAATTGCCTGGAACGGTGAAGGACAAAACACTCCCTTTGATCAGGCGGGAAATCACTACGATGGGCATATTGCCATTAAGTACCGCGGAAACAGTACGCTGGAATTTCCCAAAAAATCGTTTCGTATTGAAACCCAGGATTCTGTTGGTGAAAACAATAACGTGAGCTTGTTTGGCTTTCCAAAAGAAAACGATTGGGTGTTGTATGCTCCGTATAGTGACAAAAGTTTGTTGCGTAACTACTTGACCTATAATTTGGGAAGAACCCTCTGGGAGTACGCTCCAAGAACGCAGCTGGTAGAAGTGTTTCACAACGGCTATTACTTGGGAGTATATGTTTTTACCGAAAAAGTAAAACGTGATAAAAACCGGGTTGCGATTAAAAAGCTGGATAGCTCTGAAGTAGCGCTTCCCGATTTGTCAGGTGGTTACATGCTACGTATCGACTGGCCGGAGGGGCTTTGCCGGGTGATACATTTAAGATTCAACACACCAATGGTATCTCAGGGTTTAAGGACTTGACCTATCAATACTACTACCCCGATCCAGAAGATATGATGCCGGCCCAAAAAGCTTATATCAAGGATTACATGCAAACCTTGGAAGACAACTTGTTGTCCAGTGATTTTGACGATCCGGACAACGGTTATCGCAAATACCTGGATATGTCCAGTGCGATCGACTTCTTCCTTTTGAATGAGTTTAGCAAAGACATTGATGCCTACCGCTACAGTGTGTACATGTATAAAAACCACGAGAAAGACGACAACAAAATTCACCTCGGGCCTATTTGGGATTTTAACCTGGGCTATGGAAATGTAGACTTTGGGACAGAGCGAGCCGAAGAAACCGATGATTGGCTCTATGATAAAGAAGGACGAAGAATGTTTTGGTTCTTCCGGT
The DNA here is from genome assembly GCA_024398055.1 of bacterium SCSIO 12741. Lineage (NCBI taxonomy): Bacteria > bacterium SCSIO 12741. The sequence continues at coordinate 4,821,410 of CP073749.1, read as the reverse complement.
TTCTTCAAGATCCCGAATTTGCGAAGCATGTAAACTGTCAGTGGCAAATTCACCGACTTCATGGGTTCACCAATGAGAACATCAATAAAATCATTGATGACGCCGTTGCGGACATGGGAGCAGCTGCCGATCGAAATCACTACCACTGGAAAACGTTGGGGCGTTATGTATGGCCCAACAACTTCGTGGGTGATACCTATGCTCAGGAAATTGATTATTTAAAAACCTGGGCCAAAGGACGTGCTCAGTGGATGGATATTCATGTTCCGGGCAACTGCCAGCTTTCCGTATCCACCGAAGATTTGGAGGTGGCCGCTGTTAATGATTTAAAGGTATATCCCAATCCCACTACAGGCCAGGTGAATGTGAAGTTTGGTGGTCTTATCAATCGGGTGGAGCTCATTGATGTATCTGGTAAAGTACTGCTGGCCGTTCAAGGAAATCAAGCGTCCTACCTTCAATTTGACACAGGCGAGGTTCCCTCAGGAATCTACCTCATTCAGGTGATTTCTGAAGATGGGCATCGGGAAGTAAGAAAATTGAGTGTACGCTAAGATCAGAAGCTTAGCATGTAGTTGACTCCGGTAACGAAACGTTGTACCGGAGATTCGATGTTCATTTGACGATCGTACTGAAGGAATAGATCCAGGTAGTTTTTCTTGAATATTCTTATCCGTCCACCTGCTACGTAGCGTTGTCTATTCCAGGCGCTATAGCTATTCGATACGGTATAGAAATATTGAATCTTTCCATAGATCCGAAGCTTTTTATTGATCTTGTGAACGTAGCGCAAACGAAAACGATAGCGCTGAAAATTGGGCCCGGCTTGAGGAAAGGAAAGCTGGTACTTGAATCGAAACTCAAAAAAGTTTTTTTGGATCGGAAGTCGGAAATAGTTGTTGATGTCGAATCGATGTACCACCAAGGTTTCTTCAAAATCGGAGAGGCGATAGTTAGCACCCAGCAAATAGTATTTGGCAAACTTGTACCGGATAGCTCCTTGAAGGTATTGCGATCTTAGTTGGGAGGCATTGTTCTTAAATCGGACTTGGTATTTTCCGGTGAGCTTTAGCTTCTTTTTCACTTTACCACTTACAATGGCACCTGTCCAAAGCTCATAGTCATTTTGAGCCTGAGACCAGGAAGAAGAGGGGAGGGCCATTAGCCAACCTATTATCACCAAAGGAACCAGCCACTTCATCATGATTGACTCCTCCCATTTTTAAAGAATATACGCAGCCGTGCGGTGTCTTTGAGGTAATCGGATTCCAGAATTTCAAATCGGATGACCTCTTTGCCTGTTCGTTTTTGGATATCCTCTCGAAGCAGGTGTTCATTTTCAGGTAACAGGTTCTCCACATTTTCGTAGATCATGATTTGAGTTTGAATTCCACCCTTGTTCACCAGTTTTTCCATGAAGTAGGTTAAGAATACAATGAACACATTGGTAAACATCAGCTCGATATAGCTCACCTTTTTGGTGGAAATCGCATTGATCACCGCAATCGAGATAATGATGAACATATAGGTCATTTCCTTTACCGGAATAGTGGTGGTGCGATACCTCAGAATGGAGAATACGGCAAAGAGTCCAAAGGCAAAACCAATACTGAGATCCGTCGTGGCAAACAAGTGGCAGATGAAGAACACCAGAGGGCTCATCACCAGGTAGGTAAACAGGTATTCGCTGTTTTTTCGGGTGGGTTGATACATGAGCCAAATCACGATATAGGCCGTGAGCAGGTTCAGTCCCAATCGGAGGCACAATTCAATAAAGTCTACGTCATAAAGCTTTATTCCGAAAAACCTCCTCGGTTTGTCGCCGTCCATGAATATGTCAAGCAGCAGAGTCATAGTTCAATTTTATTTTTTGAGCAGTTCTCACTATTCCTTTAAATCGATTGTGTTTAAGGAGAGGATGGGTGTGCATTACGCTAAAGCAGTACTTGGAAAACTTGTGCGGATAAATTTTTCGCTGTTTCAATCCCTGCATAAAAGGGCTTTTACGGGAAAAACGAGTCTGTTTTACTTCGGCTATAGCCAGGTAGGAAAAGTCAATTTTTCCATTGTTGTCTACCGTGTGCAGTCCTATATCCAGGGTATATTTTTCAGTAAGCGAAGCATTCGCAAAGGTGACCCGGCTATAGTTCACCGGGATAATTTGGTTTAACTCTTCAAACCCCATTGAGATGCGTTCCTTTAAAAACTGATTGGCCACTTCTGAGTTTCGGTCAGCCCATTGAGCCAATCGTAGTCGTTCTTTTAGGGTTTCGCCTTTGTTGTTTTTGTGTTTAATCTCCAGGTAAAAAGGGCCTTTTTCTCCATACTTGCGAGAACGTATTTTAACCCGATTCCCTTTTCCAACCTGATGATCGGCAAAGCTCTTAAACTGTGCCGTATCATAGTATTCATTTTGATAGTCAAACATCCGGGTGCCGTTTACTTCCAACACCTTTAAGTCGTGAGCTACCGATTCCAGAAATTCGGGAACAAGGTTAGGGTCAAAAATAAATTTGGTATCCGTGCGTGAAGGAAAGTCCACCAATGCCAGTTCTGCCAGGTCAATGGCAGGAACGGCTCTAATGCTATGTAGAATGGATTCCTTCAAGGATTTATTTGTAGCGGGTTATCATCAGGATTCCAATATCTACCTGATCTGATTTCTTAGGAATTTCGGTTTCGATGACCACTTCTTCCCGTTTAGTCAGGCAAGTAGTGCATTCCGAATAGGCGTACAACTTGTAACTTCCTTCATGCAGAAAGTCAAATTTAAAGGTGCCGTCGTAGCTGGATCTCACATCGTCGTCATTGGTAGAACCATTGCCATAAATGATGTAAACCCGCTCATCGGATAGCGGTTCAATTCCCAGAATAGTAGAGTCTGACTCTTCGATATAAGTCACCATCAAGGTTCCTTTCAACGTTGTTCGCCCGCCTCTTCCAGGTTCTTTGCTGCATGAAGTAGCCAATATTCCTGCAAAAATGAAGGCTGCTAAAATGAGGTTTCTCATAATCTTATTGTATTACTAAGCGGTAGGTATTCGGGCCGATTTTCAATTCGTATTTCCCTGCAGGAACATCGGAGAGGTTAATCTCTTCGTCTCCCGGGTTTAATTCTGTTCGGTAAATTTTACTTCCTTCTTTGTTACTCACCTCAACGCGCAAAATCTTATCTCCTTCGCGCTGTACCTGAATGGTGGTTTTCATCGGATCCCAAAGGGCCTTCACTCCACCTTTTTTCTTTTTGGCCTTAAGTAAAAGCTTACAGGCAGGGCCATTGGCTTTTCCAGGCGTGGGTTTGGTATACTTCTTCACTCTTGAGGTAGCCGGAAGATAGGAGTAGGACACATTCTTGTATTGACGTCCAAATTTGAATTTACTGGTTTGAATCTTACTGGGGTTGCTGAGGTAAAGGGTTTCACCTTTGGAGCTCAATTTAAACGAGGCATGAATTCCGGATTGAGCCGTTTGGCCATCCGCCCATACGATTAGGTAGTCGCCACCATCTACGGTAGTGCCTTCTGGAAAGCTCCATTTGTAGAGAGAGTCTTTATCATCGGAGAGAAAATAGCCGCTTAGGTCAATTTCTACTTCACTGGGGTTGTAAAACTCGATGTAGTCATCGTACTCACCGGATGGATCCATGACCGCTTTTTTGTTTACAGCCAACACTTCAGAAAACACCACTTGCTGCGCCTGTGCTACAATTCCGGTAAGCAATAAGGCCCATAACATCAATCCTCTTCCCATACGAACGACCAAACCTCTTAACATTTAAGTTAGAAAAGCATAAAAGTAGGATAAACCAAACAAGAATCCGGTCAATGTTGCACCGACCATGAACACCGCATCGTTAACTCAGGCGCCAAAATTAAAAATCTACCATTCCCTTTGCATAGAAAAAGACTGTTGTATATTTGCCGCCGCTTTCTGCGGAGGGCGTATTTCTTAGAACATTTTGCCAGAGTGGCGGAACTGGTAGACGCGCACGTTTCAGGGACGTGTATCTTCGGGTGTGTGGGTTCGAATCCCACCTCTGGTACAAATTCAGTGTGAGTGTGAGCACGAGAGTGCGAAAACTCATGCTGAATTTTCCTCGCACTCGCACTCAAACTCGCTCTAACTTTCACTTTCTACTTTCCAGAGCTTAAGACCTGCTTTCAATCATCGCTGATTGGTTTCTTCCGATTTCTTCCTTTCAAAGACACTAAGACAACGAGACTGGATCTTGGAAAATCTTTATTTTCTTCTGTTGCAGTCTGCGTATCGGGCAGGTTCGAGGCGATTGTGCAAATTAGCTGATTCTATTCCTGAAAATGTGTATTTGAACCTTAATGATAGTTTCGCCTTAGTTGCAACTTAGCGAAGCGATCTCATGACCGCAGGGAATAAACTATGCCGAGGTTGAGTTTCTTTTGTCATTAGACCATAACCAAAGTCATTTTCGAGAAAGCCATATTCCTTTCTCAAAAACATCTAATTCGGTTTTCTTCTTAAACAAATTCAACATCTTGATTTTCTAATTGCTTGTAACATTTAGTATATGAAGCGTAGCCTCCGATAGGCGGATATGATTCCTATACATTGTTGTGGTGTCGTTTTTTATCTTCTCTTAGTTTAATCCTTTACAGTATCCATAGTAGAACGGAACAACGTATTCTAAACTATCCTTTTCAGTGCGAATGGTCTGTAAAGTCTCATTTTCTTTATCCATTAAAATCTTTTTTCCAAATCGACTAGGCTTCTTTCCTTTATAATCGAGAAGAAGAGTGTCGCCACTTTTAGAGTAAGTACCAACGAAGAATTCATCATAGAAAAATACGCCCGTCCAATGAATTTCAAATTTATCAGGCTCTCTTAATTTAAAAGTTGCCTGATTCTGAGTACCTTCAAAACAAGCTCTAAATGTCACGTCACCATAGACATTTTCAAGGTTTAATCTCAGTGGATTGTACACTCCGTCAAGTAGTCCGAATAGAAGGATTCCTATTGGTAGAAATGAAATCAATTTTAGAGCTTTTCGATTTTTAATAACCATAACTACCTCAATAAGGATTTTGATTGAAATCCAAACGAAAAGTGCTGCAATCGCTATAAAGAAAATGACATTCCAAAGTCCGCCTGGATTTCTCTCCCATATAGGTCTAAGTCTAATCAGTCCGACAAAGACGATTGATAATATGATTGAGATTTTAAGCGACTTATTCAAGATTATAGGTTTCTTTTAATGCACCACTACATATGTACAACAACATGATGTTATTTTCATTGTACATAAAGCAGGTTATCGAATATTAAAATTTGGCCACAACAATAGAAATACTGCTCAGTTTAAAACTAAATTAACCAATTCAATCCAACACTCCTCAACCTCCCCTTTCAAGTTCTTGACCTCCTGAATATAAGTTAAAAATGGTTCGAGAGTAGTCTCGTCCTCCGTACAAATTCAGTGTGAGTATGAGCGCGAAAGTGCGAAGACTCATGCTGAATTTTCCTCGCTTCTCGTGCTCACACTCGCTTTGCGAGGACCCGGAACTAATTTTTCTTCGCACTCACCTCACTTCTTTTCTAATTGCCGGATGCTTTCAACCATCATCGGTTTTCTGGCTTTTATACTTCTCGATAAATTCTTCAGCTTCTTTCAAGGTTTTGGGCCATTTGACATAATTGTCCGTGGATGTTTTGTAGTAATCCGATTTGCCTTCTTGAAAAATGTGCTGAAACGCAAATCCATGAGCGACCAGGTATTTGACCACTTCCCAGGCTTTTTTGTCCGTTTTCTTAGGAGGACGGAAACGATGATTCATGAGAATCATTTCATACGAGCATTCCGGACACTTTCCAATTCGCAATTGAGTAAGGTCAGTCCCCAAATTTTCCACGCGGTGGCAGTTTAAACAAACGGCTTTGTGACCCATAATTCAACTTATTTATCAAATATCCATCCCTGGATCGTTTTCCCTAAAAATGGATTGATGGTATGCTGCTTTTCTTTGACCAGGGTAAAGACAGCTACCGATGTTTTTGTTTCCGGACAGTAGTTTACATCAGTGCCCCACCAGCCTCCGTGGTAATACAGGTGGTAACCAAAATCAAAATGATAGATACCTAAACAATACTTCGATTTTTCAGCGGGCAGCACGTAGGTATACATCTCTTTTAATAGTTCTTCGTCTTGGATCATCTTGCCTTCAAAAAGATGGTTATAAAACACGGCTGCATCTTTTACGGTAGCAGCCATTCCGCCGCCACCGTAGAGATCCCAGGATGGATTGATGGCATAAGAATCCAAATGGAAGTTCTGGGCATATTGATGAGCCATCGGAGCCAGATGTTCTGGTTTTTCTTCCAGGTTGATAAACCACGTGCTATTCAATCCATATTGCTGGTAGTTGAGTAATTCACGAATGGCTGTATAAAAAGGTTTCTGGGTTTGCTGTTCAATAATTTCTGTGAGCAGGAGGTAATTGATATCTCCATAATGGAATTCCTGGCCAGGATCACTAATTGGCCCCTTGCTTAGCGCTCGTTGAATCTGTTCGTTTTTTTTCCAATGGTATTGAGGGCGATTGATCACCAGCTCAAAATAGTTCTTGTCCACGTAGTCGTTTATCCCAGAGGTGTGGGAGAGAAGTTGACGAACAGTGATTTGCTCGATTGAATATCCTCCTTCTTGAAGGAGCGATTGAGTGCCGTCTGTAAGAAGGCCTTTGATGCTTTGATCCAGGGTGAATTTATTCAGCTCAACCAATTTCAAAGTAGCAGACGATACATAGGTTTTGGTATTGCTGGCCAACAGAACAGGCTGGTTTGAGGTAAGCTGACTCGTTCGGGATGAATCGGAAAAGCCACGAGCCGAGGTCCAGGAAATGTGTTGATCCCTGGATTCCACATGAATCAAAATTCCCAGAGCATCTTCATTGGCCTGGTAAACCGAATCGAGTAGGGCCTCAAATCGCATTTCCCAGGATTGAGCTATGAGCCGCTTTCCGGACAATAGATTAAAGATCAAAAGAAGGAGAATGCCAGGCAGGAGTTTCATCATGGTTTAAGGATTTGCTAAAAAAGGTGGTTTTGGATATCCACAGTCCACATCATACCCAAGGCAATAATTCCTCCACCCATAGATAGGGCGAAAAAGGTCTTGATTCGTTTGGGGGAGATCAAATCGCCACTCTTACCGAATGACTGGTAACGGATTATTCCCGGATGCTGAGACATAAATTCAGCGCCGTTTTTAAAGAATATCCATCGAATGGTTAAAATGTAAATAAGGAGTAATGTTCCGTGAAAGGCAAGTACAGCTGGGTTTAAGGTTCTCGGCTGGAAATATTGGAAAACGCTGTTCGTCATTCCGGATAAGTTGCCTATTCCGATCACCAACCAGGGAAGAGTTCCAAAAAAGGCAAAGCCCTTAAGAATTTGATTATACCCCGCTTCACGTTCAGGTTTTTCTTCGATATACGGTTTGAGTCGGGATTTAAATCCAATAAGGTTAATAAGCATTACGCCAATGAAAAGCAGCCAAGCGTATTCACTCAAAAATGGAAATGGATTCATAGTATTGGTTTTTGGGTTTGGGTTATCAATTGATCAAATATCCAAATTTGAATGGAATTGAAGTCCATATTTCCTCATTCTTGAGTTCTCCCTTTTTGCTAAAACCGATTCAAACCCTCAAAATGCAGTTTCACAAAACCGGAATGTGTATCTAAGCAACCCGGGAAGGTTTTTGACGTCTTCTGGGAAACACCCCAAAGATTCGCGAATGAAATCCTTTTTCTTCACTCTCTTTGCCATCAGCCTTACCCAGCTGGCTCTGGCTCAACTCAATGATGCAGAACTATCTCAAATCGACGGAAATTTTTGTGATGGTCAACAAACCCTCACAGCTACCTTAAACAACTCAGGATCCAATTCACTCCAATCGGTGTCCATTGCCTGGGCAGTTTCAACCAATGGTGGTGCCTATGTCACTCAATCGCCAGTGAGCTTAACGCCTTCATTGGCATCAGGAGGGCAAACCACGGTTACCCTGGGCTCATTCTCCTATTCTCCCGGAGATCAGTATGCCGTTAAAGCTTATTCCTTCAATCCCAATGGAGTTAGCGATTCAGACCCATCCAATGATACCAGTAATACATCTGGCACGGCAAGGCTAAATGGAACCTATACCCTGGGAGGATCGTCTTCAGACTTTACTACCTGGAAAAGCCTCGAAACTGCTTTAAATAGTTGGGGCGTTTGTGGTCCGGTTCGAATCGAAGTACGTCAGGGAGTTTACCAGGAACAAATCCATTTTAACGCCATTCCCGGAAGTTCGGCTTCCAATCCCATTAAGATTGTGGGAGCACCTGGAAATACGGCTTCAGCCAAGTTGACCAATTATGCACCTAACGTGAGCGACAACTACACTTTAAAACTGCAAAACCTAAGTCACATTACCCTGGATAGCCTAAGCTTTGAGGCGACCAATGCCAACTTTGGTCGGGTTATCGTTTTTAGCGGTACGGTACACCACATTACCATTTCCAACGATAGCCTTTTAGGAACACCTGCCACCAACGTGGGGAGTGATCAAGCGATTATTCACGATGGAGGAGGAAAGTTGGATCAAAGTGCCTACACACGCATTGAAAACAACTATTTCCGCAAGGGGAATTTTGGCGTTTACTTCGTAGGAGGTAAATACAGCAAGCAGGATTCGAATAATGTGGTGATCAACAACACCTTCGAAGATTATGTCAATTCCGGAGTTTTCTTTTCTCATCAGCGGGGAGGAAGCATCGAGGATAACTATTGCTACAGTTCCCAGAAAAATGGATTTAGCCCGTCAGGCATCTATTGCGGCGACTCAGACACCTTTTCCATTTTGCGCAACAAAATCATTGTAGATGGTTATCAGTCCGTTGGAATCAGCGTGGCTCGATGCAATGGATTTCCCAATCATCCGGTAACCATTGCGAATAACTCGGTTTCCATTGTGGGGAGCAGTGTCTACTTTACCTACGGAATGATGGCCTATGATGGGAGTTACAATCGTTTTGTCTACAACAGCGTATTGGTTGCCTCGGGCGGAAGATGGAGCGCTGCCATGGTTATCGATATGAAAACCGGCAGTCATGGAACCATCCTCAACAACAGCTTCGTTAATTTGCGCAGAGGTTATGCCCTCGATGCCAGAAATTCGGCCGGATTAGATACTTCCGACTTCAACAACCTTTACACCAATGGATTCAACCTGGGGCACCACACCAATCAGCTTTACACCAATTACATACCCGATCTATCCAGCTATCAGAACCTCATCGGACAAGAGGCCAATTCCTTTGTGGCTTATCCCGGTTTTAAATCCCAAACAGATCTAAAAACAAAGTCCTCTCAATTGGACGAAGCAGCTATTCCAATTCCAGGAATTACCGCCGATATATTGAACACTCAGCGCCATGTACTTACGCCAGATATTGGTGCCTATGAATTTGTACGTGCGGCCAACGATATTGCCATTATCGATCTCATTTCTCCTTTCAACAAAGGCTGTGGTCATCCAAATTTGCCACTCATAGCCGTGGTAAAAAACGTGGGAAAAAACACCCAAAACAACATCAAGGTAGGTGCTACGGTTAGTGGAATTACCACAGGGACCTTTTTGGATTCTGTGACCACCTTAAAACCAGACGAGACCGATACACTTTTGTTGGGAACCCTTTCAACCGCTCCAGGCGGTGTGGTTAATGTGTCGGTTTATTCTCAACTGGCCAATGATTTTGACCGAAGTGATGATACCCTTGCTGTTGACAGTATTAATTTGCTTCCTCACCCCAGTACGCCCATTGTACCATCAGTAATTACCTGTGCGCACAACGATACGTTTTTAGTGGCCCTGGGCACTACGGCCAAAACGCGTTGGTTTGCCGATTCGGCCAATACCATAATTGTGCACGAAGGGGATACCTTTCCCATTCCAAATCCCACCCAGAACGATACCTTTTATGTGGAAGCCTACAACGAAATTAAAACCCGGGTAGGTCCAAAGGACTTTTACATTGGAGCCTATTTGTACGAAAGCGATGTAGCTAATGGCTATGAGTTCGATGCCCATACCGATATTATCCTTGATTCGGTTACCTTTTTTCCGCAGGATACCGCTGGAACCATTCATGTTGAGGTGACTTTTGGTACCCAGATTATTGACTCCATTACTATTCCCTATTCCGGATACAATCCGCTGTTTGGATTAAAAGTTCAATTGGATTTGGAAATACCTGAAGGGCTGGGTTACCTCATTACTGCAAAAGGTTCAAGTTGCGGTGGTTTGAGGAGAAACACCGACGGATTTAAATACCCTTATACCGAAAGCAAAAACATGATGACCATTACCAAAGGCTCCAATACCATTACATGTAGACCTTTTGGATCTTTCAACTTTTTCTACGACATGGTGGTGAAGAAGGAGGGATGTGTCCAGCAAGAACAAGCCAAGGCTTACCTGTTGGTTAAACCCGCCCCCGATGCCACTCTCAATCCGATTCCCGGAGTATGTGAAGGTGGTTCTCCCTTTGCTTTGGTTCAAGGAAGTGTGATCCCGTCAGGAATCAGTACCCATTATTTTGGGCCAGGGGTGATTAATGGTCAGTTTGATCCGGTTTTGGCAGGCCCTGGAAAACACAAGGTAGGATACACCGCTTACCTCAATGGATGTACCGATACGGCTTTTCAAATGGTACGGGTAAATCGTTTGCCTTTTGTTCTTCTGCAAATTTTGGATGACCTCTGCGAAGATGACGCCCCTTATACTTTGCGCACCGGAGGTCCATTTGGAGGAACCTACAGTGGTCCTGGTGTTACTGGAAATCAGTTTAATCCATCGTCAACAGGTCCGGGTACTTTCGATTTGATCTACGAGTATACCGATACAAACAATTGTACCGCTGCCGATACCAGCGCTATGGTGGTGCATGCTTCTCCACAGGTGCAGGTAGGTGCGATTCAGGATCTTTGTGAAAGTTCTGATTCATTAGCCTTAAATTCAGGTACTCCGGTTGGAGGACTATATTCAGGTCAAGGTGTGGTCAATAATTGGTTTTACCCTTCCAAATCAGGAGTAGGTACGCATTCCATTCAGTATTCCTTTACCGATACTAATCAGTGTAGCGGTCAGGCCAATGGATCCGTAAAAGTCAGTGCTGACCCTCAATTTGATCTTGGGCCAGATACCACAACCTGTATGAATGCGAGTATTACACTTCACGCTCCTTTACAGGGAATGCGCTACCAGTGGAGCACTTCCGATACCACTTCGTCTATTCGGGTAAATCAGGCGGGCTTGATCAAATTGACCATTACCGATCCGTCCTCGTCAGCACAATGCTCCTATACCGATAGTATTCATGTATACCAGGAAGGAGTTTGCCTAAGTGTGAATGAGGCCTTTGCTCGACAGGTCCAATGGATTGTATATCCGAATCCAGCAAGGACTTCAGTTCAGGTAAGTTTTACAGGCTTGCATGCAGAAAACTGTACACTGCAGCTCTATAATGGCCAAGGACAAATGGTGATTAACGAAAACCATGAAGTAAGTGGAGGAGAGTTAAGCACCAGCCTTGCACTAAATGATTTGCCACCCGGAGTGTATCAGCTTCGATGTGTAACTACGAAAGGCGAGGTTTCTCGAAAGTTAGTGATTGAATAAAGTGATTGCGATGACAAGAGTAGCGTCCGGTTTTATTCTTCCAGAGTATTTTGTTTGTAGGAGTTGATCAATTTAAATAGATCCAGATCATTTTTACGACTTTGATGAAATGGTTGCATGACTCCCCATTGGGTAAATAGTCCGTGTTGCTCTCTGATCATTGTGAAAAGTCGATCATCGTATTTTAGCGCTTGGCCTCCTGGTAGCGTATAGGTGGTATCCGGATAAAATTCGAATCGATCGGATTCTACATAACCCTCACCTTCGATTTCAATAGATTCTGTGGGATTTTTGATCAGAAGTGTTGCCTTATGAATTTTACCTTCTTTTTCTACCCGTAGTTCCCAAGTTGAGAGAGTCGATGAATTTTGAGTAGAATCCAGATAAACATAGTTACCCGACCAATCTATTTGGGCTTGTGCCAGGCTATCTGCTATCATCAGCTGACGTATTTCTTCTACATGTTCTTGATGACTCTCCTCTGCATAATTGGTGAGTTGGAAATACAGGCCTATGTAAATTAATACACCAACCCCAAAGGCGATAAGCCTTTGTTTGCTTTTTAGCTCATATCCCTGCCGGTTAAGTCCCCATCCCCAAAGTAAATTACGTGGCCAGAGAAGGCTGAGATAGATTAGTTCAAATGGATTATAACTCTCCGATTTTCGAAGTTCCATCTCCTTTTGGATGAGTTTTTCATGATCCACTTGTAGTTCATTCGCTCTGGCTGCAATTTGTTCTAAAGACATTCCTCGTTGCACCAAAAGAGCTTCAGCGTATTGAATCGCCTCTTCTTGCCAGAGTTTTTTTTCGGAGTGAACAATCCAAATTAATTCATCGTCGGAGTACTGCTCGAAGTTTTTAAATCGTTTCATCGGTTGTTTGAAAGGGAAGTGTTTTTACAATTTGCTGCTATCCATGTTGCGGCACGAAGATCATGTCTATCGTTATCAATTTATCTAATTTCGTCCCCGAATTCAGCAATGTTCTTATGAGTGAATCTCCAAATGCGCAATCCGGAAAATCCGGCTGGAAGGGAATGATTAGCCTATTGGCCATTTTACTTATTCCGCTATACTTTTTTGTGACCAATTACATCGTGGTTAAGGAAGGGGCAGAAAAGGGTTCAACTGAGGTCACCGTAGACTCTACTCAGGTTACAACTCCAGTTGATACATCCGCTACGAAGTAAATTTATCGCTTAATCAAACGTTGGGTGAAATGGGTTTCGCTTCCCATAAGTTTAACCTGATACATACCGGCTGGTAATTCCTGAATATCCACAGTTACCTGGCCATTTTCTTCCAGGGATTGTTGTTTTACAATTTGCCCCAAACCATTGATAATCATAAGTTCCAGAGATTCAAGGGTAGAGGCATTCCATTTCAATTGAAATTGATCTTTCGCCGGATTTGGGTATAACTGTAATTCGCCTTTGCGTGAATCAGCAAATTGGACTGAAGTAGGATTACGTCCTTCCACTATTTGGTCTTTGCCCTGATAAATTACAGTTGTACTCGTTTGTCCACCATCGTTTTCCTGTTCAATGCGCAGTACATAATGGGGAGCTCCTTTTTGCCAGAATTCGTAGTATCGATTATTTACGGAGGTGTTGCCCCCAATTAAGGCACTATCCACATACATGTCTTCGATTTCCAATCGCAACACGTCGTTGAGGTAACCATAGGGCATGTGTAGAGTTCCTATAGCATCTACTTGCACATTGTAGGTCCCCACGCGTCGGTTGCCGAGCAATCCGTATTCCACATCGTAGGAGGTGGTGTGCAGGTCGTTGTAGGCCATGGGGAAGGATATATGCAAGAGACTGTCGGAACCATATTCTACCCGGGTAAGTCCATCTAAATCACCCATGAGGTACAAGGCCTGAGGAGTGGATCGATAGGGGATTCGTTGAAATCCTCGAACCGCGGTCAAAGTAGTATGATCAGGATCACCCAAAATACCTGTTTGCGGATTTTCAAAATCCATATCAAAAGAGTCTGCGGGAGTAAGATCGCTAAAATCCCAGATGACATCAACACCGCTACTTCCTTCCGAAACGCCCTCTGGGTTATCGGCTTCGTAGTAGGTGATAGAAGTCCCTGAAGCAGGTATGACATCGGCTGAATCGAGGGTTAATTGTGCTTGGGCGTTTAGGGTAAAAAGCGCTCCGGCAAGGAAAAATAAGCTGGATTTCAAAACATTAGATTTGGGTTCAACATTAAAACGAATATAAAGGATCGGCTTAAAATGGTTTTCTTCGGTTCAATTCCAAAGGTTGGTTTAAGTTTGAAACAAACGGAATATCTTGAGCACAGCAGCGGCGATTAAACAGTTTATTGATCACCTCGTCAATCATCCTCTTCAGCTGGATGAGTGTGAGGTAATGAATCCCTTTCTTAATTCGCAAACACGGGCCTACTCGGACCTATTTTGGGATAAGTATTATACGGATGACCAGCCACGGTATGCCTTGTGGGGAATCAATCCCGGTCGACTGGGTTCAGGCATAACAGGAGTAGGTTTTACCGATCCGGTTAATCTGGAAGAAAAATTGGGCATCAAAAATGATCTGCCCAAACGCCATGAATTGTCTTCCCGGTTTATTTACGAAGTGATTCAAGCTTTTGGCGGACCCGAGGCTTTCTTTGGGCGATTTTACATTTCATCCGTCCTCTCCCTGGGATTACTTCGCGATGGAAAAAACATCAATTACTACGACATTCCAGGACTTCCGGAAAAGTTGAAACCCTTGATTGTAGATCAAATCAACCGCCAACTGCCATTTTTGAGACGCGATGTTACCTGGTGCATTGGCAAAGGAAAAAACCTAAAATACCTGGAAAAGTGGAACAAAGAATACCAGTGGTTCGATACCATTGAGGTGGTTCCTCATCCCAGATGGGTGATGCAATATCGCTTGAAAAGGATGGACGAATTCGTTGATGAGTACCTCCAAAAACTGGCCCCTCAATAATTTCTTTTGCGGTAAGAACGACGATTTCCTTGTGGTTTGGCGGGTTTTCGAACCTGAGGTTTAATTTGAAGCAGTCGGTAAAAATCAGCTTGATCAATGGCTGTGTATTCTCCAGGTTGGAGTGGTGGTAGTTTAAGGTTTCCACTGGCTGCCCGAACCAATCGTAAGGTTGGAAATCCAACCGCCGCCGTCATCCGACGAACTTGTCTGTTCTTTCCTTCAATGAGCTGAAGCGAAATCCAGGAAGTAGGAACGTTTTTTCGAAATCGAATCGGTGGATCGCGATCCGGAAGGGTAGGGGAATCTACTCGCTCGGCCTTGGCCGGAAGGGTTGTGTAGTCCTGCTTTTTTATGCGGATAGTAATCCCCGCTTCCAATTGGGATAGAGCCTCCGAAGTAATTTCTCCTTCCACTTGCACCAAGTAAGTTTTCGGATGTTCATTTTCGGCTCTCAGAAGCTGTGCATTGACGCCCGGATCGTTGGTGAGAATTAAAAGACCTTCGCTGTCCTTATCCAAACGCCCAACTGGGTAAACATCTTTTTCCACATCCAAAATGCGTCCCAATCCCGGATTGCCGTCCTCATCCGTAAAGCGAGAAACGTAGCCGAAAGGCTTGTACAACACGTAGTAACGAAACGAAGAGGAGGAAGAATCTGCCATAGGAGTGCAAAGCTAATGAAACCCCAATAGGACTGAAAAGAACGAGTAAAATGTTGGCCATGCATCAATATCGGTTAAGCTTCGTTAAGGTCTTTCTTTCCACCTCTATATTGGTTACATTTGCAGGCCGAAATAAATTGAAAAACCTACAACATGAAAGAAGTATATATCGTATCAGCGGTTCGTACGCCCATCGGAAGTTTTATGGGTGCTTTGTCTACTGTTCCTGCCACACGTTTGGGCTCGGTAGCGATTAAAGCTGCTTTGGAAAAATCCGGAGTTAAAGCCGAAAATGTAGACGAAGTATTTATGGGTAACGTACTGCAGGCCAATGAAGGTCAGGCTCCTGCTCGTCAAGCCGCTATGGGTGCTGGTTTGGGCGATCACGTTCCTTGTACTACCGTGAATAAGGTGTGTGCCTCTGGTATGAAATCTATTTCCCTGGCTGCTCAGTCTATCCTGGCTGGCGACAATCACTTGGTGATCGCTGGTGGAATGGAAAGCATGAGTCAGGTTCCTCACTACTTTCCTGCCAGAAATGGAGTGAAGTTTGGGGATACCAAAATGATCGACGGAATGCTTAAAGATGGTTTGATTGATGTGTACAACGATACACACATGGGTAACTGTGCTGAGCTTTGTGCGAAGGAAAACGAAATCACTCGTGAAGACCAGGATGAATTTGCCATGGAATCTTACCGTCGTGCTGCTGCCGCTTGGGAAGCTGGAAAATTTGCTGAAGAAGTAGTGCCGGTAGAAGTACCTCAGCGTCGTGGAGAGCCTATCATAGTGAACCAAGATGAAGAGTACCGCAATGTGAAAATGGAAAAGATTCCTAATCTACGCCCTGCTTTCCAAAAAGAAGGAACCGTAACTGCGGCTAACGCATCTACTTTGAATGATGGAGCATCTGCCTTGGTTATTGCCAGCAAAGAAGCGGTTGAGAAATACGGATTGACTCCTATCGCTCGTATCGTAAGCTATGCAGACGCTGCTCAAGCTCCTGAATGGTTTACTACTGCTCCTGCTAAGGCAGTGCCAGTAGCTTTAGGTAAAGCAAACTTGGAAGCCTCCGATATTGACTACTGGGAATTGAACCAGGCCTTTAGTGTAGTTGGAATTGCCAACGCTAAATTGCTCGGAATCGATCCTTCTAAAGTAGACGTAAACGGTGGTGCTGTTGCTTTGGGTCACCCACTTGGGAACTCTGGTTCTCGTATCGTGGTTACCTTGATCAACGTATTGAAGCAAAATGGTGCAAAATACGGAGCAGCAGGTATTTGCAACGGTGGAGGTGGAGCCTCAGCCATGGTTATTGAAAACCTTTAAAAGAAACTGCGATTCGCCCGGAGTGTGTTAATAACTCCATTTGAATCGTGCATAAAATAACGAAGTAAGTCTGGTAATCGCAGGGTCTATTCCCTTCTTTTGTCAGACTTACTCTATTTGGTACAGACTTGAAGTACGGAATTTCCCAACTAAGCGTAATCCCTGGCCGGGCGGAACCTAATGACCGCTCAGAGATGGTGACGCAGGTTTTATTCGGGGAGCACTACAAGATTCTGGAAGAGCGTGCCAAATGGGTCAAAATTCGACTGGCCTACGACAAGTACGAATGTTACATTGATCGTAAACAGGCCTTCGAAGTTACCAAAGAAGTATACGATCAAATTGAAA
Source organism: bacterium SCSIO 12741 (assembly GCA_024398055.1). NCBI lineage: Bacteria > bacterium SCSIO 12741. The sequence continues at coordinate 4,804,402 of CP073749.1, read as the reverse complement.
CCAGCCGGGAGTGGACATCCCTAACCGAGTTGGCCACCGTAGGTGCGGATCAGCATAAAGGGCTTTTGGTTCCTCTCTTAATGGGCAGCGTGTTGCCTAATTATGATGGAGAATCCTGTTCCTGGGGAGAAGAAAAGTTTGATCTACAAGGAAGTGTGACACACAGCAAAGAGCAGATTTCCCGTTCTCGTGTGGTAGAGCATTCCCTGATGTACGAAAATGCCCCTTACCTCTGGGGGGAAAAACACCTTTTGGAATCGACTGTAGCGGATTTACCCAGATGGTGTACAAATTGGCAGGCAAAAAACTGCCTCGTGATGCCTACCAACAGGCCGAAATTGGTACTACCTTGTCCTTTGTGGAAGAAGCAGAAGATGGGGATCTGGCCTTTTTTGATGACGAGGAAGGCAACATCATTCATGTTGGAATTCTAATGAATGAAAACGATATCATTCACGCCAGTGGAAAGGTGAGAATTGATAAGATTGATCACCAGGGTATTTACAACCGGGATACCCGATCTTACACCCACAAACTTCGTTTGATCAAGACCATTCTTTAAATTTGATCCGCAGCCGGGATTAGCTATTTACTTGGCCGGATTGAAATATGGAAGAATCGCCTATTCGTCAGTTTTTTCTTCAGAGTGGACTTTCTGAAGAGGCAGTTGCTTTGATGACCGAGCATTGGAATATTCCAAAAACGCTTAAACGGGGCGAGTTCTTAAGCCGCCCGGATCAAATTGAGCATTTTCTATACTACATCCATCATGGAACCATGCGGATATATCTAACCCGAGATGACTCCGAGTATGACGTAGGTTTCGGATATGACAACACCTTGATCAATAGTTTTCCATCCTTTGTTACTCAGGAGCCAGATGGCTACCACATTCAGATTCTCAAAACGGCTAAACTCACTGCCATACGCCGGCAAGATTTTTACGACGCCATGGGGCAAAGCCGCGAAATTGCGGAATTCTGGACCCGTTCCATGGAATTGGCAGTACTTGGCAAAACTGATCGCGAAACCGACTTACTCATCCTTTCGCCTCAGGAAAGAGCTCAAAAGTTACTGAAACGTAGTCCACAGGTGTTTCAATTTATTCCCAGAAAATACCTGGCTTCTTACCTCCGGATGTCTCCGGAAACCTTAAGTCGATTGAAGCTGTAACTACTTAACCGCGAAGTTGATGGAGGTAACGTGCTCCTTATCAGGTGTAGAGTGCGGATCCGTGTGATAAATCTCAAATGGATGTACACCCTTCTTGGCCTTAAACACTTTGGAGCGTTGCATGTTGTACAAGGCACTCCAGGCATTACCCAGGTAGTGATAGGCACCGTGATGTTCAACCGAATAAATCCGGGTGTTTGGAATTTCTCCGCTGACCAGGCCTGCGGGCAAATTTCCCGGAAGCTTTTTGACCGAAATCCCAGAGGTATATTCCACCAATCCTTTAACCGGATCCCATTTGTGGTAAATTGAGAAGACCATGCCCGGTTCCAAATCCTGGTTTTGTTGGGCAAATTCTCCTACACGGGCTAAATCGGCTTGCATTTTTGAACCCACCTCTTGAATACTACAGGACGTTTTTACCCCAACATAGCTGCATCCGTCAAATTGAGTTTCTCCTTTAAAATCTAACTTGGAGCTTACCGTACCCGCTTCTATGAATTCTTTGAGCATGTTTAGGCCACGGTCATAATCCATACCGATCATGGCGCTCATCGTTTTTTTCATCCAAAACATGATGAAGGGTAAGCTGGTGTCCATGCCCCAGGATACCTCACTACCTTGGCCTTTGGCTTTTATGTCAAACCAAACTTTAGCTGTCGATTTCCAGGGTTTCAAAAAGGTCAGATCCAGATCGATCCGGCTGTTTTCTTTTTCTCCGACGATCCGCATATTACCCGATCCGACCCGATTGCCGTCCCATTCGTAAAACTTGGCATCATCAGACACGGTTACCTTGGCGTCTGGCTCAGTGATTAACCAGGGAGACCAAGGCGTCCAATTATTAAAGTCACTTAGTAATTGATAAACTTTCTCGGGCGACGCATCCATTTGGATGGATCGATTGACATGTACTTTGGGCATAGCGTTGTTATTTTTTTGAAGAAGACGATATGAAATTAACAATTCCCAGGTCGTGAAACCCTATTTTTTGGATTTTGCTACAAGCCTTGGCATTGGTTGGGTTCTGAAATCTTGATTCTGGTCAAGGAAAAGAGGAGTCGCGTCCCATAGATTTGTATTGAAATTTTGATTTTATGACTACTAATCAGGACTTTGTCCAAGAAATGATGACTCTTCAAAACAAAATTGAGGAGTTAGTAAAACAACATCTCGAAGGAAGAGACCCAAGGGAATTGCAGTTCAAAGTCAATCCCGATAAATGGAGTGCCTTGGAATGCATGGATCACCTTAATCGCTATGATGATCACTACTTGCCACTGGTGAAAAAGGCGATGGACCGGTATCCGGTGAAGAAGGGTGGTTTTCGCTACAGTTGGTTAGGTAAAAAGTTTGTCAAAATGATGGAGCCCAACGGAACGAAGACGTTTAAAGCCCTAAAGGATATGAATCCATCCTTATCCGCTGTAGATCCTCAAACGGCTCGTAGATACTTGAGCAATATGGATGAAATGCGAACGCTTATCGCTGATTTGGAACGAGCAAACTTGAACAAACGGTGCATTCCAACCACCATGAGTTCTTTCATTGTGCTCAAGTTGGGAGATATCATCCACTTCCTTTTAATGCACAAATACCGACACACACTTCAGGCGGTGAGGGCCCTAAAAGAGGCCGAAATAGGGGCTGCGAAAATAGTGCAGTGAATGGTCTTTTCTTTATCGAGCTGAATGCGGAAGCCGAAAAGCATCAGCTTGATAATCAGAGTAGGCGAAAACTAAACTATACTTTAATGAAAACTTTATTTACCCTCCTTATCTGCCTCACGGCGTCGTTTGCGTCGATGAGTCAAACTCTTACCGTGAACAATGGAACTGGTTGTACTTTGTTCATGCACTTGGTAGAAATTAATCCTTCCTGTAGTGGAAATGTAATTCTCGTTGCTGTAGCACCAGGAACAAGTACATTTAATTCAACTCCAGGTTGGCGTTGGGATTTCGTTCGAGGAATTTCTGACGTTTATCCTTATACAGCTTGTTCAACACCTCTATATGTGGCTGCCCCATGGACTTGGTGCCATGCTGGTATTCCTTCAGTGAATAGCGGACCACAATGTACATGCCTCGGATTTTTAAATGCCCAATACACGGGAACGCCGGGGGCACCCATACTCAATCTCTGGTAGATTTAAGAAGATTCCAAATAGAAAGGCCCGACATTGTTCGGGTCTTTTTTTTGGCCAAAAATGGGGCTGCGGAAATACCGCAGGGAATTCTCGTTTCTTTAAACGCTTGTTTGATATCGATACTATCTTTTTGATTTACAAGTAGATTCCTTCCTTAACCTGAAAGCAGTGCTGGCCTAAGCCTTTGGCCAATGTGAATGATGATTAAACGGTCCGGCCGCCCCTGGGCCGTTTATCTTTTTGATAGGCACAAAAAAACGGCGCTGCAGAACCACAACGCCGTTTTAGGTAAAATTAGTCGACTACTGTCGGATGTTCAATTATTGCGTGATAATCACTTTTACATCTCCTGATGGGTAAGGAATCCACTGAATTTTTACCGGTGTACAAACGGTAACGTCCATACATGTCAAATTCAAAAATGGAGTACAGATTGTATTTCCAACTGCGGCAACATTGATGTTAGTGATGGGCCAGGTACAGGCATTGGTTCCACCAGAGTAAGGACCGGTAGGAGAACCAATTTTCATGAATCCCCAGTTCCAGCCAGCTGGTGGAGGAGTGGAGGGCCAAATAGGATCGCTCATCATGTAACCTACTTGCGCAAAAGGCACAAGGGTCATGGTGTTAGATGATTGCTGATTACAGGCAGGTGCCCCGCTTTCAGCCGTCACGTAGTAGATAAAACTACAACTGGTTTGGTTGTCAATTTTAATGGTTTGCCCAAAGGCTTGTGTCCCGACCATCATAAACAGGCCAAGCATGCTCGATAAAAGTAACTTGTACATTATAGTATAGATTTAAGAGTTTGAACTAAAGTAAATGGACCGACTGCGGTATTGCTGCAGGCAATGCCAGGGTGATGCGGTTCATCGAAAAATCCCGATTGCCTTAGCCTGGTATGGGATTGATTGAGTGGTTTTTGCTTAGGAAAAACACTTGGATCTATTTAATTCTCACACGCCTTTATCCTGACTCTCAGGGTAGATTTACTTGAATTTTAAAAGGCCATTTTATACGCTTATCAGGCTGCTAACTACCCCAGATATTTGAGGGCATAAACTTTTATTCTCTCACCTTTCAAAAACAAAAAGATCATGCAGTATGTATATGGCCAGGTGTTTAACAACGCCACTTTTTCGGGAGCAGGAATTGCCTCTATTTCAAATAATCAGGTTGGATTTTACGACATCAGTTTCGAGAACTATTTCTCCACTCCATACGGGGTCACTGCCTCTCCATGGGGAAGTGGTATGCTGGTAGCTGTCAATATTTTTGCTGAGAACATGGTTCAAGTGCAGGTCACAGATCTACAGGGCAATCCCGTTAATGAAGGATTCTCCTTTATCGCACTGGGAGAGGCTCTTTCCTAACCGTAATATTTGGAAAACTAACTCGCTAAAATCCTTCTCAATTTGAGGGGGATTTTTTTGTGCAATAAATTGTATTTCCTGGATACAAAATGAGCCGTTATGACCTATTTTCGCTTCGCTTTGAAATCGGTAGCTTCCATAGTGCTTATTGGTCTCCTGGCCTTGCCCGGGTTAAGTCGTTTTTGGACGTTTGTAGACTTTAAGATTAACCAGGATTATATCGCAGAAGTACTGTGTATCAACCGAAATGAGCCGATCACGATGTGTTATGGTCAGTGTTACCTGGTCGATCAATTGGAGTATCAGCAAACCCCGGATGATTTTCCGATTCCAAGTAAGGAAAAAGAAGCTCGTGATCTCATTTACCTGGGCCTGTTTTCCGATCAGCGTTTTAGCGAAATTCAGATCAACCCGAAAAATACTTTTCTTACTCTGGCCCCCTCTTGTTTAGCAGGGCATCTTGGTCAGCTTTTTAGACCCCCTCAAGTAGCTTAGGTTTATTCAAATCCCTGTGGTTTGATTTCAACAGACTGTTTCCCCCTGAAATAGTCCTTCTTATTTATTTCCGGTCGTAGGATGTTTCTGTGGTCCTCAGGTTATTCCTGTGTTTGATATTCAGGATTCGAATGTGGCCCATCCTTACCTGCACCGGCTTTTACCCCCTTTTTTATAAACCTAAGTAATGAAATATCTATTCTTATATTTTCTGTTGTTCTGGGTAGTAAGCCCAGTGTTTTCCCAAACGGTGATCAGCGGATCCGTAACCGATTCTGAATCTGGAGAGCCCTTACCGTTTACCCATGTATATAATGTTAGAACCCAGCATAAAACAACGACCGGTTCGTTAGGCGATTTTAGCCTCGAGGCCCAAGTGGGAAGTGATACCCTTGTCATTTCCTTTCTGGGTTATGAAACCCAAAGAATATTGGCCACTCAATCGGTTTCTGTTGTATTGGAGCCGGCTGCGCTCAAGCTGAACGACGTGATCGTAAGTGCCAATCGAGAAGAGGAGAAGAGAACGGACATGCCGATCGCTATTTCCAGTATCTCCGCCAAAACCATCGATGACAACAAGCCGACTAGCATCGATCAAGTGCTCAACCAAACCCCTGGGGTATATATGGTTGATCTCGGAAATGAGCAACACACTATGAGCATCAGACGGCCGATTGATTACGGAGCCTCATATTTGTACCTCGAAGACGGTGTGCCCATTCGGGCCTCAGGGGTGTTTAATCACAATGCCCTGTTGGAGATTAATATGGCCAACGTACGCAAAGTGGAGATTATCCGAGGGCCCTCTTCCAGTATGTATGGAAGTGAAGCCATTGGTGGCTCGGTCAACTTTATTAGCAAAAGAGCTTCGTTGAGACCTACCGCCAGGGTACAGATTCAGGGAAATTCTATTGGGTACAAACGAGCTGATTTTACGGCCTCCAATACCTTTAAGAAAAAGTTGGGCATTCGCCTATCTGGTTACTATGCGGATCAAAAGGATGGTGTGATTTCCCACAGCGATTTTCATAAGCTGGCTCTTTCCCTGAATACGAACTACCGGATTTCGAAAAGCTCGGAAATTCAATGGAATCAGTCCTTCATTGATTACTACGCGGATATGTCAGGATCTCTGGATAGCTCCGATTTTTACAGTAAAACTTATAGTTCCAATCAAACCTTTACCAACCGTAAGGTGAGAGCCTACCGAAGTACCTTGAGTCTGAAGCACTACTGGAAGGACAATTCCAAGTCTACCGTCACGGGTTATTACCGCAACAACTCCATCAAGCAAAATCCATCTTACCGGGTAAGAGACGATTACAAGCCCTGGATTCCTTCCGGACAACCTGGATTGGCCCATGGAGAGGTGAATGAAAATAAGTTTTCAAGTTATGGGCTTATCGCTCAGCACAAGAAGGGCTTTGACTTTTTGAACAGCAGTTTGGTGGTTGGAAGTAGCATTGATTACAGTCCAAATGCCTATCAGGCCGAATACATCCGCATCCACAAAGAGGATGGTAACTACACCTCGTTTGATGAAACGGATAGCCTATTGGCGGATTACCTTGCTGATCTGACCAACTTTGCGGCCTACGCTCAACTAAAGGTTGAACCCGTGAAAAACCTACAGGTAACCGGGGCTCTGCGTTACGATTTCTTCAACTATTCTTTTGACAACCATTTGGGAAGTAATGCATTTACTTCGGTGTTGGATGGTCAGAATACGTTTGCTCAATTGACACCTAAATTGGGTTTAACTTATAACTGGACGAAGTATTTGGGAACTTATGCCAACTACGGTAGAGGTTTTGTTCCTCCACAGGTAACGGAACTCTATCGAGGAAATGAAGTTCCTGCACTTAAGCCGGTTCATTACAACAACTATGAACTCGGAGGATGGTTAACCTTTGCACGTCAGCGAGGCAAATTGGAGCTAAGCTTGTACCAAATGGATGGGATTAATGAGATCATTTCTGTTTTGCAAGATGACGGTTCTCGCATTCGACAAAATGCCGGTAAAACCAGTCACCAAGGTATCGAGTACGGTTTAACGGTTTTTCCCATCAAGGATTTGGCCGTTCGCTTTAGCGGTACTGTCGCCCGTCACGAGTTTGTAGATTTTAAAGAATCGGGAACTGATTTTTCTGGAAATCGTATTCCTCAGTCTCCGGAATGGATTGCCAACTCGCAGGTAAGTTATGCACCCTCTTATTTCCCTGGATTCAGAATCAGTTTGGAATGGCAGCACGTAAGTCCCTATTTCATGGATCAGGCCAATACCAAGACCTATGAGGGGTATGATGTATTTAACCTAAGAACCGGATACACCTGGAAAGGAATCGAAGTGTGGGCTCACGTGATGAACCTTACGGACGAATTGTATGCTACGGTGGCTCGTGCCAATCAATGGGGGCAGTCCTATTCCTTGGGTAAGCCTCGATTCTTCACCTTGGGATTGTCTTATTCTTTTAAGTCTAAGAAGTCTTAAGGATACAGGCTCTATAATCCCGGAACCGAATCGGATCTGGGATGAGTGAAATCTAAGATTAATCGGGAGGCAGTTTTTTCTGCCTCCCATATCCCAAAAACTATGAACCAAAAATTGTATCCCTGGATTTGGAAATGGCATTTCATTGGAGGATTGCTGTGCCTGCCCGTCGTTATTCTTCTATCCCTAACTGGGAGTATCTACTTGTTTAAAGACTATTACGAAGAGCCGCAAAGAAAATCGCTTATTCAAGTGAAAGAATCCACCCATCCGTTAAGCTTGCACGAACAGTGGCAATGGGCCAGGCAGCATTGGGACAAACGTCCGCAGGCTTTAGTCATTCCCCAGTCTTCAACAGAAGCCACCGAGTTTACCTCTGGCCGTTTCTCTGGAAAGTCCAGTCTGTTTATCCACCCATCTCATGGAGAAGTGGTGGGGAAAATACAGGTTAATCAAACCGATATGTATAAAGTGAGAAAGCTTCACGGCGAATTGCTCTTGGGTGCCTATGGTACCAAGGTGGTAGAGCTTGTTGCTTCCTGGATGGTGGTGCTCCTGTTATCTGGATTGTATCTTTTTTGGCCCCGTAAAGTTGGTTGGAAGGGCCTATTTAGAATTCGAACGAACGGCCCCAAGCGACTCATGTACAAAGATCTTCATGCCGTTTCTGGTTTTTGGTTTTCGCTCATCTTATTACTGATATTGGCTGGCGGATTACCCTGGACCGATGTTTTTGGAACGGGCTATAAATGGGTTCAGCAAAAAACGGATGCGGGTTATCCTGCTGAATGGAAAGGGAGATCCTTTCACTCTCAGATAAATGGAGAACCCTTGACTTTGGATCAAATGGTGGCTCAAGCCCGAGAATTGAATCTGCCGGGAACGGTGAGTGTTTCACTACCTAAATCAGAAAACAGTGTATTTAGCGTGTCCAACGAATCCAGTCAATTGAGTTCGCATGCTGTGTATCATTTCGATCAATACTCAGGCAAACAGTTGTATCACGGTACCTGGAGTGATATTGGCTTAATGATGAAAACCCGGCTTTGGGTCATGGCTTTTCATCAAGGGCAATTTGGATGGTGGAATTGGCTGTTGGTTCTATTCACTTCGCTTGGATTAACCTTTTTGAGTATTTCAGCTATCCTGTCTTACCTGGCCAGAAAGAAAAAGGGGAAACTCAGCATTCCATCCGTTCCCGAGTCGGCCAAGCCTGGATTTTGGATTTGGATGGTCCTTATTTTGTTGGGGATACTGTTGCCTTTGTTCGGCCTTAGTGTTTTGTTTCTAATACTTGTTCAACTGCCCAGGTGGATTGCGGATCAGGAGCTTGATTTTTGGTCTGGAAATCAGATATAGGCCGAAACTATTTTGGGCCGGTCTTTCTTCCAAGATACAATCGAACAATTCCGCCCAGAATTAAAAGGATGCCGGGTAGGTAGATTTCGCTATAAATCCTTTGGGGTACGAATTGCCCTCCGGCCTCTTGTTGGCAGGGGGAGCATAAGAATACGGTCCAGCCTTGATCCGGGTACTGGGCCAGGAGAAAGGCTCCGTATTCCCATACCCAGGAAAGAATGACCAGAAAGGATCCACTAATGAGCAAGGTCCATCCCTTAGAATCGGGCCAGGACCGTTCTCCTTTAGAATCGATGTGAAGCATGAGGGAACTTAAGAGGATCATGAGCAGGGCCACAAAAACGGGTCCCCATACAGGTCCTACCCACATGATGGGAACCAGAAAGAGAACATCCCAGGTGGCCAAACTTTGTGGCCAACCGAGCAACAAGTAGAGGAATACGTAGTAAAAGATGTCCCAAATGGCAAAGGAGTAGAGAAACCAGGCAAATCGTTGAGCGCCATTTCGTCCCACAATCCATCCCACAGAAACCAACATGAGGATGGTGGCTATTTCCCGAAGAAATTCAGTGATGGCAACAGATTCATGAATCAGGTTCAGCGGGAAGTCAAATCCCTCTGGGTAATACAGCTGCCGTAGATAAACAACTACAGCCGATTCAAGAAATCCCATGGAGATGGCAAAAAGGCTGACCCAAAGAAAGGATGCGCGAAGAGAGGGGAGGGCATTCATACAGAATCGGGAATAAGGGAATGAGATAATAGGCTTTGAAGTTGATGGTGTAATTCTTCTTCCGAAGAACAGGTCAGGTTGATTAATCGAAAGGAAGGTTCGCCCTTGGCCATTCGCCACCTCCAATCCCATTGAGAAATGGTTTGATGGCTACCATTGTCATACCACCAGGCGGTAAATAACTTGGAGTCGTTTTGAAGAAGTTCGGCCGCAAAAATCTGTTGCTCGCCCAGCGTGAGAATTCTTTCATTTCGGAATTGATAGCCGCTTCCTTTCCAGCAGATCAACGGGGTGTGGTCGGCGCCGTAAAAGTGGACTCCGGGTTTTACGTAAATCAGGGCCAGATCATTTTCGTATTGAACAACCTGGTGATCGTTAACCTTTCGGGTAAATCCGGGAAGCTCCCGGGTAGCAAGCTCCTGTTGTTTGGGGCGATTTCTAAACTCGTCCCGGTTTATATTGATCCCTGTCAACAGCCCAAGAAGAAGCAATGTCATCAAAACACCATTGCGAAAAGGAGCAGAGCGGTGCTGAGTCTTGGCTTCAGTCGGTTTGCCCCAAAATCGTAGAAAACCATAAGTCAAACCCAATAAAGGAAGCAAGGTGTAGACCAACCAGGTGACCAGGCCAATGATTTCGTGTAGCGGCGTTTCAGGCATGGCTCGAAAAAAGACGATGAGTACAATGCGAATCAGGTTGCCTATCAAAACCAGTAAAAGGGAAAGTAAACCCCAAGCGGGAATAAAAGAAAGCGGTAAGAATTGATTTCGCTTACGCTGAAAGTAGGCCAGAAAAGCCAAGCCCAGAACAAAGGTGGTATTCATCAATTTAAGTCCCATACATTCAGGATCAACCCGAAATACTTCCTCTCCCAGCAGCAGACGATTTCCTTCCGCGACCAGGTTTGGCTCAAACCACCGGCAACAAAACGCGGCCCATTGAGTCAACTCCAGGCGAAGGGGAAAACCAATGACTTCCATGGCAAAAAGCGCAAAGGGGGAGGATACCAAAAGCAAAGCCATGGGTAGGTGGTTGATTTTTCCCATCCAATGGTCGATGATAAAGAGTACAAAGGAGCAAAAGCCAAGGAAGAAAAGGGATTGAACTTTTAGCACCGGATACAAGGCAAGCAAACCCACGCTTAAAACAGCATAACGCCAAGACCCCCGGTGATGGCGCTCAACCGTTATACATACGGGAAGCGCCATCAGGGTCAGGATCAAATTAAAATCGAATCGCAGGTAGTAGGAGAGGTTTTGAAAACTCAGTAATGCTCCTACCGCGATTAGAAGGATGGGACGGGTGGTTGAGACCACTCGATTGGGTAAATTCAGGATCATTTAGGTTAATCGTTTGATAAGAAAGCCAAACAGAATAACACCGGCCAACAAAATGAGCGCCCATTCGTGAGGTTCGGGAACTGCTCCAGATTGATGTTTACTGGCATTTTTCAAACCTTGCTTGTTTTTATCGATACCAAATCTTTTGTAGTCATTTTCGGTCTCCAGGGCTACCAAACTCGAGATAGGAGTGACTACAAATGCCTCGGCTGCTTCCTCAATAAGTGGGTCGGGAATCTCACGACTTGCCACAAAATAGGTTCTGCCGGATTGGTGGAGAACATGGTTGTAGGCAAAGAGGCGCATTACATGATCCGGAGCATTTCCTGGAAGAGCCGAGTCTACTTCTTGAATTAGCAATCGGGAGCCTGGTATTTCAATTTGCCGATCGCTGTTCAAGTAGGCCTTGAATTGGTGCTTGTCTTGCATTTCACGAGCGTAATACACTGTTCCCTGGGTGGCGTTGAAGAGCCCAAATTCGAGAAAGGTTTTGTAAAGGGGCGAGTATTCGCCCATTTCAAGCAAGTGGATGGGTGGGACCTCTTCTTCTAAACTGGCAAGCAGTTTTTTTCCAAATGGAGAATCTCTCAAATCGGTTAGATTGGGACCCGTCGACGATGATTTAGCGACAAGAAGAGAGGTTTCTGGACATTCTATTTCGAAAAAAGGAAAACAGCTGAATCGCTTTTGAAGGAGCTGAGAGAAGAGTTTGTGTTGGTTTTCAGGAGTTACCTGAATCATTTTATTGCGGTGGACATAGATATCCTGTTCGGCGTAAGTCTCCAACAGGTAATCCCATTCTTCCTGAGTCCATTGTCCATTAACATCCAGGTAAACCCTTTCTGGAATAAATGTGGATAGGCTATCGGCACCATCGACTAGTTGGTAATGGCGATTTTGAAAGGAAAAGGTGGAAGAACTTAAGGGAACGGATTTTAAGATAAAATCCTTGCGCTTGCCGTAATTGGACTTCCAGGAATACATGCCGTCCTCTAACTTAGGGCGGGTAGGTTCAAAGTGAATCCATTCTGTGGGATGATCGCTAATTACCTGAAGGCTACAATCTTCGGGAGCTTGATCGGCATAAGGTCCTTCAAACCAAATATCTGGGATGAACAATTGCTCTTTTCCAATCTTAAGGGGAACGGTAAAGCCCACTTTGAGCTCTCTTACCTCCTCCGGAGTGCAGGGATATACCGTAACGGTCACTCGATTGCCTTCTTGCCAGTGAACCAGGGAAGGATCCCGAGGTCTTCTATTTACCGGGCGCACTATGGAACGGTAAGCCGTATCCGCTTTGTGACGGGTGGTTAAGCGTCCCATTTCTTCCCGCCCTTCAATCACAAGAGACATGGACGTAACCACAGCTCCTTCTGGAACATGAAAGGTGTAAAGTGCTTCTTGATCGCGACCGTTTCCAGAGTGTTCTATGAATAGCTTTTTCTCGATGTAAGCTAAGCGGTATTCGGGATAAATATCCCAGTGCGATTCCATTTTTTGGGTTTTGAGATTGCTACCCGACCACAGCTTTCGATGGGCAAGGTGACGTTTGTTCCTCAAAAGACTCAACATTTGAATGCGTTCATTTTGGGTAAAATGAGGCGTTCCAACCATCGATTTAGCGAACCATACCAGGGGATCATGTTGCCGGTTTTCACCATAAGAAGTACCCGCTACGTTGAAGTCGTTCCAGGCCAACCAACGGTGATCGTATTGCAGATCGTAGGCCAGCATTTTTTCAGTGATGCCGTCGTTGTTCAGGAATTGACTGGCCACCACCCAGCGAGGTAAATCGGCGGATCGCAGGTGAGCCTTTTGGCCGGAAGTAATCAAGGTGTCTTTGGCGACCGACCATTGGATCAAAAAGAAAATCAAATACCCTACAGGGAGCGCAATCCCCAAGGCCAGCCACCAGCGTTCGGCGGCATCCAATTTCATCTTAATCGCTTGACTGATGTAGGAAAAGAATAGAATAGCCGGGGCCAATAGGTGCAGGGATAATCCCAGAATAAAAAACAAGATTAGCCCGATACCAGCCATCGGAAGGAGATAGGTAGCAAAACTCAACGATAAAACCATCCCCATCCCGATGGTAAAAGCTACTGGTATCCGGGCCCAAATAGGTAAATCCCGATAAAGAATATTCATGGCCAGCGGAAACAGCATGACCAATAGATAGAGGCGAACCCACAGAGTGAAATCTGAGAATAATCGCAGGGTGAGGTTGAAGGAAAATGCGCTTATGCAAAACAGGGTTACAGCGATGAGAAAAACCTGACGATCAACGCGAAAAGATCGAAGCCCGCCTGTGAATAGAGTATGCCCCAAGGTGGAAACAAAATACAGTGCAGCGATGGCGTAGTTTAAAACGAAAAGACCATCTCCCTTTAACTTGTGATCTCCGATAGGGATCCATCCTGACCCAGCTAAAAACAGAGCAAGAGATACCAGGATCATTCCTATTCCAACCCTTTTCCAGCCGACTAAATTGTCGGTAAATTCTTTGGTGTTTTTTGACGTAGACATGGCTTAGGGTTTAGTGATAGGTTTGGGCTCCAAAATGGTGATAGGCTCGCATGTCCTGATAATTCCAGGAAAGCCAGGACTCGGATTCATAGCGCTCCTTGAAATCCTGAATTCGACTTTCCAATTGGTAGTGGAAGTTGTTGTTCGGCTGTTGCCAGTTTTCGATATCCAAAATCTGCCGATTCTGATCGAGCAGAGGCAGTGTCTTGTCAGATAACGAAACCAGAAACTCGATATCCAGGTTTTGGGGATAGGCCAATTTGAGGTTGTGTCGAAGAATAATGCCATCCCAGTTAAATAGGCTTATGGCAATGAAAGCCGCATAAATGCTCCAGCTATTCCAACGAATAAGGTAGTAAGCCGACTTGCGATCTTTTACTTTTAGTACAAGCGTATAGAGGCCAAAAAGCACCAAGGTGAGAAAAACGAAAACGCCAATTCGCTTGTAGGCCAGGCCATAGTAATGAATGTATTGCAAGTTGCGAATGGCCACAGAGATTACCAGTACCGCATTTTGAAGAATCCACAGGTAGGTGAGTGGTTTGAGTTGATTTTGAAAGGGATAAAAGTTTTGATTTCTTCGGTAGAAATACAAGATGAGCGACATCGAAAGCAGGATGCTGAAAATAAGAATGTAGGTACCCTCGTGCACATAAGCCGTTAAGTCGAAGTCGCCCTTGTATTCGAGACCAAACCAGCCCCAGATGATGTCAATCAAGTTAACGGCAACCAGCAAGAGATTAACCAATACCATCATGATTCGAGCCGTGCGGTTTTCGTTTTTCAAGGCGATGAAGGAGTGTTTTGGATGGCTGGAAGTGGTTGCTTGGGAAGTGGAAACGGGCTTTGGGCGATTGGGACGAATACGTTCGATGATGTTTTTCATTCTGGATTCAAGCTCTGCAAACTTTTCGGAGTGTTGGGAGTAGAGTGCCCAGAAAACCAACGTGAACCCACTTAGAAAGAAGAAGATCCGTGGAAAGGAAAGGACTTCATACAAGTGCTCCAGATAGGCTCCAACGTAATCCAGGAAATCCGTAGAGAAATCGTAGAAGATGGGGTTGGCCACTCGAAAGAGAATGAAGAATACGGCCACAACGATTAGTGGAAAAACGGATAGCTTCAAGAAGCGCAACAATCCTTTCGCCGGAATTCCCTCAGGCTGAGAATGATTAATCCCATCGCGCATATTCTTTGGAATTAGAAGGAGATTGTGCACCAGGGTGGGTATGGCGTACCAAATGGATTTGAGGATCTCTCGTCCTGCTTGATTGGCAAAAGTGATGAGCAATACCATGGAAAGGATATGAATCACGACAGACATGGTAGAGTGGATAAATAGTACGGAAAATCCGGTGAGTAGAGCGCCTAAGGCTAAGACTTGAACATGCCTGTCGGTTTTGACGAGCCGGAATGGAACGGCGAAAAGGGTGAGGAAGAGTGAGAAGAGAAAGAGGTTGATTCCCAGACTTTCTCCCCAGAAAACGTAGTTGAACAAAAGACTGCCGAGTAGGAGTCCGATTACTTTTCTTTTCATGTTGAGTTTTGTTTTTGAAAAGTACTTTGAAAAACAAAGTTTATAGTTAAAAAAAGAGACAACCCTCTGATTTGGATCCGTTTTCATCGGATTGTCATGACCATTAAAAGTACTTTGAAATACAAAGTAAAAGAAAAAATGTTCAGAAATTCAAATAGGGGAGGCAAAAAAATGAGCTCATGTTCCTTTATCTAAAAAAATAGACCGTTTAACTAACAGCCCAAACCTCGGAAATTGGAATCTGTTTATCCAATTAAATGCTCCTTGAAAGCAATCATTTTGTATTATTGAAAATCACCCATCCCGGACTCAACGACCACTGACTATGGAAATCAATTGTATCCTTATAGACGACGAGCCACTTGCCATTGACAATCTTCAAAACTTACTCGGCATTTACTGCCCGGAAGTAAAGGTTTTGAAAACATTTACCGACCCCGTTCAGGCGCTCAAGCAGATTCCTGAAATCGAACCTGATTTGATTTTTTTGGACATTAATATGGGTAAGCTCAATGGTTTGGAATTGGCCGAAGCTCTTATGTGGTCGAAAAGCGAGGTGATCTTTGTTACCGCTTTTAGTCAATACTCCCTGAGAGCGTTACGGGCCAATGCCTTGGATTATTTGCTCAAGCCCCTCGAGCCGCAGGAATTGGTTCGCGTGGTCAATAAATATGAGCTCAAAAGCCAGGAGCCCAATGCAGAGGAGAAAAAGGAAACGGTGGAGGCCTTCAAAGATTTTTTTGAATCCTATGGCAAAGAGGAGTTTCCGAAAAAGATTCGAGTACCTTCTCAAAATGGGTTTTTATTGGTGAATACCGATGAGCTGGTCCGAATTCAAGCCGACAATTCCTACTGTGATTTGTACTTGGCCGATGGACGAAAGCTAACGGTGAGCAAGGGGATAGGGATATTTGAAAGCATTTTGGATCAACGCTGGTTTAAGCGGGTACATCAGTCTCATATGGTGCACCTGAAATTTGTAGAAGAATTCACTCTCGAAAATGGTGGAGTTCTTCGGTTAAAAGACGGAACGGAAGTGATGATTTCCCGCCGTCGACTAAAAAGTTTCAAGGAGAGTTGTTCAGAATTGTTTACGGGAATCTAAGTCCAAGTATAGGACTCGTACTTACTTTGCTTTTAGGGCTAACCCTGGGAGGAAATAAGGCTGCACGAGCCCAAGAATCAGTTACCTACTTTTACCGACAGTTTACCCTGGCCGATGGCCTGCCTACCAACAAGGTTTATTCCTTTGCTCAAGACAAGGATGGTTTTTTTTGGGCGGGAACCGATAAGGGGCTATCCTGGTTTGACGGCGTAAGGTTTCACCCCTTATCCGCTGCCGATGGATTTAATTCACTGAGCTGTGAAGACATTGTTTTACTACGGGATTCCTCTCTTGTTGCTGTTGGGGTGTCACCGATGAGGCTGTACTGGCTCAAGGAAAATAAGGTGGTAAAAAGTATCGACCTGGGGCCCAAATGGTGGACCTCTCTGGGAATGGCTTATAATCCCAATTTAAACTATCTCTCCTATTCTTCGGGTAGATCTGCCCATATCTATGACTTGAGTGAGGACCGGGCCTATTTTTTCCATGATTTACACAAAGAACTATTCGCACATAACTACGCTTTGAGCGACACGAGTATGCTCCTGTCTTACGGGACCAAACTGGGGCTCTATTGGTACACCAACTCTACTTGTGAAGATTCTCTCATACCCGGAACTGAGGGGATGAAAATCATGGCCTTGAATCATTATAAAAACAACGAATTGGATTTGTTTACCAGCCGAGGCTGGTACCGCATAGACCTGAATGACAATTATCGGATCACCACGATTCGCGACAATTTTGAGTCCTTTAATAAACTGAACCATACAGCTTATTACAAGGGTAGTTTATGGTACACGTATTTTGGGAATGGAGTGGCTCAACTATTTCCCAGTGGCCGGTTTGCCAATGTGAATGATTACTTCCATTTTGGAAATATTCAAGTCAATAATTTACACAAAGACAACAGCAATAACTTATGGATTTCGACTCATGGTAAGGGGTTATATGTGGTGTATCACTCACTGATTACAAATTACTCTATTGTTGATGGACTGCCCTCAGATTACATTACTGATATGGACATATCTGAAGAGGGTAAAATATGTTTCTCCACCAATAAAGGAGCGATGTGGATTACCCCTGACGATAAATTGACTCCGATAAACTCTCAATTGGTTTCCTCGGTAAAAAGGAAAAAACCAATTAACACGACAAACTTTGATGACAAGTTCATCATTGAGGTTGATTACCTAAAAGGAAATTGGCACATGTCAGTTAACTCGGCTGACTTGGTTTCTCATTGGGTTGATGGGAATGATACCCTTATTATTTCTAGCTATTCTTCCATAGGTCTTCGAAGTGATTCTCTTCATATTCTAGGGCACTGGAATTTTATTCGATCCGTACAAATTGCCAATGGGAAATACGATGTTTTACTGCCTCGAACTCATCTGAATGGCCCTGAAAGATTAAACGATATTCTGTACCGGGATTCGGTTTCTTCGTGGGTGGCCGGAAAAAAAGGACTTTATATCTACGAATATGGTGACCGAAATCCAGGCCTGAGGTTGGTCAATGACGAATTTCCCGGTTTACCTAAATCGCCAGCCAGTTTGGTGATTGAAGAAATGCACAATGGTGCCGATGGTTCATTGTGGTTGGCTACCTCCCTTGGTTTGTATCAGTTGAAAGAGGGGCAATGTCGCCGATGGGGAGGATTTACCGATTGTAGCACCGTGGACCAGGATGCCGAAGAACGAATTTGGGTGGGGACGAATGATGGCCTCTATCGTTTAGATTCTGCCGGATTTGTGAAATTTCATGCCGCTTCTGGCCTTATTAGTGATGAAATCAATAAAGTCATGTACGACTCCATCCGCAATGTGCTTTGGGTGGGTACGGTTTCCGGACTATCTAAATTGGATTTGAATCTATTGGGATCGGAATTGGAGCAGCGCAATCCTGTTATCATTCACCAGCTGGAGGTGATCGGAGATACCAGTTATTCCTCACCCCAATTTCAGCAATTGGATTATACCCAGAATGGAATTCGGATCAGTTATTCTTTATTGGCCTCATCCAGTCCTAAGTACCGCCAGTTTGCCTATAAGTTGATCGGCGTTCATAAGGAGTGGATTCCGACCAATGCCAGTTCGGTTGAGTTCACAGCATTGGCTCCTGGTGAGTACACCTTTACGGTGCGGGGGAGGGTAGAAGGAGGAATTTGGAGTGAACCGGCCAATTATCGGTTTTCGATTACGCCTCCCTTCTGGAAAAGGAATTGGTTCATTTTAGGTTCGCTTTTGATTGCACAGTTGTTGATCGTTTCGGTGCTGTTCCGCTATTACCGAGGACGTATTCGCAAAATTCGTCATCATCAGTTGCAAAAAGACCGTATTCGATCCCTGGAGCAAAAAGCCAGAAATGCAACGCTCAATCCACACTTCGTGTTCAATGCACTCAACTCCATTCAATCGTTTACTGGTCGGTCGGATAAGAAAGGAACCATCGAGTTTATCGCCGATTTTGCCCGATTGATTCGGACTAACATGGACGTTTCCGAGCATTCACACATTACCATTGCCGAAGAGATAGAGCGCCTCACCTTGTTTATGAATATTGAAAAGAGAAGGCTCGGAGGTCGTTTTGATTTTAATATTCAAGTTTCGGAGCAGGTAGACTCAGAAGAAATTCTCATCCCCAATATGATTCTGCAGCCGGTGGTTGAAAATTCCATCTGGCACGGAATTGCTCACTTGGATCGGCCTGGAAAGATTGATCTGGTATTTGACCTCCACAGCACCGATTTTCTACTCATTCACATTACCGATAATGGAGTAGGGCTTCAAAGCAATCATTCGCGGCCCGGACATTCTTCCAAAGGAGTATCCCTCACTCGTCAGCGTCTTGGCTACTTTTCTCCGCTCAACCGCTTTTACCTCCATCGTCTTATTCATCCTGACGGAAGTTCTGCAGGTACCCGAGCCGAATTTTTGATTCAGATCGATTAGCTTGGAATTCCGACAGCCTGAAGCAATTGAGAGCGTCTGTCAGAAGCGATTTCCACCCTCAAATCTTCACTCAGCACTAAGGTGTTGGTGGCCTTGATCAACTGCTTTATATGCCGGCTATTGATTAAATGAGAGCGATGCACCCGAATGAAACCATGGTTTTTGAGAAGCCTTTCATAATGCATTAGCGTTCTCGATGTAGTTATCGATTGCCCTTCTTTTAACCGCGCAGTGGTGTAATTGCTGCTGGCTTGAAAACAAATGATATCGTTCAGATCAATAAAGTGCACCGATTTTTGATCGCCGAGTGCCACCTTCTGAACACCTTGCCCTCGATCGTTGAACCCTGCCATGACCAACTGTTCGGCGGGCGATTGCAGGGGTACATGTCTCAGGGGTTGGATCAGGGCCAAAACCAGGGCGAAAAGCTTTTCCGGATTAATCGGCTTGTTGATCGTAAGAATGTTTTGTGATTTATGATTCTGACTAAATCGGCTTTGGTTGCTGGTAGCCACAATCGTACGATTCTGGTACGAGGCCAATGAATCGGAAAAATGGGTTTGCAAGGTTTCCCAAGCCCGTTCGTCAATCACCAATAAAGTGAAGGAGTGTTCCAGGTTTTTGTCTTGCATAAAACTATAAGGATCCTCAAAGCTTCGGGCTATACGAATACTCGGATCCGTCCACAAGGGATGAATTGGAGAGAAGGCCTGATCGGAAATTCCGATCAGTGCCAGAGAATAGGGTTGCATAATGTTAGTTCTTAGGGTGGAACGTTAATACAGGGGGAAAGGGGAAATTTGATACGTATTAATCGTCTCTAAAGAAGGAGCAACCGAAAAAAGATAGGGCACTTTTCATGAGTCAACAGGTTTAGTAATAAAATTAGGTCTTTGTTATCCTAAATTTAGTCAGATTTCTGGGCAAGAGGGTATCTTCTTTCCGAATGAACCTCGAATGTTTCCGTCTGGACGGATTTAACTTTAGAACCTCCGGTTAGCTTGAAAAACAGACCGTTTGCAAGAGTTCAGGCCACCTATTCCAACCGGACAAAAAATTTTTTTGTGAATTTTTTGTGGAATTTCTAAAACCAACCATCCTAACTATCAAAGGCCTTTTCATTTGATGTTGAACCTCTAAAAAATGAAGCTATGAAATACTTAATCTCAATTCTTACTCTCACATCTTTCATGTTAGCCTCCACCTTGTTACAGGCAACCGGATCGATTAAAGGAAAGGTTTTTGACCCTGATGGATTACCAGTAATTTCGGCCCACGCATATGTAAAGGTGGGAGCCAATATTTATGGATCTCAAACCGATATCGACGGACGATTTACGATCAAACCTCTTCCTACCGGGACCTATACTTTAATAGTAACTTTTAGTGGGTTTGACACCGTAAAAGTTCAAGAAGTGGAAGTGCTGAGTGGCCGAATTACTATCATGAAGGATATTCACATGAATTACCGAACCCTTGGAGTTTTTGATATGGTCTATTACAAAGATTTGATCATTATAGATGAACCATCAGTACAAACCATCGATGCTGAGTTTATCGATAGACTGCCATACAAAGGAGGAAACATGCTGGAACTGGTCAGTGCCATTAGTTCAGAAGTGAGTCAGCCTGAGCCTGGTGGAGATGTATACATACGTGGTTCCCGTTCCGGATCAGTTGTTTATTTTGTGGACGGCGTAAAGACCTTTGATGGAAACCAAGGAATTCCCGGAGCGGCCATTGGCAATATGCGGGTATATACCGGCGGAGTGCCAGCTATGTATGGGGACTGCTTAGGCGGAGTAATTGTGGTAGAATCCAAAAGTTACTTCGGCAGCGGACGATAATGAAAAGTAAATCAAGTGTAGTGTTAATGCGAATTCCAAGCGCCGCCTAAAAAGGAGGGTATGTTAAACAATAATGAAAGCGAATTGTTGGCCCGCTACCGCGAAAGCGGTGACCGGATGGCGCTTGGAATTTTGTTTAAGCAATACCTACCCCTGGTTTACGGAGTATGTCTCAAGTACTTAAAAAACAAAGAAAAAGCCCAGGATGTAGTCTCTGAAGTTTTTGAAAAACTCCTTCCTCTCTTGCGGGAAAAGGAAATCCGAGACTTTAAATCATTCGTTTATGTGGTAGCCAAAAATCAATCCCTGGGTCAGCTCAGATCGCAACGAATCTGGGTAGAATACCAAGAGCTACACGATCAACACGAAGAAGAGTCCCAACAAGACCAGCGAATTCTCAAAGAAGCCCAATTGGATCAACTCAAGGAAGCTTTAAAAGAACTCAAACCGGATCAGCAGCAGAGTTTAGATCTGTTTTACCTGCAGGATTATTCCTACCAGGAAGTCGCTGACCAAATGAAGCTTGATCTCAAAAAGGTGAAAAGCCTCATTCAAAACGGAAAGCGAATGCTACGTATCCGGCTAACTGAAAGGATGAATGATGGAAACTAAAGGATGGCATAAAATATTTGAAAAGGCCTCGGAAGCAGGAGATCTCCGAGGACTGGAAAAAGCCGCTGTGGATCACCCCATGGATGCCGACGCCTTGGAAGGACTGGAGTCTTTTGGAATTACCGGAGCTGAATTAGAAGCCCTGGAAAACCAATTTGATTCAGGTCTTCAATCAGGCGGAGGAGCTACCGGGCTCGAAGGATTTAATACGCTTCTTCTAATGCTCGCGGCAGGCTTTGCGGCTTCGTTGGCTTTTGCCTGGTTCTATGAAAATGATGCGGTAGAAAACTACGCACAAGCTCATCCATCCCCAATTGTATTGGAAAGTGAACCTACTCCTGCGGTTCAAAAAGCTTCCCCATCCATTCCATCTTCTGCAGTAGATCTCGAGCATGAAGGACCGGTCTTGGTGGCCCATTCCTCCACTCCGATAGATGAGCCCGTGGTTCTCGAATCGGCCCGTGAAGTATGGCACCTACAACCCATGACTCCTAAAGAGTCGGGTAAGGTGTATGTAGCACCTCGCAAACAGCGCCTTTGGAGAGAAGCTCCGGATTACCGCTACGACTACATGCACAACTACAAAATTTACGATTACGGCAAACGGAATGTTCCCATGGATAAAGAATGGATGATTGGCTTGGAGCCTGGCTATTCTCATTGGAAGTTTGCCGGTGAAGATATCACTGTTGGCGATCATTACGTGCCTTACCTCAATGTGTTGGAAAAAGCCATTCTGGCCTTTGATAAGGAGGACTATGAAAAATCGCTGCAGCATTTACAAACCATTCTTCGAGCGGTTTCAAAAGATCAAAATGGACTCTTCTATTCGGCCATGTGCCATTATCAAATGGGGGAGTATGGTAAGTCTGAGGATTTTTTGCGTCTTCTTTTGGAAGAGGATTCCGATGTGTTTCGTCCAGAAGCTACCTGGTATTTGGCCTTAAATCTATTGGCCCAGAACAAGTCAGGTGAAGCCCGCGATTTTCTAAAAGGAATTCAGGCCAGAAACGGATTTTACAGCAACCGGGCCGAAGAACAATTGAGCGATTTGGAATGATTAGGTTCTTAAACATAGCAGGGGCGATGGCCCTATTTCTCCTTTTGAGTTTTGCTGCTGAAGCTCAGGTATTGGTCGGTCGAATGGTGCACAACGAAACCGGTAAGCCCATTCGCAATGTACACATTTCGGTAGATGGTCGCCCAGAATTGGCCGTAGTAAGCAAAGGAGATGGAAGGTTTCAAATTCCCGTGGGAGAAGGCGACATTACTCTAAGGTTTTCCCATGTTGCCTTTGAGCCCTACACGGAAAAGATTCACATGCACCAGGATACCTTGAGAAGAGATTTTAAGCTTATTCCCAAGGTCTATCAGCTGGGCGATTTTACCACCACTGCTGACCGAAAGCCGGAATCCGTATTTCACACCTTTGTTCATTATGTACATGATTTTGAGGTAATGGACAACCGCTTGATCCTGATTACCTTTTCCCGAAATCTGAAGAAGGACCCAAAGCTAACCTTGTCAGGTTTGAATCAGGAAATATTGGATGAAATCGCCATACCAACTGAACCCGAAACCTTGTTTAGAGACTATCAGGGGCGCGTATTTCTTGAGTATGAAAAAACGGCCTACCTCATTCGTTACCAGGATGATGAGTTAAAGCTTATCGAGGTAAATGCACAAGAATTCAGAGCTCGGGTTAAACCTTGCAATGATACCCTGGATCAGCAAATATTCTTCTCCGATCAATTGTGGTATTTACCTCGGTTCAACTATTACTCCTTTGATACCCGGGATAGCTTGTTTCGATTGGTCAGAAACATCGTGGACAAAGAACTCAATCACATGATGCGCTGGGAGTTCTATGATATGACCATTGACCAACAACGTCAAGCCCGGGAAATGGCCGAGTTTTTTCCCAATCTAGACAAGCAGGAAATGGCCGGTATTATGAGTGGATTTCAAAACAGTATCTACTACGAAGAGCCTTATGCTCCTTTGTTTGTGGTGAATGATACCATTCTCATTTTTGACCATTACTCTAATTTTCTATACCGCTATTCAGAAAACCTAATGCCCTTGGATAGCCAGGAGATTTCCTACCATATTCCACCTCGTCGCAGGGAATGGAAGAGCAAGGTTTTCCTGGATCGGAATAGAGGAGAGTTTTTCGGCCTTTTTGAGAAGAAGGGATATGTCTATCTCAAAAAGATCAATTGCGGCAACGGTTCCTTCGATTATGCGGTAAAACTGTCTAACCAGTTCGTTGAAAAGGTGCGGGTACACGACAATTATGCCTATTACATCCACAAACCACCCAGTTCACCGGAAAAACCAACCATCTACAGAGAGCGAATAGCCGAGAGATAGCTGTATTTTTGTAGGATGGAAAAACAAGAACGAGTGCTCGTCATGGGCGCCTCTACCAATCCTACACGCTATTCGTATTTGGCCACTCAATCTTTGTTGAAGCACGGCCACGAGGTGGTTCTTTATGGAAGAAAATCAGCAGAGGTATCGGGCATTCCGATTTTGACCAGTCTCGAAGGAATTAAAAATATAGATACGGTTACCTTGTATCTAAATCCGACCAATCAGAAGCCCTATTACGACTTTCTGATAGAGCTGGCTCCCAAGCGAATAATCTTCAATCCAGGTACAGAAAATGCTGAACTCATGGAGCTGGCCGCGGCCAATGGAATAGCCAATGAAGCCGCTTGCACCTTAGTTATGCTCTCGGTAGGGACTTATTGAGATTCGAGATGCGAGGTGCGAGGTGCGAGATTCGAGATTGAAGATTGAAGATTGAAGATTGAAGATTGAAAAATCGTTATTTCCCGCTCGACCATAAATTGTTATCTTCACAAGATGCTTGGAATAGCGGCTCCCATAACATTGCCTCTGTATTTCGATGAAGGCTTAACCATCCTTGAAGCACCGGTTTTGGCGCTCATTGCTGTCGGTGTGGTTTGGGTATATGTATTGATGAAGAAAAGGAAATACGTCTTTTCAGATGAAATAAATGCCCGTGAATTTCCGGTTGAACTTTCCAAAGACGTTTTACAGCAACCCCAAGCTTTGGCCCATCCTCCGGGAAGATTACCTTTTACACAATACAGCCTGCTTCAGTTAATCGGGAGCATTTTTCTTTGGACATTTCTGATCTTGGCTTCCTGGTTTATCATTTGGGTGTAAATTAGTGTCATGACCCGAATACACCTTATTTCTGGCCCACGAAATCTGTCTACGGCCCTCATGTACTCATTTGGCAATCGAGCCGATTGTAGCATTGTTGATGAACCCTTTTATGCTTGGTACCTCAATCAAACGGATATAGACCATCCGGGAAGGGAACAGGTATTGGCAACGATGGATCAGGATGTGGATAGAGTCAAGCAAAACGTGCTATTCGCTCCTTATGAAACGCCGGTAGTGTTTTTTAAAAACATGGCCCATCACATCATCAACACGGATTTGGGCTTTCTGGATGACCTGACTAATTTGTTCCTCATTCGGGATACCACGCAGCTTATTCGTTCTTTTCAGAAGGTGATACCCAATCCCATTATGCGGGACATTGGCGTTCAACGTGAATGGGAACTGTATGAATACCTAAAAAACAAAGGCAAGAATCCACTCGTATTGGATAGCGGTCAATTGCTGAAGGATCCGGAAGGGGTATTGAGAAGATTATGTGAAGGCTTAAACATTCCCTTTGATCCAAATATGCTCAGCTGGCCTGCAGGAGCAAGAAAGGAAGATGGGATTTGGGCTGAGTGGTGGTACAAGGGGGTACATCAATCAACCTGCTTTGAACAACGCGAAACGAGCAGGTCTATTGAACCATTGCCTGAATCTCTGATGGAATTGGATGAGAAGGCGAGGTATTATTACGATAAGCTCTCGGCCGAGGCGGTTTAGGAATTCTGAATCTGAAATCTATCGGATGATGTTTTTTGGCTGATGTTCAGCTGACTTATTCTTCTTGTTTGTCTTCTTCTTTCCCAAAAATTTGTTCGAGGGCTTCCCGAAAAACGGGGAAATCGGGCAGATCCATGTGGGTGGCACCCGGAATAGTGGTAAGCTCGATGTGATCGCCTAAGTCCGCCAATTTTACACTCGACTCGTAAGGAATGACTTCATCTTCGGTTCCGTGAATGAGGTAAATAGGGCATTCCAGGCCTGGGAGAAAGGCGTCGGTGGTGAATTTGTATTTCAACAAAATCGTAACCGGTACATAAGGATAGTGGTGGCTCACAACATCTTCAAAGTTGAAATAGGGGGTAACCAGCACCAATTGATCCGGTTGATAGCGTGTGGCTAAGCTTGCGGCTATTCCGGTACCAAGCGATCTGCCGTAAAAAATGACCTGCTTGTCAGCATATTCAGGAATGATGCGTTGATAGATGTATTCGGCATCGGAGTGAATGCTTTGTTCATCTTTAATCATACCGCTGCTTTTTCCATAGCCTCGGTAATCGTACATCACCACATCGTAGTTGTAGTCCAGAAAGAGTTGGGCCCACTGTCCCCAGGAAGCCATTGAACCCGCATTTCCGTGGAAATAAAACAACACTCCCTTTGGATTTGGATTGCGAAAATGCAGGGCGTGAATGGAAATACCCGATTCGGGTTTAAAGAAACGTTCTTCGTACTCTCCGGGAAAGTTGAACACAAACTGGCGCGGCAATTTTTCCGATAGAAAAATCATTTTTTCCTGCCTGGTGTATAAGAATACCAGTACCAACAGGAAGAAAATCACTGAAAACAGGGCTATGGCCAGTACAAATTTCATCGTACTAAAGGTAAGAATTCATTCCCTCTCTTTAGTCGGTAGACTGTCGGGAAACCTTTAAAATTTCTATACGGCGATCCTCCATGGCTGAAGGACTGTATACCGAGTTAATCTTATCATCCAGGTTATCACTGGTTTGTGCAGAGGCCTTTGATTCACCATAGGGAATTCGTTCAATTTCAATATGGCCTTTTCCTTCTTCCGCTGTTTCGAAATAGGGGAGAAGGGCACCTTCTTTATAAACCTTGAAGTAATTAATCAGACTTTCAATTCTTCGCTGGGTTAGATTGAGGTTATAGTCGGATTTCGCCAGCGGAGAAGCGTAACCTTTAATGGTGAGTACCACTTGTTCTCCTTTGGTGACCTGTGTTAAGAGCAATTCACAAAAGACATCAAACTCCTGACGACCTTTTAGGATTTTGTCCCGGTAGAAAGATTTGATGGCCTTTTTGGCCGAGTCCTGCTGTTCTTCAGGTTTGTTTTGGCTATAGGAATCAATGTATTCTTCGCGAAGCTCCAGGTATTCTTCGTAACAGTCCTGGTAGGTCAAATCTGTGGTTTTGGCCCAGGATCTCGGATTGGGTTGGTCATTGTGGAAGTAGAGTACAGGAAGGTATTCATTGATTTGCTCCACGGTTACCAGAATTGGAACTACTGGCGTATCTACAGGGGAAATTGTATCTACGGGAACTTCTGGGGTGTCTACTTCTTCAATAACAGGTGCAGAAATGGTATAGGAGTATATATCGTTGCAGCAGGTTTGATTCTCCATTCGGAAGCCACCTTCGCGGTTTGAACTCAAGAATACTGCACTGTCTTGCAGAGGCCAGGAAAAGTAAAGATCATTGGCTGGTGAATTGATGGGTAGTCCCAAGTTTTCGGGTGGTCGGGCAGATCGCAAGCTCGTGGCAGATGACTGAAAAATATCGAACCCTCCGAAGCCCTCATGCCAATCTGAACTAAAGTAAAGGCGGTTGCTATCGGCCATAAAGTAAGGGGTGATTTCATTACCAGCGGTATTCACATTTCGCCCCATGTTTTTGGGGTAGGTAAAGTCCTTGTAACGCTTGTTGTATTCCGAATACCAAATGTCGAGTTTACCCTTGCCCTGGGGACGATTGGATACGAAAAAAAGGTAGGTTTTAGCTCCAATAGAGGTGATGTAAGGCTGGGTGTTGTTAAAGCCTTCCAGATTAATGGTTGGAGCCAAAAGTTCGGGTTCTGTCCATCCATCTTCCGTTTTGCGGGATAATTTGATTACACAAGCCGCTGGATCGGCGCACTCTGAAAAGACCAGCCAATTACTATCCGGATAAAAACAGGCATTGGCCACATGTGCCCCTTCCACATTGAACATGCTGTCTAAATTGCCTTCGGAATACCAAATCGAATCTCGCTTTATGGCCTTCATCAGCTGGAACCGATTGGCTTCTTCAATTTTGGCCAATTCCATGGAACTATCCTTCTTGAAAAATTGGAGAGATGAGTAGATTAATGTACTGTCATTGAGTAGGCTACCTCCAAATTCGGCGTAATTGGAATTGGAACCAATTCCCAGGTTTTCAGGCCTATGCGGTACTGAATCCTGAACGTGATTGGCGGCCCATTTACAGGCTTCAGCTTGCTGTTTGGCATCCTTGTAGAGAAATCCTCCCCGCATGGCATAGTAGTTCATATAGGTGCTGAAGTTGAATTCAGCGCTATCGTATTGTCCTAAGCTTTGCAGCATTTTGCCCCAGTAATAAAGGGCATCTTCAAACCGCTCCGGACGATTGGGGTATTCAAAAACGTATTGGTAGGTATTAGCGGCCTTACGGTAGTCGTTGTTCATTCGAAGTGCATTGGCATACAGCATCCAATATTGCATGTCGGTGCTATCGGCTTTGGCGGCTAAGCTGTAGTAGTAGGAAGCTCCGTGAAAATCTCCTGAGTGCATAGATTCATCCCCATGCCGGGCCCATTGCTGGGGCGACTGAGCGTTTGCCACGCCTGTAAACAGGAGGAATCCCAAGACCAACCGAAACGCGTATGACATGGAATCAAATATAGTTCGGACAGTATTTATAAGGGACCCGTTTTGGCAATAGATCGCGCAAAATGTAAATGACGGAAACTTCCCAGCCGCCACGGTAGTTACTCGCCGGGTTTAAGGTAGAGTAATTGACATCGTAACTCAAGGCAAATCGCCAGCTTTTGTAGTACATGCCCAAATTGGTGATGGCGGCATCATTGCCCCGATTCCACAATCCAAAAAACAAGGCTTGGTATACGTAACGATTCGAATTGATGAGGTAGTTGATTTCTGTTCCAAATACAAATTCCTGGGCCGTTCCCTGGCGCGAATAAACCAAACCGGGGGTGAGAAACCAATCTGTGCCTAAGGGCACATGTCCACCAGCATGGAGGTTGTATCGTCGTTCTATTTCTTTTTCTGTTCCCAGTTGGAAGGTAACATTGGGAGTGTTGAGATTATACCCAGCTGCCCCTACGTGAAGTCTACTGTTTCCAACTGGAAAATGATAAGCGATTCCAGCGGATACAGTCGGATAGAACACCGATTGTCTGGGAAAAGATTCGTTGGAAGCCAAATCCGGATCATAGCGATTCCCGTTATATTGATCGTCAAAAGTCAGGTCGTCGGTATTGATACTTTGGTTGCCAAAACCGGGTTGTAAGCCGAAGGTAATTCGGTGAAGCGTGTCGGTGGCAGTTAAGGGCAATTCATAGGAAATGGGTACCGAAAATTCAATGGTTTGAAAGTTCGACGTGCCCGCCTGATCGTAGTAAAAATCAAGCCCAAGGTTAAAACGTTTGAGATTTAAAAACCTTCTGGCATCTCCTGATAGCGAAATCGTTTGGAAGGGGCGGGAAACACTTCTCCACTGATTTCGGTAGTTGAACACAAGGCGGTAACGACCATCAAATTGACCGGTCATTGCGGGGTTCAGATTCATGGGAGAATACAGAAATTGACTGAAGTGAATGTCTTGTGCCTTTACCGCATTGGGAGAGAAACAAAGCAAGAGGGATAGAACAAGTAGAACAGGGCCACAACCAGGTAGGAGATATGTCAACCAATTTCTAATCATTCTCACTTATCGAATGAGGGTAATGTCTCCTTTGGTTTCGTATTCCTGATTATCTACACATCTTACATAGAGGTAGTAGGAATAAACGTCCCCGGGAGCCGGTGCATCCTTGTATTGGCCATCCCAGCCTTCGGATTGTTCATTCGATTGAAAGACTTTTTCACCCCAGCGGTTATAAATGTAGAGTTCCATGTGGTCTACATATTTTCCACGCAAATAGAGTTTGTCATTTTTGCCGTCTTCGTTGGGTGTAAAGCTATTGGGTAAATAGATGAATGGAGTACCGCACACTATTTCATCCACCTGAATCAATACACTACGCTTCACTTCGCATTCCGGTTTATTGGGATCAAATACGGTGACCTCGTAAGTCGTAGTTTCCTGGGGACTGGCCTGAGGATCGGCTGCGGTGGTGTTACTCAATCCCGTCTCGGGTTCCCATCTATAGGCAAAACCTTTAGGCGTAACATCCAGTTGAGCAAATTGGTTCTTTAAGATTGTATCGCGATTAGTAGTGGCATCTGCCTGTAGGGTGTCCAATTCTGAAACCTCAATAAACACGGAATCCACGATCAAACATTTGATTCGGTTTTCCACTTCTACCTGATACCAGCGATCTTCTGAAGGTGTCACCAAAACAGAGGTGCTATCGTTACTCGTGTGCATTTCCTCAAACGGTGTCCATCGAGCAAACAAGGTATCGCCGGGAACATCACTAATCACATTCATCCAAACCGAATCGCCCAAGCAAATGGAGGCATCATTGGAGGTGCGAATCCCAAAATCGTTGATTCTAACAATGACAGAATCGGCTCGTGAACAACCTCGTGAGGAGGTAGCGCGAACATAATAAGTGCTTACAAAACCACTTGGGGTAACCAACAATGTACTATCCGTGAGCGCCGTTAACGTATCGCTAAATAAAGTATCGCTCGACCAGTGGAATTTGGAAGAAGTACCAAAACCTGTAGCACCAATCTCCACGGATTGGCTATTTGTTAGGCATACATTGGTATCTCCATCTGTTGCCAGTAAAATGGAATCGATAAATACCTCTTGCACCGCCGTATCGGTACAAATGCCTTTGTCGATCAACAAGAAATAGGTCGTATCTGTTGCCGGATTGGCAATGGGTTGCGAAACGGTGGAGTCACTCAACTCGTAGCCACTGGTCCATCGGTAGGTATAACCTGAAGTGTCAGGAATGCCAATTTCAACGCCTACGCGATTACAAGCCAGTTGCGGAAAAAGTGGAAAAGTGGTATCACTTTCGGCGATTACTTCCCGAATCAGGGTGTCGTGTTTGTTGCAGGAAAGGCTATCAGATACTCGAAGTTCAAATTGATATACTCCCTTCTTACTGATCTGAAGTTGGGGATTGGCCACGGTGGTGGTTCCTAACTGCGTGATGTCCCAGATCCAGGTGGATGTGCTGAGCAAGGTGCTCTGATTCATAGCAGTAACCTGAAACGGTTCGCACACAGAATCGGGTAGGCTAAAAAGAGCTTCAACGGCTGAGTCCACTTGCAAGGTAATTTGGAAGGTATCCGTACATAACTGATTTGGGCCGGATACCAGCATTCTATAATTGGTCGTTTGTGTAGGGTAAGCCCCGGTTAACATGGAGTTAGGATTCGTTAGTCGGTGATTGGGAATCCAGGAATAAGTTAGGCTGGGATCAAAGTTTCCACCAATATCAATGGTATCGCCCAAACAAAGGGAATCGTTGGGAAAGAAGCTTAGGTTAGCCGCTCTAACAGATACATTCTTGGTTAATGAGTCCACAATGTTGCACGAAGTGGAGTCGATGATAATAAGAGTCACCTTAAAAGTTCCTGTGCTATCAAAAGTGATGAAAGGCTCCTTTTGGGTGGATGAATCCTTGCCAAAAAACCATTTATAGGTCGACGATTTTTGCTCCTTACTCAAGTTGATTGCCTGAACAGAATCGTTGATGCACAATTCGGCAGGAATCTGAAACTCTGAAACCACAGTAGGTGGGAGGAAGTCCATCTTAAACACCGCATTATTACACGAAGCAGATCCTGAATTTCGGGCATGAGCACCCGGAGTCGTTGGAAACTGAACAGTGGTATTGACACAGGCAGCACACACCGATTGGTAGATCTTACCCTTCTTATCAAATCTACTCGTTCCACCATCTACGTGTTCGGCAGCGCTTCCTCCAATAAAGGCACCAAACACCAGTTGCGATGCATCATCCTTGAGCACCATGAGGTAAAAGTCACTGGAATCTGTTGTACCAGAAACGAGGTTACCAGGAACAATGCCAAGCGTGTCCATGCCTCCTGTATGTCCAGCATTGTTAGTCACAATAGGACTTTGATTGGTAGCACCTCCCCAACCAGACAGGTAAATACTGCTACACAAGTCTACCAAAAACGCTGTTGGCGAGATGTTGGGGCTGGCCAATTGTCCAACTCCGGTTGCCGTACCAAATGTGGTAGACCAGTGAATGGTGTCCAGCTGAGGCCCAAACTTGGTTACAAATTGACCACTTCGAGGTGTGTTATAGGCTGCATGCCTTATAAAGTGGTTGGTAGAGTCTTCGGTTTGTCCGTAGACAAAGATGTTTTCGTCCTTGTCTAAATCCACAAAATAGACCTGATCGTATTGACGTGTTCCATAATAGGTACTGTTGATGATCGCTGTACCATCACTTTTGATATGGCTGATGAATCCATCACAGCGGCCTCCTTGTTGAGATCGATAACGGGGATGAGATCCTGCAGGGAAATTAGGTGAAGTAGTTCCACCAGCAACTACAATGTTGTTGTTGCGGTCAATAGCCAATGAGTAAATGGCATCGAGTCCAATGCCGCCCCAATAGGAACTCCAAATGATGCCGGATAAATCATTTTTTAACTTGACAATAATACCATCCTGCTTACCAAATTGGTAGCTGGTAAAAACAGTATTACCTACAATTGGAAAGTCGTTAGACATCGTGGTGGAGGCGATGTAGACATTGTCGTCGCGATCAATATCAATTTCTCCCCGAACCTCATCGGCATAGTTGTATTTCAGGCGGCGTACCACCGGAGTGCCCAAATCGTAGTCATTGAGGCCGTCGTTTGAACTTCCTCCAATGTAGGTACCTCCGAGCATGAATTTTCCATCGTTGCTAAACTTTACCACAACCATATCGCAACCCTGGTCGAAGCGAATCCCCATGCCGCCTAAGGTCACATTGTTGAGCACATTGGGTACCTTAAGTTGCCTCTGTAAACCATTGGTTGCCGTGGGAAAATCGAGCGAGCCCGAAGTACCCAGCATATACAGCTGATCGCGGCTATTGACTACAATCGAATGCGGTTGCTCATCACCCGTTCCACCTAAGTAGGTAGAGTAGACCATAAAGCCACCAGTAGTGTCGTATTTCGTAATGGCGATATCCGTTCCACCTGGACCAAAACCTCCGGCAAAGGTGGTTTGGAAGGCACCCAAGGTGGTGTCGTAACCATTTCCGAAAACCGTACTGCCAGAATAAAGGAATCCCTCAGAATCGAAGGTAGCTGTGTAACCAAAGTTGGGTGAAGTGGATCCCGAATAGGTCGAAAAGATCATGGTTGGATCAATGATCAGCGTGTCATGCCCATTGTAGGATCCATCTACCCGAAAGGATACCGTATTTTTACGAAGCAGGTAACTCCCCGGAATTTGGGTAAGCTCTTCCTGTTTTTTCAGAAACAGTACCGGACGATCTTCCCGGATTTCAGCCAGAGAAGTGTGGATTTCGAGTTGTCCATCCTTAATTTTTAACTGATCCTGACCCTTGTAGCGCAGTTGAATTTGACTGGGATCGGCCATTGGATCTACAATGAATTCGTATTTCAACTGATCCTCTTTCGAGTATATTTTTAGGTCAATGCCTGGGTACAAATCTTCGTAAATAACTTCTTGATAGGCCGGTACATCCGAGACCCATTGATCAGGATCATCTCCTAAGAAGAAATTGTAGTAAGAGATCGAGGGGAAATTCCCTTTTACCTTGGCTTCCGGATTGGCCCCCACAAATTCTACTTCATAGCTGTGGTGGTTTATGACCACATTGTCATTTTCAAATTCCGCCTCACCTATGTGCCAGGAGTGCAATTGCGACCAATCTGAAAAGTGAAAAAAGAGTCTGTTTTTTTCGAGGTAGAGTTTGCCTGATGGAATCTCCACCCGGTAGTGGATTTGATCTGGCCACTGGTTGCGGTTTTCTACAAAGGAATAGGAATGAAGATCCCCTTCGTGATCGTGGGCATAGCTTATGCCTGGCCAACACGACGAAAGTGCTGCCAAAAGCAGGATTATGTAACCAAATTTTTTCAAAAGGGTCCTCATTTACAAAGAACTTCGAAATCCCGAAATGGTTGGCTAATCGCCGTAAAATTCTTTGCCGTTTTCACAAAGTTATTCAACTCGCCGGGAACCCGTTGTTAGCCAAGAGACAACCCTAAGGGGCCACTCCCGACATCAATATCCCGCAGATCCAAGCTCCATAAGTTCCTAAGGCATAGCCCAAAACGGCCAGTAAAACGCCTACCGGAGCCAGGGAAGGGTGGAAGGCAGCAGCCACAACAGGGGCCGAAGCAGCTCCTCCAATATTGGCCTTACTTCCTACAGCCAGGAAGAAGAAAGGAGCGCGAATCATTTTACCTACCACAAAGAGCAAGCCGACGTGGAAGGCCATCCAAGTGAGTCCTACCAAAAAGATCATTGGATTTTCACGAATAGCCAGAATGTCCATTTTCATACCGATGGTAGCTACCAAAATGTAGATGAATACGCTTCCCACTTTGGATGCACCCGCTCCCTCATAGTTTCGAGCCTTGGTAAAAGACAGTCCAATTCCGAAGGTGGTAGCCAATACGATCAACCAGAAGAAACCAGATCCAAGGCTAAACGTTTCCGCCAAAAAGGGAGAGGTTTCTTTAATCCAAGGGGCAATGTAACCGGCGATAAAGTGAGAAAGGCCGGTAACTCCGAGTCCAATACCAACGATAATCATCAAGTCATTGAAGGTTGGAATACGGGCAATTTTCTGGCTGAACTCATGCATGTGGTTTTTCAACGTTTCCACCGAACTGGCATCTGCCTTAAAGAATTTGTCAATCGCTTTTGATTTACCCACACCCAGCAGTAAGAAGAACATCCATACCTCAGCAATTACGATATCTACCGTAATCATGATGGAATACATACTTCCTGAGATGAGGTTTTTGTCACCCTCTTTAAAGATTTCGTACATCGCAGCCTGGTTGGCACCACCACCAATCCAGCTTCCGGCCACGGTGGTCATTCCCCGCCAAACTTCGTTCGGTTCTACACCACCTACAACCTCCGGAGAGATGTAAGAAAAGATCAAAACCGCCAATGGTCCACCCAAAACCACACCAATGGTTGCGGTAAAGAACATAACCAGAGCTTTGGGGCCAAGTTTAAATACTTCCTTCAAGTTGATGCTCAAGGTAAGCAGCACCAAACTCGCTGGGAGCAAGTAACGCGAAGCCACAAAATAGAGCTTGGATTTACTGATGAAGGGAGATAAAATGTCGTTGCCCACTTCATTGGCGAAAGCCCATTTTTTGAATTCTCCAACGTCATGAATACCCGTAAGATCATAACCCTGGCTGGTTAAATGACTTATTGCCGCTGACATATCTATCCAACAAGGAGAGATAACGCCCAAGGTGCTAAAAAGCGAGGGAAGAAAGTAGCAGAGGAGGAGTGCTGGGAAAATCGAATAAAACCCTTTGAAAGTTTTCATTTCACTGGTTTTGAACACCAGCATCAACAGGGCCACCAGAATACCAAAAACGACAGCGTCATTGGTAATGAATGGAATATCTGATACTACTTCTTCAATCATATTTTTTGTGATTTCGGCCAAAAATAGCCTTTTATGGCAAAGCGCTTTGTGGTACTTTTATCAAATGGAAAATCAAGAACGCATTTCCTTTTTTGGCCGGGTGCTGCTTCTATCTATCTCGGTGTATGCCACGGCATGGCTTTTACCTGGAATCCATTTGGACGGTTTTTGGACCGGTATCATTGTGGCCTTAGTACTTGCCTTGCTCAATGCCTGGGTCAAACCCTTATTGATCATTATTACTATCCCAATTACGGTCCTTACCTTGGGATTGTTTTTGCTGATTATCAATGTATTCGTTATTCAGCTCGCCGATTATTTAATCAACGGCTTTTGGGTAGATGGCTTCTGGTGGGC
Source organism: bacterium SCSIO 12741 (assembly GCA_024398055.1). NCBI lineage: Bacteria > bacterium SCSIO 12741. The sequence goes on along the minus strand of CP073749.1, from coordinate 4,768,586 downwards.
CCTTGCTTTTAGTTTGATCCTTTCGTTGTTGCAGGGATTTTTGGAGAGGAGTGTGCAGAGGTAAAGTTGAATTTTACAGTCTTAGGTCTGGTAATCTGAAAAACAGGTATTTCGTCAGTGAGTGGTTAAATCTGGCGAGAAGATGTTTGAATTTGTAGTAATTTCGGAATTCACCATTTGATTGACTAATCATGATTCCGACTTCAACCTGGCATAACAGGATTTTTCTGTTGCTCCTTTTCTTGTGCTTTATTCCTTTGGAACAGGTGGCTCAAATTCCCAATAACCCAAGTATTAAAAAGACCACCATCGTCAAAAATGCAGATTGCATGGGTTATGGAGCCATTGTTGAAATAGAATTGGATTCTCTTCCTATGCCTTGGAGTACGATTGTTTTAAGAGCTCCCCACACCTATTCAAATCCGGTAAACAATTGGCGTTTTACGGGCACTCACTTGGGCAACCTGAAGTATCGATTTACCAATGTGGATGTTCATCCCTTATTTGCCAACTCGATTGAAGTAGAGGCTTATGACGGTTTATATTATGTTCAATTTGCGACGATGAGTATCCCCATTGATTTGGCAAAAGTGCCCTTTGGTTTTCAAATGAGTTCCTTGGGATGTTGCGATACAGTTGAATTTAAGGCTGGCACTCAAAAGCTTTCGGGCTATCATATTGGACCCGCAGTGGGAACAGTGCCTTTTAATTGTTGCGTAGGCTACTCTTGGCGTGGTTATCATGGAGGAAGTCCGCCGAGTGGAAAACCTGACCAAGTATGTTCCACCCAAACCGTAGGACTATATGATTCGCTAGGGTGTCCTGTGTTCTCAGGGATCAGTATATCGGCCAGCCCATATTTTCTTACCATATGCTTAATTCCTGGACCATAACAGTACCTAACCCAGCGATAATAGTAAATGATACCACCAAGATTTGTTCGAGTGATTCAGTGTTGTTTAGAGGCCGATATGTCAAGGGGTACCGCACCCATCGCGATACCAATTGCGCGAAGGTGGGTATTCATGCTGATTCTATTTTTAACTTGGTTGTGCTCCCGGCTTCCCAAAAAATCGAGCATCGAAAAGACACCTTGTGTTATGGGAGAACTTACTTTTTTGAAGATGGAGATAGCTCGAGGGTCAGCGGAAAGGATACAGCCTATGTGAGCTTGTCAGCAGGTTGCGATAGCGTCTATATTGTTGATCTAAAAATACTTGATCCGCCCAAAACCACTGCTTCACCTGTGTTCATTTGTCCGGGAGACTTTCATATATTTCCGGATGGCGATACTGGAAGAACTCGGCAGTGGGACACCACTTTCTTTACCAATTCCCAAGGATGCGACAGTTTGTTATTAACCTATTTGGCAATACGGCCATTGGATACCAATGAGAAAAAAGTTTCTATCTGTCAGGGGGATACCTATTATTTTCCGAATGGAGACTCCAGTCAAGTTAATGTGATTGATACCACATTGCTTACGGATAAATTTGGCTGTGATAGTTTGGTTATTACCGACCTAAAGGTGTATCCGAACTACGCAAATGTTCAATCCGATACCATTTGCGAAGGTATGACCTTTTATTTCCCAGATTGGACTCAATCCAAAGTGTCTAAAACCCATACCAGTCAATTGACATCAAGTCGTGGTTGTGATTCGGTCATTGTCAGTCACTTGTACGTTACACCGGCTCCTTTGTACAAAGAAAAAGACACGATCTGTCAAGGACAGGTATTTATTTTCCCGGATAGTACCCAATCACAAGTAGCACAAACTCATACCAGTTTATTAAATGCTCAGGGTTGCGATTATAAGATTGAGAGCCAATTGACCGTAACTGCTGCTCCGATTACTCATCGAAAGGATACTATTTGCCAGGGAAAGATCTTCACCTTTCCTGATGGTTCTACTTCCAGTACAAGCCAGTTGGATACAAGTATAGTTTCCACTTCCTTAGGATGTGATTCTGTTATTTATACGGAATTGACAGTGGCCCCACCGACAGGTCAATATCAATATCACACCATTTGCTGGGGGCAGGTTTTTACCTTTCGAGATGGAGATACATCGAGTATATCTAAGGTGGATAGCAATTTGCTTACTCAACCTCGAAGCTGCGACCAATTGATTTTAGATTCCTTATACGTTTTCCCGCTGTCCTTAACAAAGGATACAGCTTACACCTGCGTTGGAACACCTCATACTTTTTACGATGGGTTTAGTTTTGCCTACGACACGGTATACCGTAGCTACTTTACCAATAAAATGGGATGCGATAGCATTTTGGAGACCCAATTGATCACCCACCCGGATTACTCCGTTCGAGTTTATGATACCGTTTGCCAAGGTCAAGTGTATACCTTTCCTGATGGTTCGACGACTACGTCAAGTACCTTTCACGCCAGTCAACTCCAGAGCCAATATGGTTGCGACAGTTTGGTGAGCACCTTATTAACCTTTAAGCAGGCGGATACCTCGGTGGTCCAAAACACATCTGTATTGACTGCTGTCAATCAGTCGGCTCAATCTTATACGTGGATAGATTGTCAATCGGGGCAAATGGTGTCTGGACAAAATACAGCTCAGTTTTCGGCCAGTCAAAACGGTAGTTATGCTTTGATTATTGAGGATAATGGATGTGTTGACACCTCTTCTTGCTACACCATTTCTTCGCTGCAATTAGGCGTTTACGACCCAAATACGATCGAGAAGTTAGTACGCATTTACCCCAATCCAACATCCGGCGAATTTGTGCTTGAGTTGAATGAGGAGGGAAAGGTTTATCAGGTAATGATTGCTGATGCTCAAGGGAAGTTAGTCTGGGAGCAAAGGAATTTGACCGATTCTAAACAATTCATCGATTTGACCGCTGAACCAGAAGGTACTTACTTCATTTCGATTCAATTGGATGGACAAGAGCAGGTTTTTCGATTGGTTAAAACCCGTTAGCCGAATCCATACCCAATTCCATAAATCATAATGGGACGTTTGGTCTGATAAAATGGGTCTTGGTCAATTAGTATAGGACTTTGGTTATTAGTCATTTAAGATTTATTTATCTTAGTAATTAGTTTAATAAGACCTTTACTATGCTGCCGATAACCGCCCAAAATTTCAGAATCTTCTTCACAACCGTGTTGTTGTGCCTGGCCGCTACAGCCCTGTTTGCCCAGTTTCCATCAGTAACGGGTTACAGTACCACCAAGCTTCCCGATTGTCACGGCAATGGTGCTGAGCTACAGGTAACCCTGTCAGGGGCTCTTCCTTCAGGATATTCCTTAACCATCAATTGGCTTTACTCTTCTATGTCTAGGGTGGGGAATGTATATACCTTCAAAGGTATCAACGGTGTCTCCGCAAATTCCAATGTGAATAATGTAAATGTGCAGGCCGACGATAATGTGGTCCAAATTACCATAGGCTACGCCTACATTTTAAACTCTAATCAACTGTGGGTATCAAGTGGGGGAAATTATTCTTCCTGCGATTTTACGACCGGTATAAACTACATCGTTCCTGGAGCCAGTCTGCCAATAACCATTTCTTATTGGCCCAAATGGGTACCTGGTCCAAGCGGATCCGGTACTTTACCAATTAGTTTACCTCCCGGCGATTTTGAATGTACCTTGACTGATGCCAGAGGATGTCCTATTTACCAGGGTTTGCTTACAAGTGTTCCTACGGGTATTGGAGATTTAATAATTGCCGACAATATCAAGCGTAAATCGGTGAATAACTCAATCTGTGCAGGTGATACCTTATGGGTTGGAAATCAAGCCGTCACAGCAGCAGGTACTTATTATGATTCTGTGGTACATGCCTCCGCCTGCGATACCCTTGTTACGCATTTGGTTACCATTACTCCCAGGTCGGTTTTTGATACCACAATTTATCATTGCCAGGGAACTACCTACACCTTTTTGGATGGAGATACGGCAACGGTTTCGAAAATGGACACGAGTGCCTTATCGACAGGGATTTGTAATGATATTTTGGTGGTGGATTTAAATGTGATGCCACATCATTGGGTAACGGTGAACGACTCGATTTGTCAAGGAGATTGGTACCAATTTCCTGATGGAAATTCGACTCAAACGGCCGGCATTGACACCAGTTATTTGATTTCCTCTTTTGGATGCGATAGTAATATTGTTACGCATTTGGCGGTAAATCCACTATCTGGAACGCAGAGCTCAGCCAGCATTTGTGCTGGTAAATGGTTCACTTTTCCTGATGGAGACTCCTCAGATGTGAGCGTTGTACATACCAGTCGGTTAAACAATGTTTTTGGGTGCGATAGTTTGGTTGTGACCACATTACAGGTGAGTCCGGCTTTTCAGTCCAGCCGCAAAGATTCAATCTGCCAGGGAAAGGTATTTACTTTTCCGGATGGAAGAAGATCAGCCGTAGCTATGAAGGATACAAGTGTTTTGAGCACCCTATCGGGTTGCGATTCCATCGTATACACTGAATTGACCATTATTCCTCCAACCGGACAGTATCAGTATCATTCCATTTGCGAAGGACAGTTGTTTACTTTTAGAGATGGTGATACCTCCAGTAGGTCCATGGTCGATACCAATTTGATCACACAACCCGGGTTTTGCGATCACCTGATTTTTGATTCCTTGCTGGTTCACCCACTATCCAAAAGAAAGGACACGGCCTACACCTGCATTAAAACACCATTTACTTTTCACGACGGATTCACCTTTGCTTTTGATACCGTCTATACCAGTACTTTAACGGATAGCAAGGGATGCGATAGCTTGATTGAGACCACACTAATTACGCATGACGATTATTCGGTTCGGGTTTACGACACGGTCTGTCAGGGCCAGACTTATACTTTCCCTGATGGATCCACTGGCAATTCGAGCACTTTCCAGGTGAGTAAGTTACAATCCCAATACGGTTGCGATAGTTTGGTACGGACTCACTTGGCCTTGAAAAGTGTGGATACTGCGGTTTCTAAGAACAATGGGGTACTCATTGCTTCCAACAAATCGGCCCAATCCTATTCCTGGATTGATTGTCAAACCGGCCAGGTAATTACCGGACAAAACACATCGGAATTTACCGTGACTCAAAATGGCTCCTACGCCCTGGTCATTGGGGAGAACGGGTGCGTGGATACTTCGGCTTGTTACGTCTTCGAGGCAGTTGGATTAAACGAGTTTTCCCAGAATCCATCTTCAGGCAAGGATATTCGTATTTACCCTAACCCAACTTCCGGAGATTTTGTGGTGGATTTGGGATCAAGAACCGGTACCTGGAATATTCGGGTAATGGATAGCCAGGGGAGAGAGGTTTTAAATCGAACGGAGAGTGAACAACCTATCGTACCCATCGATTTGACTTTATTAGATGCCGGTACTTACCTGATCAAGGTTGTTGGAGAACAATCTACCGAGGAGTTTAAACTGATCAAAAGGTAGATTGATATAATCATGAAATTTCGAATTGAGCTAATCCCATTCTATATTGCACTTTTCGGTGGATTCTTTTTCGGGTTAGTGGCTCAAGCTCAAACCAACCCCTCTGTTAAAAGCGTAACTACAGTAGTGAAAGCCAATTGTGTGGGAAAGGGTGCCACCGTTGATGTAGAGCTAACCACCGCACCAACAGGAGGAATGCCATACGTCGCTATTGAAAACATGGGCAATACTGGCAACCAGACTCGCTATCTTTATCCTACATCGATGGGAAACAATACCTACCGATTTACCAATGTTGATATTTGGCCCTTAAACGACCTCATTACCGTTTATGTGTACTTCGATTTTTCGCTTGGCATTTATGCCTCCATCGGGACCGGAAAAATAGATACTGAAGTCCTAAGACCAAGTTCCTTGTCTGGTATTACCGTTTGCTCCTGCAACGATACCTTGGAGCCTATTTCCAATGATTGGCCCGGAGTGTCGCCGTATTACATTGCATCACCACGATCTGGAGTGAGTGCTTGGAATTACAGTAACCTTAGCTCAAACCTAATTGGTGCTACAAGACTTTCTTGTCCAGGTACATTAAACTCTGCTGTATACGATAGTCGGGGGTGTCCGTTTTTTTCAGGAAGTCACTACCGGGGGCAACCGTTTTTTGATTACCATGCTGAAAACAAATGGTCTTTGACCACCGTAACTGGAGCCGATTACCATCCCAAGTCCTTTGTTCGCGATACGATTTGCCTGGGAGATAGTTCACTTATCTATGGGGTTTACCGGAAAAATGATGGCTACTATTACGATACAGTTCAGGCCGTTTCGCCTTCGTGCAGAGATACTATTAAAAGGACTTTTTTACACAACACCAGAAATGAGCTTTGGCAAAATGTCCTTCACTGCGATACTACAGTTTATACTTTTCGCGATGGAGATACAGCCACCGTTTCTAAAACGGATTCTTCAGTCGTTCAAACCTTGGGTTGCGATAGCTTAATTGTAACCAATTTGACTGTGGCTCCCAGTTATATCTTTACCACCACAGATTCTTTGTGTGAAGGGAAGCATTATTATTTTCCAGACGGTTCCTTTACAAGAATATCCAAAAGCATTCTCGATACTACCTTCTTGTCCACCCAAAAGGGGTGCGATTCGATCTTAATAGTAAGCGTAAAGGCCCTTCCAGCGAAATTCGTTCAGCAAAACGCATCTATCTGCGAAGGGCAGGTTTACACCTTCTTGGATGGCGATACCTCTACCGTATCCAGGCTTGATACAGCCAGGCATCAAACGATTGGTTATTGCGATCAAATGATTATTACCAAACTCACGAGGCATCCGGTTTGGTCCTTGGCAAGCTTCGATACCATTTGTCAAGGTGATACGATCCTATTTCCCGATGGACAGAAAGGTTTTAGGAATCAAAAGTACCTGAGCCGGTTAGTCTCCTCCAAGGGTTGTGACAGTTTGATAGAAACCCACTTGGTTGTTAAACCCTCCTTTTATCAGGCTCATGCCGATACGATATGCCAGGGACAAACCCATACACTTCCTGATGGCAGTCTGGTGGATACAACAGGTGTGTACACGCTTTCCTACCAGAATGTGGTTGGTTGTGATAGCATTTTTAAAACTTCCTTATGGGTAAATCCTTCTTATCATGATCAATATTTTGATACGATCTGTGAGGGTGAATTGTTCACCTTTCCTAATGGGGATACGACCAGTGTTCCGCGAACGCTATCCAAATACACATTGACCATGCACGGCTGTGATAGCCTGGAAGAACACCACCTAATGGTCATTTACCTTGATACTCAAATAGCGCTGTCAAACAGTGTTTTAGAGTCAAAGGAGATGAACGCGACTCAATATACCTGGATAGATTGTAAAACCGACCAACCCGTTACCGGAGAAACTTCACGGAGCTTTGAGCCGAAAGCTAACGGCAGTTATGCACTCATTTTGGAGAGAAGTGGCTGCATGGATACTTCAGCCTGTTATACTGTGAATACGGTTGGAGTAGGAGAGGAGTCGTCCTTATCGGATACTGAGCGTATTCGCATTTACCCCAATCCCACCAGTGGGCCTTCCTGCTGGAAAACGTTAATGGACAAGGCGGATTTTGGGTTACTATTACCGACCTTTCCGGGAAGGAGGTTTTAACCCGTACCCATGTATTCTCACATCAATTCTCTTTGGATATAAGCAACCGGCCGAATGGCACCTATCTGATTCGGGTGGAACAAGCAGGATCCATTCAAAATTTCCGACTCGTTAAGGAAGACTAATTCAGTTCCCCTTCACCTATCAGATTCATCGTTTATCCGCCGTTATTTCGGTTGATTGTAAACCCTAAAATTGGTCCTAAAAAGGGTTGCCTCCCACTCGTCATGAAATCCTGTTTTTCGTCGATCGAAATTTGTAAAAAGCCCTCCTGAATTTACGGTTAAAATGGGGCTGCCCATTCCTGTTGTATCTTGGATCTATCAAAGATGAAAACCACTGAGCATCAATCACCAACACGAGTTATTGACCCCTTATTCGCTAAGGGCTTGTAGCTAAACCAGGTGCTCCCGATCGACACCAACCAGCTCGTCGTTTCGGGTAGCACTTTTTTTTTCCAATCGAAGAATGGAGGTCCCGACCAACCCTCCAGACCAGCCTAAGCCGAGTTCCCATGGAAAGCACTCCAACGAACCGGTTTGAGGCTGGATTTTTTGAGATCAAAAAGGAGCAACTGAGCCTTTTACAAATTAGATCATGTGTTTTGCAAAGATTATTTGTCCTTGCCGAATAGCGAAGCTAATTTCGCCTAATCCCTAATTTTCAGAGCTATGAGCCTTAACCATCTTAGGACGCTTGTTGCAATTGTCTTTCTGACCACCCTTTCCTCCTTCGTATTCTCCCAAAGTATCAATACGGATCTTATTCATTATTATCCCTTCTCGGGAAATGCCAATGATGCCATCGGTAATAAAAATGGGACAACCATGGGGGGAGTTTCATTAACCACAGACCGACACAACAACGCCAATAGCGCTTACGATTTTGATGGGATCAATGATCAGATTCAAACGAATGGATGGGACTTGAGCGATACCGATGTGGTCACCATTAGTGCTATGGTTAAGCCAGATAATATTACTTCATCAACCTATTACAACATCACAAGACAAGGTCCATGGCCTGCAAATTACCTGTTGGCGTTCCAGCATAATGGGACTTTATTGTCCTTTGGAATTCATTCAGGAAACGTTTACCTGGAGCTCGATGTGGCGATAACCGCTTCCAATTATACCGATGGAAACTGGCATTGTATTACCGGTGTTTATGATGGTAAAAACATGTACCTCTATTCGGATGGAAAGCTCATCGGTACTCGCACCAAAACAGGGAAACTGGCTGCTCCCGGGACCATCAAGCAATCTATTGGATCTTACTTGACCCGTGAATTCTTCGACGGAAAAATCGATGAAGTTAGGGTGTATAAACGGGCTCTTGATAGCAACGATGTTAAGATGCTTTGTGACTCTACCTGGACCTACGTAAACTTCTATGATACACTCTGCTCTGGCGATAGTCTATATGCAGCAGGGGGCTTTCGTAAAACAACTGGAATTTACAAGGATACCGTGGTGGTAACCGGAGGAATTGATACCATAAAATCCACCTACCTTCAAGTTTATCCAAGATTCAGATCGGATACCATCATTACCCTGTGTTCGGGCATTCTCTACACTTTTCCAGATGGAGATACAAGCTCTGGAGCACGGGTAGATACCAGTCTCTTCCAATCACAGCATGGGTGTGATAGTTTAATCATTACCGACCTCCGAAGGTTACCTGTAGCAACGACCCAGGTCTCGGTATCTCAATGCCAAGGATTGGTTTATACATTCCCAGATGGAGATACTTCCAGCATTTCAACAACGGATACCAGTCTATTAACCGGAATTGGAGGCTGTGATAGTTTGGTCATCACTCAACTTACGGTAACCCCTCCATCTCCCGTGATCGTGAATGCCGTTATTTGCCAGGGACAGAATTACGTTTTTCCCGATGGCGACTCTTCATCCATAGCCACCACAGATACCAGTTTGATCACCAGTGCCGGAGGTTGTGATAGCCTTGTTATTACACATTTAATAGTTACCGTTCAAGGGCAGCCGACTTTCGTAAATGCGATGACTTGCCAGGACCAGGTACACACCTTTCCTGATGGTGATACATCCTCTATAGCCACAGTAGATACCAGTATTGTAACCAATCAGCAGGGTTGCGTAATGACCATTATCACCTTTTTAGGAGTGACACCCAAGTACCGCAGAGTAGATTACGATACCATTTGCGGTGGAAACACCTATACCTTTCCTGATGGTACAAAATCGGATACATCCATGGTCCAAATGAGCAAGCTGAATTCTTCCAGCGGCTGCGATAGCATTATCGAAACCCACCTTTGGGTAAATCCCACTTCATACAAGCATCAATTGGCCAGAATATGTGAAGGTGAGTCCTATACTTTTCCCGATGGAAGCGTAACCACTGTAGCCGGAAGCCGAAATTTTTATTACCAGACCCATAAGGGCTGTGATAGTATCATTCATATCTCTCTATTGGTCAGTCCTTCTCATACAATTCAGCGGTATGATTCAATTTGTCATGGTGAAACGTACACTTATCCTGGTGGAGCAACAACGAGTACTTCCGGAAAAGACACCGTTCGTTATCAAACCGCCTTTGGATGTGATAGTACCGTTATAACGCATTTAACCGTCAATCAGATTGATACGGCGGTTTGGAGATTCAGCGATAGCCTATTGGCTCATGATCCGGCAGCAAGCCACTATCAGTGGATTAATTGTGAAACCGGCCAGGCAATTTCAGGCGCTAATCAGCGAGCCTTTGGCTTTACTCAAAATGGTTCCTATGCCGTGGTGGTTAGCCGCTTTGGCTGCACTGATACCTCGGCATGTTATTCGATTGAAACGGTCGGTACAAGAGATCTTACCTTAAATTCCAATGCTATTCGGTTGTTCCCGAATCCAACTTCTGGAGAATTGTTTTTGGAATGGAGCATGAGTCCAGAACCATATCAGGTGCAAGTGCTGGATTTGAGTGGCAAGGTCATCCAAAGCCAAAGGACTATCCAGGAGCAGCAATACACCTTAGACCTATCTCAATTATCCACAGGAATGTACATTCTGCAAATAGAGCAGGGGGGAAGCCAATCTCGCTTCCGGGTCATTAAGCAAGACTAGGATTTTTGAATTCGGTCAGATTGGCTTTGAATTCGGTTTTGAGCAACCTACTAGGCCGGGTAATTTTGCAAGTGTGAAACTTTGCTTCAGAATTCATGAAACTTATAAGCCTACCTTTTAAGATTGCTCCCTTTGGGGGCTTGGTCTTTCTGATGGGAGCCCTCCTATTGGGTCAATCCATTCAAGCTCAAAACAACCTCCCTACTATACTTTCCTACCGAACGATTACCAAAGCCAATTGCGTTGGGCAAGGAGCAACTGTTGAAATTATCTTGTCCGACACCTTGGACCCGAATATTTATGGCGGCGTTTATGTGGCCAATATGGGGGCGTATTCTTACAATCACAGTTGGGCGAACTCCTATAATGTTTGGACTCATAAGCACATGGTTGCTGGTATTAATGTTTACCCGGATTATCCATTTTTGGATGTTTACGCTTGCCCAGTTTTAGGTGGCTGTAGTTCCCCACCAAATTGGAATCTTTTTTTAGGGACGATTAAGGTTGATACCGAAGTTCTTAGAATAGAACAAAATCAAACCCTCGAATACGATGTTTGCGCCTGTGGTGACCCCGTGACTATCGGGGCTGACTGGCCAGGGGTTCCTCCATATTACAAAAAGAGTTTGGTTGACGGCCAACAGGCTGGTATGAATTGGTTTGCGGTAAACCCCATAAATCATTTAAGCGGAACCACTCCGATCAATTGCCCGGATCATTATGCATATGCTCTTTTTGATAGCAGAGGTTGTCCTATTTTTTCGAGTTCCACTGTTGTATCCGGACAAGGTCCCCATGGAAGCTTTTCAACGTCGTATATGCATGCCGCCACCTGGATAAAATCGAGTCCCGGAAAACCAGCACTGCAAAAGAATGCTTACCACTATATCTGTCCAGGAGATAGTGTTCAATTGTTTAGTAAGTACTTCTATTCGGACACCATTCTTTTGGACACGAGTTCAAGTAATCAGGTGATTTGCCGGGATACGGTTACCAACCATCATGTTATAGTTCGTACTCAGGATACTACCTATTTATCCTTTACCAAATGCGCTCAGGGAGTTTACACTTTTCCGGATGGAGATACATCTTCAATAGCCACCGTAGACACCAGCACACTTTCGAATCAATTTGGCTGCGATAGTTTAATTATCACCGATTTGAAATTGGACACCGTTACCTATACCCATCGCTTAGCCTACATCTGTGAGGGCAACACCTATACTTTTCCAGATGGAGATACGTCCATCACAGATGTTGTAGATACTTCCATTATTCATAATTCGACCTCATGCGATACCTTATTGATCACTGATTTGCGAGTGATTAAGCCGGATACAAACTACTTTTCCGTTACCGCTTGTTATGGTCAACCCTATCTTTTACCCAACGGAGATACAGCAAAAAAGGGGGGATTGGATACTACTTTACTTACCAATCAGTTCGGGTGTGATAGCTTGGTTATTTTAGATATTAATATAGATACCCCTCGCTATCAAGTGGACACTGTTTCAGTTTGTCAGGGAACGGTATACTACTTTGCTGATGGAGATAGCAGCGATACCGCAATTAGAGATACCTCTTGGTTTCAAACCAAACAGGGCTGTGATAGCCTTTTGATCATTGAATTGACCTATCGAAGCGATTCTGCTCGGAATGTGATGGTCACCCAGAGTATTTGTCAGGGAAAAGTTTTCGCCTTTCCGGATAGCAGCTTAACAGTTAGTGCTAAATCCAACACTTCTGTACTTACCTCGTCAAAAGGTTGCGATAGCACAGTAACCACAAATTTATCGGTTAAGCCATCAAGCATTCCAAAGTCTTCGCTGGCCTATGTAGGCCGTAACGAATTTAATGTTCCGGGCAGTGCTCAGAAATTGGAAGTAAGCCTTGAATCTACCTCGGATGGCAACCTAATTCAAGCAGGAAGTAAAGTTTATTTTGAGAGAAACGGAAATTCAAACGACCATGTTCTAAAAGGCCAAAGCGCTAAAAGTTTATCAGGTTATGTAATAAAAAGGGATAAAGCAGGAAAGATTCTGTGGAAACGAACTTTTGAAGGAACCGGTAGCAGCAAAGGGAATATTGAGGTTTTAGATATTACGTTAGCCGATAATGACGACATCATTATGACCGGTACGTTCAAGGATTCGGTGGATTTTGATCTGGGTACGGCTGTCAATTGGGGGTACTCTTTGCGAACATCATCGTTTTTGGCTCGATATACTAAGGATGGAAACCTGAAGTGGTTGGTTTATGAGAAAAATAAATTATCGGGTACCACGGCCCGGGTCGCTCGAATTCACTGCGATACTAAAGGGAATATTTATTTAGCTGGTCGAATTCTCTATGCTCCGGTTAACCTTGATTTTGCAACAAGTACGGCTTTGGTTAATAGAGTAGGTACCAAATCAGATCTGTTTATTTCCAAGTATGACCCTGTAGGTAACTTTGAGTGGGCGAAGCAGCTGATCTGTTCCTATGATGCCGGTGTGGAGGATTTTGAAATCGATACTGCTGGAAATCCTTATCTATTAGGGATTAATTCAGGCACAATTGACCTGGATCCCAGTACAAATCAATACGTCCTTGGCCCCTCATCTTATTACAGTTTCATTGCTCGTTATGACACGGCTGGAAATTTTATTTGGGGAGGCAAGTATGATGCTCAATCCATGAGCATGGAAGTTAATGCCTCAGGAGAGGTATTTGTCGCGGGTATCGCAAGAGACTTTAGTTTGGATTTGGACATCGGATCAGGGACCCATACATTGGATGCTTCTAAATCCAGGAGATTTGTAGCGAAACTAAATCCGAATGCAACGCCCATAATCGTTCGCCAGTTTGATGGTAAAAGCTATTTCGCTGACCACGTTGAAATAAAACGGGAGAAAATATCAAATAGGCTTTTCCTATGGGCTCGATACGTTAGAGGCTTCGAAATAGATTTGGATCCAGGTCCTGGAGTAGATAATACTTTTGATTTCAGTGAAGGCCATGTAATCATGGCTCTTGATAATAAGTTAAACTACCAGTATGCCAGCCAGATAGCATTTCCTGGTAGTACCTATCTTCCCTACAAACAAATGTTACCTACTTTAAGTAGTGTTCATCTTTATATGAATATAGATGGGAAGAATGTGGATTTAGATCCAGGTGCCGGTCGGGAAGTAGCTTCCAACTGTCCGCATTCGGTATTGCTCCATTTGTCTCAAACCTATAGTGGAGATTTTAATCGTGTGCTTCATTGTGGTCCGGGATATTATGTATTTCCCGATGGAGACTCCAGCTCTGTTTCTACTTTGGATACCAGTTTCTTTCAATCAGTCAATGGTTGCGATAGTCTCGTTTTAACTGAATTAACGGTAGAGTATAAGGTAAATGAGGTCTATGAAACCGTTTGCAGTTCATCTGGCACCTATTATTTTCCTGATCTGGATACGGCCACAGTTAGTAAGGTTGATACCTCGATTCTTAAGTCAGTAAATAACTGTGATAGCCTCATAATTACTAATTTGACTGTGATTCCAAACCCTCCACAAACGGTTCTTTATGATACCATCTGTAATGGGCTATTTTTCATTTTTCCTGATGGAGATACGGGTTGGAGTACTACAACCGATACCAGCCATTTAAATTCCAATGGATTTTGTGATAGTTTGGTGGTTACTCATTTGTATGAACGTCCACTAACTTGGATGGCTTCTCTGGACACTATTTGCAGTGGAAATTATTTTTATTTCCCTGATGGAGACAGCTCTAATGTGGCCACAGTGGATACAGCAGCAGTAACAGACTCGTTAGGCTGCTCAGCGAATTGGGTGACTACGTTGAGCATTTTGCCTGCACCGCGTGATACCGTGGTAGATTCTATCTGTCAAGGTGCTCCTTATTATTTCCCCGATGGAAGCTCATCCTATCGAGCCACTACTCAAACCAGCACCATCAAAACGATAAAGGGCTGTGATAGCATTGTAGTCACTCAACTTTCCATTATTCCTCCTACACCTATGGTGGTTTTTGATACGGTTTGCCTGGGAGGAAGTTATCAATTTGCAGATGGTAGAAGCATCACTCCAACAGGTCCGTTAAGCGATACAACTACTTTATTGTTGGGCCAGGCTTGTGATAGTGTTATTATCGTGAATCTATTTGTTACTCATCCTCCTGTTATTCATAAAAATGATACACTGTGTCACGGGAAAACCTATACTTTTCCTAATGGAAGTCAAAGTGATACGAGCAAAACAGATACTTCACTTGTAACCAATTTACAAGGTTGTTTGGATACCCTGGTGACCCATTTTATATCGCTTCCTCCTGTATATCATTATACCCGTGATTCCATTTGTCGTGGTACATCTTATACTTTCCCCAGTGGAAAGGTTTCTTCTGTTGCAGTTCGGGATACTTTGGCTCAACAGAATATGGGTTGTGTGGAATATTTAATCATTGATTTATCTGTTTATCTAGCAGATTCTACGTTCTTGGCAGATACTATCTGTTATGGTGATAGCTATGTTTTTCCTGATGGCACGATCGGTACAAATACAGCTTCCAAAAAGTTTATTCTTAAATCAATTTTGGGCTGCGATAGCGTGGTTCAGGTCGAATTGCGCCGGATTGTTCCGGATTCGTCAGTCAAGCAAACTTCGAGTGAATTGGAGGCCTTGGGAGTTGGAAAATATCGTTGGATAGATTGTGCAACAAATTTGCCCATCCCGGGAGAAACGGGTAAAACCTTCAAGCCTCAGGCCAATGGATCTTATGCTTTGGTGGTGGATCGCTTCGGCTGCACGGATACTTCTTCCTGCTACACCTTTACGAATGTGGGGATAGGCGAGGAGGCGAAACCAGGTGGGGTTAAAATCTATCCTAATCCTACCCAAGGTCGGTTTGTGCTCGAAGTTCCGGAGGGAATTCAATCCTTCGATATGGTCATCCTGGATTCACAGGGCAAGGAAGTGATGCGCAAAGACAAGGTAGATGAAAAGACTTTGTCTATGGATCTATCCACTTTTGAATCGGGAACTTACCACATTCGGGTATCCTGGGGAGGCCGGATAGAACACTTCCAGTTGGTTAAGGAGAATTAATCCTCCACTTCTTTCATTTCCAGAAATTCTGGCGGCTTTTTTTTCGAAGACCTGTCTAAATGACCTGTCCATAGTGCATTTGCTGCCATAATTTCTGATCTTTTTCCTTGGCCGAGTACTTGATATGCCCTGAGTGCAAAACAGACTAAAAGAGCATTATCAATATGAATACAAATAATTTAACCATTAAAACACAGGAAGCCCTTCAAATGGCCCAGCAAATGGCCTTTGAAGCGGGTAACCAGTCCATCGAAACCGGGCACGTTTTGAAAGGTGTGTTCGCTGTAGATGAGAATGTGACTCCCTTCCTCTTCAAGAAATTGGGAGTGAATACCGATATTTTCCGCCAAGCTTTAGATCGAATCGTGGAGGGCTACCCCAAAGTGAGTGGAGGAGAAGCCTACCTTTCGAGAGAGGGAGCTCAGGTTTTTCAGAAAGCCACTTCGCTGCTAAAGGAGTTTGGAGACGATTACGTTTCCATCGAGCATGTGTTATTGGGACTCTTGATGACCAAGTCAACCATTGCTCAGTTGATGAAAGACAATGGGTTGAACGAGAAAGGGTTAAAAGCCGCAATTAAAGAATTGCGTAAGGGCGAAACGGTAAAAAGCCAAACTGCCGAGGATACCTACAATTCCCTGAATAAATACGCCATTAACCTAAACAAACAGGCGGCTAAAGGAAAACTGGATCCCGTTATTGGCCGGGACGATGAAATACGTCGGGTACTTCAAATTTTATCGCGTAGAACAAAAAATAACCCCATACTGGTTGGAGAACCAGGAGTAGGTAAAACAGCGATTGCGGAAGGTTTGGCTCACCGAATCGTTTCGGGAGATGTACCTGAAAACCTCAAGCAAAAGGAACTCTTTTCCCTGGATATGGGAGCCTTAATCGCCGGAGCTAAGTACAAAGGTGAATTTGAAGAACGCCTCAAGTCCGTGGTGAAGGAAGTGACCAGCAGCGATGGAAGAATCATCCTGTTTATTGATGAAATTCACACCCTGGTAGGTGCCGGTGGAGGACAAGGTGCCATGGACGCAGCCAACATTCTCAAGCCTGCCCTTGCCCGTGGAGAGTTACGTGCCATTGGAGCTACCACATTGAATGAATACCAAAAGTATTTTGAGCAAGACAAAGCCCTGGAACGCCGCTTCCAAACCGTAATGGTGGACGAACCTACGGTAGAAGATGCAATCTCGATTCTCCGTGGTTTGAAAGAGAAGTACGAAACCCATC
This sequence comes from bacterium SCSIO 12741, assembly GCA_024398055.1. Lineage (NCBI taxonomy): Bacteria > bacterium SCSIO 12741. The sequence goes on along the minus strand of CP073749.1, from coordinate 4,751,542 downwards.
ACAAAGTTCGCATTCAGGATGAAGCCATCATCTCTTCCGTAGAGTTGAGTCAGCGCTACATCACCGATCGTTTTTTGCCAGACAAGGCCATTGATTTGATTGATGAAGCAGCATCAAAGTTGCGCATTCAAATCAATTCTATGCCCGAAGAACTGGATGAGGTAGAACGTAAGATTCGCCAGTTGGAGATTGAACGCGAGGGCATTAAGCGGGAAGGTGATAAGAAGAAAATTGCCGGGCTCAAGGAGGAAATTGCAAACCTCACTGAACAACGGGATCAGCTGAAAGCGAAATGGGAAAGTGAAAAAGAAGTAATTGATGGAACCCAGCGGGTAAAAGAAGAAATTGAACAACTGAAGCTTCAAGCTACTCAGGCTGAGCGTGAAGGCGATTACGGACGTGTAGCTGAGATACGCTATGGCCAGATGTCAGCGGCTGAGGACCAGTTGAAGTCCTTTGAGGCTCAATTGGCAGAAATGCAGGCCAGTGGTTCGCAAATGGTGAAAGAAGAAGTAGATAGCGAGGACATTTCTGAAGTGATCAGTAAATGGACCGGAGTGCCTGTGAGCAAGATGATGCAAAGCGAAGCCGAAAAATTGCTTCATCTGGAAGATGAGTTGCACAAGCGTGTCATCGGTCAGGATGAAGCCATTGTGGCTATTGCTGACGCTGTACGTAGGAGTAGGGCAGGGCTTCAGGATCAAGAGAAACCAATTGGATCCTTCTTGTTTTTGGGAACGACCGGTGTGGGTAAAACAGAATTGGCAAAGGCCTTGGCTGAATACTTATTTGATCATGAAGGAGCACTTACTCGAATTGATATGAGTGAATACCAGGAACGCCACGCCGTTTCTCGCTTGGTAGGGGCGCCTCCAGGATATGTCGGTTATGACGAAGGCGGGCAATTGACCGAAGCCGTCAGACGCAAACCCTACAGCGTGATTTTGCTGGATGAAATCGAAAAGGCACACCCGGATGCTTTCAACATTCTCCTCCAAGTGCTCGATGACGGGCGTTTGACGGACAACAAAGGGAGAGTGGCCAATTTTAAAAATACGATCATCATCATGACGTCAAATTTGGGCAGTGAAATCATTCGTGACAACTACGATGCTGCCGATGGAAAAGACCCAATGGTTTTTGAACGCACTCGAGACGATGTTTTAGGTCTGGTTCGTCAATCCTTGAAGCCCGAGTTCGTCAACCGAATCGATGAAACCATCATGTTCACTCCTCTGAGTGCCGATAATATCAAAGACATCGTTCGCATTCAACTCAAAGGAGTGGAGCGCTTGTTGGCCCAAAAAGACATCCGTATGGAAGCTTCTGATGAAGTCATTGGCTTGCTCGCCGATGTGGGTTTTGACCCGCAATACGGGGCTCGTCCGGTAAAGCGGGTAATTCAAAAAGAAGTGATGAATGGATTGTCCAAAGAGATCTTATCTGGAAGGGTTTCTGAAGGTGATCATATCATCCTCGATGAGTTTGACGGACAGTTCGTTTTTCGTAAACCGAAAAAAGTGAGTCATTAAGTCAAAAAGCAAATTAAGAAAGGGCTGTTGGTAAACTTCAGCCCTTTTTCTTTTTTAATAGAGATCCTTTGTATTTTTGCAGATCTCAGATGCAGAAATTATTTTCATATCTCGTTCTAACCCTTCTACTTGCCATTTCATTTGAAGCACAGTCTCAAACCGTGTTTGAATTTAAAGGAGATGGTACCTGGAAGTGTTCTTCGACCCTTACCCCAGGATGGAATGATGTGGGATTTAACGATGCCGGATGGTCCAATTCCACGGCACCTTCTCCAAACATCGTTCCCGGATATCCTATTGCACCTGGATCACAGAGTATGTGGTTGCTTCCTTATCAGGATACGGTTTATTTCAGAAAATCATTCTACCTCAAAACCTTGGGGAATGGCTGCCTGAAGGCAACCAATTTTAATGGAACGGGAACGTTGGCTGAAATTTCTGCTGACAACGAATACGTGATTTACGTTAACGGTCAAATGGCAGGTGCTGCTACCAATTCCAATTTGAATGTTCATAATCTGTATCCCTTTTTACAGGTAGGGCGGAATGTGATTGCCATACGAGCCATTGACTGGAACCCACCGTTTATGATTTCCTTCTATTGGAAATTGGAATACGAAACCGGACCTGTACTCAATATCACCTCAGACTCTTATATCTGCGAAGGCGATACGACTACCTTTAGTAGTACCGATCGTTATTTCTCCTACAAATGGAGTGATGGGCAGACCACACGTGACGCTAAGGTCTACAAAGAAGGAAAATATTGGCTCGAAGCTGTTGATTCCGGAAATTGTACCTGGGTAGATACAACCACCTTGACCGAGTATAAGCATACACCGGTAGACTTAGGTTCGCCACAGGCCATTTGCCAAGGAGAGGAAGCTGTTCTTCGCGCAGGTAACTATTTAAAGTACAACTGGTCAACTGGAGATACTATTGATACGGTAGCGGTTAACTATTCAGGGAAATTCGCTGTAACTGTAACAGACGGAAACGGTTGTAGTTCCAAAGATTCAACGACCGTCACGGTATTTGATTTTGCAGCCGTAAACTTGGGAGAAGACACCATCCTGTGTAAAGGTGAAACGGTTGAACTGAGTGCTACCTTCCCAAATTCAAGTTACAAGTGGAGTACCGGAAGCACCGATACTTCTATCATCGTTTCCGAGCCTGGAACTTATGCCATAACGATCACCAATTTCTGTGGAGAGGTTTCTGATAATATCCAGGTCGATTACATTACTTCGGTAGATGTGGACCTTGGAGAAGATGATTACTTCTGTTTTGGTGAATCCTACACGCTTACGGCTGAGTCTGAAAATGCCTCCATCTACGATTGGAGTACTGGAGAATCGACCAAAAGCATAAAGGTGAAAAAGCCGGGTTACTATCAAGTGACCGTTTACGACAAGTGTGGAAACAAGAATTCTGACGAAGTGGAAATTTTGAAAGGGGTAACTCCTTTTGATATGATTCCCACCAGCTTTACCCCTAATGGCGATGGTTTAAATGAAACCTGGGGAACCTTTGTTCAGGAAGATGAAAACTTTGAGATCTCTATCATGGATCGTTGGGGACAAATTGTGTTCCGTTCCAATCATCCGTCTGAATGGTGGGATGGTATGCATAATGGCAAAGAGTGCCCGGTAGGGAATTATTTCTACGTCATTAAGTTTACCGACTGCGCCAATCAGCAGGAATCGACTTCAGGTAGGGTGACCATTGTGCGCTAAAGATCTATTTATTAGGCGTTTAAATAATACCTACATTTGGTAAAACCTTGGCCATGCTTCGACACGTACTACAACTGCTATTGATTTGTTTGTCTGTTTCACCACTCTATGCTCAACAGCTGGAACAGGTAACTTTTTTTGAAGAAGGAAAACAGACGAAATCCCACTCCAATGTGTTAGACTCTAAGCACGGGTTGGTTATCCACTCGGGGCTTGAAAGTGCCTTTGGTTATGGTCCGCAAATTCAAACGATCGGAATTTTTAAGGAAGATTCCTTTAAGACGCTATTCTCATCTCCCTATTTAAAAATGGAAGCGGTAAGCGGCGATCATGCCTTAATTAGCTACGGCTACTCCAATGGTTATGGAGAAAAGTTGGCTTGGCTGCACTTGGTATCTGGAGAAGTAATTGAAATAGAATTAGGATTAGGCGATCCTGCCTATGTTCTTCGCTTGAATAAATTAAGTGATCGCCTGGCCTTTGTTTATTCTCATGGTGCCACGTTTAAGTACGTGGAATTGGAGGAAGGCAAAAGTGCAGCTTCATTCAGCACTACCCTGAATAACGTCAATCAAGTGATGCAAATGGTGGCCAATGATGAAACCGTGGCCATGGTAGTTTTTCATCCTGATACGGATGGTCAATTCCGGATGGATGTAATGGATCGAAGAAATCCAACCAGCTGGAAAACCATTAACAAACGAAACAGCAACGCGGTGAATTTGGATGCGGGTAAGACCAGAATCTATTTTTCCGATAGTGAGCTTCAATCTCAATATGAGTTGAAGTACATTGAACCTCAAACACTTGTTGAGAAAAACGTAGAACCTGGTGTAAATGGCTTTCGATATCCCATGGTATTCATGGCTCGAGAAGATACCGTTTACTACGAGTGGTCTACTGCTGACGACTCTATTCACCTGAGGAGATTTGAGCAAAACATTGAAACCCTATACGCTACGAAAAAAGCGGATTTTCGCCACACGGCTCATTTTCACCAAAACAGCAAAGACATTTTTTATTCGCGTAAAAACTCGGGACGCTACACGACCTGGGTGATTGAGCAAAACTCCGTGAAGCCTATTGTGGGGAACTATGCCGCGGCCCAGGTTGAAGTGGATGAAATTGGATTGGTTTATTTCTTCAATGACAAGGTTCGCATCTATTACAGCTCAACCGAAAAAGTGGCCGACTATTCCATGTATCTATTCTACAACTACCAAATGGAAATGGCCACCTATAACAACCGTTTGTATTGGGTTACCCGGGTTTTGCAATCTCCGAGAGACTATAGAATTGAAGAGTTTGATCCTATCCAAGGCCATTTAGGCGATATCAACGATCAGTTGTTGGATCAGCCTTATTCGAAGGTAGCTGAGTTATCCAAGCGAGGTAATGTGCTTTATTTCGAGGCCTATCAAGAGGAAACCGGGGACGAGCCTTGGTATTCTACCGGAATTGGAAAAGAAGCCCTATTGGCAGACGTTCGTCCGGGAAAGGAAGGCTCCCACTTAGCCCGATTCCAGCCTACCGAGAACGGAATGTTCTTTATGGCCAACAATGGAAACAGCGGTTACCAGCTTTGGAGAGCGGAAGGTTCTCAGAGCAAGCAAATCTCCTGGAACTGGTCAAGTGAGGACTCCTACCAGGGAACCTACCCTTATCAGTTCATCGATTTTGGCTATTACAACGTTGCTGGAACCGATTGGTTTACCAATGACAAAGGAGTGCCTTATGCTTATCACCCACAGGGAGATAAGTTGGTAGAGAAAACGGAATTTGATCAATGTAAGTCCATTGGCGCTTACTTCAATCAACCCTTATTTCACCGGATTTACCGGGAAGAGGGGCAAGGCAACTGCCACTATTTTGATTCGTACCGAAATGGACGAATTCGAAAGTCGTGTTCTGGTTATCACAATTTTTACCCAAATGTTCCGGGAATCACCTGGGGTGGCCAGTACCTCTATGTGGATCAGGACGAGGAGCATGGACCTGAGATTTGGACTTACCAGGAAGGTAAAGGAGCAAGCCTATTTCAAGAATTGGTGCCTGGCAACAACATCCGCGTAGATGATAACCCCATGCATGGTTACATGGAGTATCGGGTGCAGCCTCAAATTTTGGGAGCGAACAAATACGCCATTTTCGCCACTGGAGAACATGACTTTTGGATCATGAAGGCGGGTGAAGCAAACTTTACCAAAGTTGATTCAAAACGCAGACAATGGTATATCGGAGATCGTATGGTCTATAGTTTTAGCCAGGATTCAATTTTGGTTTACGATGCGGCCGAGGCAAGCTGGAGCTATTTAACCATTCCGGTTCACGGTTATGGTGATTGGGTGGGCAAAATGATTGGTGATCAACTGTTCTTTAGTGTTTTAGGAGGTAAAGAGTGGTGGAGTACTCAGGGTACAGCGCAAACCACTTACCAGGTGTTTAGTCCGGTTGAGAACAATTTGATCGTAGACCGTCAACAAATGGAATGGATGAACGGCTATATGTATTTTGCCGCCAATAAAGAAGAAACTGGAACTCAATTGTTTCGCTTCAAATTAGCCTTGGAGCCTGCTTTGGGAAGTCCGGTAAGCGAAACGGAGAGGTTGAGTATTTATCCCAATCCTGCGGTAGATTACCTACAGGTAAGACAAGTTCCCGAAGGTGAAACCACAACCCTACATTTCTTTAACCTGCAAGGCCAGGAGGTTTATACTTTCGAAACCCGTGAAGATGGTTTTGTAGATGTAAGCCAAATGCAGAGTGGATGGTACCTCGTTCGTTATGAGATTAACGGGGAGAGCCGTACAGACAAAATTCAGATTGCCCAGTAGAAGTAGCTAGTAAATTGGGAGTGATTGAATGGCTCGCTTAGCCTTGGGCTTACTTCTGAATAATGTTGGCTAACCTTTGATTCCAGTGATTCCAGTCGAAGGATTGTGATACGTACTTCCTTCCTGATTCAGCCAGTTTTTGTTGCTTTTCCGGTTGCTCGATTAGATCGATAATGTGTTGGGCATATTCTTCTGGTTCGGTTCCAATTAGAATTTCTTCATTTTCCTTGGCTCCCAGCGCACGGTTGGCAATAGGCGAGGTGATACAAGGCAATTCCATGGCCATCGCTTCAAGCAGTTTATTTTGCAGGCCGGATCCTAAAACCATCGGAGCCACAAAGATTTTGGCACGGGCGTAGGAGTCACGCATGTCTTCTACCCAGCCACTGACCAACACATTTTTTCCAGCGAGCATTTTCACCTTCATCGTAGGAGATTTACCGCTGATTAAAACCTTGGTGTCTGGGTATTTTTCCCAAACCAGGGGCATGATTTTTTTCACGATGTATTGTGCTCCCTCAATGTTAGGTGGGTAGGCCATGTTTCCGGTAAACAACAGCTCCACATCCTGCTTTTCTTTTCGGGGTTCGAAGTAATCTACGGGAATGCCATTAGGAATGACGTCAATTTCATCCGTATTGTGGTGGGCAATATGATCGCGATCTTGTTCCGAAATAATCACCTTCTTCTCAAAATCCTGAAATACTTGATTTTCGTAAGTCGCCAATCTCTTTGCCTCCTCTCGAATGAGTGGTCGAAGCAAAAATGAGCTCTGCTCATAGCGCCGCTGCATACCAATGGATAAGGCGTCCATGTAATCCAGTGTTTTGCCGAAAATGGTGTATTTACGGGCATATTCCGTCACTCGAATAAGCTGGCAATAAAACCGGTGTGGCAAGTGCTTTTCGATGATTTTATCCAATTCCTGCTGTGCCTTGGGGCTATGAAAGAAAGCTACTTGAAAAGGTCGTTTGTGCCACCAATTGGTAGCTACTCGCCAGGCAATTCCCGCTTTGCTTAGGGGAATGAAGTACAGGTGGTCGCTCAGTGGTTCTAACTTTTCCCGAGCCTCATTGGGAATGTTTCCTACGTAGAGGCAACAGAGAATAATTTCGAAACGCTCGTGCAGTCCTTTTAACTGGTGATAGGCTCGAAGCTTATCTCCTTTGTCCAGGGGATAAGGCACCCGGGACAGTAAAACCAATAGCTTGGGTTTAGGACTCTTTTTTTCCACGGTTTACCCAGTTTGATATCCAACGGAAGCGGATCAGTTTTCCCACCAGTTTCCGGTAGAATTCAGAGTCCAGGATGACGGAGTCGGTTGTGGCTTTATACGTTAAGAATATACCGACAGGTGTAAGTGCCAGTGACGCCATCCACATTCCGATCCAAGGAGTCATCTGCCCTTGCTTCACCATTTTCTCACCTGAAATAGAGGCGATGTGGAAGGCTATAAACAGCAGTACGGAGATCACCGTAGGCATACCCAATCCTCCTTTACGAATAATCGCTCCAAGCGGTGCTCCGATAAAGAAGAGAATCAAACAGGCAAAGGATAAGGTGAACTTGCGGTGCCATTCAATCTCATGCCTCCGAATGGTTTTTAGCCGCGATTTGTGCTCCGCTTCATAAACTCCGGCATAGGTATTCGTAGACCGAACGGAGTTGAGCGCCCAATTGATGTATTGAATCTTTTTGTGCTTGGGTAAGGAATCAAACCAATGGTTCAGATTTGGGGTTTCTGCGGCCAAAGGCTTGTCCAACTTGAGAGAGTCGGAAACAATGAGCAAGCTTTCCATCAATCCTTTGTGGAAGTCTTTGGTTCTGACGTCCATCTTCATTTTCAGCGTATCAATTTTGCGCGATAGCTGGTCGATGGTCATCATCTTGTAGTTGTTCTTAAATAAGTCCTCATCCGTGTGTGCCATCTTAAAGTCGGAGAGGTCAAATCGAATGGTTTTCTTTTCAAACGACGATCGGTAGAGCGGGAACTTATCTCCCTCTAATTCATCATATAGGTTTCCTTGCTCCAGCACAAAGGTGAGCGTCATCTGATCCTCAGACATGCTCATCTTTCCTTTTTTGGCGCGAATCACCCGGTTATTTCCACGGTTGTCCGTATGATCATAGATCAACACATCGTGGAGCATATCGGTTTGTTCGTCCCGGTTTTTTACCCGGATAACAAATCCGTCAATGTCTTTGTAGTAGGCCTTGTCTTTAATATCCAGAGCCGGTTTTTTGGAGCGGATGTCGTAGAGAAGGGAGGCAAACTTGAGGTTAGCGACGGGCCAAACGTTATTGGAGAAAACAAAGGCACCAATGCAGAGCATTACCATAAACACAATCAGCGGAGACATAATACGCTGAAGCGATAGTCCCGATGATTTGAGGGCCACCAACTCGTAGTGTTCACCCAAGTTTCCGAATGTCATAATCGAAGACAGCAGTACCGCCAGAGGCAGGGCCATAGGCACCAGGTTGGCCGAAGCAAAAAACAGAAGTTCCAGAATGACGGTCATCTCCAGCCCTTTACCCACCATATCGTCAATGTATACCCAAAGGAATTGCATGACCAATATGAATAGGGACACGAAAAAGGTTATCACAAAGGGCCCGAAGAAGGTCTTGAATATGAGTGAATAGATTTTTTTCAAGGGCTGTGCTTCAATTTGGCGCAAAGATACACGATGCCTTTAGCCGGACTCATTAAAAAATCAAAAAGTGAGAAGTGCTTGGGCTTAAAAAACAAAACACGGATAAAACGCTGTTTACCCGTGTTTTGTTGTCTTATTCGTTTGGAATCAGGATCCGAGAATCAACTTTAATTTTCCGATTTGTTTGTCCCATAGATTGGTGGTTTCATTCACCTCGTCGGGTTCAGCAAAATCAGTGACAATCAGTGCAATGTCTCCGGTAAGGCTGTCAATCTTGATTTTAAACTCAAAGTAGGATTCCTCCTCGTCGTCATCCACCCACTTGAAGCGAACTGACTCTCCTTCGATGGATTGAAGCATTTCTGCCTCTTCCTCACTTCCTTCCCACACAAAGGTGTAGATGTGGTCGTTAATCTTCACATTGTCAGCAAACCATTCTGCCAGTCCACCTGGAGTCACCAGGCGATTGTACAAAATGCCGGGGGCTGAACGGATATCGTATTCCAGTTCGATTTTTTCCTTAGTCATAGCCCATTATTTGGATCAACCTGCAATATATACAAAAAAGCATTACATGCAGGGGAGAGGCTTAATAGCCAAATAGTTCCTCCAAACTAAGCTCTCTAACCTGACCGTATTTGCTAAGAATGTTCATGTCCACATCCTTGCGGTTACCCATCACAACGAGGGTGTAATTTTTACCCTTTACGGTTTCGTCAAAGAAGGCTGCCATCATTTCCATATTGGCCTTAGAAACACCTTCATAGATGTCTTTACTCATATCGTGATCGATTCCCAGTTTTTGGTACGTTTTGTAGGTAAAGTACTTCCGCTCCTTGATCCGACGATCGCTGGCAATCTTTTTCATGATAGAGTGCTTCGACTCTTCCAACTGAATGTCCACTTGTGGCATTTCATTGAGCAGACCAAATAAGGCGTCCAAGGCGTCGGCCAGTTTATCGGGCTGAGTTCCTACGTACGAATTCAGGAAGAAAGAGTACTTCTTGTCATAGGGGAGGGTGTACCTGGAGTAAGCCGTATAGGCCAATCCTTTGGCTTCCCGAATTTCCTGGAAAATAATGGACGACAATCCGCTTCCGTAGTAGGTGTTGTACAAGTTTACCATAGGGACCATTTTAGGATCGAAATCCTGGCCCTTAGAGATCACAATCACATCGGCTTGAACCTGATCGCGGTGAACAAAGAATACCTGGTTTTGCGATTCTTTCTCTTCAAAAGAAGTTTCAATCGCCAACGGATTCAAAGCCTCTAATTTGGGGTGAGAAGCTTCAATCAGTCCAGTAATCGTTTCAGGAGAGTCTTCTCCATAGTAGAAGATTTCGTGTTCAGTAGAAGTTAAGCCATGGATTAGGTCCGTTAATTCAGACGGGTTAATCGAACGTAGCTCTTCTTCAGACAGAACGTTGGTGAAAGGATTGTCTGGACCATACTTTACATAACTTGGAATGGCTCCTCCTTGAATAGTTCGTTTATCCAACTTACTATCCATTCGCTTCTTCAGCTCACCTTCAACAAACATTTGATAAGCCATGCTATCTGGCTTGGCATCAGCAAGAATGTGTTCCATCAACTCAATACCCGCCTGGGTCGATTTTTTCAAACCCGACATGATCACGTAAGTTCTTTCGTGACCGGAGATGGCATTAAACTGAAGTCCCAGGTTGTATAGCTCTTTTTGCAACTCTTCTGCCGAGTACTTCGAAGTACCGATATAAGGAAGGTATTCAAAAGCCAGGGAGAATTTCTTGTTGTGTTTTTTACCCGCTTCAGCAGTGTAAATCAGCTTAAACAACTCGTTGTCCTCATTCTCAATGTACAGGAATGGAATGTTGCTATTGATCGTTGCGTGTTTAATGTCCTTTTGGAAATCCAGGAATACAGGCTTTAGCTCTGGAGACTTGATTTCACGGAATTCAGCCATATACTCAGACTGTACATCTTTGTTCAATTCCAGCTTGCTGATTTCTGGCTTGTCAACCTTGATGATTCCTGGGTCTTCACCCGTTTGTTTGTAAATCACCACGTAGTTGTCTTTAAAACGCTCCTGGGCAAACTTGATCAAGTCTTCTTTCGTGATTTGATCCAATCGATCGAGGTAGTCTACCATTTCATCCCAGGAAATATCCATTACAAAGGATTCTACCAAATCAAAAGCTCTCCAGTTGGATTCACGCTTTTCAATGGCACTACGGCGAAGGTTGTTGATGATGGCGTCGAAGGTTTTATCGTCGAAATCACCCTTCTTTACACGCTCCATTTCTGCAAGCAGCAGGTCACGGGCTTCTTCTTTGGTTTGTCCGTCACGTAGGGTGGCAATCATGCGGATAAAACCGTAGTCTTTCATGAAGTTAACTCCGGCTCCGGCATCCAACACCTGTTGTTTTTGAACCAAATCAATATCGATCAATCCAGCTTTACCGTTGCTTAGCAATTCGGCCAGAATGGTTCCGTACTCGCTGTCTTTGGTTTTAGCTCCACCCAATCTCCAGGCGATGCTCACGTTTTCCTTTTCAGGTCCGTAGATGTTAACCTCTTTTACTTCAGTAATCTCAGGAATCTTGTCAAACGAAGGGTGACTCAGCTGATCGTTTTTGGCCAGATCGCTCCAGTATTTTTCGATCAAGGCCATGGTTTCTTCAAATTCAAAATCACCGGAGAGGCAGATGGCCATATTGTTGGGCACGTAATACTGCTCAAAGTAGTTTCGAATGTTCACCATCGATGGATTTTTCAAGTGCTCAGCTTCACCAATGGTCGTTTGCTCTCCATAGGGGTGACCGGTAAACAAATTCTTGAACATGGCCTGATATACCTTACGACCGTCGTTGTCTTGTCCGCGGTTAAACTCTTCGTATACCGTTTCCAATTCGGTGTGAAACAAGCGCATAACCAATGAACCAAAACGCTCTCTTTCCAGGCGTACCCATTTTTCCAATTCATTGGAAGGAATGGTGTTCATATAGACCGTTCTCTCGTTGCTGGTAAAGGCATTGGTATAGCTACCACCAATAGAGGAAATGGCCTTGTCGTATTCATTAGGCACGGCATATTTAGCTGCTTCTACCGAAAGGCTATCAATGAGGTGGTAAATGGCTTTTTTCTTTTCCGGATCGTTTTCAGCCTTGTGCAATTCGTATTGCTCCGAAATCTGATCGAGTAATTTTTTTTCTTCTTCCCAATTCTGAGTTCCCAGCTTCTCGGTTCCTTTAAACATCAAGTGCTCCAGGTAGTGGGCCAGTCCTGTATTGTCACTTGGATCGTAGGTAGAACCTGCCTTCACCGGAATCAAGGTTTGAATGGTTGGTTCGTTTTTGTTTTGGGTTAAGTACACCTTTAATCCATTCGGCAGCGTATAAATACGCACTTTCATCGGGTCATTCTCAACATATTCATAGGTCCGTCCCTGACCATCCGTCGCGGTTAATGGATTCATGGAGTCTTCTGTTTTGGGGGTTTCTGCACAACCTGTGAGCAGCACAGCCGCAAACAGGGAAAAGAAACCGATCAACTTATTCATCTCAAAGGGTTTAAAAAAGGGCTACAAATTAAGCGAAATAGCAGGTGCGATGGTCAATTTCAGGTTCAATTTTTAATATCTAACCTCCGATCTGACAAATCAAGATTGAAAATGGATCGTTGAATCACCTATATGAATTCTGAATTTCGAATTCTGAACTAATCTTCAAATAAATGGAAATTGAACCTGATCATTCAAAATTCACCTTGTCCGGGTGCGCATAGAATGAAAAGCCATTCAGATCATACATCCACTGGTAATGTGGCTTTTCGGCTTCGAAGGCTTCACGCTCAAAAAATTTCATGACCATATAATCGGGTTCCCGGCCTTCGTGAACGGGCATTTTACGGGTGTAGAACAGGTCCGCATAGCTTTTAAAGCGATAGGTTTCTACGTAATGTCCTTCCCGGGCATGAGTTCGGTAAAAATCGATGGCAGCACCCTGGGTGTAGCGTTCAATTTTGGGAATGTGCAATACCATGAAAAGGTGAAAACACAACAGACTAAAACCGTATAAACCAATGTTTCTGATGGCCTGTGTCTTAGCAAAAGCGTAAATTATTAGACCGGGTAAAAGAACCAGGGCCGGAGCATAATCCATCCATGTCCAATAGGCCTCTGCCTGTAAGTTGGCTTCGGCAAAAGGATCATTCATGAGCCCCCAGGACAAGAATGTTTCGGTATTCATCCCTACCCAAGCCAATCCTCCAAATAGAATGACCAGGGCAAAACCAATGATCATGGTAAGCGTAAGTTGTGGCCATTTGATCCGTTCACCAGCAGTCACTTGGCGGTAAATGGTGTAGGCCGCGAAATAGCTCAGAGGGAAATAACAGAGGCTGGAGTAATGAATAATTTTCGTTTTAACCAAAGAAAAAAGCAGGAGTACAGACCAAAACAAAATACCCATAAGGCGAGCCCAGAGTTTGCGTTCCTGATTTCCCTTATTGCGATGAAACAGCGAAAAGAGCGCAGCTACCGATAGCGGGAAACAACCAATCAATAAAACATACCAATGGTAAAAGAAGGGTTGACTGTGACCGGCATCACCCGTTTGCAACAAACGAATCTGGTAATCGATAAATTGGGTGACGATGTAGCCGCGGCCCTGGCTGTATTCAAACAAAAACCAAAAGCTACCGGAAAACACAAAGGCTGCTGTAAAAGTGAGTAACGCAGGAAAAGTGGCGGCTTTTCGAAAACGATAAAAGGCCCAGAAAATCCCCCAAACCATTCCAAAAATCAGAAAGGCAACGGGACCTTTGGTCATTACTCCTAATCCAATGGACACTCCAGACAGTACTGCCCATTTCCATTTGGAATGACCTTCTTTAAAATCGTGAAACCAGGCGTAAGCAAAATAGATTCCAGCGAAGATGAAGAGGTTGAACCAAGGATCAATGATTCCACTTTTAAAATAAAGCTGAGGTAGGAGGGAGGCGGCATATACTCCAGACCAAATCCAACCCATACGAGCGTCGTAGAATCGTCGACCCAGGTGATAGAGCAACATCAAGGTGAAAATTCCACAAACTGCGTTTGGAAAACGAGCGGCATATTCACTCACCCCAAAGAGTTTCATGCTCAAGGCCTGCATCCAAAAGAATATCGGTGGTTTTTCCCAAAATGGCTGGTAATCTATTTGAACCATGGAATAGTTTCCCGTAACCAACATTTCACGAGCGGCCTCTGCAAAATTGACTTCGTCCCAATCAAACAGAGCTACGTTGCCCAAAGCCGGAATAAAAAGTAATGCGGCAAATACAGCAATCACGAGCATGGCCCGGCCGGACGAAAGTTGAAGAAGCGTTTTCACCGGTTAATTAGGGATTTGTACCACCATTGAATGGAGTAACGGTTTTCCAACCATTGGAGCAGGTGATAAATGATCAAAGTACCTGATATCCCAATGAATGAACCCACATAGGTATCCACAAAAAAGTGTTGTGATAAATATACTCGAGAATAGGCAATGATCAGAGCGGCAAAAAAGAAGATTACTCGAAAAGAAGGACGTCGGGTAATCATGGCTAAGGTGCAAAACATAGCAAACGATGCCGTAGAATGGCCCGATGGAAAACTGTTGTGAATTAAGGTCTGCACTCCGGGAACCACTTGCGGCATAAATTCACCTGGGTGGAAATGGTTAAAGTAGAATACGGGGCGAACGACGTCGTCGAAAAACTGGTGTTTTAAAAACTGGGTAATTCCTCCAGCCAGCATCCCTGACAAGGCCATGAAAATGGTGGCTCGAAAGTTTAGCATCAGTAGGATAGCTGCTACAATGGCCAAGGTTAACCCATCTCCCAAATGGGTGATGTAGGCGAAAAATGGGTGGAGTGGAGCCCAAAAAAACTGGTTTAGAATCTCATGGGATTCTGCCCGGTTTACATTGAGCAAAAAGATCCCGCCAACCACTAAGTAGGCCAGGTAGGGATAAATGAATCCAGAGTGGGATTTGAGCGTTTTGATCAGCATCATTTTCAGAACCGCGAAATTAAGTTATTTCAAGCTTTCGACTTCTGACGGGTAGGGTCATAGTTGAGGTCTTTTGCTAAAAAATCCTATCATTGCTCAACTACTGTACCAACATCATGACCGCGGAGATTCATTTTATCCTTTTTATCATACTTGTTCAAGGGGCTGTCTTTCTGATTAAGTTTTCGAGAGATTCTCAAGGAAAAAACAAACGTAGCGCCTGGTACGATGATTTGGCTGATGCTTTGTATTTCACCATAACCGGAGAAGGTGAAGTGATCAAGCGAAGAAAGGCCATGAGTAATTTGGACCGAGGTGTGATGGAAGTGGTTTTGAAGCGATACAACACGTTTTATCAAAACCTGTCTCCCCGCAATCAAATTAAGTTTCAGCGCCGAATGATGTATCACTACAGCGAAAAGCGCTATTTCGCCAAAGAAGGGCTTAAACTTACCCGGGAAATGAAAGTGGTTATTTCAGCGGCCGCCGCTCAATTGACTTTTGGTTTGGAGGATTATGAGTTACCTCGGTTTCATACCTATGTGCTCTATCCCGATATTTTTCAGCTGCTTAAGGGCAAGCCCTATCTCAAGGGAGGTACCATTTCTGGTGGACTGGTCTATTTTTCATGGAAACACGTTAAGCATGGTTTTCGAGTCAAAGATGATGGAGTAAATCTGGCCATTCACGAGTTGGCCCATGCCCTTAAAATTCAGGGGCACTTCAGTATGCCCAGCGATTACGATTGGGTCGATGATCTCAACGTATGGCTCGCCAACTCTGCTGAATGGATACAGCAAGCCTCCAAAGAAGACCAGGAGTTTTTTCGAAAAAACATGCTCAAGGATGCCCATGAGCGGTTTGCCACAGCGGTAGAGGTATTCTTTGAGCAACCCGTTGAATTTGAGGAACGCTTTCCGAGGGTTTATCGAGGATTGGTGGAGTTGCTAAGGCAGGATCCAGCGAAGGGACAGAATACTCAGGTACGCGTTTAAACGCGCACCTGAGGTTCACTCATCCGGATTTGCAATCCGGATGTGGAGAGCTGCGGATTTGAAATCCGCGACTCTGGCTTTCGGAGTATTCTTTGAGCAACCCGTTGAATTCGAGGAACGCTTTCCGAGGGTTTATCGAGGATTGGTGGAGTTGCTAAGGCAGGATCCTGCCAGGGGACGAAGTGCTCAGGTGCGCGTTTAAACGCGTACCTGAATACTTTCATCATTGAAAATTAAACCCGTCCACGTACATTTGCCAACCGCACCATGAATACAATCCCAAGAAAAGACCTGATCTTCCTGTTGCTTATCGGCATACTGGCCACTCTGATCAACGTGAATAAGGCTTTTCATATTGACGATACCTTCTATTTGGAGGCCGCTCAGTGGATCGAGCATAATCCTTTGCATCCTTTTTCGGCGGTGGTAAATTGGGAAAATACCGCAAGGCCCATCTACGTAGAGAACAACCCCCATTGCATTATTACGGGATAGCTTTTATGGGGAAATTGTTCGGCTATGGTGAGGTTTCTATGCATCTCTTTCAGGCGCTATTTACCTTTTTGGATATTTTCCTGTTTTACCTGTTGGCTCAGCTGTTTGCTGCGAATAGGGCTTTGCTTTTAACGGCTCTGTTCACCCTCTCGCCGGCCTTTCTGGTCAACCAAAATCTAATGCTCGATATTCCCTTGCTCAGCCTACAGTTGGCTATGATGTATGTCCTGCTCAAACCGGGTGAGTTCAATTGGAAGCGCTACGCTTTGGCGGCTACTTTCTTTGGATTGAGCATGCTCATCAAGTACTCCTCCTTGCCCATGATTGGGCTAATTGGTTTATCCATATTGGTACAGCGACGCTTTATCTTGCTTTGGACCTTATTCATCCCGGCAGCTATTCTCGGATTGTATTCAGCCTTTAATTGGTGGGATTTTGGTGGAATTCATTTGAATAATCCTGTCTATGAGCCAACTACGATGGAGTGGGTGGTTCGCGAATTTCAAGCCTTTTTGATCATTCTGGGAGCTATTTCACCCTTCGTTTTGGTCTTTGTTTCCGGATTCTTTTCCGGGAAAAAAGTGCTAAAACTTGCATTCTGGATAGTGGCCCTGGCCCTAATGGTTGGTCTTCCTATCGTCGCCTGGATTTACGGAATTGGAGTCGATGGAGAATTGTGGATGAGGCGCTTGTTCACCTTTATGGGACTGATTATGGTGGGTTTAGCCATGTGGCCCTTTGTGAGATTTCGCTCTGGCCTTCTGCCCGAAAGCTTCCACCAAAGAGTCATTCTATTTGCTTGGGCGTGGTGTATGATTATTTTCATGGTGCCCTTGGCACCCTTTATGGCTACCAGACACGTTTTGTTGATCTTGCCGCCTCTGTTGCTCTTAGCAGCTCCCTTTCTAAACAAAACCACAAAAACAGAGCGAAACCTTACTCTCACTCTCACGCTCATTCTTGGCCTACTGCTTTCCATTTCAGATTGGCACTACGCCAATTTTTACCGGCAAACCGCTCCAGAAGTCAGTCAAAAAATTCCCCAAAATTCCACTACTTGGACTGTAGGACATTGGGGCTGGCAATGGTATGCGACTCAAGAGGGGATGCAGTTCTATGAAACCAACCTAAGTGAGGTAAAGCCCGGTGAATACTTTGTCATTCCCAAAGATGTGGCTGGTCAATATGTACCCGATTCTTTACGAAACCAACTTGAATGGCAGTTTGATGTAAGTCGTAAACCCACTTGGGCTACCTTCTACGCGACTCACGGTTTTGCCCGATTCTACAATTCTTACTTCTGGAAAGCTCCATGGACCTTTTCTAAGGAAGAGCTGGATCGGATCGAGGTGTATAGAGTCAAAGAAAAAGTAGAATCCTGATCCTCTATTGGCGTATCAGCCTGATCGCTTCACCGAGTTCCATGAGCTGAAGAAAGTATACGCCAGAAGGAATGTCGTCAATAGAAAGGTGCGTGTTCTCTGGCCCTAAATGACCACTTAAAACTTCTTTACCGGTGAAATCCAATAGTTTAAACGAAGTGGCTGATTGAACGGACACATTTAAATCATTTTCAAATGGATTGGGGTATACACGGATTCCGCTGGTTGCCTTGGAAGCATCGGTAGTAGATTGAACGATCATGCAAACTGAAAATTCGGTCTGACTATGGGAACTAAGTTGACCATTAAGAAATCCGATTCGCTCAGTTTTAACCAGTTGGTCGAAATCGTAGGTATAATGGTTACGGATCAATCTTTTTTGGGTGACGCCGCCGAAGTTTTCATCGATCTGAGAAACACTTGAATCCAGCCTTTGCTGAGAATAGTGATTTTGGGTTTCGTCAATTTTCCAACCACCCTGATTTTTACTGGAAATCCGCTCATAAAGCAAGGAGCCATTGTGATACCTCATTTCCGTAATTGAAGAGGTGTCAACGATCGAAAAATGGGCATCCACATTCACAGCATATTCGAAAATCTGAGAACTATCAGGAAGGTAATCATAAAGGTTCATGGCCTTTAGTTCCAGTTTTTGAGTCTGGCTATTTGGGCTGTAATAAAGTACGCTGTCCAGCAACTGGCCAGCCCATTTATATTCTTGGCGAGTTTCCCAAACCTTCATACCAGTTGAATCATAAACAATCCGGTTGCGCTCTATTTTTTGATCCTGTTGAAATGTGAAACTGACATCTTCAGTCTTTCTTAGAAGGGATCCTGATCCGTTGAAATAGCTTTTTTGGGTAAGATGCTTGCCGGTAAATTGGTATTCGATTTTACTGATTTCTTTGCGGCTACCTTGTAAGGAAAAAGTGCTCCGCCTTATTATTCGCCCCTGATTGTCCCTATCGAGAATAAACTCCCAGGTGGGATTTGTGCTGTTGGCATCCATTTTATCTAAGTAGTCATAATGGAAGGTGCCAATCAGAGAATCATTTTGGTCATAGGTGAAAACGATTTTGGAATCATAAACCCAATCTTTAACCACCTGACCATTCAATCGATGACTTAACTCGGTTTTGGAGAGTACCTGGCAATGGTTGTCCAATTCAGTAATGGTCATTTCAATGGTGTCCAAATTCCCCGATGTTGGGTTTAGATTCATGAAGTAGCTGGTATCTGCTTTTTGAGCTTGTAGTAGGGTGGCAAAAAAGGAGGAGAGGAGAATTAGAATGGATTGTGGTTTCATAAAATAGGGCGTCTTAGTTCTTACGGTTACTACTATACTGACGAGGTATTTCGAATTGAGTTGCCCATGACAATGAGCCATTTCCATAAAAGCTATAGCCTAAGACGAATGAATTTGCGGCTGCTTTTGGCGGCATAAAAAAAGTCGACCCGTTTCCAGATCGACTTTCTTTTGTAGCGGAAAAGTTTTAATAGGAGTTCAGATTTGAACATTTTGAAAACTCCCTGAATCTCTGAAAAGGGAAGAGGGTATTCAGGATTAGAGGAAAGTAGACTGGTTCTATTTACCTATTTCGACTATCATATTCCCTTTACTTATTCCTTTTGAATTCCGAACCTGGACACTATATGTTCCTTTTTGTACCAATCGTAAATCAGTGAATCTGAATTGTCCTCTACCTGATTTTTCCACTTCGAATTTCAAGGCCATAACATCTCCATTGTCCAATACTAAAGGGTCTTCAGCTGAGGTGGCTATAGCTTGACCATTAGGATCAAAAAGTTGAGCATATAAGGTCTCATTTGTGGTGATGCAGCCTTCGATATAATACGATACTATGATTTTGTCCACCCGACGGGGATTATAGGTTTCATCGCCTTTTTTGTTTCGCGGTGAGTAGCGCTCCAACTTGAAGTCGTATTTGTTGTCCTTCACTTCATCTATAGCCCGTTTCATGGCATCCATATCTCGATCTATAGTTTGAGCTTGTCTGTACTCTGGACTTGATTCCGCTTCACTCACCAATTGTTGGTAGCGATTGGTGACAGCTTGCCGGCTACTATCCAGGCTGTGCAATAGCTTTTTGAGTCTGAGAATATCCTTTTGGTACTCTGCCGTATTTTCTCTTTCCTTTTTTATTTTCTCTTCCAGCACGAAGATTTCAACCTTAACTTTTTCTATCTCCAAGTTTCGTTCTTCGATAAGTTCTCCTTGATGGGTAATTAACGAAAGAGTAGTTCGATTCTCCGCCTTGATATCCGATATGCGCTCGAGGATTTTTAAGTGGTTCATCCGGTTGCTGGTTAACTCTCTACGACTGGATGACGCCCACTGTTCTTGCATTAAAAATAAGGCTATTTCAAAGCCTATTACCAGCATCAAAACGATGACAAAGGCAATGCTCAGCGTATTATTGTTTGATTTCGATTCCATCTTTTTTGCTTAATTATTACACTTCCTTAAATAGGCTTGATAGATTTTCTTCAATTCCTGATATTGTTCTTTTTTTTCCTGCAAGGTCTTCAGGTCCACTTTGAGATCTTTAAGAAAAATGGTCTCCTTCGATGCCAACCTTACCTTTTCCGATTCTTGATCCAATTCGGCTTCAAGCAGTTTGAGTTTGCGTTTTAAATCTCTTAGAATCTTCTGTTTTTTATGGGTGTTGTCTTCTTCAGATTTGAGTTGAACGAAGAGTTTTTTTATCTCTATGTTCAGTTGTCTGATTCTTTCAGTTTTTTGAATCAGTGTATTTCGGTGAACAATGACATTTTTATCCAGATCAACACCCACATTGAGAAGCATTTCATGCTCCACTTCCAGATCAAATATTTCATCATCAATCATCGTAATCTCATCATCCCATCCTTTTACACTTTGTTGGTTTCTTAGGATGAGGAAGAAGAAGCCAACCATAACAGCGATCAATATCGGAATGACAATCGCTGGAATTATTTTGAAGTTTCGTTTCATGGAATGGTGCATTTGTGGAGATCGTCTCCAAGTTTAATAGTGTATTCTTTTTCAGAAATCAACTCCCCTGTTATTCTGTGTATAATCTTTAGGGAGTAGGTGTATTCCTTATCGGAACTTGGTAAGAGCATTATTTCAAATTGATCGGTAATATGGGCTGAGTCTCCGGGTTTAAAATCGGGTAGAGCAATCATATTTCTGCTAAGAATCTTAATCTGGTCACGTGGAACCAATTCAACATAGAGAAAGCTTCCTTGGCTTTTTTCCTCATTTTGAAATCGCATCATCAGTTTGATAGGAATTCCAGTGGCAATTCGTCCCTCAGTCGGTCCACAGTACTCCACATTAGTGCTGAATACGGAAGTTGGAAGGGGAGTGTCACCTTCAATATCCACGATCACAACTTTGGAATCTGCCTTCTTTTTGGTGTCCTCAATTTGATATACCTCAATGCGAAATTTTAACCGATCACAGTTTTTTGAGCCCATCCACTGAAAGGGAATGTCTAAAGTCTGATCCTCTTTTAGCGCACCCATTCGAACCAAGGTGTCCAATTCGATGTTTTGAGATTCCTGAGAATAAAACCCTCCGTTCCGATTATCGTTTTCATAGCAGAATATTCGGAGGTAATTATTACCGTGATGACTGTTCCCGTTGGTTTGTAGCTCTATGGATATTTTGGCTTGTTGACCAATTTGAACCACGGCATAATCGCGCAGGGTATCTTTCATCCCAACCACAACCAAGGCTTCGCCGAAGGTGATTAAAGAGTTGTTGTCTTTTACAATTTCAGGCGGACTACCACATTTAGTAGCCGTCAATATCAGCATGATAAGAGATAGGGCCAGAGTTCCGGAGACTGCCTTTTTCCAGGGTACAACGAATCTGGTCAGAACACGGTAAAGGAATCGCATACTAACAGTTTAGAATAAGGGTTACTCAAACCTAACACAAAATCCAATGAAATTCAAGGGAGATAGAAGGCATAAAAAAAGTCGACCCGTTTCCAGATCGACTTTCTTTTGTAGCGAGAGAGAGATTTGAACTCTCGGCCTCCGGGTTATGAATCCGACGCTCTAACCAACTGAGCTACCTCGCCAAATTTGAATTTTGCTCTCGAATTGAGGATCAAAATTCGGGGTGCAAATATAAATTTTTCAATAGAATTTTAGGCATGATAATCATAATTTATGATCACTTCTTTTGGATGCTTTCTCAAATGATCTGATTGGTACGAGGTTAGAGGAATAAATGTCGATGGGAAAAGTCTTTGAATGACTGATTTGTTATATCGTTTTCGACCCCAAAATCCCACTCATCGAAAACATTGGCTACCAATCAATTCACGTAAAAATACCTATTGGAAAATGGGGATAGGAACGATAGCTTCGATTTAGAAATTGCTATCAACCTTATTCGTATGAATCCCATTGATATCTATAAGTCGGCGGCTAAGAAGGTCCCCCAACTCAAGTATTTCCTGGCTGTGGCAGCCGTCATAGGTCTCATTGTCATTGTGTATGGCTGGATAAAGAATGAGAACATCCCCTGGATGGTGGTCGCTCTGGGTTTTCTTTTTATGGTGGCGGGGGCAGTCATTATCATCTTAATCGCCAGTATGACCCGAAGCCCGAAGGAAATTAAAAATGGGGTAGAACCGGATAAAGATGTACGAATCATTGGGTTGTTTTTCTTTTGGTCGGTATCGGTTTTGGTGGTTGGAGTGATGTTTACCCTAATGAGTGCAGCTCTGTTTGATCAACCGCATCTCTTTGAATCTATTCATCCATCTTCGGCCGTGGCGGGACCAACTGCTGGTGACACAGATCCGACTATAACTCCTATCCAAAGTGAAGTTCCCCGAGATACCACTTATTCGGTGTCTATTGTTGGTCCGGGTGCCGAAGCCCTGGGCGATTTAATTCAGGCGTCGCTTCCGGAGGCCGAAGTGGAATACAAATCGGGAAGTAAAAACCTGATCAAACTGGAAAATGGGGGACAGGTTAACCCAGGAGATTTACCAGGCAGATTTCGCTACTCCGGAGGTGGATTTAGCATTAAAGTTAACAACCGAAGGTGCTTTAAGTCACCTGGAGGATGTATTCCTGCCACATCGGGTATCGATGTTTCCAAGGCCCAAATAATGGCAAACATTCATTCAGGAGTTTCCAACTATTTGGAACGAGATAACATTCAGGATTCATTATCTACGCTCATTCTTCCCCTTCTAAAACCAAGTATCCAATGAAAGTCGGATTGATTCTTTTTCTCGGGTTGATTCTGGGAGTGACCGGTTTTGCGAAGGACGAGCCCAAGACTAAGACCAAACAAACAAGTTCGGTTCGGGCTTTGATGTATTATGTGCATTCAGCCGACAGCCACCAATATGTGATTCCGACTATTGAATCCCAGCTTCGCAAACTGACCCGAAACGATAGCATTCTATTCGATACAGTAGTTAACTTCAATTCCTTCGACGAAAATTTCAAAATTCAGTACGGTATCTTCGATCGCTATACCCGAAGCAGCGGAAAACAAGCCAATCCCAAAGCTTTAAAAGATCACCGAGATCGCATATCCAAGTTTCTACAACGGGGCTACACTTCCTTTTTGGTCATTCACGTTGCTACATTTCAGGAATTGGTGGAGATCCAATTCTGGCGGTACAAGCGTATTCAGAATGACAAGGGACTCTATGTGCTGGACCCCATCAAGTATGAATCATCGAGCTTGTTCATCGATCCGCGAAAAAAGGACTACAAAACTCGCTTGGAATACACGCTTAAGCAGGTTTTTCCAGAGGCTAATCGACCTCCCGATGCTCAGCTTTACATCAATGATTCCTGGGTGCCCAATAATGCAGGTGGCCAGGAGGTATGGGTAGAATCGGGTAAACCCTTTAAGCTCAGAGCAAATGTTTCTGACTTCGATTCTGACAGTTCCGATCTGTGGTACCATTGGACTTTTCGAACGGATTCTGATACCGTGAAGGTTAAAGGTCAAAAGGGACTGTTTGAAATGGCAGATTTACCCGAACAAGACTACCAGGTATTGGTCAGTGTATTTGACGGAATCGATAGCGCTCATTTTACCTTTCCCACCATTCGATCCAGAAAACGAGGTCAAATCATATTGGAACGTGAAGAAACGGAGGTTCATTCTCCCAGAAACCTGGGCATTGTGAGCTACGGAGATTTTGGTCGACAAGGGCTAAATACTTTTGGAAGTACGGTAAAGCTAAAGATCAAGCCCAATCCAACGTCTGGTAACTTTAACCTTGATGCTGGGTTTTATCAACTTCAAGATTCCAAGGATACGAGCCATCCCATGAAATTTGAACTTACCTTGGATAGCAACTCGGTTGGTCGTAATCGTTTCAAGTTAATCAAGGAAACCAATGACCTGTGCGCCGAACTGAATTGGCAGGATTCATCGCTCATTCTTCATTTTAACAAGGCTCTTCCAGTCGGACATTACCGTTTGATTCTTAATGGAAGCAACGACCACCTGAACTACGACCCGAGCATTATCGATATTGATCATGTGCGAATTGGTGCCGCATCGCTCTATGCCGGATTGGCAGTGGGGTACGAGAGCTTTACGATTGATTCCACCTGGAAGTTTGATAACACTTTTTTGGCCATTGACTACCGTTTGGCTTATCGTTTTAGCTTGTTTCGATTTACCGCAGGCTTGGAGTTGAGCACGTCTAAATACAGCAGCTTATACCAGGATTTGGCTCCCAACTTCAAGTTCGGATTGGGTTTATGGTTGGCCTCTTTTTCGAGTTATAACAAGGGCGGGTTATTTAAAAACAACTACAACTTCTACCTCGATGTGGACTATTACTCCAAGTATGTTCAATTTGATGAGGAAAAATACGCTTTATCTAATCTCGGTATAGGTGTGTCGGCCGAACCTGGATTCAAAAAGCAAGTCTCCGGAAAGTTATTGCCAACCTTTGGAGTCCATTTCTACCAAGGCATAGACTTCGGTACGGGAATCACCCGAAACCGCTTAGACTATCTAATCACAGGTTCCATTGGATTAACGATCTACAGCTTCAAGACAAAGTAAAAAGCATTAACCCCAAAACATCAGAATTCAAAATTCAGAATTCAAAACAAACCTCTCCGATTGTTCAGTAATCACATAAAGCGGCCGCCCCTGCACGTTGCGATGAATCCGGCTCAAATAATTACCCAAAATGCCAATCGAAATCAACTGCACACCACCAATAAACATGGTGCTCACCACAATGGATGTCCAGCCAGCAATGGTCCTTTCCAAAATGAAGTGGGAGTAGCCGGCGTAAAGAATTATGAGGAACGAAAGGAAGGAAAACAAAAAGCCCATTTGAGTCACAAGGCGAAGTGGAGCGGTGGAAAATCCAGTAACCCCGTCCATCGCAAAACGCATCATCTTCCACAGTGGGTAACCCGTTTTTCCATATTTCCGCTCATCTCGATCAAATAGTACTTCGGTAGACGGAAATCCGGTCCAGGCTATTTGCCCCCGAAAAAATTTCGTCTTTTCGGGCATCTGCCTTAGTGTATTCACCACTCGTCTGCTAATGAGTCTAAAGTCGCCTGTGTCTAATGGAATGTCTACCGAAGTGATTTGATTGAGCAGGCGGTAAAACAAGCGGGCAGTGGATGTTTTGAACGCCGTTTCACCTTTACGCATCTTTCTTCGCGCACCCACTATGTCATGACCAGAGCGGTGAGCAGCGTAGAGTTTGGGAATGAGTTCAGGAGGATCTTGCAAGTCTCCATCCATAATGACTATGGCTTTACCTTGAGCATGATCCAACCCGGCCGCCACGGCTATTTGGTGACCAAAATTGCGGTTAAAGTGCAGGTATTTGATGCGTTCGTCCCGTTGGCTTAGTATTCGAATGATTTCAATCGACCGGTCCTTACTTCCGTCATTCACTAAGAGAATTTCCCAGCTGACTTTTAGATTTTCAAGGGTATGCTTCAGGCGGTTGTGAAGTTCAAAAAGTGAATCCTGCTCATTGTAGATGGGAATCACAACGGATAGATCAGGCGTCCGGATGTTGGTTTTTTTGTCCATAGATTTTGGCTGTTAGGAGGTGTTTGGATTGACTTAATATTTGGTAGTGGTAATGCTCGTCCAGGTAGGTTTTAAGCTTGGGTTGTTGCACAATGACGCGATCGCCAAATGCTAACTTCTTCCAATCTTTAAATTCGACCTGAACGCCCTTTTGGTTCAACATAAAAAAGTAGCATTCCGTATCTGCTCGATAGCCATCATACAGGACGTAATAGCCATCTAAATCCGCTTTGCCCCGAAGGGCGTCGCGCAGCAGGTAATTGGTTTCGTAGTAAACAGCGTCAAAACCTTTGTCTTTGGGAATGTAGGTCTGGTCCCACAAAGTCTGATAAGGCGTGGCAAAAATCACAAACAAGCCCATAAAGGGTAATACCTGATACCTCAATTTTCGGCTTTCTTTCAATAAGTCAAAGAGGTGATAGATGGCAATGGCCACCAGTAAACTCAAGAAGGGGTAAATCGGAATGAGGTACCACCTGATCTTGGTTTCTGCCAGAGATAGAATGAGTATAAAACTCAGTACCAGTAGGCTCGAAAAGGTGGCCAGTCGATTGAAGCGGGCATGGCGATGTACCCAACCGATAATGGCTCCAACCGGAATAACCACAAACCAATGCTGAAACCCGTAATCCTGCAGGTAGTTGTAGTAAAGATCAAACTCTCCCTGATGCCCCTCGATGACGGTGTTGTAGCGACCGCCCAATTCATTTTTCCAAACGGCAAGGAGATAACCCGGATTCTGAGATTCACGAATGAGGTAAAAGCCAGCAACGGCGATAAGAAAGCCTAATAGG
Source organism: bacterium SCSIO 12741 (assembly GCA_024398055.1). Taxonomy (NCBI): domain Bacteria; species bacterium SCSIO 12741. The sequence continues at coordinate 4,725,030 of CP073749.1, read as the reverse complement.
CCTATATAAAGTCCCTTTTGCCTGAGCAAAACAAGCAGCTTTCGGTTCCAGAGGGTGTACAGAAAAAGTCCGGGAAGGAGAAACAATCCGGCAATGCTCTTGCTTAAAACGGCCAGCGTTAATCCCACGAAAAAAACATAGAGATAAAAGGGCTTGGCCTTTTCATGCCACAAGTAAAAACTGAGGCAATAGATCGTGGTAAATAGGGCGAGTAGGGAATCATATTCGCCAAATCGGATGCCGTGATCGATCACATAACCATAGCTGGTCATCAATACCATTACAGCGATGAAACCAAACCAGGGCTTTTTCAGGTAACGGTGGCTAAACAAGAGCAGCAAAACACAGGTAAACAAGGAAGCCAGAATGGAAGGCAGGCGAGTAGCAATCTCGTTTGCACCGATCACTTTAATCCAGAAGACCTGAAGCCAGATCATCAACGGAGGTTTGGTATTCCACATATCGGGAGCGCCCTTGTAGTGGGTTACAAAAGGATTTCCGTGCTCGGCCATTTCAAAAGCATTCATCGCCAGGCGAGATTCATCCCACGTTCGAAAACAAAGGGTATCCAGGTGTCCGAAAAAGGGAACGGCCAGTAAAAGTGCCAATAGCAGGTAGGGAAGGATGTGTAGAAGCCGGTTTTGCATAGTTAGATGTCCGAGGAAGAACAGGCTTTGGTGGTTCTTCAATAAGGTTAATTACTTATTTGGTCTAACTACCTTACAAGGTTCAATATGCGACGGTTTGCGCAACGTTCTTCCAAATTTTTTATTGTGGGCCAGTCTGATACCTATTGACAAATAAAATGGAATGAATGTGTGGGGCACTTATTACAAGCATTTGTCGACCAGACTGCCATTGCCGGATTTCCTCGTATGATCTGTTTTAATTCTGCCTAAAACTTCCTAGATTGGTTCAAATTCTCTACCATGGAAAAGAAGATCGTCTGGCACCGCGTTTTGGAAAACAAAGCCGACTTACCCGAAGGCCGGGTTATGAGCGTTACGGCTGGCCACACCGGCATTTGTCTTACCCACGTTGATGGCGAATTTCACGCCTTAAACAACCGCTGCCCGCATCAAGGTGGTCCCTTGGGAGAAGGGAGTATTGAAAACGGTTTGTTGCGTTGTCCCTGGCACGGATGGGATTTTAATCCATGTACCGGAAAACCTCCTGGTGGCTACGACGATGGTGTACCGACTTATGAGGTCAAATGGGAAGATGAAGCGCTTTGGGTAGGCATTGAAGAAGAAGCGCCACATGAACAAACCGTATCGGATGTGATGGTGGAGACGATGATCAACTGGGGAGTGAATCGGGTTTTTGGAATGGTTGGGCACTCCAATCTCGGGTTGGCAGATGCCATGAGAAGGCAGGAAGAAAAAGGAAACTTAAAGTTCTACGGAATTCGACACGAGGGAGCTGCTTCTTTTGCCGCTTCGGCTTATGGTAAACTTACGGGAAAACCTGCGGCCTGTTTTGCTATTGCCGGGCCGGGTTCCACCAATATGTATACGGGTATGTGGGATGCCAAGGTTGATCGGGCCCCGCTTTTGGCGCTAACCGGGCAAGTCGCCACCCAAGTAGTGGGCACGGGAAATTTTCAGGAAATCGACTTGGTAAATGCCTTTCACTCGGTAGCGCAGTTTAATCACCGGGTGCAACACCGCAGCAAACACAGCGAATTGATGAGTTTGGCCGTTAAGCACGCCTTACTTAATCGCGATGTTTCACATCTTACTTTTCCGGATGAAGTTCAAGAGCTACCCGCTACGAACAGTCAACCGGGAACGGCGGCTGGCAGAATTACCCCGATGACTATTGCACCCCCTAAAGAAAGCTTGGAGCAAGCCCTCCAATTGATCGAGGAATCTAAGCGCCCCGTTATCATCATGGGACATGGTGCCCGTTTTCATACGGAGGATGTTATTGCTCTGGCCGAAAGGCTCAAATGCCCCGTGTTGACCACTTTCAAAGGAAAGGGGCAAATTGCCGATGATCACCCTCAAGGATGTGGAGTTTTAGGACGAAGCGGTACACCGATAGCCTCCTGGTTTATGAATGAGTCAGATCTACTTATCGTAATAGGAGCTTCGTTTTCTAACCACACCGGCATTACACCCAAGAAGAAAACCATACAAATCGATTTTGACCCTTTGGCCTTGAGTAAGTTTCATGCCATTGATGCAGCCGTTTGGGGTGAAATATCAGTGACTGTTTCCTTACTGCAGGAGCAAATTACCCAATGGGATAAGGTGGATCAACTGCCGGAAATTGCGGAACGAAAAGCCATCTGGAAGGCCGAAAAACAAAAACGATTGCAAGATGATCGCGGCTCGGGTATTAGTTCCATTGCCGTGTTCGATGCTTTGAGCCGATGGGCTCCGGAAAATGCCGTTATGTGTGTAGATGTGGGAAACAATGCCTATTCCTTCGGCCGGTATTTTGAGTGCAAGCAACATTCCTTTTTGATGTCAGGATACCTCGGATCTATCGGGTTTGCCTATCCGGCAGCTTTGGGTGCCTGGGCAGCTACAGAAGGGGAGAGACCGGTAATCGCCGTGGCGGGTGATGGTGGCTTTTGCCAATACCTGGCGGAGATTACCACAGCTGTCAAATACAACATGGGTATCAAGGCGATTATATTGAACAATAACGAATTGGGTAAAATATCCAAGGAGCAACGAGCGGGGCATTTCGACGTTTGGGCTACCGATCTTAGCAATCCGCATTTTGCCGATTACGCCCAGGGCTGTGGTGCATTAGGAATAAGAGTAAGTGATCGAGACGACCTGGAAAGTGCACTGCAAAGAGTATTGAGTCATCCGGGGCCAGCTCTGCTCGAGGTGATCACAGATGTGGCTTTGATTTAAGAGCCGAGGTTGCGAACTTCTTTCGGGTCCACCCGGTAATATTCGCCCTCCATGGAGGGTATTCTTACCCGGTATTCACCACCTTCAAACAAGACCGGTGTACCGGTTTCTACCACCCAAATGAATTGCCTCTTTTGATTCAACAGGCGGGCGTTTTCTCCTTCTGCAGGATCGTATTGAATAACGGATAGCACTTCCAATTTAACCAAGCGGTGATTCGGTAAATCCTCATGTTTCGCCGATTCAACTACCCGGGCTTTAAACTGGGTCAGGTATTTCTGAACTTCATAGTGTCCTTTGTTAGGATGGTCAAACAAGCATTCGCAAATATTGATATCCGGACTGTTGATCCAAACCAAGCTATCCTCATGCTCTTTGTACCAATCAATAACCCTTTGCTTAAAGTCTTTTCGGTTTTGCAGGCTCCGACGGGTATAATTCCAATAGCCCCAAATACCATTTCGCTTTTCCGGCTTTTCCGGATCCTCAGCCATATCCAGGGTAGGAAGGTCCCAAACGATGGTGGAGAAAACAGCATAAGAAATATCGGCTACGGTATAGTTTGACCCAAAGTAGGGAACCGGTGCAGGAGTAGTGGTGGTATCGTCCAAATGATCCAGCAGATAAGGAATAATGGCCTCCTTTTGTTGTACCGCTTCCCAAATCACCGGATCACCGCACCCACGCGGACTACGACCCGGCTGCTCACAGATATAAGGCATGTCTTTTACCGTGGCAAAACGCTCAATAAGCGCCAACAACTCATCTTCATTCAAAGTATCCTGCGCAGAAACAGAACTTGAAACAAAAGCCATTAAAAGAAGCAGAAAGCCTATGGAAAACGCACTCATTCGCATCAAGCGAAGATAGAAGAATTGGAAGTTATTTTGAATCTCGAAACTTCAATCTCGAATCTCGTCTCTCGAATCCTGAAGATTACCTACGGTGATCGCTACGCCAAAGTTGAAGATTGAAGATTGGAAATTGAAAGTTCAATAACAAGCCCATCCAAAAGCCATCAACTTCTCATCATTAGGGCTAACGGTTAGATGTCCCACGCCAGAATCGCCAAACATGAATGGTAAATTGACCTCCGAATCCAATTGAAAAAGGAGTTGCATCACTTCACCCGTTTGAGGGTTATGGGGATATTCTACACCTTGAATCCAGAGGGGCCATCCGCCCAGCTTGTCACCAGAGGTAGCAGCATATCCGTTTTCGTAAAGCCATTCGCCAACCTCGTCATCCATCTGCTCTAAACCCAGGTCATCATATTCCTCGGCGGTAGGGTAGTCCAATATGTGCTCCCAGCGATTGAGTCGTTTTTCTTCAAAGAGTTCCTCAATTTGTGGAGTCACTTGTAGCGATTCTCCCTTGTATTCCACTCGCCGGCAAACCACCGCGGCAGAAAACGGGAAAAAGGCTTCCAAATCAGATTCACAATGTGGATCGCTATGGGTGCAATAAAACAATTGAATGATCCCTTCTTCTGGCTTGGTAGGGTGGTCCTGAAGATTGAATTGAAGAAAAAGCTGCATGTGATCTCCACAGTTGGGGCATTGCGGCCAGGGAGATTCCTGAGTAAGGTAGGGCAGTCCTCCGAATTTGGTGTGGGAAGAGTGTTCGGCTTGATGGACCACTGTTTCAGGCAACCAGGCATCGCGGGCCAAGGGTTTCAATCGATCCACCCATTCCTCAATTTTCGCTTCCAAATAAGGAGGCTTTTTACCAGAATCAACAAGGTCAACTGACTTGCGGCCAAACCAGGATTTCCAGAAACTCATACTTACTATTCAATCGGTTAAAAGGGCCATTTCCAGGAAACGACCAGCTGTTAAATAGAACGACGAGAAAAATGATTAGAAGGTGAGGTGGATAATTTTAAACTCCGAACGAAGGGATCACCGAAGGTAATGATCGGGTTCAGCGCACCTGAAAATTGAGCGTTTAGTTTGAAAATTTAAAATTCTAATCCCGTTTCTCCACCCGAAAAACAGCTTCTTCCTTTTTCAGGAGGTAAACCCCGGCGGACAAATCGCTTAAATCCAGGCGATCGCTTTGGTGTACGGTCTTCAATACCCGGCCATGCAGATCCAGTATTTCCACATCCACGGTTTCACCCAGGTAGATCATGCCGCTGGTAGGATTCGGGTAGCATTTCCAACCTTTTTGTGCGTGGGATTGGTGCTTTATAGAAAGAATTCCTTCTTGCAATCCGGTGCTGTCGCTTTCATAGGCACCCAGGTCTGGCCCGGCGTAGAGTGGGCGAACTTGTCCATCAATATCCGTGTTGATTCCGGTGGCCGAGGATCCTTTGTCCAGACCAAGTTTGGTAAGCGGTTTTCCTGTAGCAGTATCCAGCAAAGCTTGAGGGTAGGGGTTGATGGAATGCTCATCAAAACCTTGGCCCCACCAGAACTTAAGTGGGAAACTCGTTCCATTGCGGTAGATCGTTTCAGTGATGTCATCCACGGTATGGAGGGCGTTAAAGTCGCTTTCCCTGGGAATATTAGACTCGGTAAAGAACAGGCAGTAATGGGGATTTGGACCGCCTTGAATTTCATTGCAGAAAAAGTTGTTGTACAAGTAACGGTCACCTCGGTTTTGTCCAAAGTAGCAGGCTGTTCTTCCGACAACACTATCCTGTTCACCTTTTAGATAAATCGTGTTGTGTGTCCAGCGTATTTCACCCGTTTTCAATTGATCGTACAAACCATAAGCCTCCACATCCTGACCCGTGCCTTGGTTATAGAGCACCACATTGTTGTAAAACTGTCCTTCTTCGGTAGAACTCACATGAATGCCGCGGAAAGAGGATTCAAAGGAGGTATTGTCAAATCGGTAATCGTATACCCGGTTGCGGGAAAAATCGACCGTAGCGTTTCCACCTGAGATCAAAAAGCCTCGGGTAGATGCTTTTAGCTTGCCCTGCGAACTGGATGATTGAATATCATAAACCCGGTTGTTGGACAGTACATGAGAACCCGAGTCACTCTCCAGGCTCATTCCATTAAACCTTATCGTATAGTTATTGCCCTCCAGCAACCAGTCATTCACTTCATTATTCAGGATTTCAGTGTTGCCCGCATCCAGGTTAATTCCGTTTACTTCCACGGTTCCAATACTTCCTTCCAGTTCCACATCCTTCACGATGTTGCCATGTAGATCTACCGGTACAGGTGAGGCCGCTTTAACTTTAAGTACACTCACGGTGGCCTGCTTATTCAGCTTGTATCGAATGCCTTTAAAGGTATTGCTTCTAATGCCCACATCGCTGCAGGTAGCCGCTGGATTGGCATAGAGCAAACCGCGGTCATAGAAACTGGAGGTCATATTCAGGGTTGAGTAGCCACCAAATTCACCCACTTGGTTTCGGGTGATTTCCAGCGAATCGGTAGTGCCCAGTACTTCAATCGCACTTAGAGGCACATCCGTGGTGTCGGCAGAAGAGGTCGTGATACCACTAATCTGATTAAACAGGATTCGGGCTGTAGACATATCTCCGTGCAGGTAAATTCCCCGGCTTACCGGGTTGCTCGTTTTTTGCGTTCCCTGTAGGGTAATGGCATGCGAGGTAAGGCTTTGGCCAATTTCGTTGTAATTCACCTGGCAGTGGCTCCCTCCATTTGTGGCCTCTTCGAGTTCAATTCCGCGAAACGAAGCCTGGTTCATGGCGTCCAGGCTGATAATTCCCATTTCGTTGCTGTCCACCATTACTTTCGGACAAGCCATATTTTCCAAAAGAATTCCATGAAAGTCGCCAGGGGCAGCCAGCTTGATTCCTTTGTATTCATCAAAACTCACCCGATTGGCATTTACCTGAAGCCATTCATCTACGGCAACGTGCACATAAATTCCCTGAAAATCGGTACGTTCATTTAAGCTGCTACTTTGGGTCCGGGCTGAGGCTATTATATTATTACGAACAATCACTGAGTCTACCTGAGTACCCGATACTTCAATCATTCGAACGTTAGACTGGGCGCTGCCGGAGTTGTTAAACTCCATGAAGTAGTCTGCACTAATGTCCTTGTTGCGCAAACCAAAGGCATTGTTAATCACCTTAACAGAACCCGAAAGAGGGTAGGTGAATACGGCTTTAAAGTCACTGGAAAAATCATCCTTACAAGTTACTCCTGAAAAGTGGTTGTGAAGAATGGAGATGGGGCAGTTAGACTGAATCATAATCAAATCGCCATCGCTGTTCTTCACAATGTTGTGGGCCAATCGACCAATGGTGTTGTTGTTGAACCAGACTTGGCTCGCTTCATTGATTTCGATTAGCTTTACTTTAGTTCCCAATGGGTTTGCCGTTTTCTCCATCAGAATTCCACCGATGTTGTTAAGGCTCACCCGCACCGTTTGTTCCGGTTCCAGGTCCATCACCCTAAAGCGGTTGTCGGCGCTGTTAAATCCTTCGTGTACCAACAAAGAAGCCTGATTGGGCGTCAGAATTTGAATGTTGTCTCGGCCTACTTCATTAAAGTGCAGTTCAATTGGATTGTCTACCAAAGGCTCCACCCGAAATAAACTTACCTCCATAGCTTGGGTAGTGGGCCCTGCAATGGATACGTCTCGAATAATGTTGCTGTCAATATGCACCGGTAGATTTCCTGATACGCCACGTCCCAATCGAATAAAGTGACAAGTAGAGCTGGCCGCTGGCAAGCTAACCTGCATTTTTTGAAGTATACCTCCACCCAAATGGTTTTTCGAAATCCGGTGACCCGTACCCGTGTTCACGTAGATCATACTCAGCGTACCGCCGGCCGTATTTCCCATCATACCCGCTGGGGCCATTATCCGGTTGCCTTCGATCACCGCTGCGTTAACCGTACCCGACTGATCGGCCAGGTAGATGGTGCGGTATTGCACATTTTCCAATTGATTGTCCACGATTCGCAAGCGATCCATGTGTTCATTCGCCAAAGAAGGAGCTTGCACATAGATACCAATCATTAGGTCTCTCGAAGAATTGATCGATTGAATCAGGTTGTTTTGAATACTCAGTCGATCGCTCCCCGTACCCGAGGTTGACTTTACCAGTACCGCACCACCTGTTGCGGATAGGGTAGAGCTGTTGTTTGATTCGATGACGCAATTCTCCAAAACATTGTCTTCACAATCCAATTTGTATTGAATCACAGGAAAGTTTTGTCCCGAACGAAAGGTCAAATAACGACCCATTCCCTGAAAACTTCCATCAATCGTTACCCGATCCGCTCCTTTTATATCAATTAATTCCCGAGGTGTACTACTCGTCTGCTGAATCCTAACCATTGCCGCAGCTGCCGGTGCAATGCGAAGTTCGTGGGGAGCCGGAAAAGCTTCCAGATTATAGGCTCCCGTTTCTTTCAGTAGATCCGTACGTATTAAAAAAGTAACATCACCACTCATACCTATAGAGTCCAGGGCACGGAAGGCACCACCCGGACAGGTGAGGCAGGAAAAATCGTCAGTTGCTCCATTTCCCACCAGGTAGTTTCCCTGCATTTGAGCGAAAACAGATTGGCCTATAAAGAGTAAAAGGAGTGCGGGTATCAGTCGTTTCATTCCAGTTTTGGTTTTCTCGGCGCTAATGTACGGATTAGAAGAACCGATCGATCCACCACTTGATAAGTGAGGGTGAAGGTGTTTTCCAAAATCGACTTAATACAGTTGTGAAAATCGAAGGGATTTTGGACCCTTTTCAAAGCGATTGAACAAAAAATGAAGTTTTTTTTGAAAAAAAAATTGATTTTTTTGGATGAGGGTGATTTCGTTTGTAATGGATGAGGTGCTTGTAATAACTACTTGTTTATCAATTTTATAACCTGTTCTTAACGTGCAAAGCCCCTTCTTACAAAAAGGGCAGGTGATTACTATTTTAACAAATTTAACGGGGGCTTCACCCTGGAGGATGAAAGCGGATCGGAATTAATTGTCTTCTTTTGTCTCACTGCAAGCCCGCTTTACAGCGGCAACAGTTTAGTTTAAGGTTGGTTGATGGAAGATGCCCCGCTCGGGGCATCTTCTTTTTTATACACTTGGTGTAACCTCAGAGACCGAAAAAACGTATCTTTTCTACAATTCATCTAATTATTCACGATTTTGGTATTGGGGCAAAAGTCATGACTATGACTGGCATACCAAACTTTAAACTTAAGGCTTATGCAATGTGATCCTTACAATGTTACGTTGACACCAGTGGGTGCTACTGGTGCAGATTTATCATTTGACTGCAATGTAGGTGCAGAAAAAAATCTACAATTTACCGACCGGATTCCCGGAGCTCCCGAAGGGCAAATCATCTTTGAAATTGTGGGTGATCCCACTCAGGGAAATCCATCTGTTAACGTAACAACCAGTTTTAACGACCGAGCAGAGGGCGAGGTTGATTTACTGATATTAATAAAAGAAGGTGGACAAATAAAGGGACGGAAGCAAGTTTCCTATGGTTAGATTTATTCCTTTGTACAAATCAAAGGCTTAAATGAGAACCCTTTTATTAACTACTATCATAATTTTTAGTGCAGGAAGGCTGTCCGCGAATGTGGATAGCCTTTCGCTATTATTTGAGAGTGGTAAGTATGAAAGGTTGTCTGAAGTGGCATTTGAAATTCTCGATACCGCAAAGAGTGATAGCTTAAAAGGAGTTGCTTGTAAACATCTTGGGAATACATTTTCCAAATTGAATGAATTTGATAAAGCACTGAAGTACTATGATTTATCACTTAAGTATGATTTTCAAAGTGTTACACTTTCAAATATTGGTTTAGTTTATTACTTCTCAGGTGATTATGATCGTGCGAATCAATACTATGATTCGGCTATTTCAACTGCAAATGACGAAAATGTAAAGGCAATAGCTCTCAACAATAAAATTGTCATTGAAATTGAACAAGAGAATTATGACCAGGCTTTAAATCTTTTGGAAGAGGTGCAAGATGTTTTTCAGGATCTGAATGATTCAGCGAATTACATAACCACTATATTTAACAAGGCTGAAATTTACATGGAGATGGACTCCTTTAAGAAGTCTGATTCCATATTTAAGTTTCTTCTTAATAAATTCGAAAAGGAGAAGAATTATCCCAGTTTCAAGGAAAACGTTTACTACAACCTCTTCATCCTAAACCTCAAACAAAAAAACATAGACTCTGCCTACCACTACCACCTGGCCTGGGAAGAGCTCACCAATGAATTAACCGGAGAATCGGTGCAGAAGCAGCTGGCCGAACAAGAGCAAGCCTACGAAAACAAAATTTTGAAGCTGGAAAACCGCCAGAAATCCTTTCGCCTCAAAGCTACCATTTGGGGGAGCGTGGGCTTGGTGTTAGTCATTATTCTGGGTGTGTATCTGCTGTACTCTTACCGGGAGAACAAACGACTACGTATGGTCAAGGTTTTTGCCGATCGCTGGGAAAATGAATCACAGAAAATTGCAGGTTGGTTGATCCATGAATTAGGGCAGCGGGTGATGGCCATGCGGTTTATGTACCAAAGCCGAAACGATCAGTTGCTCGAAGTAGCCGATGAAGGGCTGGAAATGCTCAACACCATGTCTGATCATCTATACAACATGGGGCTTGAAGGCTCAGGGTTGAAGGTTATCCTCGAAGGGTTGGTCGAGAATCATCGGGAGGTTCACCAAACCGAAATAGAATTGAAGTTTGACGGAATCCGTAATTTGCAACACGTTCACAATGAGGTCAAAATCTATACTATATTGCGGGATTTATTAGGGGCTGTTGTGAAACATGAAAAAATAAAAATACATTTGAGCCATACTGATCGAACTCAAATAACTGTATCTTTGGAGCGTGAAGCTGAAGTGATTAAGGCCATATTAGAACCACGTGTGATTGGGGCAGGGAAAATTTCAGTAAACAAGAATACAATTAACCTTTTTATTAAATGATCCGGGTAGCGTTAGTACACGAGTACAGACTGTTTGCAGATGCGCTGATCTACTACATTAAATCGATGAACCAGGTAGAGCTGGTATGTAGTGGAGAAGACGCCGAAGAAGCGCTTCGGGCTACCGATTGGGATCAGATCGACGTACTCATTACCGGAATTGATATTAAGCCCAAAGGAGGCAAGTGGATAGTCAACCAGGTGAAAGCCCGGAACCCACGTATCAAAACCATCGCCTTTTCCATGTACGACCGCACCAAAACGGAAAGAATGTTTCCCAATCTGGAAGTGTTCGACGCTTTTATGGAAATGAAGATGAGCATGGATGAGTTTGAACAAACCCTCAAAAATGTAGTGGGTAAACTTCAACCTCAATTTTTCAGTCTGCCTCAATACGATTCTGTAGCCGAAGAAGCCAAAACCGCAGTAGAAGATTTCAACTTGACCGAGCACCAGCTGCGGGTTTTCGAGTTGATTGCCGACAACAAAGAAAATCATCAAATAGCCGAAGAACTGGGCGTGAGTTACAACACGATTAAAACCCATGTAAGAAGGCTCTACACCCGCTTGGGAGTGAACAACCGCGGTGCAGTGATGAAACTTGCCTTCGAACTGGGCGTCAAAAAGTCGTAGCGGGGCATTCCCCCAATACGGGCAACATACAGAGTACCGAGAGTTTTAGATTTTTTCGTTGACCAAGGCGAGTATAGCTGCCAGGGCCTTGTTGTGCCCAATTTTATAGGTCTTCACCCATGCCTATTCGTTGCCCATTCATTCATCATTAAAAATTTAAAATTGACCATTAAATTTTCCCTCCCTATATTCGCTGCACCCTAAGATTTTGATAGACAACCAATCAGGAATTGTTAAATCAATTTATGGGAACGAAGGAAAAAATCTTGCAGGAAGCCCTTTGCCAGTTCAATACCCTAGGTGTGGAATTGGTTACAACCCGACACATTGCTCACGCATTGTCGATAAGTCAGGGGAATTTACATTATCACTACCCATCGCGCAATGCCCTTATCGAGGCTTTGTTTAATCAGTTTGCTCAGGTAAGCAGAGAAGGGGACGAAAAGGACATCGATCCATTGGATCACCGCGAAGTATTGATTTCAGTACGCGATGCTTTTGATCGTATGTATGCCTACCGTTTTCTGTTCAAAGACAACGAAGTGGTGTGGAGACGTCTGCCCGAAATGCGGGAAAAGATGATTGAGATATTCAATCGCTTGCAAGACCGAATCGATCGATTGATTGAATCTTATCAGAAAGCCGGTTACATCAGCGAGCAAACGACAGACGCTCAATTGTACAACCTGGCCGAGCAATTCGTCTTCACCGCTACCACCTGGCTCAATGCCTCCGAATACCGCTCCCGGCCTCGAAGAGGCATGACCGAAGCCGATCACTACGCCCGATTTGCCTTCCGCATCTGGCTACCCTACCTCAATCAAGAGCAACAGCAGGCCCTACAAGAGGTACTCGATCGTTGAGCAAAGCTTCAGAATCTTCAATCTTCAAATTCAATCTCGAATCTCGAATCTCGTTTCTCTCCCGATAGTCATCGGGGTCGCTTCTCGCTTCTCGAATCTCGTTTCTGATGTTCGTAGCATTGAAGATTGAATTTGAAGATTGAAGATTCAAGATTCAAGATTGAATACACGTATAAATACTTGTTTTATATAAACACGGGAAATTACGCTTACCATTTTTTCGCTGATTGTAAATCTTTGAGACCCTCGTTGAATTTTGTGTTCAACCAGGTTGGATAAACACGGATGTATGGGCGGTTTGCGCCTGATGCTCCAAAAAATCCAGTCCGATGAAAGTCGGATCAACTAACAATGATATACGACGCCTTAAACATTCTGCGAAACGAGCTCAATCAGCACATTCGGCTCCGTTTATCCACCCCATCAGATCGGGTTATGTTATCTGGTGTCTCTTCACCAGAAGGACAGCTTCCCGTTGAGTTTAACGACAAAATTTTGCTTTCTCTGGTCAACCTTGAGCATGAAACTAACCGCAGGGTCAATGCCAATTTTGTTTCCGGAGGTGCCGCCATGTCAGGTAGGCAGTTTCCTTCCATTCAGCTCAACTTGTATGTGATGTGTTCGGCTTACTTCAATCCGGACAACTACGATGAATCGCTCAAGTTTATATCAGAAGCCATTTCTTTTTTTCAAGGCAAGCCGGTGTTTACCAGTGAGAATACACCCGACATGCCAGAATCGATAAATAAAATTACCCTCGAAGTAGTAAATCTCAATATGCAGGATATGAGTCACTTCTGGGGCGTTGTAGGGGCTCGATATCTTCCTTCGGTCATCTACAAAGTACGTATGTTGAATTTCCAGGATGGAAAAATTGTAGAATCACTGCCCAATGTCCAGGGAACACAGGGTCAAGCCCGTTAAGATTAATGAATACACCCGAACAGACATACAACAGACTTTTTGGAATCAGCTGCACCCATAGTTTCTACACCGATCAAAACGACCCTCACCTAAGCCTTGCACCCACCCTAAGTACCAAAGAATTGATGAACAACAGAGATCTGCTCTTTCACACCTTTGGGCCACGGGCTGGAATTTTTTACAAAGGGCAACCCGAAGACGAAACCGTATGGCTCACCTTTCGGGTTATTGAGGAAGACGACAACTTTATTAATCGTACCGAAGTTCCGAAAGATCTCAACTTCTTTGATCAGCAATTCTATTTTTCACCAGCCTCAGGGCAAACCACTTTGAGTAAGGGGGTAGAGGCAGGGGCATCTGATTTACGTGCCGCCCAGCCCAAGGCCTTTATCTACACCTTGCCCAGTGGAAATACAGCCGAAGAGCTTACTTTGAACTACCACGGCAAAACCATTCAAACCCTATCCGTATTGGATGGGAAGGTATCCGTAGATCTTAGATCCTGGCCCGAAGGCGGCTATGAATTAAATCAGGGAGATAAAGTTGTCTTTTCTTTTCTGGCCCTAAACTGGGTTCAGCCGGGAATGATCGGTTTGATCGATATACCCTGTAACCTCGCTGGCAAGGAAATAGAGTATAAGTTGCCCTTTGCAGCTCGCAAAACCTATTGGCAATATTTGGTGGTAGCCAAAAATCTATCCCCACAAGCCGAACTCAATATCACCGATTTTACTGGGGAAACCCACTTCGAATTCAACGGAAACGTAACCCTGCCCGATAGTTCTTCTGCCCGGCAGTTTACCTCGCTACAAACCCTAGCGCTCCAACAGCGATCGCAGCAAGATTTTCAACTGGAGATTACCTCCTCCGAAAACGGACTTTTTGCCGATCGCCAATCACTCAATCTGCCTCCGGCCGGCACGGCACGTCTCAAGGCGCCGCCCAATGGATCGACCGAGGCCTACTATTCTGAAATTTATGTCTATGTATAATCTTTTAATCTCTCAATCGATATGGCTGTAACATTCAAAACACCCGGTGTTTACATTAAGGAGGAAAACGCCTTTCCGAACGCGGTGGTCGCTGTGGAAACGGCAATCCCTGCTTTTGTAGGCTACACTCAGCAAAACACCTTTGATGGGCAGAATCTCCAGAACACACCCGTTCAGGTGACTTCGATGCTCGAATTCGAAACTTATTTTGGCGGCGCGCCCAAAACAACGTACACCCTTGCCGAAAACGATCCGAAGGCAGATCCACCCGTGGATCCTGATTTCTTCATTGGAACCCAAGGATATAACCTAACGGCAGATGCGGGAACCAACTTCCTGCTACACACTTGTATGAAGTGGTTTTTCCAAAATGGAGGAGGTACTTGCTACATCGTAAGCGTTGGAACCTATGGCGGAACCGCTGTTACCCCAGACTTTTCGCTGGATCCGTACAATGCTGGTATCGCAGCCCTGGAGAAAGCCATGGAGCCTACCATGTTGGTTATTCCCGATGCCGTTTTGTTTGACGCCGTTCAGGATGACGTAAAAGGTGCCAATTGCTACTCCCTGCAAGGAGCCATGATTGATCACTGTGGTAAAATGAAAAACCGGGTAGCCATCCTCGATGTATTTGACGGATTTTTGGCCGATGGACCTACAGTAACGCCGATTGAAACCTTCAGAAATCAGGTGAATTCAGATTTTCTGGATTATTCAGCGGCTTATTATCCCTGGATGAATACGACCGTTATTCAAGCTCCGGAGGTGTCTTACCAAAACGTAAATTCCGCTTCGATCAAAGTGTTGCAAGGCATTTGCACCAATTTCATCACAGCCAATAAGTTGAGCGATACCCTAAATACCTACGTAACGGCTATGGCCTCGTCAAGCGCACCCGCTGCCGATGGAGACAAGCCTGCTGCCGACGGAGATAAGCCCGCTCCTGCTGATAAAGGGAAGCCAGCTGCTGCTGCACCCACTCCAGATGAGATCAATACCGTTCTCAACACCGCTATCGCCGATTACAAAACCGTGATGGGAGTGATTTTGGAGAAATTGAACCTACTTCCACCAAGTGCTGCTATGGCCGGTGTGTATACTTCGGTAGATGATACGCGTGGAGTATGGAAGGCCCCAGCTAATGTGGCCATGGCTTCTGTTGTTTCTCCATCCGTGATCATCGACGATGGAATGCAAGCTGATTTGAATGCGCCTCTTTTTGGAAAAGCCGTTAACGCTATTCGTTCATTCACCGGTGAAGGTATTTTGGTGTGGGGTGCCCGTACGATGGATGCCAATAGCCTGGATTGGAGATACATCAGCGTTCGCCGTACCATGATTATGCTGGAGCAGTCTGTGAAATTTGCAGCTAAGGCCTACGTATTTGAGCCTAACGTGAAAAACACATGGGTCTCCGTACAAAGTATGATTGAAAACTTCCTGACCAATGTTTGGAAGCAAGGGGCCCTGGCAGGATCTAAACCGGCTGATGCCTTTAGCGTAGCAGTAGGATTAGGAGCTACCATGACCGCAGTAGATATTCTGGAAGGAATTATGCGGATTCAGGTAAAAGTAGCCGT
The DNA here is from genome assembly GCA_024398055.1 of bacterium SCSIO 12741. NCBI lineage: Bacteria > bacterium SCSIO 12741. The sequence goes on along the minus strand of CP073749.1, from coordinate 4,709,266 downwards.
ATCACGTCCGGCTGAGTTTATCGAAATCACCTTTGAACAACAAATGCAGAAATCGTAATTCCTGATTCTGGAATATTCAAAACGTAGTTTAAAAACTTTAAAACAAAGAAATTATGGCAGCAGATGGAAGTACTGAAAATAATGTATGGCCCTTACCCAAGTTTTACTTTACCGTAGACATTGGAGATCAAAAGAACCTGTCCTTTCAAGAAGTTTCGGGATTGGATACCGAAACACAAATCATAGAATACCGTCACAGTAACAGTAAAACCTTTTCTACAATCAAAATGCCGGGTATCGCCAAAACCGGTAACGTAACCTTGAAGAAGGGAATTTTTGTGAAAGACAACAACTTCTGGAAATGGTATGATCAGATAAAGCTGAATACCATCAAACGGGTAACGGTAACAATCAAATTGCTGGATGAGAAGGGGAGTCCGACTATGACCTGGACCCTTCAAAATGCATGGCCTACTAAAATTACCGGAACGGATATGAAATCTGACGGAAACGAAGTAGCTGTTGAAACCATCGAAATTGCCCACGAAGGCTTGACGATAGCAAATGGCTAAGGCAGATAAGGTGTATTACCCGCCGCCCGGGTTTTACTTCTCCTTATCGTTTGAAGGGATTCGCACCAAAAGTGATTTCGCTTTTAAAGAAGTCTCCGGTATTCAGATGGAGACCGAAGTGGAAGAAATTGCGGAGGGTGGCGAAAATCGGTTTAAACACCGGTTGCCCAAAGCATCTAAGTACCAGGACCTGGAACTCAAACGTGGCCTTGTGGCCAAGGGTTCCAGCCTGGCACAATGGTGCAAGGGAACGATAGGAGGGGGGCTCAATTCACCCATTCAGACCAAGAACGTGACCGTAAATCTCCTCGATTCAGACGGCAATTCTTTGATGGCGTGGAGTTTTGCCAATGCCTGGCCAGTGGCCTGGAGTGTGTCTAACTTAAACTCCATGGAGAATCAACTGATGGTGGAGACCCTCAAGTTTGCTTACAGCTACTTTACCGTGAAATCTTAATTGCTTATGCCCATAGAAATCAGGGAATTAGTCATACGAAGTACCGTGCAGGAACGAAAACAGCAGCAAGCAGGCCTGTCACAAGAGGAATTAGCCCGGCTACGACGAGAAGTGGTCCGGGCTTGTTTGGCTCAGATACAGGAAAAAATGAACAACAAATCGGAGCGATAAGTCATGGGAGCGAGTGGAAAACTGGAGAAAATGACGATCTACGCCTATTCCAAACCGGATTTTTCCAGTCAGGTAGGGTCGAAGTTTTCGGTGATGATAAACCCCAATAAGTACACCCACAATCATTCCATTAGCTACAACAAGGAAACGGCGCAGGGAGCTCCGGGTTCGAGCATTAAGTTTGACCGGATTCAGCCGGAAACGGTAGGTTTTGAATTTACCCTGGATGCCACCGGGGTGATTAGCTCATCGCCTATTAATGATCAGATCAAGACTTTTAAGTCGCTGGTGTACGACTACAATGGAAAGGTACACGAGAGCAACTACATTGTGCTGTCTTGGGGAACCTTGTATTTCAAGTGCCGCCTCACCAAGCTGGATTTGACCTACACCTTGTTTAAGCCCGATGGTACGCCTCTACGTGCAACGGTTAACGTGAGCTTTGAGGAGTATACCGATGCTCGTACGCTGGCTTTGGAAGCCAATAAGAATTCACCCGACCTGACCCACGAGCGCACCGTGAAGTCTGGAGATACCTTGCCCTTGATGTGCTACCGTATATACGGGAGTCCGGCCTATTACATGGACGTGGCTCAGGCCAATCAGTTGGATGATTTTAGAAGCCTGAAACCCGGGCAGGTGTTGTATTTCCCTCCCATTGATAAATAAATACAACTATGTCAGCACCCTCGCCAGTTAACGAAAACACCGATTTAGTCTCCTTCACCATTTTGGTTGGAGGCAGCGAAATTGATGGGTCTTATCAAGTAGCCCGTATAGAAGTGGATAAGGCCATTAATCGTGTACCCTCAGCCACAGTGGTTATCCAGGATGGGAATCCAGCTACCGAAAACTTTCCCATTAGCGATTCATCCACCTTCGTTCCAGGAAGCGAAATAGAAATTAAGGCCGGCTACCACAACACCAACGAAACGATTTTTAAAGGCCTGATTATGGGCCAGAAAGTAAGCATCTACCGCGATCAAGGCTCGACCTTAACGGTGGAATGCCGCGACAAGAGTGTGAAGATTACCTCGGGGCGGAAAAACGCTTATTTCCAAAAAAAGAAAGACAGCGACATCATCAGTCAACTTATTTCCGATGGCGGGCTTTCAGCCGATGTGGACTCCACCTCGGTTCAGCATGAAGAACTCATTCAGTATTACAGCACCGACTGGGATTTCATAGTCTCCCGGGCAGAAGTCAACGGATTGATCGTAGTGGCTGATGCGGGTACGGTAGGTGTGAAAAAACCAGAAGTATCCGGGAGCGCTGTTCTCGGCCTTACCTACGGGGACGACATTTGGTCATTTGATGGCACGATCAATGCCCGGGCTCAGATCGAGTCTGTGCGAACCACTTCCTGGGACCCTGCTACACAAAGGGTGATTAACGCTTCGTCCTCAGAGCCGAGCGTCAATTCTCAAGGAAACATTACGGGTAAAAAGATGTCGGACGTGATGTCTTTGTCTGAGTACGAATTACAAACGCCAAGCCCCTTGCCTCAGGATGAACTTAAGGCCTGGGCAGATGCCCAATTGCTACGTTCGAGGTTGGCCAGCAACCGGGGAAGTGTGAGTTTTCAGGGCAGTTCGCTGGTTAAACCCAATACCCTGATCGAGCTCAATGGAGTAGGAGAACGGTTTAATGGGACGGCCTTCGTTTCTGCGGTACACCATGAAGTGGAAGATTCTAACTGGACCACCACGGTAGAGTTTGGCCTGCAATCGCATTGGTTCTATGAAAACAATGACATCAACGAACCACCTGCCTCAGGATTGATTCCGGCCTTAACCGGACTGCAAATTGGGGTGGTCAAGCAAATTGACAAAGATCCCGACAATGCCTTTCGGGTGTTGGTGACTTTACCCATGATCCAATCTGGCGACGATGGTGTATGGGCTCGCCTGGGCAGTAACTTCTATGCGACCAATGGGGCCGGTAGCTTTTTCTACCCCGAAGTGGGAGACGAGGTAGTGCTCGGATTTTTGAACGACAACCCGACATTCCCCATCATTCTGGGCAGCATGTACAGCGGAAAATACAATCCGGCATTTACTCCGGATGACAAAAACAGCATTAAAGCCATAACCACCAAAAGCCAGCTGCAACTCGAATTCAACGACGAAAAGAAGATCATTACCATTCAAACACCTGGTGGAAACAAAATGATTTGGAGTGATGATGAAAAGTCCATCACCATTCAGGATCAAAACGGCAACAAGGCCATTTTCAACGATTCGGGAATTGAATTGAACAGCGCCAAGAACATTACCATCAAGGCTTCTCAGAATGTAGAGATCAGCGGAGTAGAGGTAACTGCCAAAGGAAGCTCCAAACTCTCTGGTTCAGGCGAGCAGGTTTCCTTTTCAGCCGATTCCACCTTTAGTGCATCGGGCAGTGCCAGTGCTGAGGTAAAAGCCTCGGGCAACCTGACCTTGAAAGGATCCATGGTGAGCATAAACTAAACGTAAAATGGAGAACGAAGACAAATCATTTTTAGGCACCGGTTGGAACTTTCCTCCGCGTTTTCAGAAGAGTACTTCGAGCGTAGAAATGGTTTCTTACGACCAGGATATACGCCAAAGCCTTCATGTATTGTTGGGAACCGAGCCTGGCGAAAGAGTCATGATGCCCCGATTTGGCTGCTCCCTCCGAGAAATGCTTTTTGAAAACATTGATACTTCCTTGGTTCAGGTTATCGGCGATCGCATTCGGTATTCAGTATTGCATTACGAACCTCGCATTACCCTCGATAGTATCGAAATCGACATCAATGAGCAGCTAAACGGTGTGGTTTACATTCACCTTAACTACACCATTCGGAGAACCAACACCAGGAGCAATATGGTTTATCCTTTCTACCTAAGGGAGGCTACGAATAAGACTGAAGACTATCAAATTGAGCTATCATAAATGCAGGAGGATAAAGCCATAGCGTGGTATTTTAGGCAAGGCCTAACCCGGGACACCCGTCTCATCAAGGCCCTCATGCCTGACACGGTTAAGGTTGGTGGGTGGACCGCTGGTGCTTTGACCAACTTTTGCTCGCAATACGCCAAGTTGCTTTGGTACTTCAATCAGAATGATCAGCATGATGGAGATTGGACCGAGCTATTGGTGAATGATCCCTCCATATTCTTGAGCCGCATCTACCGAACCAATTTAGACTTGATTGGCAATCAACGTATGGAGTTGTTTGAAGCCGTTTTGGAGAGCTCCGATGACGATGACCGACGCAAGGCTGTATTGGCGAGTCTGCAATTTATGATGGATTTGGCCAATCAACTACAGGATTGGAGCCAACAGGCCTTGGAGCTTAACTTACCCGAGCTGTCGTTTGAATTGGACAATGCTACCAACAATCGCTTGAAGGCGAGCTTTTCGAAGCTGATGGCCTGGATTGCAGAATGCAGCGGGGATACCACAGAAAGCACGGTAGGAAGTTTAATGACTCCGGTAATCGAGCACGATTGGGGTATGACCACCCAGGATTTACTGGATTCCATTAGCCAGGATTCCTCGGAGCTTCTAAAAAACGCCACACCTGACATTATAAAGAGCCTCAACAATCTGTTTGACAGCTTCTACCAGGTATATGTCTACATCGTAAACCTGATTCCTGAAATGGTGGAGCGCTCCATCGAGGACAATTCCAACCACAAGCCTCATATCGCTTTGCTTTTTTCTTTTATCGAACTCTACTTGAGGCTACAGGACGAGCAGAACAAGCTATCGGAGCGGCATTTGAACTATTACTACCAGACCTTACTCGATCAGCAAATTCAACCCGGTACGGCTGATCGCGTTTTTCTATCCTTGCCGCTGCGGAAAGGAGCGCCTCCTACCTGGGTGCCCAAGGGAACTCTCTTAGCCGCAGGAAAAGATGCTCAGGGTCAGGATGTAGAATTCGCCACCCTCACCGATTTGTTGGTCAATCATGCCGAAATTACCGATATCCGCACCTTGATATTGGCCACTAATACCTTCATCGAACCTTTGTATAGCGAGGGAATGACCACCAGTATCTACGGTGCCATTGTTCAACCCAAAGAAGTGGATCCAGCAGAGGGCTGGGCGCCTTTTGGAGAAAACTACCATCTGCGCTCCAGTATGGCGGGAGTTAATCCCCAAAGTGATTTAGGTTGGGTCCTTTCGGCACCGGTTCTTCGTTTGGAAACAGGCATTCGAAAGGTTCAGATTTTGCTCAAGTTCAATCCGGCATCTTTCCAGAAAATGGATCAGAAGATTAGCCAAATGGTCAAGGATTCGCGTAGTTCCGAAGCGTTTCTGGTAAGTCACTTTTTTGCCTCCACCTTCGATCTTAGTTATACCAGTGGCAAAGTATGGGAGAGTATTCCCGTATATCGGATGGGACTTCCTCAAGAGGTTCCCAATACACTTTCTATTGAATTCATTCTTTCAGCGAGTTCGGCGCCATTAACCCGTTTTGCGGGCAAGCCTACCACGGTTTATGAAGAATCTGAGCATCCAAGTATCAAGTTGATGCTCAATCAAAAATCGGTCTACAATCCTTATTCATTGATCTGTGATCTCGTTCTCGATCAGGTTCAAATCAACGTAGAGGTGGAGCAGGTGGACAAGTTGAACCTGTACAACGACCTGGGAAAAATTGTGACCGGAAGTCCCTTTTCTGTTTTTGGGGTGAATGCTCAGATTGAATCGTCGTTCTATTTCGGTTATCCTGAGCTTTTCGCTAAAAAACTAAACAGCCTGAACCTGAAATTTCAGTGGATGAATTTGCCCGAAACAGCGGGCGGTTTAACCAAGTACTACGAAAATTACGGTCTCGGAATTACCGATGAAAGCTTTCAGGTAGACATAAGTGTATTGAGTAACTATAGCTGGGAGCCTGAGCGAAATATACGTCAGCGCTTCCCCTTATTTGCCACTTATCGGAGCAAGGATCAAACCTTCCTCAGCCGGGATACGGAAATGACATCGCTGGATTTGGATTTACTCAGATACAATTACCTGGACAACCTGACCGATCAGGAGGTGTATAATTCCTTGCAGCAATCCGGATTCTTTAAATTGAGCCTTTGTGCACCTATGGAGGCCTTTGGCAGCGAGAAGTACCCAGAAATACTGACTCGCATTGCTATGGAAAACATTCAGAACAAGGGCAAACAACCACCCGTTGTTCTTTCAAAACCTTTTGAGCCCAAGGCCTCTGGTTTTTCATTGAGCTACAGCGCTGAGCAAACCATAGAAGTCGCTCCGGGTGTGGGAATGAAAAGCGGCTACAACAGCCGGGCTTCGCTCTACCACATTCACCCTTTTGGCAACCATCAGGTATTCTCCAACGGCGTTTCTGAAAACGATTTCTGGTTTCCACATTACAATGGCAAAGGCTATCTGTTTCTTGGACTGGAGAAGCTTCAGCCCGGTGAGGCGGTAAACATTTACCTGGAAATAGCTTCCGTACCCTCATCCATTGCCGGAACTCCACCACTGGTTATTCAATGGCAATACCTAACCGATGACCGATGGATGGACCTTCACCCGGATCATCTATTGATGGATGGTACCCGTGGATTTCAAAATTCAGGAGTAATTCAGCTGCAATTGCCCCGTGATATTTCCTTTAACAATTCCCTCATGCCTCATGAGAAGTATTGGTTTAGAGCCGTACTGGTCGACGAAACCAAGCCGGTAGGAAATGTATTGTATGTGTCCACCCAGGGGATTGAAGCTATCAGGCAAGGAAGTATTACTTCGAAAGAACCGCCAGTACTTCCAGCTGGAAAAATTACCCAGCCCGTTCAAAAATTTCCCAACCTGGATTCTTTGGTTCAGCCCTTTTCATCCTTTGGCGGTGGTGGGGCAGAAACCGATCAGGAATACTACGTTCGGGTAAGTGAGGTGCTTGGGCATAAAAATAGAGCCATTACCCGCCGTGATTTCGAACGCTTGATTCTGCAAGAGTTTCAGGAAATCTACAACGTTAGGTGTGTAACGCCTACCCAATGTCCGGGATGGCTAAAACCGGGTGAAATCGTGATCATGGTGGTGCCTAAGGTGCTGGAGCCAACAAACCTAAGTCAGTTTCAGGCCAGTTCTTTTGAGTTGGATGCCATAAAACGGTTCATTCAACCCTTGGCAGCTCCCAATCTGAATATCACGGTAAGAAACCCACTGTATGAGGAACTGCTCATTAAATGTAACATCTGCTTTACCGAATCTGGTTCTGACGGACATTTCCTGGAATTGTTGAATCAAGCCATTCGCGAATTTGTTTCTCCCTGGATGGTGGATCAATCGGCAGTTCCGCAGACCAATCAGGGTATCCAAAAAGACGTGTTGCTGGGATTGATACAGCGGCAGGAGTACGTAAAGTACGTGACGAGCTTTTCGGTTATTCAGATTTTTCCGAAAGAAGAAAACCTATACGGGTACTACGATACCGCAGCAAAAAATATTGACTACGCAGAAATAAGACCCTCAGCGCCCTGGGCTGTTTTGGTAGCTTCCAACCAGCATCAGATTGAGGTGATTTCTCAAGAGAAATACGAAGAACCGAGTCCGCTGTCGATCTCGGATATGACCATTGGTGCCGATTTTATCATTGGCAGTCATCCTGAAAAACCACCACTTATCAGGAGTGGGGCTCAGGGTGCGACGGATCCCAAGAAGAACTATGTTTTGGTACTGGATAAAAACTTTTAGCAATTATGGCAAATGATGACATAACCGGAAAACTGTTCAATCGAGCTTCGCTCAAGCAGTTGTTTAAGAACGGTGTAAAACCGACTCAGAAGAGTTTTGCCGAGTTAATTGAATCTACGGTAAACAAAGTAGATGACGGATTTTCCAAGGACATGCAAAATGGACTTATGCTTTCTCCGGAAGGCGAATCATCGGAGAGTTTGTTGAGTTTTTACCGCAAAATTGATGACTTAAAACCGGCCTGGTCGGTTCAGCTAAATCAGGCGAACGATCAATTTGGATTGCGGTTTATGGACGGTAAAACGGATAAGAGTTTGCTCTACCTCAAGCAGGGTGGATTTTTAGGCGTGGCCAACGAAAATCCGGAATACCCCTTGCACGTAACCGGAATGGCAGGACTGGATGGTCGATTAGGAACCTTTGCCAAAGGAACCGTGCCGGCCGACGGTAAATGGCACCCGATAGTGTCTAAACTCACCGGCTGCCAGGGGTTTGAAGTAGTGGCTAAGGCTGCCGGAACCCCAAGAAGGGGAAGTACGCTTTGATGCACGCTTTGGCTTTGAGTACCTATGGCAATTCACACAACAAAATTCGAAAGACCCAGGCCTGGTACGGACCGTGGTGGAATCGACTAAACCTGAGATGGACTGGTGAGCTGGACAACTATTCCCTGGAAATAAAAACCCGGTGCAACTACGGAGCAAACCGACTTATTCAATACAACGTGACCAAGATTTGGGACGATTCAGATAATCAAACTGTTGCTACACCTATAAAAAAGAAGGCCAATGAAAGCGCTAAATAAGTCCTCCAAGCAGGTTCCTGCAACCCGAAAGAAAATCCTGTTTACCCTTACTGTAGATGAGGCTAATTTGATTTTTAAGGCCTTGGGTGACCGTCCTTTTTCAGAGGTTTTTGAATTGATAGGCAAGTTGCATGAACAGGCCAACGAACAATACCAAAGAAACAACGCATTTAACCCAGGATCGCAGCAAGAGCAGTGAAAGAATCTCAAACCATACCCGCCAAGGTTGATAAGGAATTGATCTTCGACTACCGCAAGCTGCGGCAAATGGCGATTTCCTTTACCCAAAAGTTTTCCAGCGATATATGGACGGATTACAATGAGCATGATCCCGGTGTTACTATTCTCGAGAGTCTTTGCTATGCTGTGACGGATATGGCCTATCGAACCCAGTATCCGGTAGAAGATATTTTGGTGAGTACGCCCGGAGAAAAACTTAAGGCCGGTGACAATGCTTTCTATCCGCCGGATGAAATCTATCCAGTTAATCCGGTCAACAACCAGGACTTGCGAAAATACCTGATCGACGCACTCAATGAGGTAAACAATGCCTGGGTAGAGAAGGGAAAGAACCTGGGGGAGAAAAACGTTTGGCTTCTGCTCAACGATTCTGTACCGGTGGGGTACGAAAAACGGGTAAAGTCCAAAGCCCGAAAATCCTATAATCTGGTTCGCAATCTTTCTGAATCCTTGGGTAAAGTGGAAGTTCTACCGCGGAAAGAAGTGGGCGTATCCTGTCAGATCCATATCAATGAAAATACCCGTGCCGAATTGGTGATGGCGCACTTTCTATATCGAATAGAACGATTTTTTAATCCATCACCACGCTTTTATTCGGCTGCAGAGATGTTGGCTAAAGGGTATTCCAAGGAAAGCTTGTACAGCGGCCCGGTGATGAAGCATGGGCACATCATCGATTCGGAGCTACAGCCCTTTCGCGATGAGTTTGACCTGAGTGATTTGATCAAACGGCTAATCAATGTAGAAGGGGTAAAGAGCATTCACGATTTCAAACTGTTTCTGGATGGACAGCCCATTACGGGAGTTTTCAAGAGTCCCAATTTTGTACCGAAGCTCCGGGATTACGAAATGTTTACTTCTCAAAAATCCGGGGTTCAGTTTCTGGTCAAGAATGTGCCCATTGTATTGAATAATAACCTGGTGAAAGAAGGGCTAAACCGAATTCGGGCTCAACGCAACCGGAGTTATCAAATTGAATCGCAAAAAACGGGCAAGGATCTGCCTCAGGGGCAATACCGCGATGTGTCGAACTACTATTCCTTCCAAAACGATTTTCCTACGATCTACAACATTGGGAGCTTTGGCATGGGGCCAGATGCTTCCTTATCTACTCGTTCGGCAGCTCATCAGCTCAAGGCTTATCTCATGTTTTATGACCAGATCTTTGCCAATTTCCTCAAGCAAACCTCTGAGCTCAAAAAACTTTTCTCGATTGAGGATGTGGACCAATCCAACTACTTTCAGGCTCCAGAAGAAGTGCCTCGCTTTTGGGAAGTATTGAAAAACGAGGATGCTCCTGAAGTCCATTCTACCGCTGCAAAACGCCAGCAGGCGAAAGAATGGTTGGATCAGGAGCTGGAGAAAATTCGAAGCCAGTTCGATGACTTTGGCCAACGTAGAAACGCCTTTCTCGACAACCTGCTCGCTCGATTTGGAGAGTCATTCCGGGAATATTCACTCTCCAAGTTCAATTACTACTACACGCCCGAGAAGTTTGAAAAAGTAATGATCCGCTATAAAACGGCCTTTCTAAGGGAGTATGTGAGCCTGAGTAGAAACCGTGCCCGAGGAATTGATTTGAATAAGAACAGCTGGGATACGAACAATGTAGCGGGTATCCATGAACGTTTATGCCGACTTCTGCTCATTCAAAACCACAAAAACAGATCGCTGGTAGATGTGGTGGATAAATCGGGATTTAGCTTGTTTCAAGTTAGAACCGAAGTGGATACCATGAATACCGAAACCTGGGATGGTGAACTGCTCGAGGATGATTCCACTCATATTGAGATCATTAATGTGGAAGCCATGTGGTCGGAGGATTTTCAATTGGATCCCAATGCGGAGCGAATGCTATTTACTTCTCCGTCACCGGATGTGCTCAATCAAGTGCTTTTCAATGGCGTAGATCGAACTAACTACCGTATTTTTAGAGATCCCCTGGAAAACAATCGTTTCGATCTGCTGCTGCAATTGAAGGAAAAGGGGAGGTGGCTCAAGCTTAAGCAATGTGAATCTCGGGCCAAAGCGAGGCAGCTTAGGCAGCGCCTTATTCAGTTTCTGATTCAAGTAAGTGTTAAGTCTGAAGGGCTATTTCTGGTGGAGCACATTTTGCTTAAGCCAGAATTGGAAGTCGTGCAATCCACCACCGGACCAGAAGAAGGCCAATCAGGCACACCGGATCCGGTTACCCCTAAAAAAGTACCAAGCTCGAACGTAGATCCCGAAGATCCCTTTTTCTATGGCCAATTGAGTTTTGTTTTTCCATCCTGGCCTGCTCGTTTTCAAAACGAAAGCTTCCGTTCTCTGGTTATGGAGACGGTTCAATCTCTGGTTCCAGCCCATTTGCTCGCACGCTGTTATTGGTTGGATCTGGAAATGATGCGTGATTTTGAAAAGGATTACGAACAATGGGCACAAGCCTTACACGGTGGTCCGGCGAATGAAACCTTGAATGTGCTTAGCGAGCGGATCATGAACTACCTGAAATCCTTCTCCCAACAGCGCGGATCAAATACGATAGTTAAAAGTGCCGGAGGAAACACATAGAATCTATACCCAACGAATGGAGTTGGACATTCCTTCTGAGGAATTGAATACGTCTATTCAGGATCGAATTAGTCGAATCGGTCAAGCTCAGCTAAAAAGGGCTATAGAGCAAGTTTTAGATCGGTATTCTCCCCAGGGTAAAACCTGGTATTTTAATCAAGTCCAATTGAATTTGGATCCCCTGCGCCTGGACCACCTGGAGGACGACTTGATCCAACAGGTGTCTCGTGAGTTGGCCCTCTTTCTGGAAAAGTACCAAGAACGAGAAGCACTGGAATTGCCTTTACCTGAGGTGAGTACGGGAGAGGAAGGTGAATTCCTAAAACCGGATCGATTGGCTTGGCTGGGGCATTATCTACTCACTGGAAGCCTACCGTGGGGTGTTCATGAACTGGATTATAATCCCGATGAAGAACTCCAAAACCAATTGAACGACAACAAGACTGAATTGCTTGAACGAATCCGCGATTGGGGGCAAAAGGAAGTGGTGAGGGCTCGATTGGCCTTTCATTTTGAGGATAGAACCCTTCGCTCCTTGGTTCGATCTCTGGAACCCTCCGGAGCCGAGAGCATTTTCGCTTTGATGGATGAGTCTCGTGAACAGCATCGAACGCAACCGGTGGTTCAAGAAGATTCGGAAACCTTTAATCGCCGACTGTGGCAGTTTGTACTTCATTATTTGTTGGTGGAAAAGGGATCTCATTTTGACCGAAAGACTTTCGTGGCCAGCCAAATCCGACAAATGGCTGATTTCTACCATTTGGTTTACGCTGAGGTGTTGGACTACCTGCATGGTCTCATCCGACAAGAAGATGCCAGTCCTGCCTATGACTCTTTGATTCATATTCTAAAGGAATTGAAGCTGGAGGAGCAAAAGAATGAGGCCAGTAAAAGCAACTTGAGTCGGAAATCTTTAAGGAGACTCTCCAAAGAATCGATTAGAGGGAAGGAAGATCTTCAGGGTAAGGAAGATTCAGTTACTGCTTTTCAAAAATGGATTCGATCCAAGGGCCTAATGCGACAGGCGGAATCATCGAAGGCAGAAGAGGCCAGATTGTATGAAGCTTTTAAACGAGCCAACAAAGAATTACCCAAGGGATTGACCTGGCAGGTTCGCAAACGTTCTGAAATAGAGCAGGGGACTATAAGTTCTGAAGATTGGGAAGAACTACTTTATGTAGGAGAACGAGATTGGTTAAACTGGTCTTACACGGAATTTGAATCCTGGAAGGCTTCTGCGGAAGTACAACGAAGGGTTGACAAAGATCGGACTACCTGGCAAAAGCTATTTCGAAACATGGAAGGGCTACGATTCCTAAAAGAATGGAAGGAAATGAGCGCCCAATGGCATCAGGGACGTCCTACTGGAAGATCCTTCTGGACTCTGTGGAAATATCTACTGCAGCAAAGAGAACTGGGTAAGCGAATGAAGATTTCCTGGGCTGCCCGAAAGGAGGAAGTAACCGCGAGCCCAGGAGAGAATGAGATTCGCTATTTTCTAAAACATGCTTCCTTACCTGCTGCTTTTCAGGCTTTGACGGAAGAATCTTGGGTTGAATTTGTTGAACACCTCATTCAGGATCAACCGGCGCGTTTCCGTCAGCTTTGGCAATCCATTGTTCATCAGGATCAGGTTCTTCATCCACGGGCTATCGCTTGGGTCGAAATGCAATGGCCTAAGTACGCGCCGATCTTTAGGCGGGAACGTGAATCGGTTGAAATGAGGCTTTGGATGGAAGCTCAGTTTCGGAATTCGGATCGGGTTCGACCGGCTCACTGGTCTATTGATCAATTGAACGTTTGGGTAAACCTCCTCCTCGAGCAAGATCCTGCGGTACTTGTGGGAAAAACGGAAAATACGGATCGACTAATGGCGGTTTATCAATCCTTAGAAATAGCCGTTCAGAAGAAGTGGATTTTTGTTTTATTGAATTATTATTCAGTTGATTATAAGTTTAACCGAAATTTATACTTTAAGTCTTTAGTAGCCCTTCAAAGGTCTTTTGGAGTTTCCGAAAAAGAAGCGACGGAAACCGAGCGAAGCCTTGTTTTTCAATGGCTTATAAGTAATCAACCGGCGGATCAATGGCCTGCATTTTTTGTTCAACATTGGCGAGCTACGCAACACATCGATCAACAATCCCTGGCTCAGGTATTGGAAAAACCGGAATGGAAATCGGATCCCTTGTTCAAATGGCTCAAGCAGAGTTTAGGAGATAAGGTCGACTTTGTGGCGGAGTCTCTGGAAAAGAAAGATTTCCTGACTTCCCAGGTTAATCAAGTGGATGTGTTGCTCCATCTACTCATCACCGGATCATTGCCCTGGTGGGGGAAGGACTGGTCGAACCTTAGTATCAACGAATTACTCAAGAAGACGCTGAAAAATGAGCCCACAGCTCTCTACAATCGTTTGTTGCAAACGGATTGGAAACCCGCAGCTCTTTCCCGATTCGTAGAAGCAATGGAGGAAAGTTCTAATTCCACATTGACCGAACCCATCGTTCGTTTATTGCTCAAAGGCCATGAAAAACGATCCCAGGATTGGTTGGTTTTTCATGAGGTATTGCTGCAGATGCGTGAATCGTTGATGGAAAACGGAGTGAGCTCTGGTGAATTGAATCTTTGGTTTTCTGGCGATCCGGTTCTTGGCTTTTGGGAGGCTTTATTGAATCAATCGGCTGGCAAAGGAGCTATGAGTCCGGCAAGTACCATGCGCTGGTTACACAATCGACTGCGGCAAAATTTGGGATGGGATCCTGAAAGCTGGAATCGTTGGGTTAGAGTAGAGTTACTGGGGGATAAGAGTGAGGTGAGTCATAGAGTACGGGAATATCTTGTGCGGGAGTGGCAGGTGGAAAGTGAAGATGGGGCTATGGAGTTAGATCCGGCCTTGGGCTTTGGGACCTTCGAAGCTTTCTTGTGGGAAGAAGAGGATAAGCAATGGGAATTGGCCTGGAAGAAAAAAGGAATGCGCGAACATCGCCTCAAGTGGATCCGACAGGAAGCCAGAAAAATTGCAAGCGAAACGGCTCGTAGAAAGGATTGGAACAAACTGGCTCGAAGATTAGCCAATGTTGAGGCCCTTCAGGCTTATTTGAGCAGTCAGGTAAGTGCTCAGGAATCCTCCTGGCTACAGCACTGGTTGAAATGGTCGGAAGAAGCCGAGTCCAAAGGAGAAGTTTGGGGACATTGGAAGGTCAGTCGCCAGGAGGTTACCGTGTTTCTCTTAAAATGGTTGTTCCGCAGAGGAAGCCAGACCTTTGATCGCTTTCGATGGATGTCAGATTTTCTGGAGTGGTTAAGCCTAAAATCCAAAACAAGGCCAGAACAAATCGTTGAGAGGATGCAGAAAATGGTTTCCGCTCAATCCACCATTGGAGAATCGCTGAAGCCCCTAAAAGTCGAGCTATTGAAGAGGATTGCACAGCAGGAATGGAAAATCAATCAGGAGCAGTTGCGATTTCAGCCTGAACTTAAGCCTCAGCCATTAAAAGAAAACTCTGATCAGTCTACGGCTGAAGACGATTTAGATTCGGAATACACCGATGAGGAAGAGGACGAGTCACCGTTAGAAACCGCCTCATTCATTCGAAATGCGGGATTGGTGCTCCTCAATCCCTACTTACCACAACTCTTTTCCCGATTGGAATACCTGGAAGGAGATAAATTCAAATCCAAAAAAACGGCCTATCGGGCGGTGCATCTGCTGCAATACATCGTTACAGGTGAGGAGCATCCGGTGGAACATCACTTGCTACTCAACAAATACCTCTGCGGCCTACAGGCCATAAAGCCTATCGAAGACCGCGTGCAACTGAAAAAAGAGGAGAAGGAGATGGCAGATGGACTACTTCAAGCCATTATTCAGCAGTGGAACGCCTTGGGAAGTACCAGTGTTGATGGGCTGAGGCAAACTTTTTTGCAGCGGGAAGGAAAAATTCAGGAAGTGGACGACTTTGTCCGTCTTCAAGTAGAAACCAAGGCATTTGATGTTTTACTGGATCGTTTGCCCTGGTCGTATCACCAAATCAAGTACTCATGGATGAAAAGGATGCTCTTTACCGAATGGCGACAGAAGGCCTGATCGCAGAATCAAATGCGGAAACCCTGGAGCACGAAATTAGATGGTTGGAAGAGGTGCTTGACGTACGCTTTAAGCTCTATTTTGGGCATGAGTGTGATTACGAGCACATTCTCAAACTTCAGCCACCAAATCTGGAGCACGACCCCTCTGAGTATGCTCAGTTCTGCCACAGTCTATCCTTGTCGTTTGCAGAAAGAATCCTGGTATTGTTGGCATTGTTGCCCCACATTCGTCCTCAGCTGCTCGATATTTTCTTCATTAAAAACAAGAACTACGACCGGGGATATACCGAATTTGGTGGAATCCAGGGATCCACTCATGGTGGGTTTCTTCCGACTGTGGAAACAGCAGCTTTCATCCTGGCCGGGGATAATTTGCCGGAAAGAATTCATCTCGCCTCAATGCTTCAGCCCCATTCCAACCTAATTCGTGAAGAAGTGCTGCTACCCGTCAGTAAATCGTACAAAGAGTCCGTGTTCTCTTCACGGCTTCAGGTGGCTCCTGATTTTTTCAATCGACTATTCCAGGCGGGAAATGCCGAACCTGAGTTTAGTCCAGAGTTCCCGGCACGCCGTATCAAAACAGATCTGGATTGGGAAGATGTGGTGATGTCTCCGGCTTTAATTCATGAGATCTTTGAAGTGAAGGACTGGATTGAACATGGGGGAGAAGTGCTGGATCAATGGAATTTAGAAAAATGGGTGAAGCCCGGATACCGAGCTCTTTTTTACGGCCCTTCCGGCACCGGAAAAACAATGACTGCCTGCCTTTTAGGAAAGTCAGTAAATCGTAAAGTCTTTAGAGTAGACCTATCTCAGGTGATTTCCAAATACATTGGAGAGACAGAGGAAAACCTGGCCCGCCTGTTTGATCGTGCCGAAAACAAGAATTGGATTCTTTTCTTCGATGAGGCCGATGCTCTATTTGGAAAGCGAGGGCAAACCAAAAGCTCCAACGATCGCTACGCCAATCAGGAAGTGGCTTATTTGCTTCAGCGCATTGAAGATTACAACGGACTCATTATTTTGGCGAGTAACCTCAAATCCAACATGGATAGTGCTTTCTCAAGACGATTTCAATCCATGATCTACTTTCCTTTACCCAATTCCTCCGAGCGTTTTCAGCTTTTGTCTTCCTTGGTTGAAGGAAGGTTTGGAGATCGAAAGTTTCTTAAAAACTTGACTCATCAATACGAACTTTCTGGTGGAGCTTTGGTTAATGTCGCTCGTTATGCCGCTTTACAGGCCGTGAGAAAAGGGGCTCAGGTATACGACCCAGAAGACTTAAGAGAAGGTGTGCGCAAGGAGATGCAAAAGTCCGGAAAGACTGGGGTTTAGCTCCTGGAAATAAAGTCTCATTTAATCACCCCGTATTTGTAAATCCTGGTGTTTCTTTGCAAAAAATTTGAGCCATGGCAAAGTACCGCTTATTGACCCACGAGGAATTGATGGAAATGGAACAGGAATTCGTTGAATACCTGGTTGTTAATGGAATCACTGCTCCGGATTGGGAAAAAATGAAAAAAGAGGAACCTGCCAAGGCTAAGCAAATCATCGAGCTGTTCAGTGACGTGGTATTTGCCGGTATTTTGCGCAAAATCAAATTCCTCGAATTTCGCTCAGAGCACGAAGTGCGTGTTTTTCAATGTCTT
Source organism: bacterium SCSIO 12741 (assembly GCA_024398055.1). Lineage (NCBI taxonomy): Bacteria > bacterium SCSIO 12741. The sequence goes on along the minus strand of CP073749.1, from coordinate 4,692,046 downwards.
CCCGAAAAGTTGATTCAGGTTGCTTTGGAGTGCGAGGGTGAAGGAGTTGATTTTACCCAGGAGGGAAGCATCGAGCAAGTATTGAGCGATCCACCAGCGGAGATTTCCATATACACCGTTGAGAAGGAATACAACGAATCCAGAGAGGAAGAACTCTTCGAAATGATCGAATGGGGATGCCTTGTTGGCGGGGAATCTCTCTTCAAGGCACTCAGCCTGGCATTGGCCGCTTCCCAGGAGTAATTCTGGCCCACTCCGACCCTTTTTGGAACAAAATGGTTTAGAATTCGTAAGGAATTACTAAATTTTTACTCAAAATCGGGATCGGGATATTCTCATGAAAACAATACCCACAAGGGCAGCTGACGTCTCATTAGACGATCAGGGTATCATTCATATGACCTTTACCCAAAACTCGAAAATCACTTTGAGCGATGCTCAAGAGATCTTTAGAGTTCGGCGTGAATTAGAACCCAATCGATCCAAGCAGCTATTACTGCTGGATATGAGGGCAACTCCTGGCGCAAACCGGGAAGCAAGGTTCTACTCCAAAAAGAAGGAGGTGATAGATACTACTCAAGCAATGGCTATGATAGTAGAAAACTATTCGAGTCAAATCTTGGGGAACTTTTTCCTTGGTTTTATTCGTGGGGATTATCCGGTTAGACTATTTACCGACGAAGAAAGTGCGGTTAAGTGGTTAAAAAGTAAGGAGTAAGACCATGCCTTTAAACGAAAAAGAAAATCAGCAAGTTGTCCAGATTCTCCAAATGATTGGAGGAATGGCATCGCTGAGGTTTCCAGGTCCGCTGGATTTAACCAAGTTCTCTGTTCCGCTGGATGCGGTGGCGCAAGGACTCAACTGGTTGAATGAGGAATTGGAGGCCAATGTTGTAGAAAAGAAAACGCTCCAGGAAATGAACGGAAACCTGGAGAAGTTTGCTTACACGGTATCTCATGATCTCAAAGCCCCTTTGAATCGAATCCTGGGGCTTCTTCAATTGATCCAGGTGCAAAAGGGGGCAAGCTCTCCGGAAGAAATGGAAGAGTACCTGGCGTTGATTCAAACCTGTGCGGAGCAAATGAAATCCTTGATTGAGGACATTCTGTCCTATTCCACCTCAGCATTAGGGGACCAGGAAATGGACCGGATTGATATCCAGGAACTCATCGACGAGATCAGTCATTCCTATGAGTCCGATGGAAATATTCGGATCCAGCTTGAAGAAACCCCGCCGGTATTATTATTCAATCGGGTAGCGTTAAGACAGATCTTCCAAAATTTGATTGACAATGCCATCAAGTTTTGTGATAAGTCCAATTGTTTGATTACCATTGGTTTTGAGCAACATGGAGAGATGTTACAGTTTTCAGTTACCGACAATGGCCCGGGAATTGACCCCCAAATATTGGAACAGGTATTCCAGCTCTTTTTCAAATCCGATCAGGAAGGAAAGGAGGGGAGTGGCATTGGATTGGCCACGGTTAAGAAACTGGTTGAAGAGTGGGGCGGGAAGATTTGGGTCGATTCCGAAAAAGGAAAAGGAACTACTTTCTTCTTTACCCTCGATCTAATTGAGGCTCATCATCTCCAAGGTGAATAACGAGCTACTCGTCTTCCTCAGAAAGAAGCGAATCCTCAAATTCCAACTCCTCCAGATACCTTTTTAGGTCTTCACTATCAGGCTCTTGAACTTGACTCAGTGGGAGGTAGGCTGTTTTGGGAGATCGTAGCATCATCAATTCATGGACTACTATTTCGGTGGCCGTTTTCTTTATCCCATCTCTTCCTTGGTATTGCCGATAGCGTAAGCGCCCCTCAACGGCAATTTCCTGCCCTTTGTGTACATAATTTTCAACCAGGGTGGCGATCCCGTTCCAAGCTACCACGTGGTGCCATTGGGTATCTTTTTGGGCATGCCCGGATCGATCGAGGTATTTTTCGGAGGTGGCCAGACTAAAGCGGGCTAATTTGGTTTGGTCGTTCAATTGGCGGATTTCGGGATCTTTACCCAGTCGGCCAATTAGGATTACTTTATTCTTCAACGTATTCATGGTCCAACCAAAGTAAAGGCTATTCCCCCTGTTGATTCGGGAGTTAAATGCTTTTAAATGTTTATAATCGTTTACAAACGTTTCCTTGCAAAACGATGGGGCACTTTCCCTTTCAAGTGATCTGAGTCACAGATTTCAATCGATACTTTTACCGACTTTTGCAGCAAAGCTTTTCGATGACCCTTCAAGATTTTACCAAGAGCAAAACTCTGCTGGCTTCCCTTTTCCTTCTGGTGGTTACCAATACCGCATTTTTATGGGAGCAGATTCCGGGCCTGGAGGAGTTTCTGGTCTTCATGGTTCTTTCCCTGGTTTACCTCATTTTGCTCGTAACCCTTGGTCTTAAGCTGGGTACCATGGCGCTTGAACGCTTTAAGAATAAGGCAGGATTGGTACGTTGGATTCTTTCGGCATCGATCTTGGCTTTTGTATTCATTTTTCCATCCGGAGTGTATTACCCGGTAATTCTGGGTGATGAGCCCACGCTAACGGTGCAAAATGAAGGCGCAGCCAATTGCCAAACGCATATTTATTTCCTGCCCGGTGATCAATTTGTGAAGCGGTCGGTTTGCTTTGGTATCGAACGACAAAAAGGGCAGTACCGCGTTAAGGGTGATTCAGTATTTCTCATGTATGATGGTCTTGATGATAAAAAGGAGATCGGTATTTTAGGATGGAACCAGGATGGAGAGCCTGAATCGATGCGATATACGGCTGCAGGACAGGAGTATTCTTCTTGGATGGCTGTTGTACAATGGGACAGCAGTTGGAACCGTCCGGTAGAACCGACCGAATACGAATCGTCAAGTTTGGTTGAAGAGGTTGCACCAGAGGAGTTGAGTTACATGGAATATTGGCACAACAGAGTGGCTCCTACCAATGAGTGGGCCAAAGGATTGGACTCTTTGTTGATCCAAAATGCTTTAAAGGCTCAAGAAATGGGTTCTGACTCCAAAATGGCACTCCGCTACCAATTGGATGAAAAAAGCGTCAAATGGGTCGTTTATGACCTGGAAACAGAGGATGAAGGCATTTCTATCTTCTACGAAATCGACGGTGAGCTTAAACTGGCCCTGGAGCGTTCCTTTGAATCGATGGCTTCTAAAGCGCCGAAAAGCAAGGGGAATTGGGATCTTTTTGACGTGGGACTACCGGATTCACTGCAAATGGAATGGATGGAAGATCGCTTTTATTTTGAGGCAGATTCTTTGATCTATCTCTACAATAACCAGGATTGCGGTTCTCCCAACGCACCGGAATTCATGCAGGAAGAGCAATCAAGAATGCTGCAGCAATTCGCTCATTGGAAGGCTTTGCAACAGTAGTGCTAAAAGGGCTTTTCTAATCCTATCTTTGGGCCGTTATTCACCCAAATCAGCAAAACACATGATGGATGCAAAGGAATTAGAGGCACTGCGCTATCCCGTTGGGAAGTTTGAAAAGCCAACTACTATCAGCCCGGACCAGCGAAAAGCATGGATGGAAGAGATCGCTCTTTTTCCGGCTAATCTTCGAACCTTGGTACAAGGAATTTCGGAAGAGCAGAAGCAACTTCGATACCGTCCTGAGGGATGGACCCTTGCCCAGGTAGTTCACCATTGTGCCGACAGCCACCTCAATAGTTTGATCCGATTCAAATGGGCGCTCACGGAAAACAATCCGACCATTAAAGCCTATTTCGAAGATCGCTGGGCAGAGCTTCCAGATTCGCAAAATCTTGATTTAGAGCCTTCTCTCCAATTGCTGGAAGGGCTCCATAAACGATGGGCCTACTTGCTTACCCATTTGACGTCAGAACAACTTCAAAAAACTTTCGTTCACCCTGAAACCATGGATGCCATTTCCTTGGACCAGAATGTGGCGAACTATGCCTGGCATGGTCGTCACCATTTGGCCCATGTTAAAAATGCGTTAGAGTTAAAGTTTTGAATTTATTGAATTTATTTAATGTTTTGATTATTAGTGTTTAATAAATATTTTTTAGTGTCGTTTGTTGCCTTGGTTTTGATACTTCGGGTTCAGGCACAAGAGTCGTTTTTTACTTCAGATACATTGGGGTACTGGGAGCATGAACACCAGGGTAAGCTCTTCGTTTTGGGAGAGCGCTGGTACATTCAGCCCGAGAGCAGTTCAGATACCCTGTACTTTTCCAAAAAACTGGATAGAAATAGGGCCAAAGCCATTTTTGAATTTGATCAAATGGGAAGGTGCTACCTGCAATCCGGTCGAGGCGAATGTGGTAAATGGGGACCTGAGAACATTGCCCAGTACAAACGAGTAGAGGATACCCTTGCCATTTCTCCTTGGGAAGGGCCTTTTCCTGAGTTTTGGCTTCGTTCATCCTTTCTGATTCTTCGTCACGATTCCGACACTATGATTCTTCAGCGTGTTAGAGATAAGGAGTAAAGCCTTTATTTTGAGGGATGAAGAAAACCATCGCTTTCCATCTATTTCTACTTCTAATCTTAGGCTCCTGTAGCGAGTCAGCTCCGCAAAAGGAAACTCCTACTCCTCCACAACAGTCTTTAGCTCCTCCTGTTAGCGATTCTGTAAGAGAGGTCAATGTTCCTCTTGAAGAGCCTGAATTTAAGGTTTCGGAGGAGGAAATGGATGATGACTATGCCCTATTAATTTGTGGAATGCTTCACCAGGAAGAGCTTCCGGAGAATTGGAAGGAAGAAGGCTGGGTCGCCTTATTGAAAGTGGAAGGAAATCACGTTTTACGAATGGCGCACCTCCAGGTAGATTCGGTGCACGATCCTTTGGTGGATGAGGAGGATCAAAAAACAGGCTGGCAGGTACAAACCGACACCAAGGATGATGACTGCCATATCCTCATTCGCGGATTGCTGTTGCGTGAAAAATACCTGGATCCTATCTGGGAGAAGGTAGGGTATGTACTACCTGGTGATACTTTGGTACAGGAGTACAAGGGCAAGACCTATCGCCTCACAGCCGAAGGCAAATTGGTAGAACCTTCAGCTGAACTGGATTGGTACGGATGGGAACGCTACCGGCTCTTTCTGGAACGCCAATCGGATGAAGGATGGCAAAAAGATACCCTGGTCCAAATTCCAGACTTTAATGAAGCTATGGTAACTATTCTCTTTGCCGGTGACTTGGATGGTGACGGCGAGTTGGATTTGATTTTGGATAAAACCTTTCATTATAACCTCTACAACCCTGCTCTTTACCTATCGATTGAGGCGCCTCAAGGAAAACTACTCAAATTGGTTGCACAGCACGAAAGTGTAGGTTGTTAAGATGGCCGATTCCATTTCCATATTGCTCCAAAAAATCAGTGCCTGCCAGACTTGTGCAGCGCATTTGCCCCATGGTATCAATCCGGTGTTAACCGCCCATGAAAAGAGCCCAATCGTAATAATAGGTCAGGCTCCCGGACGCAAAGTGCACGAAAGCAGCATCCCCTGGGACGACAAGAGTGGCGACAATCTTAGGGCTTGGCTTGATGTGAGCAAAGAGGATTTTTACAATCCTCAAAAACTGGCCTTAATTCCCATGGGATTTTGTTATCCAGGAACAGGCAAATCGGGGGACCTACCCCCACGAAAGGAGTGTGCTCCTCAGTGGCACCCAGGATTGATGGACCAGATGAAGGAGGTGCAATTGGTCATTTTGATTGGACAATATGCTCAGCAGTATTACCTTAAAAAAAAGCGGTTATCCAATTTGACCGAGACCGTAAAGAACTTCAAATCATACCTACCTGAATTCTTTGTTTTACCGCATCCTTCACCCAGAAACAACATTTGGAGAGCTAAGAATCAGTGGTTTGACCAGGAAGTAATTCCTGAACTTCAAAAAACCGTTAAATATCTGCTTCCCTGAACCTTGACCAGGAAATGGATTCGCTATTTCACGTAGGTTTGTGCTTCATCACGGAAGTTTCTACCTAATGACTCAACAAGATCCTCTAAAAGCTCTGGAAGCATTGAATTTGCAGCTACCGGAGCCCAGCAATCCTGGAGGGAATTACACCTCAGTTAATATTCGCGGAAACGTGGCTTGGATCGCCATTCAATTTCCCATTCTCAATGGGGAGTTCAGGTACCAAGGGCGTTTAGGTAAAGAAATCAATACCGAACAGGGGACTTTGGCCATGCAGCTTTGTGCGTTAAACGTATTATCCCAAGTTCACGCCAAGATTGGTTTTGACCGAATGGCGGGATTAAATCACCTCGAAGCTTGTTATCAGGGAACCGATGAATGGGATGATGCTCCCCTTGTTTTTAATGGCGCTTCGGATCTAATGGTGGAAGTACTGGGAGAAAAAGGAATGCACTCAAGGTCCTTATTCGGTGTGGCTCACTTGCCACGAAATTTTTGTGTTGGTTTAACGGCACATTTCACACTTAAAGAAGGTTGATATGAAAATTTCGATGTACCAGGTGGACGCTTTTACTCATTCCGTATTTGGCGGTAACCCGGCAGCTGTTTGTCTTTTAGACCATGAAATACCAGCGGAACTCATGCAGCAAATTGCGGCAGAAAATAACCTGGCAGAAACGGCTTTTCTTTTGCCCCAGGACTCCACCATCCAGATTCGATGGTTTACACCTACGGTTGAGGTAGACCTTTGCGGACACGCAACTTTGGCCTCGGCTCATGTGTTATTTCAAGAATTTAGGAGAAATGCAGAGTCCATATCCTTTTATTCTCCCAGAAGTGGAGCTCTTTCTGTAAGCAGAAGCGGAGATTGGTTGACCCTCGATTTTCCCGTAGATCAATTTCATCAAACCGATGCGCCTCCCTTGTTAGAGGAAGCCATTGGGCGCAAACCTTTGGACGCATACCGGGGCAAAACAGATTACCTGTTAATATACCCGAGTGAAGTAGATATAGCTTCCATAGATCCCGATATGGCTTTGCTCAAAAGGGCTGGTGGTCGTGGGGTGATAGTTTCGGCACCTGGAGATCATTGTGACTTTGTTTCCAGGTTTTTTGCGCCACAATCCGGAATTGATGAAGATCCGGTAACCGGTTCGGCTCATACCACCTTAACGCCGTACTGGAGCAATCGATTGGGGAAGAAGCAACTGACTGCTCAACAAATATCGAAACGGGGAGGAGATTTACGCTGTGAGGATAAGGGAGATCGAATTCTTATTTCGGGGCAGGCGGTAACCTTTTTTAAGGGGCAAATAGAGGTTTAAAATGGCATGATGCTTGAATAGGATTGGTCATGAAAATTTCCTTGACCATCCTATTAATACTCCTTAGCATAGCCGGAGTAGCTCAAACCGACACCAGTGCGTGGAAAGTCCATCCAGATCTACAAGAAGTGGAGGAAGAGAAGCTCCCTTGTTATGATCACGTTCATCCCGAAAGCCAGTTAACGGACGAAGCCTTCAGGAAAGGTTGGAAGCTGGTCGATTACAGTCTTTCTAAATGCGACCACAATTCCAATGCCTATGAATCCGTCAGCCGGGTTAAGTCAACAAAGACGATCGGAGATACGACTTGGATAGAAACCCAAGTGATTAAAAACTGCTGTGGCGGCTCCTCTGCTGAGATTCAATGGGTTGATTCCGAAACGATCAATCTTGTGGTTCGCGAGGTGGAAGGATGTACCGGATGCTTTTGTTATTGCGTTTTTTGCGGAACCTGGATTATTGATCATGGAGAGGTGAGTCCACCAAAAAACATCCAACTTACCGTGGAATTAATTGACTACTCTTCCGGAAAAAGAACAAAGTAAACGCCCCTAAAAGACCAAAACCGCTAAGAACTAAAAACACCAATTGATGACCGAGAGATCCGGGATAGGTATCCAATAAATAGCCCATCAATGGACTCATGAAAATATCGGGGGTATAACCAATCACGGACATCAGTCCCACGGCTGCACCTGTTGAGCTTAAAGGAATGTGAGCTTCTTCGAGTAAGGCAAAGTAAATACCACGTAAGGCATAGACCCCGGCCACAGATGCGAGCAAAAGAACCACACTGAGCATCGTCCAAACTCGAAAGAAATCACCGGCAATAAGCAATCCACCTAAAACGAGTGAGGCAAAACACATCATTCCCACTTTGGAAGCTGAATAACGATCGGCAAGAAACCCTGCCAGCACTGCAAATAGAGGTCGCATCCAAAGAGCTGCGGTACCCACTCCAGCAGATTGAATCTGATCAAAGCCCAATACATCATGAGCATAGAGCGAAAGGTCGTCGGTTATTTTGTAGCCCGAATAGGCACAAACGATAATAATTCCCTGAAGCCAAATGCTACGCTGCTTGAACAAGGGTAAAAGGTGTCTCAAATTGATCCGGGTATAGGCTTCTTGCTTAATGGTTTTAGCTGGAATGGCCATCCAGACCCAAATACCGCTGGCCAGTACCATCAAACTGATTCCCAGAATGACCATTCCAAAGGACGATAGATGTTGGGCTTGCACATTTCCATCACCAGTCTCATCCATTAATACGGAAAAGAGGGCCAATCCAAAAGCGCCAATTAGGGCTGCGGCCAACCCTCGGCCACCTTCAAGCAAACCAAATGCACGGCCTTGAAAACGAGAACCGCCCCATTCGCGGGTAGCTCTGATCAATGCAGCCCAAAAGAGTAGGATAGTGGTCATTCCCCAAAAGCCATAAAGCCACATGAGTTGCTGTTGAGAAGGAATGGTAAGTAAAAACAATCCTCCCACACCGGTTGCCCACAAAGCAAACGACATCAGGTTGCGAGCGGGAAAACGATCCGCCAAAGGCCCTCCGAAGAAGTAGGAAACGGTGGCTACAATACCGTAAATGGAAAAACAAGTGCCGAGTTGTAGGTTGTTGAGTTCAAAGACTTCTAAAAAAGTAGGACGAAATATGCGCACCAAAACAAAGGGTAGAAAGAAAATGGCTTCACCCGCTACAATGAGCGACAGCAAGGTGGAAGGGGAGTGGTTCGCAAATTTTGAGCCTGACATGCTACAAATATGACCGATTCGGTTGGAATGTTCAAACCATTTTTGGAATAGTATGTTTAACCATAAGTATGGAGAAAGTAGTTGCATTTTGGTTTAGAAGAGATCTTAGGTTGGAGGATAATCGCGGCTTACATCGGGCTATTGAGTCGGGGTACAAGGTGCTTCCGGTATTTTTCTTCGATCCTGATATTCTGGACGATTTGCCACGAAACGATGCCCGGGTAACTTTTATCCATCAAAGGTTGAATGCCCTTCAAGCAGAACTGCAAAGTTTGGGATCATCGCTTTATGTTCGCTATGAAAGGCCAGAGGTAGGATGGAAACACTTATCCGAACAGTTTGATTTGCAGGGCGTTTTCTTCAACCGGGACTACGAACCCTATGCTCGGAAACGGGATCAGCAAATAGAGGGGTGGCTCAACGAAAGTGGGATTGCCGTTCATTCGTTCAAAGACCAGGTCATCTTTGAAACCGACGAGGTATTAAAACCAGATGGCAAGCCATACACCGTTTTTACACCCTATAAACGTCAATGGATGGCTCGGTTTACCGAGAAGGATAAACAGCCTTATCCAAAACCCGATCAAGGGTTCGTTTCTTGGAATGGGGAGCTCCCTTCTTTGGAGGAAATGGGTTTCGAGTCCTCATCCATTCGAGTACCCGACTATGATTTGAGCCAACTGGATCGCTATGGCGAGGTGCGCAATTTTCCAGGCTTGGATGCCACCAGTCAAATTGGCCCCCATCTTCGATTTGGTACCATTGGCATTCGAAAATTGATTGCTGGCTTGGGAAGTCAACATGAGGTATATCTCAATGAGTTGATTTGGAGGGAGTTTTTCATGCAGATTCTCTATCACTTTCCAGAGAACGTTCATCGCAACTTCAAATCTCAATACGATGGAGTGCCTTGGCGAAACCATGCTGAAGATTTTGAGTTGTGGTGTCAAGGCAAAACGGGCTACCCATTGGTAGATGCAGGAATGCGGGAGCTATTGGAAACTGGGCGTATGAGTAATCGGGTTCGCATGGTGGTGGCTGGCTTTCTTTGCAAGCACTTATTGATTCATTGGTCTTGGGGAGAGGCTTTCTTCGCCAAACATTTGCTCGACTTCGAATTATCGGCCAACAACGGAAATTGGCAATGGGCAGCTGGCACGGGCTGCGATGCGGCACCCTACTTTAGGATATTCAATCCGATGACCCAGCAGGAAAAATTTGATGCTCAAGGCAGTTACGTAAAGCGATGGGTTCCTGAGTGGGGAACGGACCAGTACCCAAAGCCAATGGTTGAGCATACTTTTGCTCGTAATCGTGCCCTTGAAGCCTTTCAAAAGGCAACCCGCTTGGATCCTGCTTAATAGTTTCACCAAATAACGGTAAAACGTGTCATCCATCGTTTAATCTCTAAGATGGTAGACGAAAGCCTGATCTCCTCCGTTTTTCAGGAAACAGCTTAAAAATGACTCAAAAACCATCTCCCTTAAGACCATTTGGGGTATTGGTAATATTGACAATCATCCTCCTTATGGCATTGATGGGGTGCTCCGTTCCCGAATCAGGGGAAATCTGTTCCCCCGAACGCACAAACCTTGTTTATGAAGCCGCACGCAAAAGGGGCTTTGAAGCCTACAATAACCTCGAATCGGCCCAGCAGTGCAGCCGAGTTAATGGTAAACCGATTTTGCTAGTATTTACCGGATGGGCTTTTCTTTCAGATCAGGCTTTGCCGTGGAAGGTTCTCGAGGATACCGAGATTAAGGATAGGGTAAAGAACGACTTTCTCCTAGTTACCCTTTATGTGGATGATAAGTCTAAAATACCCAATCCTCAAAACCCAAATGACAGTATTACCTGGGGTGAATCGAACCTCAAATTTCAGGTAGAACGTTTCCAAACCAATGTAAACCCGCTCTTTGTTCTACTCAATTCTGAGTTGGAACCTATCGGAGAAGTAAAGGGATATACCCCTATCGAAGAGCGGGAAAGTTTTTTACGCTTTCTGGATCAGGTCTCTACGGTCGAGGAAAAGTAAATGGGAACTTAACCTGCAATTCCCTTTTCAGAGGACCAGAAATTTGTAAACTTGAACTATGAAATATTTCTGGTTAATTCCTGCATTGAGTTCAGTACTCCTGCTGGCCTGCGAAGCTCCTCAAAAAAGTGAACCTGCTCCTTCTGAGCCTCCTGCAAAGACCTATTTGTCTTCTTGGAATGATGGCACCGTTAAGCAATCTATCTTGAAGTTTGTGGACGAGGTGAGTGATAGCACAAACCCCAATTTTGTTCCGGTAGGAGATCGAATAGCCACTTTTGATAACGATGGGACCCTTTGGTGCGAACGTCCTTTGTATTTCCAGTTTTATTTCGTGTTGGATCAAATTCGTGCTCAGGCGAAAGATCATCCGGAGTGGCAGGATAAGCAGCCCTTTAAAGATGTTATTGCCGGAGATGACGATGCCATCTTTCGCTACGGTGTAGAGGGAATCGTTACGCTTATGTCGTCTGCTGTTCCGCCCAAGAATGTGGAAGATTATGACCTGATGATTCAAAACTGGCTGGATACCGCTCGCCATCCTACCACCGGCAAGGCCTATACCGATATGGTCTATGTGCCCATGTTGGAGCTTTTGGAATGCTTGAGGGATCACGGTTTTAAAACCTTCATCGTTTCCGGTGGTGGGTTAGAATTTATGCGTCCTTGGATGAATCAGGTCTATGGTATTCCAACGGATCAGGTAGTGGGAAGCTACAACAAGCTTGAATTTACTACCGAAAACGGAAAGCCAGTCATCATCCGTCAGCAGGAGATGGACAACTTTAATGATCGCGATGAAAAGCCATTGAACATTCGCCGTTTTATTGGTAAACGACCTATTGCTGCATTTGGAAATTCGGATGGAGATTTGTCCATGCTGCGTTATACAGCGGCTGGCGATGGCGCTCGTTTGATGATGTATGTGCACCATACGGATAGTGTAAGAGAATGGGCCTACGATCGTGGTTCACTGGTAGGTGGTTTGGACAAAGGTCTCGACACAGCTCGTGCCAAAGGTTGGTTGGTTATGGATATGGACAAGGATTGGAACCAGGTATTTCCTAAGTAATCCAGTAGTTAAGTGTACTATCCGGCAAACAAAACTCAGAATATGAAAAAATTACTTCTCCTTCCGATTCTAACCCTAATCTTCATTACTTCCGTTCAAGCCCAGAAAAAAGTGCAATGGGAGGCCTTCGTAGATGGTCGTCTGGTTTCACGTTCTCAAGTGCCAGAGGGGGAGCTTAAAGTAAGCATCAATGCTTCTGAGGTTTCGAGTGATGCCTCATTTGGAGTGCGGGTATATACCTTGCAGCCTTGCCTTTCCTGCTACCAGGTTTTGGTAATTAAAAACAAAGAGGGAGAGGTGTATACAGAAGCGGAAACCAACCAAAAAGAAGGGGAGATGTCTGTGCCATTCGCAGATCTGTTCGGTTATTGGGCACAACAATCAGAAGGTCATTTTCAAGTTTACTCCTACCTAAGAACGCCTTCTGGTCAGAAAATGAAAGAGGAGTTTCTTTTCGATCTGCACTTCGAGTAGAAAGAAGCAGAAGCAGAATTAAAAACCAACCTAAAATCCAGAATCGAGATACGAGCGCGGAGATTAGAATGTAATTCCATGATTAACTCGGATGATTCCCCCAATATTTATAGGATCCCCATATTCAAGATTACCTGCGGTGATCGCTTCGCTCTGGGTTGAAAATTCAAGATTCGAGATTCAAGATTGAAGACTCCCCCGTCCGTTCATCAAAAAAAATTGGACCTTGATGCAGCGTTTTTCAATTTTGGGTATCTATTAGAGTAAACGTGCACATTCTTTCCGACCATACACTGGAAGAACTGATTCATCTCTGCCAAAAAGAAGACTTAAAGGCACAAAGGGAGATGTACCGCATCTATTCACCGGAGATGTTCAAACTGTGTATGCGCTATGGTGACTGTAGGCAAGACGCCGAAGACATGTTGCAGGAAGGATTTATTAAAGTATTCGGGGGATACGATCCTACCGCCAGGAAGGTTCATTTGAAGGCTGGATGCGTAGAATATTTGTCAATACGGCATTGAAGCATATTCAACGCGAAAAGAAGCACCGGCACCAAGAGAATCTGGATCAACTTTCACTACCCGTCGATAACAAATCCGAAGCTCCATTCGAAATGAATGAGCTCCTGTCACTCATTCAACGGCTACCTTCTGGTTATCGGACAGTATTCAACCTTAATGTGATGGATGGATACAGTCACCAGGAAATCGGAATGAAGTTGGGCATTTCGGAAAGTAGCTCCAGATCTCAACTGGCCCGAGCTAAAAAACTGCTAAGGGAAGGACTGGAAAAGCTGGAAGAACGAACGAAAAACAGAAAAGATGGCTGAAGAAAAAGATCCATTTTTTGATCTGTTTCGAGAAGAAATTGATCAGGTTCATGTGGAGCCTTCTGAAGAGGTTTGGAACTCGTTGGAGAATCGTCTTACTCGCAAAAAAAGAAGGGGAGGCTGGTTTTTCTACCTGGCCGGATTGGCTGCCGTAGCTTCAGTTGGCCTGGTGTTGCTTTTGCCTTTTCCTGAAGACAACCCTGATGCCTTAACCGACCTGGCTGAGCCAACAAAAGCAGTGGAAAAAACGGAATCTTCTTCTTTGAAAGGAAGATCAGCGGCAACAGCATCGCAACCCACCACAACCGAAAACCAAAAGAATACATCCGTACAGCCCGAGGAGACTTCCTCAAAACCCCCTGTTGCAACTGAAAATCAAACAGCCCCGTTAGCTGAGCAAGCTACGACTCCACTAAAGACGCAAACTACCACCCAGCCTGAGAATGTCGCTGATTGGGAAACCAACGCTTCTGATCGGATGGCATCCCATTCCCCGGCTCAGTCATCCACTTTAACGGCGAAGGTCCCAGACATCCAACAATCGACCTTGGTATCACCTATGGAGCAATGGGTTTCTCTTAAACCCATCTCCTTAGTGGCCCTTCCTGAAGCAAGGATGGATGAACAGCTTAGTCCAATTACATTCAATGATCAAGGACTAACAGAGCCTAAACCTTCGAAGTTTTACTCCAGAGGGAAAACAGTTGAGCTCCAGGTTGCGGCGCTTTTTGGTCAACAACAGCCCTTCAACCCTGAAGATGTTCCTTCCGAAGATTTGTTCGTTTCCACCAATCGGGTGAGCCAAAAAATGGTGAATTCAAAAACCGATGGCTCTTTTAACTGGAGCATTGGTGCCCGAGGGGGAATTCAGTTGTTTAAAGGATTTTATTTCACCGGAGGAATTCAGTACGATCAATGGTCAGGAAAAGGATATACCTACTATAATCAAGTATATGAGAATCGCACGGTGATATCGGTGGAACATTGGGCACCGAAAACGGTGGAACGGGTGGTGGAACAAACCGAGGGTACTCAGCTCACCACCAATCAATTTAACAACATGTACAGTCACTTGAACAGTAATCAGGGGACTACCACCTTCGAAAACGATGGTCTGATTGGGGCTGGAACGAACTTTCCGGCTCCTCAAAAACCCAAAACCAGGGTAATCACCGAAACCATTTATACCGTTGAGAATACCGAAATTACGGTTATTGATCATGCGAGCTACGATGATACCGTGGTGAGTAATTACCGCCAGCAGGTGGTATCGGTGCCGCTCCAGTTGCGTTGGATGTGGCAGGTAAAAAGAGGAAAACTCAGTAAACTCGGAGGGTTCTTGGGATCAGGTGTCTCTTTGCAGGCCTTAAACGCCTATAGAATGGAGTCACACAGTGTTTCTACTGCCTATGAGAACAACTTGGTAAATAGCCGCAATCAGGTGTTTAAGAATACCGATGCCTTATTCTCCCTCGGCTTGTCCTACCAGCTTGATCCCAGAACATCCTTGTTTATTAGTCCTGAATACCGCGTACCAATGGGAGGGCAAAGGGATGTTTCTCCCGGAAATTCCTGGCGTGCGGCCGGTGGACTTCTCATCCAATTTTAACCGCTTATAAAAAAAAGCCATCGCCGTGCAGCGTTTTGAAAAACCATGGGGTCTTAGAAATAAAACAAACACCCATGAAGAACCTGCTGTTCACCACACTCTTTACTTTGTTCCTGTTTGGGGCAAATGCACAAAACTTCCAAACATTGGGCACCGATGCCAATGGCGATCGTAGACAACCCTTTGCTCCGGATCTAATCAGCTTCGCCATGGCTGTGGATTCCATTCAGGATTCACTTTGGCTAAAAATTGAAGCCGCAGACTCCATTACCGGAGATTGGGGAATGATCATCCTTTTTGATACCAACGAAACTCCTACGAGTGGTAAATCTTGGGCATTGCAGCACAATGCCATGAACAATTCCATGAAATACAACCGTAAGTTGGAGATCCTTAATAATAAATTCTTCCCGCCTACCCATACTATGTTGCTAGATACATCGGGTATGTGGTTCTCCCAGAATATCGATTTATCCTATCCTACGCCCAATACTTTGGTAGTGCGTTTGGTGCTATCGGAAGTAGACGATGATACCCGAATGAATGTGGTTGTTGGTGGCTCTGGATTTGGCGGTCAGGTATACGATGAAATGCCGGATAATGTCTATTTCTCCTTTTCAGCTCCGTCTTCTACTTTGAGTCAAATCGAACACCAAAAATCGAGCACCATTCGAATTTACCCGAATCCAGCTCAAGATATCATTCACTTCCAATCTTCAGAACCTTTGACGTCATTGGAGATTGTAAACATGCTTGGGGAAGTGATGATTCATTCTTCAGAAACCAGCATAAATACAGAGGCACTCAGCAATGGCCTTTACCTGGTACGCTACCAATTGATCGGAGGCGAGCAGGGAGTTGAACAACTAATTATTCACTAATTAAAACCTATCTCAAAATGAACAAATCGCTTTTTATGCTGGCCTTGCTCAGCCTTGTATTGTCCTTTACGTCCTGTAAAAAGGATCCTGGAAACGACCCTATCGATGATCCGGTTTCAGACGGATGTGTTGATTCCACCAAAATCAGTCAGGAAATTGTTTGTTTCACCATGTACGACCCCGTTTGTGGATGTAACGGAGTAACCTATGGAAACCCCTGTGAAGCGGAATATTACGGCGGAGTAACCAAATGGACGAGTGGCCCATGTAAAGGGAAGGTTCCTGTGAAAATGTGTGTAAACCCGACTCAAATTGACTTGAATAGATCGTGTACTATGGAGTATAATCCGGTTTGCGGATGTAATGGGGTGACTTATTCGAACCCATGTGAGGCCAAGTATAGAGGAGGGGTGACGAGTTGGAAGCCAGGAGCCTGTAAGCCTAAACCCACTCAAAAAGTGACTATTTGCCCAGGAGAGTGTGTAACTCTTCCTAACTCTATCGCCTTGTTTCCAAACAATGGTTCCAAAAGCTTTAAGAGTTACTCATGGACTCCTACCACGGGTGTAGATTGTCCTACCTGTGAAACCACCAAGGTGTGTCCAACAGAAACCACTACCTATACCTTAACCGTGGATGAAATGTATCATTCTGGTGATAGCACCGTTTGGTTTTGCGGTACCGGAATGCCAAGAAAAACCTATCAGCTTTTCTACGAAGTCGTAGTAGATACCTGTGATTTGCGCTAATACCCCTGTATCTTTTAGCTGAGCTTTTGACGAATAGCGGACTTGTTCCGCTATTTTTTTGCTTCAAACTCAAGAAAATTCGGTTACTCGAAAACTATTTCATGCACTTCACAAAATGGAGGCTTTCTGAAGAATCATGGATTTGGCTTTGTGCTATTTTGCACCCTCTTTTTTGTAATTCTTCATACGCGAGGGTAGAAGGGATTGGATGCGGTTAGAGGGAAACCGTTCCAAAATTATTCCGTGCAGCGTTTGTAGTGAAGCCAAATTGAAAACGGTTGAAGGAATCGAGCCATTCTGATCCTTCCCCTATGCACACGGGAAAGGATCGCCAACAGAAACTACGCGAACAAAACCTTCCCTTAGCTTTGGTGGCCGGAGCATTGTCCGCCATCAGCATGGGTTTAGGGTGGTTTTTCTTGTCTTTTTATGCAGGGAGTCACTTGAGTTTTATTGCCATACCGGTGTCCCTGCTTTTGGCCTTTTTCGTGCACTTGGCAGGAAAGGGGGTGAGTCCCTTATTCGGATGGGTAGGAGTGCTTTGTCAACTGGCTTGTTGTCTTTTTGCAATCCATTTGAGAGCCATTGATCGATTTGCGGAACAAAACAAGATATCCTTTCTCGAAGCCTTTTCCTTTTTTCCTGCTGATCCCTTATTGGATTGGATGATGCCCGTGATCCATCCGTTAGACCTTGTTTTCTGCTCCCTCTCGGTATTAATTGCCTATCGGTATTCGTTTAAAGAAGAGAAGAGATAAGCTAGATTAAGTTCTTTGCAAACAGGAGCACTGGCTTGATCAAATCTTCCTTTTGAGGTTGGTCCAATTTTCCGATTTTTGAGCAGATATGAAGACAGGCAGTTTTGTAAGTAAGTTTTCCTTGATTTTGGGCGTGGTTTTTCTCTCAGGATGTTTATTCGTTTCCTGTAATGATTCTGATGCCGAGTATGATGAGGAATACGAATATGTGGACGAGGAGTACGAGGAAGAGCCAGCGGAACCCATAAGAACACCCTTGAGTTTGAATCTTCAGGTGGGAGATTCTCAAACGGTTTATGTTCAGGATTTTCGCCTGACCGAAGGGTATCAAAAAAACGAAGACTCCAGACTTGGACTTTGGGGGGTGGTTAAAATCGTTACTCAGGTATACGAGGAGGAATGGAAAAAAGACCCCAATTTGATTATGAAGGGGCATGTGGAATATTTGCTCAATATTGATCCCGATGGCACCCTACGAATGATCAATGAGGAGGCCATAAGTTTTGAAGATGAAAACCAATTGAAAGTCGCAGCAAATTTTGCTCGGGGAATTGTTACCCGTGAAATTCGATTTCCGCCACCCAATCAATACATTCAGATCTGGGTTCGGATTGGTCTTAAACCGAAATCTACTTTAAACCAAAATCCATAGAAGTGATGTCTTCCATTCCAAATCCCACTAAGAGATTGGCTTTTAAGCAACTTGAACTCCAGGATGCAACTTGGTTTGCCGAGTTGAACCAAGACGCCGAGGTACTCAAATACACGGGCGACCAGCCTTTTGAAAACTTAGAGGCGGCTCAATCCTTTTTGGGAGGGTATCAGGAATATCAAAATCACGGTTTTGGAAGGTGGGCTGTAGTTCTTCGTTCCACGGGAGAGCCTATTGGATGGTGCGGTTTGAAGCGCAATGAGGAAGATGAGGTGGATATTGGCTTTCGATTCTTTAGAAAACACTGGAATTGCGGCTATGCCACTGAGGCAGCCAAGGCGTGTTTGGATTGGGGGTTAAACGAAAAGCGACTTGCTTATATCGTTGGAAGATCGATGAAAGAAAACGAAGCCTCCATTCGGGTACTGGAAAAAATTGGAATGAGCTTCTGGAAAGAAAATGAAGTTCCTGGCTTACATACTGCCGTTTACTACCGCATTAACGGCCCGAAGTCCCTTGATTAAATACTTCGTGGTAGGTACTTGAACTGGTGCCAAATCCAATGCTGGAGATCATGTAGGTTCTCACGGCTGTATCATCTACTACGGCAGGATACCAGCGCAGCGACTTGATTAACCGCAGTGCTTCTTCTGTACATCCTGCCGGGAGCGTTTGTTCCACCTTAATGTTGGTTAAGTTACCACTTTGCTCAATGACGAAAGAGACGATCACTTGTCCTTTGATACCCAACTTCAAGGCTTCTTGGGGATATTCCAATTTTGCCGAAATGTAGTGTAGGTAATCCCGGTAGTTTTCATTCTTCTCGTACATCGGGTAGGGCTTGGTTTCCAAGGTTTGATACTTGTACAGCGTTTCAGTGCTATCAATCGGTTCATGAATGTACATGATCTCCTGGTAGCCCCGTTTGGTGTAGACCTTCACCCAGTTTTTTCGATTGAAATTGAAAACCATTTTCTCCGATTGGGATGACCAGTTGACCCTTCTCGAATTTTCTGAAAAGCAGATTTTTTTGAATAGGCGCATACCTTCAGCTGCCAGGGTAGGGCTTGGAGACGAACTGACCTTGACATCTGTAGGAATGCCATCGACGGGTAATTTGTATTCAATCACCACATCTCCATCGGTTTCGGTTTTGATATCCTCCAAAGGATACTCCATTTCCAGGTAAATCAACTGCTTTACTTGTTTCATTCCACCGTTGGGAGAATTGATGGACTTATTGATCGATTCGAGAGAAGCTTTTTGGCTCCAGGCTTGAAGACCTGGAATTAACAACGCAATTAGAAAAAGCCTGGAAAAATGCATAGGTATCAGTATTATTCGATGCAAAAAATACTATTTTCTGTCAGAGAGCTTACTTTTGAAAACATCTATTTAGTAGACGGAATGAAATACGGTCTTGTTGTTGTTTGGGCGGTGGTGTTAACCTCACTTTTTTCCTGTGAGGGGAAGCAGTCAGAAGATTCCTCGAAGCCAAAAAACTTGGGGAAGGAAGAGTTGATTGATCGAAATAAGGATATTGTGGTACAGGAGAATCAGCGCATTGAAGCTTTCATTAGTCGCCGCAACTGGCCCATGAAATCCTCAGGTACCGGATTGAGGTATTGGATCATGGAAGAGGGTACGGGTGATTCTGTTCGCACCGGAGATGTGATTGCCGTTAATTATGAGATTAGTTTGTTGGACGGCACGGTGTGCTATTCAAGTGATGAAAATAAACCCGAGCATTTTAAAGTAGGAATGGATCAAGTGGAATCTGGGTTGCATGAAGGTGTGACCTACCTCAAAGTAGGAGATCGGGCGCGGTTCATTTTACCTCCACACTTGGCTCATGGCTTAGCAGGCGACATGAATAAAATTCCTCCGCGATCAACCCTTATCTACGACATTCGAATAGTTAGCAAGTCATGATCTTTCGATTTTTGTTGGGCCTTTTTTTGGCCTTAAGTCTGACTTCTTGTGATCCCCTTCGATGGGATGGCTATTCCGTTACGGACAGCGGCGTGTACTACAAGTTGCACTATCCAGGAGATGGTGAACGTAAAGCGCAACCTGGCGATCGGGTTTATGCGCAGTTGTTGGTTTTAACGGAATCAGATTCTGTAGTATACGACAACCGGATGCAAACAGGAGACCTGTTAGACTTAACCCTGATCAAAAATTCCGGTGGAGGATTAGGCGAAGCGCTAAGTCTCCTTCACGAGGGTGATTCAGCAACTTTTTTGTTTCCCACAGAAAATACCTCTTTATCTGATCTTCTCGGTCTGGAGAACTTGCCAAAAGAGGGGAGGGCTAAGGTTTCGATTCAACTCAATAAACTGATTCCTCCGGCAGGTAAGCAGCACCTTACTGGCCCTGATCCGGAAATGGAAGAAATGAAGGTTATGATGGCCTACCTTAAAGAAGAGGAAATTTCATCGGAGAATCACGTTCAAGATGTCTATATCCTACCTATTAAGCCTGGGAAAGGTAATCGGGCACAAAGTGGCCAACAGGTTCGAATAGCCTACAAGGGCTACTTCCTCGATGGTACGCTGTTCGACGATAGTTGGGCATCTTACAAAGCTTTGGATTTTCAGTTGGGAAAACCTGATCAGGTCATCCGGGGAATTGAAATTGCCTTGCATCAGATGCGAAAGGGGGAAGAGGTTCGTTTAATTATTCCCTATTACCTTGCATTTGGTCAAGAAGGCTCTTCCACGGGCATCGTTCCACCTTATACTACAGTGATTTATGAGGTGAAACTGATCAGTGTTCAATAATTTCGATCAAGTACACAACAACGGTACAAGCGGTAACGTTCACACTCTTTAAACCCTATAATTTTGCGGCATGAAGTCGAATATGAGTAGTGCGGACCGCTTGGTGAGATTGATGATTGCCGTGATATTGGCAGCCTTGTATTTTGGAAATGTGGTAATTGGTACCATGGGCCAGACCCTGGTGATCTTAGCCGCCGTATTTACCTTTACTTCTCTTTCCCGGGTATGTCTGCTTTATCTGCCCTTTAGATATAGCACCAAAAAGTCCTGAATTTAGCTGATTTTGTCAGCAATATTGTCGCAGGCCTCGTTGATCATCTGATACACGTTTTCAAAGCCCTGTTCGCCGCCCCAATAGGGATCGGGTACTTCTTCAAAAGAATCTGGGTTCCTTTCGTTCAGCAATAAATCTACTTTCGATTTGTCATCCTCGCCCCGAGCCATGGCCAATACATTGGCATAATTGCTTTTGTCCATCACATATATCCGGTCGAAGCGATCAAAATCTTCTACCTGAAACTGGCGGCCACGAAGGGATGAAATATCAATGCCGTGCGATTTACCACTGGCAATGCTTCTGGGATCGGGATGTTCTCCTACATGATAGGCTGCAGTTCCCGCTGAATCTACTTCGGCATCCAAACCACGTTCTTCAATTTTGTGACGCATCACGCCTTCTGCCAAGGGAGAACGGCAAATGTTTCCCAGGCAAACCATTAATATTCTTTCCATAGCTAAAGGACTAAGCTTATTTCTTTTTGAAGGAATTGATGGCGTTAACCGTAAAATCAGAAAGGACCAATTTTCCACTCATTGCAGCACGCTCCATAAGTAGGTCGTCCCAGTGTTCGGTTCCTTCCCAAAATACACCTTTGAGCAATTGCATGGCTTCAGGGTTACTCTTGGCCAATTTCTGAGCCAGCGTGTCAATGGCTTCATCCATTTCTTCTGCCGTTTCGAAAATCTCGCCATACAGCCCTTTTTCCTTGGCCCATTCGGCGCTGTACCAGGTGGTAGCATCAATGGCCATCATACTCATGGCAGAGGTACCTACTTTACGTTCCACAGCGGGTCCAACCACAAAGGGCCCAATTCCAACTGCTAATTCAGACAATTTAACTGCGGCATGTTTGGTCGCATAGCAGTAGTCTACGGCACTTGCCATTCCAACACCACCACCAACGGCCTTACCCTGAACCCGTCCAATGATGAATTTAGGGCATTTACGAGCTGCATTAATCACATTGGCAAAACCCGAGAAAAAGGTTTTACCCGTTTCGAAATCCTGAATAGAAATCAATTCATCGAAAGAGGCACCGGCGCAAAAAGCACGATCACCAGCTGATTTCAAAACAATTACTTTCACATCATCCTGTTGACCCAACTCGGTAATAGTTTGAGCAAGTTTGGCCAAAATCTTTCCCGGAAGGGAGTTACTCATCGGGTGAAAAAACTCAACCGTGGCGATCCCTTCTACGATCGATTGTTCCACATATCCTTGTTCTGTAATAGCAGTCATATTTGTCTAATAGTTACTTAAAAAATTTGTAGTACAACAGGAACATTCCTCCCAATGTAAAGGCATATATGATCAAGTTTATCGTTGAGGCAAGAATGATTTTGATCAAACTCACAAAAACATTCTCCTTGTATACCTTAATGTAGTACCATAAGGAATAGATATAAGGAAACGTGCTCCAAACGATGGCGGTGATCATGAATATTTTCCTGTCGAGAAAAGTGAGCAAATACATCGGGATGTTTATCAAATTGGTGATTCCCGTGATGTAGGTGATTACAACCAGGTGCTCGGCCAGGTTGTATTTCAATTTTCGGAACAACAACGAATTAATTATTGCTCCGGTAGGAATTGTTAAAAAGAGGAAGATGGTAAAATACTGCCTCAACATTTTTTGAAACAGCTTTCCAGCCTCGTTGCCATTAATATTAATCGAAGGACCGGCCTGTTGCGCTTGTATGTCCCAAATACTGTCCATTCCCGGTAATCCTATAAAGGCAATAGAAGTAAGGGTGATCGTAAGCAGGAGAAATTTGAAGGGCTCAAAATAGTGGGCTCGTTTGCCCTCCATAAACTCTGTCAAAACAACGCCTGGCCGAATAATGAGAGCAAAAACGGTATGTAAAAAACTGTTGTCATAACTCAGAATATGCCCCGAAGTATTATCTATGATATACTTCAAGGTGATTCTGGGAAGGACCTTTTGGCCACATACCGAACAGTATCTACCCGGGTTTTCAGCTCCGCAATTCTGGCAGGTTTCCATCCTCCTTAATTACTTAGGCGCTTTGATCCAGTTTTTTGATCATGGTAAGAATGGTAGCAATGGCTACGGTTTCACCTGTTTCATCGTAAACTTCTACCAGGAACTTAACAATACCCTTGGCGATATCTTCTTCGCTTCGTTTTTCCTGATCTACCTTTTCCTTTACGGTAAAGTTTACACCAATAGTAGCTCCGGCGTAGACAGGTTTAACAAAACGACATTCTTCCAATCCGTAGTTCAACAGAACGGGCCCCTTACCTGGATCCACAAAAAGACCAGCAGCTGCGGATAGTATAAAGTATCCGTGAGCTACACGCTCCTCAAAAATGGTTCCTTCTAAAGAGGTTGTATCGGTATGGGCATAGAAGTGATCCCAGCTAACATTGGCAAAGTTCACAATGTCGCCTTCGGTAATCGTCCGTTTATGGGTAATAACGGTTTCTCCAACTTCCAGTTCTTCAAAGTGCTTGCGGAAAACGTGTTTTCCGGGATCTTTGAATTTGGCTCCCACCTGAAACTGTTGCGTAATGTGTGATAGGGTAGTAGGGCTTCCCTGAATAGCGGTACGTTGCATGTAATGGAAAACGCCTCGCTTTCCACCCATTTCTTCACCACCACCAGCTCTACCTGGACCACCATGCACCAATAGTGGCATTGGAGAACCGTGACCTGTACTTTCTTTAGCACAGTCTTCATTCAAAATCAGAACACGTCCGTGTAAGCAGGCAGCACCTAAAGTAAAGTCTCGAGCAATGTCGTCGTTACCCGTAGTGATGGAGGTAACCAAAGATCCTTTACCCATCTTGGCCAAATCGATGGCTTCATCCAGGTTTTTGTAAGGAATCAGAGTTGATACAGGACCGAAAGCTTCCAGGTTGTGGCAGTCCGTTTTGTGGAATGGATCGTCGTTGCGGAAAAGGATAGGGGCCAGGAAGGCTCCTTTGTCCCGATCAGCACCGGTCACTTCAAAATTGTCCAAGTCCCCGTACACGATTTCCTGCGAGTCTGCAAGCTGCTTGATTTTGTCAGCAACCTCGGCTACTTGAGATTTACCGGCCAAGGCACCCATTCTCACGCCTTCTGATTGAGGATCACCCACTACAGTTTTGGCCAATGATTTACCCAAAGCGATTTGAACGTCTTCGATTAGGTTTTCAGGAACGATGATCCGGCGAATGGCGGTACATTTTTGTCCAGCCTTTACGGTCATTTCTTTGCGTACTTCTTTGATGAAGATGTCGAACTCAGGAGTGCCTGGTACAGCATCTTCTCCCAATACGGAACAGTTTAATGAATCTGCTTCCATATTAAAAGGTACTGCCTGATCGATCAGTCGTGGGTTGCTCTTCAGCATTTTTCCAGTACTGGCCGAACCGGTAAAGGTCACAACGTCCTGACTTTCTACATGATCGATAATGCCATGGGCTGAACCACAAATCAATTGAAGTGATCCTTCGGGTAAAATACCCGATTCGATGATGTCTTTTACAACCAACTCGGTTAGGAAAGAAGTAATGGTAGCGGGCTTAACAACAGCCGGTACACCAGCTAACCAGTTTACCGCCACTTTTTCCAACATTCCCCATACCGGGAAATTGTAGGCGTTAATGTGTAAGGCAACTCCTTGTTTAGGAACCTGAATGTGGTGCCCAATAAATGAACCACCCTTACTCAATGGGGCCATTTCCCCATCCACATAGTAGGGGAGGTCAGGAAATTGTCTTCTTAAACTGGCGTAGGCAAACAAGTTGCCGATTCCACCTTCAATATCGATCCACGAGTCCATTTTAGTGGCTCCGGTAGCCCAACTCAACTCGTAGTATTTTGCTTTTCTTTCAAACAGGTAAAGGGCCAGGGCCTTCAACATACGTCCGCGTTCCTGAAAGGTCATTTTGCGAAGACTTGGTCCTCCGGTTCTACGACCGTAGTCCAAAATTTCACCAAATTGAAGTCCTTCGCTGCTCGCTGTTGCTATAGTGGCGCCTGTAATCGCATGGTGTAGGGCTTTTCCATCGCCGCTACCAGCCTGCCATTGGCCTAAAACGTAGTTCTGTAATTTCATGGGATAAAGGTATGAATTGTACCGTGTTCAGCATGCAAGTATACAAATGAAAATTGGGCTCCGCCAGCTCATTCAATCCAGGGGTAGCCGAGGTTTTGCTAATATCTTGGTTTGAAGGTTATTTAACGATTCACAGCGCAATGATTCGAAGGATATTCAGCTCGGTAATGTACATTCGTAAATGTGGAAACGCTGGACGACGAAATCTACCAATCGGAGAAAAAGGGCTATACCATTCGACCTGGAAAAGCCAACTTGCTGTATCTCGCCTTATCGGTTGGTATTGTCTATTCCCTTTCGCAATCCTTCGCTCCGGCATTGGACTCAGTTTTCAATCTGAATCGAGGAGCGAAGAGTTTTTTGTTTATTCCAGTGTTGGTTTCTGCCGTTATGGTGTCATGGGAGTTGGTGCGCTACTTTCGCTTCTACCATATGAAATGGGCAGGAGACTTGACCCTGGCATTGCTGGTTTTTGAGGCTCTTAACTACCTGGATGAAATCCTGGCCCTTCCCATGGAGATTGAAGGAGTTTCCTGGATTAAAACTGGTATCGGATTTATTCTCCTGATTTTGACTTTTTTCTGGGTGATTTTTGTTCTTAGAAAATCGAATTGGAAAGGCCAGTTACGTGCCTATTCATGGCTACGTTCCTATGCCTGGATTAATATTGCCAATATGGTAATCTCCGTTTTGGGTGTAGCCTTACTCTACTATTTCTATTTGGTTATAGATTCCAGTGGAGAAGGGTACTTAGAAACTTTACCGCTTTTGTCACTTTTGGCAGTTCCTCCCTATGTGTTGTTGATTTTCTTTTTTAAGGAGTTAAAATCTCCTGAAGAATAAACACGTTGAATTCGAATTAATCCTCGATCATGGTAACCCCAATGTAATCCAATGGCTCAGAACAGACTTGTTGTCCTTGGGTGTCAATCAGATTCCATTGTTTTTTGGATTTGGCTCTGGCAATACCATTTTGGTACAGCGGCTGCTTTAACACGTTGTAGGACGCAATTCCCATAGGAGGTAACTCAAACAAGTTGTCATAAGCAGGCTCAATCACAATGTTTCCTGATTCATCCACAAAGCCCCAGAGTTTTTTGAACATCACGGGAACCATTCCTTGAGAAGGGTAGGCTACGTGAGCATAGGCGGGTTGGATAATCCACTCTCCTTTGCTGTTGATGAATCCCCATTTGCCTTTTTGGGCTGCAGGAATATAGCCTCTTACCATAGGCTTAACAGATTCAAACTGTGGTTCAGCCAACCAGTTTCCATCTCCATCGATCAATCCTACTTTTTTGCCCACAATCACCCGGGCTACTCCTTCTGTGAAATCGTGAACCTTGTCTACTTTGCCTAAGTTTAGTTCGGTTCCGTCTGCTTTCAAGAAGGTGTATCCATTATCGGTCAAAACGCGGGCATGTTTTTCCTGAAAGTCAAAGGTGTTGCCGTATTTAGGTTCAACCAGCCACTCGCCATTTTGACGAATGTAGCCCCATTTATCTCCCACTAATACGCGGGCAAATCCTTCATGAAAGTCTTTGGCTTTATCGTATTGAGCCTCGATAGTCCATTCTCCCTGATCATTTACATAACCGAATTTGCCTTTGGTTTTGTCCAATACCAATCCGTATCCTTCCGAAAAGTTGTGCAGCTTCATGTTGCTACCTACGGAATATTCATTTCCTTCTTTATCTACATAAATCCATTCCGTGCCCTTAAGCACCATGGCTCGATCTTCCTTAAAAGGTTTGGCCTTGACGTATTTGGCCGCAATCATTTCTTCACCCTCAGGACTGTAATAGCCAAACTTTTCGTTTTTGCGAAACATGACCATGCCTCCTCCGGCTTTCAGGTAATCATGCTCTACCGCCAATACGAGTTCCCCCGATCGGTTGATCAATCCATGGCGATCTGATTTCATAACAACACCTACGTTGCCATCCATTTTAAAAACTCGATCGTATTCCGGCTTAACCACCCATTCACAGTGTTCATTGATGTAGCCATATTGCTTGCCTGATTTGGCAACGTACAAATTCTTTTGAGCAAATAGTCCGGTGGTTGCGAGTAGTAAGCAGAGGGTATAAAAGGTTTTCATGGATCTAATTAGTTTGATCCTCAAAATTATTCAAACCGATTAATGCGAGTAAGGAAATAAAACGTTTTTTACGAATGAAAATGAGTGTACCATATAGCTTGTATTCAAAGGGTTATTTCCATTGGCCGAGAAAGATTGAAAAAAAAATGCCCGAATAGCCAGCCCCTTGCCCAATTCGCACGTTAAGGAAGTAAGCGCAAATTAGGAAGCACGAATCTGGGGGGATAGTGGTTCAAAATGGAGTTAACATTTCGATCTATGTTGGCCTCCGCTCGATAATCACCTCAGGAAAACGCTCTTTTTGCTTTGGAATATTAGCTAAATTAGATTTTCAAAGAAGTTGTATGGCGGCAAACGAAAGTAAACTCTGGTATCTGGAACAGATTAACATCTTCCGGGACCTCACCCCAGAAGACCTTAACCGTATAGACGAATTGACCAGCATGCGCAGCATGGCTAAGGGGAAGTACATCTATTTTCCGGATGATCCCTCCAAGGTGGTTTTCCTTTTAAAACAAGGGAAAGTGAAAATTGGAAGTTATTCGGATGACGGAAAAGAAATCATCAAAGCGATTCTTGAACCGGGTGAAATTTTTGGAGAATTGGCCATTATGGGTGAGGAAAATCGAAAGGACTTTGCTCAGGCATTAACCAGTGATGTTCGCTTCTGTGCTATTGGAGTAGAGGAGATGAAAGAAATGCTAATGAGTAACCCGAAGCTCAACTTCGAAGTGACTAAGACCATCGGCGATCGTTTACTTAAGGTAGAGCGTCGCCTTGAATCCTTGGTTTTTAAAGATGCCCGCCAGCGTATTCTCGAGTTTATCTTCAACAATGCTATGGAGCGTGGAGCGAAGATTGGCTATGGCCAAAAATTGAAACACGATCTCACCCACCAGGATATCGCCAATTTAACAGCAACCTCGCGTCAAACTGTTACGATTGTACTTAACGAACTACGCGAACGGGAGTTAATCAATTTTGACAGGAAGAGTATCCTTATTCACGATACCCGTGAATTTGAAAACGAATTGGCCCGGGAAGAAAGAGTATGAAATACCATTTGTTTGTAGGTGAGAACTGCCACGATTGCAAAAAAGTGCACCAAAAAATCGTGGAGCAAGGTTTGGATGTTGAAGTGAAAAACCTGGACCACGGAGATGAATCTCCAGTAGACTTGTTTATTCTCCCGGCCCTATTATCATCCGATGGTGATCTGAAGGCCTATGGAATGGATATAATTGATTACCTCCAAAAACCTGAGGCCGAAGCCGAGAGACTTTCCTGGTTAACCCGCTGGCTTAGAGGTGGGAAGCGTAAGGCCTAAGCTTATTAACAGTTTCTTCTGATGATTTCATTCCCATTTCGGCTCATTGGCTCGGGGAGTGTCTTACTTTTGGCGTCAAATCAATACCTATGGCAAGAAAAGTTTTGTTTGGAAACTGGAAAATGAATAACAATCTGGCGGAAGCCGGAGCTCTCCTCGCAAACCTGAAAGAGCACTACCAAGAACCCACCGAAGATTTACTCATTGGCGTATCGCCTTCCTTTCCTTTTATAGCCCTGGCGGTTGAAGAGTTGAAAGGATCGCCTTTCCAGGTATCCGCACAAAATATTTCCTCCGAAAACTCAGGTGCATTCACCGGAGAAGTGAGTGCCGATATGATTGCTTCATTAGGAGCGGGTTATACCTTGGTTGGGCACAGTGAAAGACGCGCTCTTTTTGGCGAAGAAAACGCTATTCTGAGGAAGAAAACAGACTTGGCTCTGGCCGCAGGAATTCAAGTGATTTACTGCATTGGTGAAACGTTGGAAGAGCGACGTACCGGAAAATTGGAAAGTGTGATTCGCGAACAGATCGAGCAAGTGGTATTTGGGCGTGATGCGGCCGAATTGGAAAACATGATTTTGGCTTACGAACCCGTTTGGGCCATCGGTACAGGAGAAACGGCTTCTCCGGAACAAGCTCAGGAAGTTCACGCTTTTATCCGCCGTTTGATCACCGAAGAGTTTGGTGCCGACGTGGCTAACAACTTGTCTCTCATTTACGGTGGAAGCTGTAAGCCGGCTAATGCTCAAGAGCTATTTGCCTGCCCGGATATTGATGGTGGCTTGATTGGTGGAGCTTCTCTAAAAGCCGAAGATTTTGTTGCCATTGCCAGATCCTTTTAACCCATGAATTACATTGAATTTAAGGCCGAATACGATCCCGACCAGGTAAGTGGGGATTGGTTGCTCGCTGAATTGACAGAGGTTCCATTCGAGAGTTATGTGGAAGAAGAAAGAGCGATCGTAGCCTATATACCAGAAGACGATTACGACGAAAGTTGGATCACGTCCCTGGAATTGCCTGATGGGGTGCGTTGTTCGGTAAAAACGATTAAACAGGTCAATTGGAATGCAGAGTGGGAAAAGAATTTTGATCCGGTAACTATTTCCGATCAATGTATCGTTCGAGCTCCCTTTCATACCTTGGATCAGGAGTACCGTTACGATATCGTTATTCAGCCGAAAATGTCCTTTGGAACTGGGCATCACGCTACTACTTCTTTAATGCTTCAGGAAATGCTAAGCATGGATTTCGAAAACCAATCCGTGCTGGATATGGGAACCGGAACCGGGGTTTTGGCCATTTTGGCCGCCTGGAGAGGAGCCAAGCACGTGTTTGCTGTAGATATTGATTCTTGGGCTTATGAGAATTCTCTCGAAAATGTGGACACCAATCCGGATACAGATGCGATTGAAGTAGCACAAGGAGATGTGAGTTCGATTGAAGGCAAGGAATACCACACCATTTTGGCGAATATCAACAAGAACATTATCCGCCAGGATATCGGTCAATATGAAAAATGTTTGCTTCCCGGAGGTCGATTATTAATTAGTGGAGTGCTTTTTGATGATAAAGAGGATGTAAAACAATGGGCTTCCGATTTGGGGCTGGTTTTCGATAAAGAAAATCAGAAAGATAATTGGATGATGATCTCGTTTTACAAAAATGTTGATTAGATTCGTTAGGTCTCAAAGCCTCTGATGAACCGCATTCTTTATTCCGCAATTATTCTGTTGGGCCTGCTTTTGGTGGGAAATGCCGTAGAGGCCCAGGTCGATCGTTTGCCCATACCCAGGGATTCCACCGAATTCTTTAACCGCATCGAAAAGATGATGAATTCGGATAAAACCCGGAAGCAGGATGCCAAAGACTTCTTGGAGCAATTTGAACCGGTTTGGTTTGGCGGGTATTTTGACGAAGAAATTCGGACCAAAATCTACGAAACCTGCGACCGGATGAACGAGCGTCGTTTGCTTCCTTTTCCCGATTTCTATGCTTACTTGTCATCGGTGTCTGCCTTCGTTACTTCAGGGCACGATATGGAACAGTTCTATTCCTGGCACCAGGGCGTGGATTACCTGATTGAGGGCAAAAGCAAGCGTAAGTTTGAGAACTTTCTGCTCTTTAGTAGTGAGCTCTTTAAGAACAATACGCTCTATAAAACCAATGCGAGTGAATGGCGTTCCTCAACTTCTGAATTCAAGATTCAGTGGGAGGGAGGTAAAACCGGTGAGGCTGTTGTTGATATTCCGGAATGTAACTTGGTTTGCTACGCTAAAAACGACAGTGCTCACATATTTGCTACTGAGGGTAAGTACTACCCAATGCAGAGTATTTGGGTCGGTCACGGCGGAACGGTGAACTGGAATCGGGCTGGATTCGAAGAAGAAGCTGTGGTGGCTAAGATTAAAAACTACCGCATTGAGATGGACCGCTCTCAGTACCATGCGGACTCGGCGGAGTTTAAAAACACGATCTACTTTGGCAACGCTAAGCTTTTAGGAGAACTCGAGGATAAAGTATTGGCCAATGTAAATGAAGATCGGGCGCAATATCCTCGATTTAAATCATACAAAGACAACCTGAAAATTCGAAACATTTTCCCCAATGTGGATTACCAGGGTGGATTTACGCAAAAGGGAACCAGCTTTATTGGATCGGGTACCGATGAAAACCCGGCCAAAATAACCATCAATCGAAACGGAAAGCCCTTCTTGGAGGCCTATGCCAAGAGTTTTATTATGCGCTCCAACAAGATTAATGCGGATCCAGCTGAGATCTTCATCTATTTTGAAGGGGATACCATTTACCACCCCGGAACCAATTTCAAATTTGATAACGAAAAGCGGACCCTCGTTTTATTTAGAAACAACGTCGGTCGGGCCAAATCACCTTATTACAATGAATACCATGGGGTAGACATGCACGTGGAGGTGATGGAGTGGAACATCGATGGAAACATGATGCACATGAAGCCTCTGATCGGTAACACGAATAGGGGAGCGCTCTTCGAGTCAACCGATTTTTACAAGGCCTTTCGTTTTGACGAACTCTATGGATTGGGGCGAAAGCATCCCTTGGTGATTCTAAAAAAATGTTCAGAAACCTACCAATCGCGGGAACTATTGGTGAGTGATGTGGCCCAATGTTGGGGATTGCCCGCTTCGCAAGTGAAGCCCATGATGATGATCCTGAGCAACGTAGGATTCGTTCGTTACGATTACGACGAAGATAAAATCACGGTGATGGACAAAACCTTCAATTACGTGCTGGCACGTGTGAAGAAGGTGGACTATGACATTATTCAATTTAACTCCGAACCCAAAAGATCGAACAACGCCGACTTCAACCTGGATTCCCTGTATATGCAACTCCACGGAGTTAGAGGGCTTAACCTTTCTGATTCTCACAACGTACTCGTGATTCCTACCAATGGTGAGATTCTGCTCAAGCACAACCGCGATTTTGATTTTTCAGGGGTAGTTGTAGCCGGTCGGTTGGAGATATTCGGTCGGGATTTTAGCTTTAAATACGACTCCTTCCTCATTCGAATGCCCCATATCGATTCCATGAGGATTAACGTAGAGCTCGAAGAAATGGATACCTATGGTCGCCATAAGATGAAGCGGGTTCGAACGGTGATTGAACAGATAAATGGGGTATTGGAAATTGACAAACCGTCCAACAAATCGGGTAAGATACCGATTAAGCGATGGCCCGTATTCCGAAGTTTCGATCGATCCTATGCCTACTATGACAAAGGCGAAGTATTGGGCGGGGTATATGACCGAAACCGATTTATGTTTGAGCTTGAACCCTTTGTATTTGATAGCCTGGACAACTTCCAGAATTCGGCGATTCAGTTTGACGGAACCTTTAAATCGGGTGGGGTATTTGAAGACTTTACCCAAACGCTGAGCTTACAGAATGACTATTCCCTCGGATTTGTGAACAAAACACCCGATGAGGGGATGCCTATTTATGAGGGGAGAGGAACATTCTACAACGACATCCACTTGAGCCACGAAGGTTTGAAGGGAGATGGTTATTTGGATTACATTACCTCAACCACAGAGTCGCAGTCCTTTTTCTTCTTTCCGGATTCGGCCAATGGAATTGCCCAGAATTATGTGATCGAAGAACAATATCCAGGTCCACCTGAATACCCACCCGTAGAGGGGCATGACCTGAACTGGCATTGGTATCCAGCTGAAGACACCATGACGGTGGCCAATATTTCCGATCCCATTGGTATGTATGATGGGTCATCTAAATTCTCTGGAACCTTGATCTACAACCCCGATAGTTTGATTGGTACAGGTAAGGGGGGCAAAAAAGGACATTTCGAGTTTGATAAGGCCATTACTGAATCCGATGAGATTCGTTTCCGCTTCTACGAATTCCTCAGTGATACTGCCGATTTTGCTTTGAAAACAGGGTCTCTGGGTGAGTTAGGATTCGATACGAAAAACATGCGGGCCCATGTGAGCTTTAAGGATCGGGTAGGGCATTTCTGGGCCAATGGTGAAGCCTCTGAAATTGTCTTTACCAAAAACGAATACAAGGCAAAAATGGATGAGTTTACCTGGCACATGGATGATGACATGGTGGACTTGACGGCCAAGAAACAACAGGTAGAGAGCGGCGCATCCGGATCGGTAGATATTGAAGGGGCGAAGCTGACTTGTATTAAAAAGCACGATAAAGCCGCACAGGATAGCTTATTCTTTTACTCCAGTAGTTGTAAGTATGACCTGAAACGAGACATCATTACCGCTGATGAGGTGAAATATGTGGAAGTAGCTGATGCTGAGATTATTCCGGATAGTAACCGTTTGGTGATTTATAAGGAAGCCAAAATTCGTAAGTTGGCCAATGCGCAGATCGTTGCCAACAAGATTAACCGCTTCCATAAAATTTACAATGCGGAGTTAGAAATCATCAATAAGATCGAATACAAAGGGAGCGGGAAATACGATTACAAAGACATTAATAAATCCGTTCAGGTAATTGATTTTCAGGAAATTTACGTCAGCAGTCAGGTGCAGACCGTGGCCAATGGTAAGATTGGGGAAGAAATGGACTTTACCTTGAGTCCCAAATTCCGATTTAGAGGAGAGGTAGCCTTGCAAGCCAGTAAGGAACTTCTTGAATTTGCGGGAGGAACCCAGATCAATCACGAGTGTAAAGAACTGGAACGCCCTTGGATCAAATTCGTAGCTTCGATCGACCCGGAAGATGTGATGATTCCAGTTGATACCAACTCTGAAAGTGAGTCGGGTGATGCGATCTTTATGGGACAAATGATGGGAAGTTTACCGGCCAACGTGTATTCCCTGTTTGGAGCCGCATCTCAGAAACCTTCTGATAAGGTGCTGTCTTCAGCCTCTGGGGTAATTGCTTACAATTACCAAAGCAAAGAATTTAGAGTCGGTTCGGAGCAAAAAGTAAATATTCCAACCTTAACCGGTAACTACTTGACCCTGAGCACGGAGAAGTGTGTTGTTCAATTTGAAGGAGAGCATGACTTCGGAGCTAAGCTGGGACGTATAGCTGCGCGGCCAGTAGGTAAAATCAAGCATGACCTTAAGACCGATTCAGTGACCTTGGAAACTTCCTTGTTGGTTAATTTCTTCTTTGAGGAAAAAGCCTTGAAGGATATGTCTAAAGAATTTCAGGATGACCCTGATTTGGAACGGGTAGACTACGACAACACCACCTACAACTACGGAATAAAAACCTTGATTGGTGAAAAGGAAGGGGAGAAGATACGCTCGGAGGTGGCCTTGACCGGAAAGATGAAAAGGGTTCCGGATGAATTGGCGAAGACCTTCTACTTTACGAATCTGAAGTTGTATTGGAATCCGCAGAAAATGGCCTTCCTTTCTTCAGGTGGAATTGGTTATGGAAACTCTTTGAAGCAGCAGGTGAACAAGATTTCCGACGGTACCATCATGATCAAGAAGAAGAGGAGTGGAGACATTTTTGCGATCTATTTGAAAATTGATAAGCAGACCTGGTACTACTTCTCGTATTCGAACGAAGTACTCGAAACGGTTTCTACCAATGACAAGTACAACACCGCTATCAAAGAGGCTAAAAAGAACAAGCAGGAGAGAACCAAAGGACAGGCTCGTTTCCGGTTTATTCCTACGCCAAAAACAAAAGTATCTGCGTTTCTACGACAGATTTAGCCCCAATTAGTTTTAATTTGTAGTTCAACTATTCTTGATGCCAGATAGTTTACAAATCGCCGGTGTAGTGTTGGCCTATTTGATTGGATCTATTCCTACGGCTGTATGGGTTGGCAAGATTTTTTACCAGACTGATGTTCGAGAACACGGTAGTGGAAATGCCGGTGCTACCAACACTTTCCGGGTTTTAGGAAAGAAAGCAGGAATCTTCGTATTGCTATTTGACGTTTTTAAAGGTGTTTTAGCGGTTTTGTTGGCGGGCTATTTTAGCGCCTTTGAACCACAAGAAGTCAAGTACGTCAATTTTCAGCTTGCTTTGGGTGTAGCCGCCTTGCTTGGGCACATTTTTCCCGTTTATGCCGGATTTCGCGGCGGAAAAGGAATCGCTACCCTTTTGGGCATTATGTTGGCCATCCATCCTCAAGCGGCTTTAAGTTGTATTGGAATTTTTCTAGTGGTGTTTTTATTAACACGCTATGTTTCATTAGGTTCTATCGTGGCTTCCGTCTGTTTTCCGCTTATTGTTATATTGGTCTATCAAAGTAGGGTTCCTTCGTTGGTAATTTTCTCCATTTTCATTGCTGTAATGGTGATTATTACGCATCAGAAGAACATCGAAAGACTGATTCGGAGAGATGAAAACAAAGCCAATCTTAGGCTCATCCGTTCGCGGTCTGAGAAGTATTCTTCAGAAGAGGATTATGAGGAGCCTGATGAAGATGACGACTAATGATCGGTGGTAAAGGATTGAAAATTGTTGGTCTGCTCATTTTTCTCTGCTGGGTTCAACTACAGCCAGGGTTTGCGCAGGACTACAAGAGCGAAAAACAGCTCATAAAAGGGGCTAACACAGCCTTTGATAACGAAGCATACGGAGAGGCAATTCCTTTGTATTCCACTTTGGTGAGTAACTACCCCAAAGACCCGGAGTACAATTTCAAATATGGTGCGAGCTTGCTGTACGGCGGTGCAGACAAAGAGAAACCCATCCGGTATCTGCAATATGCGGTGAGTAAGCCTTCGGTGGATCCTTTGGCTTATTACTATTTCGCACAGGCTTTGCACATGAACTACGAGTTCGAAAAAGCCATAAAATACTACCAGAAATTTAAAAACCAGGGTAAACCAGCCGATGTCAAGAAATACACGGTTGAAAACCAGATTAACCAATGTGAGAATGGTTTAAAGCTACTCAAGACCATTACCGACCTCATCGTATTGGACAAAAAAGAACTTCGTGAAGAAGATTTTTACAAAGTCTACGATTTAAGTGACTTTGGCGGCCAAATACTAACGAAGACCGACGATTTCAAATCGGATTACGACAAAAAGAACAACAAAGAAGGAATCTTCTATTTCCCAAAGAATGCCGAGAAGATCTTCTTCTCCAGCCATACCATGGACAACAACCGTGGTAAGGATATCTACTTCGCCTTTCGCGAGCCTGATGGAGGATGGTCTAAGCCCATCAACATGGGGAAGGTTATCAATACCGACTACGACGACGACTATCCCTTTATGCATCCGGATGGAAAGACGCTCTACTTTGCTTCAAAAGGACACAACAGCTTAGGTGGCTACGACATTTTTGTAACCACCTTAAACGAATCCGGGGATTGGACAACTCCACGCAATCTCGATTTTGCTATTAACACTCCTGGAGATGATTACCTCTTCATAACCGATGAGTCTGGAAAAACGGCTTATTTCTCATCTAATCGGGAATCGGCGAAAGGGGAAGTAAACGTATACCGGATTAACATGAGCCGGGTACCACTCGATTTTGCTTTTATCTATGGAACCTTCAATTCAGAATCTACCAAGTCTGCCAACATCAAGGTAAAGGACGTGGAGAAGGATGCTTATATCGGAGAATACGAAACCGATGAGAATGGAAAGTACCGCATCAAGCTTCCGAACAAAGGAAAGTTTGAGTTTGAAGTAAACTACGAGAACAGCGAAGTCATCCACTCTGGAACAGTAGAAATGAACAACCAGGACGCCTTCAAGCCTTTGAAACAGGAGATGATGGTGGTTGATCAGGGAACGGAAGCCGAGAAGTTGATCATTCGAAACCTATTGGATGAGGATGCTGGTGAGGAAGTTAAACTGACTGCCGATTTCTTAAAAGAACGAGCCAAGCTGGAAATCAACAAAGATGATTATCCTGAAGAACCAGAAGGTCCGGAACTCCTTTCGGAGGAAACGAGTGCCACAGAAACTTCGGAAGAATCCATGGCCTCGGCGGAAGAATCTTCTACCGAACCTCAAGACACAACCGGAAAGGCTGGTACTTCTATTTTGGATGAAAAGGTAGTTCAGGAAACTGCTGAGACCGGTGGCCCTGATTTGGTTTCTGCTGAAGAACACGAAGAAACAGGAGGAAGCAACGGCTCAGATTCAGTCAATGAAACAGAGGGTTCTGAAAACTCAAGCGAGTCGGGAAGTGGCGGAAGTGATGCCTCGGGCAACAATGGGGCTGCCTCATCCGGTGGTGGAGCTGTTTCTGGCGGTGGATCTGCCGGAGTTCAAGCAGGTGCTGCTGTGGTAGGTGGTGCTATTGCAGCTACTACAGGTGGAAATCAAGGTGAAGAGAACGAGAGCTCGTCTACCCCTTCTTCATCCAGCAACGAAGCAAGTGAAGAATCGACCATTGGGAATCAGGTGTCTTATGAAATGGCAGCCGAAAACCCAACCAAAGAAGATTACCTGGAATCCGCTAATACCAATAGCCAAGCCTTGCGAAACGATGCCCAGATTCAAGAGTTTCAGGCGAATATTGCTGGAGATGTGGCCAGTAAGCGTAATGCGGAAGCCGAGGAGTACAAACTGAAGGCTGAAACACTTTTGGCAGAAATCGATGCTACAACCGAAGAGGGGCAACAGTCAGAAGAGTACCAAGAAGCTCAGGAATTGCTGCTTCAGGCCGAAATAGCAGATTACCAATACGATAAGGCAAGCAGTTTACAGGAAGAATTAAAGACTTCGAGTCGTGAATCTCAGGTGGCTGCCGTAAAGGGAGTGGAGTATTCTGCTCAGATTCAGGCTGCCTCGGACGAAGGGGAAGAGGCCAGTGATACCTATGAAGAGTTTTTGAATTATGCTCAAGATCAAACCAGCGATCAAGCCGTTTTGGAGAGCAAATTCGCCCAGGTTAACAAGGAGTATCAAGGCAAGATTACTGAATACAACCAGGCCCATTCCCGTACCATGGCTATGGAAGAGGAAATTGAGGAGATGGAATCAGACTTGACCACTAAAAAGGCTGAAGCTGAGAATGCCTCGGGTAAGACTCAAAAGACGCTATTGGCCGAAATTGAGCAGGAAGAACAAGACTTGGCTACCGAGAAAATAAACCTGAAGAATGCTCAAAAAGAGAACGAAGATCTCTACAAAGAGGCCATGAAAAAACAGTCGGAGCTGGAAGTGATCAGAGATGTGATGGATCGCTCAGCTGAGAATTCCGACATTACCCGCTTAGCAGAACAGGGGACTCATTTGCAAATTGGTGGAAGCCTTCCCGCTGTGGCTGCTCTGCCATCAGGAGCACCTGAATCGATGGCTATTGCGTCAGAGAATGAAGCCGCAAGTGGTAATGGTGAAATGAAATCCTCTGAAGAATCTTCCACTAATTCGACAAGCGATGCGAGTGAATCTCCGGCCTTAGCGGCGAGTAGCTCCGAAACTGGGTCAGAGAATGAATCAAGCGCTGGTTCGAACTCTTCTGCGGGAAGTGAACCCGGTAATGAAGGCGAAAATTCAGACTCATCAAACTCATCTAATACTTCCCAATCCGATTCAGGATCCTCTTCATCTGAAGGAGGAACAAGCATGTCTGGTTCAGGAGCTTCAACGGCAAGCTCTGGAGTTGCTGGTGCTGCAGGTGCTGTTACGGCGGTTGCGAACCCGGCCTTAGCAGCCATCCCCGTTGAGACGGAAGAGAGCATTGATAATCGTGAGGCTCTTGGGTTTTATGAAGATGACAGTTTAAGTCCGGTAGAAGAGGCTCTAATGCCTCAGGAAGGTCAGGAAGTAGTTCTTTTTGATCCCGGTAAGACTGTAGAATCTCTGGCCAATGAAGATCAGAGTGTAAGAGCGTTGAATAGTAGTGGTTATAACCGCGAATACATGAATGAGTTCATGGAAGTGGTAGAAGTAGAAGATGACTACGAAAGAGCGGTTAAGAACTATGTCATTAACGAAAGTTGGTTGTTGGATCTAAATCGTGAGGAACAATACCTGGAGAGTATCGAGGGTGATGTGCCTGAAGAATATCAAGCCAATTACCGTCAACGCCTGGCATCTGTTAGCAACCTAAAGCAGTTGAAGGAACGTGACATGGAAAGGTCACGTGAACAGGTAATTAACCTTACAGAAGACAACGGTGCTGACCCAGGGCCGGTTGCCGCAGATTACCGAAGTACATTTGGACAAGAGGCCTCCCAAGAAGAGGGTGGTTTAGCAGAAGAAGCTGGATCTGACCCGAGCTTGATGGCCGAAGAAGGAGGAACCGCTGCCGCCAATCCTACCTTAATAGAAGGAGGAGAATCTGAAGGTGCAGAAGCTACCGACACCGGTGCTGAGAGCGAGTCTTCTAATGGTTCTGAGGAAAGCATGGAAGGAGCTGATGGCTCTACCGAAGATGGTACTTTGGAATCAGGAGAAGTTGCAGTTGCTGGTGCCGCTGCAGCTGGATCTGCCGGAGCTGGTCAGGACGGATCTGAGTCCGCTGAAAGTTTTGCAGGTGAGGAATCAGGATCAGAAGGTTCTGAGTCGGAATCTTCGATTAATCCAGGTACGAATGAAGAGACAAGTTCGGCAGAAGAATCCTTTGCTGAAGCTGGTGAAGCGGAAACTGAGGAATCCACTTCTTTCTCCAATGAATCTAACGAAGGGGGAGACGGAGAAGATACATCCTCAAACACGGGAACTGAGACAGAAACTTCATTAAATGAAGTAGAAAATGGTTCTGCCAATAATTCGGGTAGTAACTCTGAAGGTGGGAACGATGAAGGAAGTTCCGCCTCCAACTCTTCTGATAATACTTCAGGAGGATCTTCTTCCAATGCCAATGAGGCTGGAGCAAGTTCGCCTTTAATTACCTCGGCGGCCCCAACCGCTAGCGGCGGTGCTACCTCCGTTAAAGGATCCACAGGTTTCGCGATTGCGCCTTTGGCTGGAGTTGCCTTGCCTAAAGTTACTTCTGAAAAGGTAATGGCAGAACCCAATGAAAAGGCTCAGAAAGAGGCTGATGTTCAAAATCAATCCCTTGCCGAAGTTGAGGAAGAGTATGATCAAAAGCAACAAGATTTAAGCACGGCTAAAGGCAAAAAGAAGAAAACACTTCAGGCAGAAGTTGAGACTATGCGCGCCGATGTATCTGCACAGCGCACCCAGGCTGTAATTGCTGAACACCGAGTGGAAGCCATGAGTCGAGCTGCTGATGTGATAATGGTATCGGGTCCGGATGCAGAAAGAGAGTCGGTTAAAGAAGCGGCCTTGGCCG
This sequence comes from bacterium SCSIO 12741, assembly GCA_024398055.1. Classification (NCBI taxonomy): domain Bacteria; species bacterium SCSIO 12741. The sequence goes on along the minus strand of CP073749.1, from coordinate 4,651,730 downwards.
AAGAATACCAGGCTGCGGCAACAGCGAAATTGGAAGAGGCCGATGCAAAGGAAAAAGAGAAAGTAAAAGGCGGAAAGAAGAAGAAAAGAATCCACGCTGCTGAAGTACAGCAAATTCGTTTGGAAGGAGATAGCCTGCAACAATTAGCCATTGCTTCTAAAAAGCTGGCCGGTGATCTCGAAGAATTGGAAGATGAGCTCATTGAAGTTTATTTAACCACCCCAGAGGAGCTTCCATTAACTGAAAAGCGATTGACCCAGGCCGAAGTTCAGAACGTTCAGCAGACTGAAGAGTTTAAAGAATATGATTTGCAGCGTAAGGAAGCTGCTGTGAGTTATGCCAAGGCTCGTGAGTATCAGCGCATGGCCGATGAAGGTAAGGAACAGGTAACTCAAGCCGAGGAAGCGCTAAAAGTAAAAAAGGAAAAAGCCGAAAACGAAGCCGATACCGAGAAACGTCAGGTCATGATGGATGAGATCGTGGAATTGGAGCAAAAGATCGATGGCCAAAAGAGTGTAAATGCTACCTATGAGCAAAAGGCACAGGAAAACTACATGGCTTACAATCAAAATCGTAACGAGGCTATTCGATCCATTCAGGAGCCCGATGAAGAATTGTCCTCCGATTTAATTGCTTTGGCCAACCAGTTGGATGAAAGTGCTTATTACCAAGCTCCAGCAGGTAATGACTTTATGGCTAACGAAGAAACTCCTGGTGGTGGTTTTACTCCTGAAGAGTTTAGCCGTGTGGTAACTGGTTTGGATGCCTATCCGGAGAACTTGGAAGACGCCATCTTCCAGATGATCGAATTCAACGAATCTCTGTATGACGAAGAGAATCCTATTCCAATGGATTCTAAGATTCCAAATGGAGTAATTTATAAGGTTCAAATTGGAGCCTTCCGCACGCCACCGCCTCAGGATGTGTTCAAAGGATTTGCTCCAGTTAGGGGAGAGAATACACGTCCAGGTTGGATTCGATATACGGCAGGGTTGTTTAATTCCATTGGACAAGCTCGCTTGAAAAGAAATGAAATTCGGGCTTTGGGTTATGAAGATGCCTTTGTTGTGGCTTACTTAAATGGAGAGCGCATTAGTTTGGATCAAGCTCAGGAATACGAGACTTCCGGTGTTCCGGTTGCCAGTCAGCCTGCCGCAACAAGCTCAGGAGAACAATTGGTACTTCTGGAAGAGCCTACAGGAACTTCGGCTCAGGAAGCCTTTAACCAAGGGGTAAACACACCAACATCTAACAATACCGCAACTCCAGGGGAGGTAAAGCAGTTGGATGAAATTCAGGGATTGATGTACACCGTGCAGGTTGGGGCATTTAGAACACCTATTACCACTAATGACTTGTACAACATCAGTCCTTTGGTTGAATACGAGCAAAGTGGCCTCTTTAAGTATGGTTCAGGAGTATATAACGACCGAAACCAAGCAGAAGCCGATAAGAATAGAATTGTAGCCCTTGGGGTAGAAGATGCCTTTGTAACGGCGTTTTACAATGGAAGACGCGTTTCTATGGCTGAGGCAGCCCAAATTGCTCAAGGTGGAGGAGATGTGTTTGCAGAAGCTACTCCAATTACGGTGGGAGCCAGCCCGAGTCCGAGCACATCTGCTGGCTCAGGAAATGTAGAGTTCCGGGTTCAAATTGGAGCCTATCGAGAAGAAGTTCCAGTGGATGATGCCCGAGTTATTCTTAGTTTGTCTAACTTAGGCATTGAAGTCAAGCAGGAAGGTGATATGACCACCTACACGGTTGGCAGTTATGAGAGCTATGATGTGGCCAGTGAGTTCAAGAACCGGGTTCAGGGCCAAGGATTACAGGGTGCCTTTGTGGTAGCCTTCCAAAATGGACAAAAAATAGATGTACAACGGGCAATTCAATTGTCCGGAAATCAGTAGAACAATGATTGGTTCAGGAAAAGAACAAACCCAGTCGGAAGAACTTGTACTCGAAGAATTAGAGAGTAGTTTAATCCTCTACAACGATGATGTAAACACCTTCGATTACGTGATAGACTGCCTGGTAGAAATTTGCCGCCACAACCCTATACAGGCCGAGCAAATTACCCACATTGTGCACTATAACGGCAAGTGTGAGGTAAAACAGGGAACAAAAAAGGAATTAATTTCAATGTGTAAGGCATTGATCAACTGTGGCTTGCAAGCGGAGGTAAATTAATCTTAAGAAAAAGGTATTCTCCAATTAAAAGAAAGCTATACATTTGCAGCCTCGTAAGGCTCCGTAGCATAACTGGATAGTGCACCTGACTACGGATCAGGAGGTTCGGGGTTCGAATCCCTGCGGAGTCACCACCAAAACCCTCAAGTCTTTATTATTCAAAGGTTTGAGGGTTTTGTCTTTTTTAGGGGCCGGATTCGGGGCCATCCTGCCAGGAAGGCAGGTTTTTCATTTATTCTTAGAACGATGGATGCGGGAAAATCCGGCATCTCAGGTAAAGGTACCTAAATCGTGCCAAAAGGCGAATAGGGGCCTATTTAGTGCGGTGATGAACCGGTGATGAATTTCTATGCCGGGTGTTGAATTTTCGCTCCCGGTGTTGAATGGATGATGAATGGGTGATGAATTTCTGTTCTCGGTATTGAACGGGTATTGAATTTCTACGTTGGGTATTGAATGGGTATTGAATTTTCGGCGCTCGGTATTGAACGGGTATTGAATTTCTACGTTGGGTATTGAATGGGTATTGAATTTTCGGCGCTCGGTATTGAATGGGTATTGAATTTTCTGAGTTCGGTATTGAACGGGTATTGAATTTCTGAGTTCGGTATTGAACGGGTATTGAATTTCTGAGTTCGGTACTGAACGGGTACTGAATTTCTGCGTTCGGTACTGAATGGGTACTGAATTTCTGCGTTCGGTACTGAATGGGTACTGAATTTCTATGTTCGGTACTGAATGGGTACTGAATTTCTGCGTTCGGTACTGAATGGGTACTGAATTTTCTGTGTTCGGTACTGAATAGGTACCGAATTTCTGCGTTCGGTACTGAATGGATACTGAATTTTCTGTGTTCGGTACTGAATAGGTACTGAATTTCTGTGTGCGTTAACTAATAACCTTTGATTATGCGATCATGCGATTGAGAATTTAAGCGTTTGCTTGAGAAAAGCACGTATTTTGAACCCTCCTTAAACTACTAGTTGTATTTCATTAGATATCTTAATCTGTGCTTTATTGGACAATAGTATGTTTTGTGAGGCGAGTCTTGAACTAAAATCTTACCTATGAAAGAAGAGGACGAATCAATAGAATTTAATTGGGGCGAATTGCGAAGACAACGTTTTATATATCGCTGGAAATATATACATGAGAGATTTAGCTGGTTTCCTCCTTGCTGTCCAGATCCTAATAATCATAAGAACTCAAACAATGATCAGAACCTCAATAACTGTATTGAAATTCAATTATATCAGGCTCCTGAAAACCCTCCATTTGATGAATACATTAAACGCTCGAATTGGCAATTGCAACTGTTAGTTAAACACTTTAAGGAGGTGTTTGATGAAAGATCTTTTATTGAGGGATTTATTCCAGAGCATAAGTACCAATCAGTGATTATGCCACCCGAAATCTATCAGGAAATTTCTGAGTTGATAGAGAAATTTGGGCTCAACGAAATCCATGATCTGATACTGGAAATACTAGCAATAGGTCAAAATACATACACAAAAAACATTGCATTCTGGGAGCGGGCCGAAAATCAAAAATTAATTAGTTCGGCAAAGTCTGAATCAGAGAAAGTAATAAAGATAATTGAGCAGTCGAATGCCGTTTTTAAGGATTTTGATAAACGTGAAAATGAGATATCACCTGAATTGGACCATATCAAATTTGTATTTAATACTGGAACGATTAAACTGGAACATAAGTGGCTTGCTGAGGAATTTGTTGAAGCCACAAAAGAACATTTTGATAACTCAGCGTACAAAAATTGGAGGCTTGAACTTGGAAGGTATCATCAAAGATTTAACGTGTTTGCTGAAAAAGCCACATTCAAGTATGGCCTGACAATCGCGTTATATAATTTTCTAACACAAGAAGGTTTTATTCAGGTTTCTGATGAGAATCCATACCCCAATCAACTCATGTTGTGCATCGCTAAATTGCTTGAATTCTGTCTTTTACCAGTATGGGATTATAGTGAAGTGGATGATATTAAGATAAAGCACGTTAGAAATTGGGTTAAGCGGAAGGAGCTTCCTCACTTCAACACTCATGAGGAGGTGAACGCGAATAGGCCTTTGCTGCTAAAATACTTTGAACAGGATTTCATAGAACTTACTGGGCCAGTGAAACAAATTGGCACAATTGTTTTCTCTGAATTTTTGATAAAACGCTTTGGTATCAACGATGAAATTTTACCTGAGATCGTTCATTTGATTGACTGTTTGAATAAATCGCGAACTTTAGTTGAAACCCAACCAACTTTTGGCTTTAAAGACGGAAAAAGAGCTCCAGAACAGTATGAATCGTTTCAATCATTGATTTCTGGACTTAATAATGGTGAAAAAATTGCATCCTTTAAGTTTACCACTGAAAATGGTCATGAGAGGGAACTAACTGAAAGGCTTCCGTTATACATCCTTGAACAGGCAATAAAGCGGTATTATCAAACTGACAAGGTAGAGTTTAGTTCGGATGTATTGCCTACAAAGTTTTCTCGGCAAGAGGATGGAGCGATCAAAATCGAAAGGGAAGATCGCTTTAGTCTGCCAAATGAGCGCCACTTGGTGAAGTTGGTCTCTGGATTTTACAATTATTTGAAGGATCATGCTGGCTTGTCGCAGAGTGTTTACAAGCCCGAGGAAGAGTTGTACAAAATTATAGCCGTTATTTTTATCGATTCATGGGTCTTTTATCACAGGCTTTATGACGAGAAGAAAGCATTGGATAAAATACGTCAATGGCACAACTTGACTGCTGATAGTTAGATAAGTTTTTTGGTGTAATTGCCTGAAATTCAATAGGAACAAAATGGTTGTTTTTTGCTCCATTCAGGTTCCTTACCTCCCGGTTTTCTATTTGGACTTTTGTAATAGTTCTAAAAAAATAAGTAACTATGAAAAAGAAAAAAAGAAGGAAAAAGAAGGGAAAGAAAGGCTGGAGTATTTCGTATTTAAAGGCACCAGAATTCAGTCAAGTAATTCGCTTCCTGTCGTCAATTGCATTACTCCTTGACAAATTGTGGCGATTTGTCAAACCACTATTAATCGACCGCGATATAACTCTTTGGTAGAGGCAAAATTAGTGATACATGAACAGTTATTAATTAGGTTGGCGACCGAAGAGATTTATCGACCATTACAATGCCATAACGGAATAAAAAATTTGAGGCTCTTTTTGCCACCATTTTTCCTTGATTCATGTATCGTTCAAACTTCTAAGTACTATTTACTTAAGGTTTATGGAGTGGATTTAATTTATTTGCTGCAGGTTATAACGGTTATACCACGGAAAACATCCGCAGGTAATAGCGATTCATACATGGTTTAGTTTTATTGGTTAGTTGACGAGAGGAGCGAGGTACTCCTCTTTTTTTTCAATGTTCTACATTTGGATATAACCTGACCCGCCTTAACAAGCGGCTAAACTATATATCCATGCAATATGACCCGTATAACCTGGAAGCGACGTACGTTTCCTCTTCTTCGGCTAACCTTTCCTTTGACTGCAATGTAGGCGAAGGGAAGAATTTGTCTTATTCCGGCCATACTCCGGGAATTCCTGAAGGTGAAGTGATTTTTGAATTGGTGAATGACCCGAACCAGCCAAATGAAACCGTTCACATCCATAATCAGCTCATTTCAGGCTTGGAGTCAGGAGAAAACAAATTGATGGTGCTGGTCAAAGAAGGAGGAGACGTAAAAGGAAGAGGGATTGTAACCATATTATAGCAAGGCATACCATGAGGCGATTTTCGCTGTTTCTTTTTCTGATTCTTTCCGTTTCACTGAAAGGCCAGGATAAATTGCAGCGCCTTTTTGACGAAGGGCGCTATGATAGTTTGGTGGAAACGGCTATTTCCTCGCTGCCTTCCTTATCCACAGCTAAAGACAGCGCGTATGTCTACAAACAAACCGCCAGCGTCTTTTTAGTCAATGGGGATTTCAAAAATGCGATTCGGTATTATCAAAAATCCTTGCACTGCGAACCATCTTGCAAAGCCTGGGTCAATCTAGGTGGTGCCTATTACTATGCCAATTTACTGGATTCCGCCATTTACGCCGATTCCATGGGTATGACGATGGCCACTACGTTTTTGGAAAAGGGCGGTGCTTTAAACAATCTCTCACTAGTTTACATCGAAAAAGAGGACACCGCCAATGCCTTGCGTTTTTGCCAGTTGGCTCAGGGTTACTTCAAGAGTGCCCACGATACAGCCAGACACCTCAAAGCTTGGTACAATGAAGGAGTAATATACCTGAATGCGAAAAGATTTTCAGAATCACGAATGGTATTTGATTCACTTGAAGTCCGTTATCAGTCTTTTATGGATGCCTTTTTTCAGAAGGAGTTCGCTTACCAACGTTATTTGTTGGAAGTGGCTGAAGGAAATCACGAAGCAGCCCTGACTCGTTACCAGCACTGGAAATCCCTTTCCGATTCACTGAACGTTGCCGATCTGGAAGAAAAGACCAAACGAATAATGAAGGAGCACGACCTCCGCTTATTGCAAGTGGAGTCGGCTAAGCAAGAAGAAATCAACGAACTCACTTTGATATATGGAGGTATTCTCCTTTGTGTTTTGATCTTGGGCGGTATCGGGTGGTACTATTTCGAGCGCAAACGGCTGCTTTGGGCACAAGAAGTTTTTGCCAATTATGTGCAAAGTGACCGGGAAAATGTTGCACGTATTCTGGATACCGAAATCCGCGATTCCTTGTTTGATTCCCTGATGGAACAAGGACAGCAGGATGGCAATGGGGCAGAGGCCATCAATCATACCATGGATAGAATTAATCTTATTTCTATTTCGCAGTATGCTAAAGGAATTGAGCGGCTGGGTTTGCGCCTTTGTTTAAGCCGTCTGTTGCTGCTTCAGCGGTCCCTCTATCCCGATGCGCAAATTTTAATGGAGACTCATGGAGTAGAGGAGTTAGAACATCCCTTGGGAGAGAGACAGGTTTATCATATTGCTCTAACGACCATAAAGCTCAATGGCAATGCCGACATCCGCTTGGAGATTTTTCACGAAAGTGGAAACTGGAAGGTTTTAATCGTTTCGGAAACCAAAGTCAAAACCATCCGCAGCGTTTTGGAAATCATGTTGGCGAATAAGGCTAAAATATCATCCTACCACTATACAATCACACTTAAACTAAGGAAACATTATGTCACGAATAATTCTGGTTGACGCCCATCCATTTCGGTCGGTCCCACTCCTGGATCACCTGAAAAACAAGGGGATTGCGTCAGAGGTTCAGTATTATATCAATCCCCTAGAAGCGCTTAAAGAATCGGCTATGCAGGAAGTGGATTTGCTCTTGTGCGATTTACACTTCAAGGAATTGAAAGGGTGGAACCTCGCTTTTCATGCCAAGCGTAAGAATCATGCGTTGAAATGTGTGGCCATCACCGCATCACCTTTTGATCTTCAAGTGTATTTAAGCAATCCTGAACTCTTTAATGGATACATAAACAAGACCATTTCTCTCGAAAAGTTTGAAGAACGAATTTTGAGAATTGTAGAAATGAATACGGATGAAATGGAGCAGTCGTATCGCAAACTCCTGCATGAATTCGATCAAAAAGTGCAACATTCCAAACTAACAAGTTCAGAATTAGAGATCATTGCCCTGCTTCATCAGGGAAAAAGTACCCGCGAAATTGTCATTATACGGCACTCTACGCGGAAGACGGTAGAATCTCACATCTATAACCTGACCCGCAAACTGGCTGCCAATGGTCGGGAAGATGCCTTGACCGCCGCTAAAGAACTCGGATTGATCTTTTAGCATCTCAGTAGAAAATACTGACAGATTGTGAAGTGGAGTTTGTTTCTTTGATTGAGTTAATGCCCAACCTCTCGATAGAGAACAAAGTTTTATAGTTACTATCTTTAGAGGAAATTTCGATCGGAACACTTGTACTGATCTTGTTATGAGGGTTTTAACTTGCCTTGCATACTCAACCATAAATGAATGAAGACATTCCCTGATATAGTGATTAAGCGAACAGCCTTATTCAGTATGCTGTGGTTATTTTCCTTGCCTTCATTCGCACAGCATTGGAAATCAACTGGCCAATGGATTTCACCAAGTATTTTAGGACGAATGTATGAGGATACGGCAACCAATCACCTATATCAGGCCGGCGAAAATGCGGTAGGGGGAAGGCTAACCGGCCTATTTCGATTTGATGAACGAGGACAATTTGAAAGAATAGATAGCTCTAATGAACAATCACAGGGAAGTGATTATGTTACATCTCTCATGCGTTATCAGGGGCAACTTTATATTGCAGGGACCTTTGAGAACATAGGGAGTATACAAAACAAGGTCAAAAACTTCTGCACTTGGGATGGGAATACTTTCAACCAAATTACCATTCCTACAACGGATCAAAACCTGTTTATTAATCACCTCTTTCCGTATAAAAACGATATGCTCTTAGCGGGCAGTTTTGAAAACGTTGATGGATTTAAAACCCGAGGATTGATTCTTTGGGATGGGCAAGACTTTAAAGAATTTCCCAATGTAATCAGCCGCAGCAGCTTTGAAACCATGATCGAGACTTTTGTGGAGTACAAAGGCAAATATTACGTTGGAGGCCTGTTTAATACCAACCATCAAAATAGAAACCTGCAAGTATTGGATTCTGGCGAATGGCAGGCGATTGATGGCTGGGAAGTAACCGGCTTGTTTGGAGACGTATTGACGATGAAGGTGTATAAAGGAGAATTATACATCGGAGGGACTTTTCATAAGAATTATGGAGGAATAGCCAATTGCATAGTCAAGTATGATGGTGAGCATTTTTATGAATTGGGTTCCGGGTTCGACTATCCGGTTCACGATTTGGAAATATATAATGGTAAGCTATATGCCTTTGGCCGTTTTAATTCTGTTGACAGTTTACAGTGTCCAAGTCGCATAGCCTCTTGGGATGGGGAACGCTGGTGTCAATTTTCGTCCGATACATTAAGTGAACATCAAATCGCAGACGGATATTTCTTTAATGATACGCTGTATATAAGTGGCGGATTTGATCAAATATCCGGTAACAATTCACTGAGAACAATCGCCAAATGGGCGGGTGATTATTCCACTCAAAATTGCACCTCGAATAAGGCTGAAATTAGAAGAGTAGGGGTGTATTGGACCGGAGTTGAAAATGATCATGCTATAAGCGAGAATTCTTGGAAATTCTACCCCAATCCGGTTTCTGACCAACTGTTATTTACCACGGTCCAGGCAGTTGAAATTTGCGTTACCGATTTAAGCGGAAGAATATTGATAAAAAAGAAAATGGAACCGGGGGAATACACTATTGACACCAGTGCGTTGCCCCCCGGAACCTATCAAGTATCGAGTATGAACCAAAAAGAATTGCTTATGAAACAATAATTACGGAACGGCACTTGGACCTGCCACTCCGGGCTTGAACTCGATATTCAAAGATATACAACATCTGCCATAGCCGGGTTCTCCTTTTTATTTACCTGGGCTTACCACCGGTCGGTTTTGATAACCCTCCAAGCCTTACTAAACGCTATTTTCTTATGTATTTTATTAAAAGTACCTGTTACTCCCTTTTGGGGTGTTTATTCTCTATTTCCCTATACGCTCAAGATTTTTCCATTCCCGATGGCAAAGGCGAAGAAGCATCTAATGTCCTTTCTTTTCGGGAAAACAAAGGACAGGTCGGTGACGTAAACTATCACCCCGTGCCATCCGTGAAGTATGCCTGTACGGGCAAGTCCCTAGACCTTTATCTTTTAGACAGCGGCCGTGTTTCCTGGGTGCATACCATCGAAGCCACGGACCCACTGGCCCCGGATAGTCTAAGGCGATTGGATATGTGGCACTTCAACAACGACGAAGTACCCACCCCGGTTGAGGCCTCTCCTGTGGGTTGGGATACCTTGCCAGGAGAAGATAACTTCTGGCTACCCCAATGTCCGAATGGGGTGACCGGTGTTCGCTCCTTTACGAGAGTGGTTTATCCTTCTATTTACGATCAAATCGACTACCAAGTATATAGCAACGAGGGTGGTTATAAAATGTACTGGGTCATTCACCCGGGCGGAGATCCGTCAGAAATTCGTGTAAAATTTGAAGGGTATGATTTACAAACGGTTACCCCTCAGCAAGTACAATTATTCCAGAATCAATTGCAAATTGGGTTGGAGCAAGCGATCGCTTACCAGATAGATGCGAATTATACGATTAGCCCTTTAAGTTGGCAGCCCGGTTACGTTGAAAATGCCGATCACAGCGTAAGTCTTACTTATGGAAGTTATGATTCAACTAAAATTCTCGTTTTTCAGGCAGGGCCTCCCATTCCTCCGGCAACTCCTTCGATAGCCGGAAATTCCAATCATCTGGAATGGAGTACCTATTTGAGTTCCAGTAAATGGGATGAACCAAAAGATCTGTTTCAAAGCAACCAGGGTTTTACGTACGTGGCTGGTTTTTCACAAAGCACGGCATTTCCAATTTTCACGAGTCCCGCTCAGAGTTATGTCGGAGAAGAGGACGCATTTATCGGAAGCTTTACCGATTTGGGTGAGCGTCTGTTTGGGACCTATTACGGAGGCAAGGAAACGGATGTCTTTAATTGCGGTACTGTTTTGCCAAGCGGCGAAATTTTGGTGGCAGGATATTCAAAAAGTGATACGATCAATAATATTGGTGCTAATCCGGCGATTAATGATCTAAAAACCGGAATCATTGTCAAATTTGACGCTCAGTTTAAGAACCCTCCTCTTAGGATGTTCTTTGGTGGTGATCACGATGACGAAATCTATGACATCGAATTCGCTGGAAACAATGAATTCCTTGTCGTAGGTCGCACCAACGGCCCACAAGGTCATTTCCCTTTAAAATCTCAACTCATTAACCAAAGCTACTATCAAATTAAGGCTCTTGAATACGAAGGTTTCTTTGCTCGATTGAATATTAATAATGGTTCGGTAATCCATAGCAGTTATTTTGGTTCGGGAAGAAACGATGCGGTGACCACCATCCTACAGGCTGAACCGGGAACCTATTATATGGCGGGTTATACAGAATCGAAAACAGGAAAGGATAGTTGCTTTTGGCCCATCAGCAACATGAGCATTCATATCCATCCATTCCCTACCTGCAATAGCACCGGCAATTATTGGGTGCAGCCAAATGGTAAAGGGCAACAGCAGGAATCGGACTATTTTATTGCCTCCCTAACGGGATTCGATGTACTTACCTGGTCCACGTTTATTGGAAGCGATAAGCCCGAAGGAGGTGAGTTTAGAGGTTTTCCCAAATTAGCGGTCAATCCAAATGATCCAAGTAAGCTATTCCTGGCAGGAAGCACCGATGACTATTCCACTTTCCCACAGGCATCAACAAATGCTTATCAATGGACTCCAACCGGTCAAAATCAACGTCAGGGAGTCGTCGTCAGATTCGATGATCGCACCACGTTAGATTGGAGCACCTTTATAGGATGCGATGCCCTGGGTTCAGTTTCAATCGTTGAGGGTATTGAATACGTTAGTGGTCAAGGTCTTTATGTTACCGGAACCACCGATTGCAATCAACCTCAATCACGGTCTAATTATGGCACTCCACCTACCGGAACCGAATTTCCCATAACAGACAACAATTATGAACTTTGGTTGCAGGAAGACACCACCTTTGGACCTATTCAACAAGGTTCAAGTGAATCCTTTATCCAGGCATTCGACGTAAATGATCAATTGGCTTGGAGTACTTGGTATGGTGGAGGTCAAAATGAACAGGGGCAGCTTATCTCCTATAATCCCGGAACGGATAAGTTGTTCATTTCCGGAGTCGTAAATCCCGATACTCTTATTGCGAAGATTCCATTAAAAAGACTACCTCACCCAAACAGTTACTTCCAGGGAAGTGGCCCCGGATTGGGAAATCAAATTGGGGGCTACATCGCCCGTTTCCAAAGCGGTTTTACTCCGGTTTTCGTAGAAGAGATTAAATCCAATTTTGACCGTTTTGAAGTTTGGCCCAATCCGGCATGCTCCATGGTGCATATAGATTTGGACGGTCCTGCGGAATACCAGATTTACACCATTTCAGGGCAGTTGGTGGTAGAAGGGAGAATTGATGGGTACGTAAATGCCATTTATGTGGCTGAGTTGAGTAATGGAGTTTATGTGGTTAATTTGACAGGGAGCAACCGTTCTGGGTCGTTCAAGTTAGTAAAAGAGTAGTTATGTACGAATTTGAGAATCCAGCCTCACTGATATTGTCACTTAAAACAGGTAGAAATACGCATTGCGAAGGATAACTTTGAGCTATATTTTAGTTTGATCAACAATTCCGCCTTAGGCTAAAAGATAAGTGTTCTCATAAATAATAGTGCCTTAAGGCGAAATTGTTCGATTACGAATTTAATCGATATGGTTGATTCTGGCCGCCTTAACAAACCACAGAAATAGGAAGTATTAAGTAATGTTTTTAACTAAACTAAAATGTGGTAACTATGAAATATGTAGCAATCGTTGCGATGCTGGTGTTGACGTTTTGTTCGTGCAGGAAGGGTTGCACGGATGTCAATGCAGATAATTATAATTCAGACGCATGGAAGGACGATGGGTCTTGTGAATATCCTAAGGGATGCACTGATAGCAAGGCGGTTAACTATGATTATGAGGCTCATGAAAATGATGGGTCCTGTGAATATTCGAATGTTGTTTTCTATGCTCAGTATGGTTATTTTTCTGGCGTTCCAGTCACAAGAATAGAAGTAAACGTTGAAGGAAATATTGTAGGCGCGATTAGCGCAACTTATCCAAATGGCCCAGGTAATTGTTCGGCGGTCGGAACGGTGAACTATAAATTTAATGACGGGGAATCCGTTGATTGGAGTGCTATAGTTTATTTGGCAAATGGAGCAAGTCTTGTGCAAAATGGAGTAGTTTCTCCAAATAGAAATGAGTGTATTGTGGTCAATGTTACTAGGTAGGAAAATTTCATGTAATCCTTAAATTCTTGCGAAAAGCGTTTAGAACAACTTATAGGGGAATTATCTAAAGTGTATTCTAACATATTCTCTCGCTACTCTGTCGCTCAATTCGGAAATCATTTCTTTAGTCCAAACATCAGATTTAGAATTCTTCACTATTTCATTAATTATGCTCTTAAATGCATGACTAAATTCTTTATCTCGGTTTAATTTGGTTGCTATTTTCATTACTCTTTTTACTTTTCCTGACAGCAATGAAGGAGGGTTAGTAGAATTAAAAATTTCTTGAATTTCTTCCATGGTTAAATTGAGATTAACTTTCTTTCTTACTTCCTTGTGATTAACAACGTCATAGGCATAGGTCTCGGTGAATTTCTTTCCTTTATATTGGTTCGATAGTACAACCAGAAAGGAGTAAGAACTGAAAAATTCGATATAGGCATAAATTACACCATTGTATTTGTTTCCCACTAGGTGTATCAGGTGAATTACTTCATTTGGTGCCTTCCTATAGATTGATTTTTTCGGGTAATAGTGTCCTACTAATGATTCTGTATTTAATCCCTTTAATTGGTCTATTGCTAAGGTGATTTCCTCTTTAGGGTATTGCTTTAAAAGGTAAAAATTTACACCTGTTTTAAGAATTGAAATAAAGGCCAATTCTCCACCTAGCGTTGTAGAAATCCTAAGTACTTCATTCACTGGTTCCTCCTTAACCTGAAACTTATCCCTGATATTACTTAAATCAAGGTCCGGATACTTTTTCTTTGCTTTACCAAGAATAGTCAGTAGTTCTTTTTCATTTCTTGCACTTGCATGGATCCGTACTTCATTACCCTCTCTTATTTCTTCGTACTCAGGTTTGGACATTGCAGGTTTTCCTCCCCCGGTAATATGGAATTCCTTTCCGTCTTTGTTTTTTACTCCTTTTAGAGCAGGACTTTTGCCGTGATCTCTTTTTACATCCAAATAAACGGATAGAAACCTCAGTTGATTGGACAGTTCTGCATCAGATTTATCTCCCAATTCTGAATTGCATTTTCTGCATAATAGATTCTTCGATTCTAACCTACCGCCAATAGAATTCAAAATAACGTGTTCTGAGCTTGAATTACTTTTTGTTAGAGGCGCATCGCAGAAATAGCAAAGGGTAATCTTGCTCATTTGGATAGTTTAGTTGAAACTAATTTAACCAATTCTGGTCTTAAATAAATTTGATTGGAACGTTGTGAATTAAGGAATAGAGCGGAATTTAGGGTCTTTTAAGTTGGTGAAAAATTGAAATGACTGTGATCCACAGCGAATTTTCACTTTTTGTTTACAAATTGGAAAGTAGTTCGGTTAAAATGCCTATTCATCTTAAATGTCAAGAAAGTCTAAGAAATAAATAACCGGGAACAAGAGAATTTTTAGTCCAAAATTGGAATGCTCATAACGCTTGTCCAAGTCAATTTCTAGTTGATTCAATTCTTTTTTGTGATCATATCTATACTTCTCTGGAATTTCATAGAGCAAGCCAATGCTCTTTTCATCTAATTGCAGGGAAGTCTTTGGTTTGAAGGATGAAAGAAGTTCTTCCTGAACTTTTGTTTCTTTAAATAAGGAATCCATGTGTTCCAAATAGCTGTAACAGAATCTAAAGTATTCTTTGTTGCTTTTATGACGACAAGAATCTTTTAATTCCTTGAATAAGTTCTTATCGCTATAAAATTGAGCGTTAAATTCACTTCTCAAGGAATCTAAAATCTCTAAATTAAGCACAGCCACATCGATTTCTTTTTTTTCATTCTGAACAGGGACAAAATTTGAATCAGATTTTGACAATTCTTTTTCATATTTTATTAATTGTCTTAGAGTCTCGTTGTATGAATTTCCAGAAAAGTAATAGGCCAACTTATGAGTGACAAATTGAACTCTGTGAATTCTAATAGAATTTGAGTCCAGTGACTCAATTACAATCAAGTAATACTCATCAGATAAGCTATTGATAGCTGAATAACTCCTTATTATACCACTTTCATACTCTTTACTTGGGCTATAATTAAATTGTTTGTTTAAATCTGAACTTGGTTCTACAAAAGCAACATAAGTGTATGCGATTGAAGTTAAAAAAAGTACAAGGAAAACATAATTCATAGTAACCCATGCTAGTTTTTTCCATGCTGAAGTCTTCGAGATTATTGGTACAACAAGAAGCATCCCCATCCAAATTAGCAATAGTCCATTATCAATTAGGTAATAGACAACCTCGATTTGGCTCCATTGGGCAAAAAGGATTAGAAGAACGAAAATTGGAACGAATTGGAACTTAATAATTAAAAAAGTTCTGAACATATTCTTCCAATTTACGGCGGTTTCAGATTTTCTTGAAAAGAAAAGGAAGGGAATTAGAAAAACAGAAAAGGGGATGAATGTTATTAGAACTTCTAAGATGACTACTTGAACAGTGAAGTAGATTTCCTTGAACAATATGAGAACTAATACTGAGTAATAAACAATATGTAATATCACAAAGTTGTAAGAGGAATTTTTCGAGCTATATGCCTTTTTCCAGCTATCTATTGGATGTAGAAACAGTTCAATATATTCGCTTATGTATTGGCCTAACTGTTTAACAGTCAGCTTTGAAATTATGTCTCCTATGCCATAAGCCATTTTACATCAAAATCAGTATTGTATTACTATCTAAGGGCAATGAGTCTCAATGGTAATATTTAGTTCAGGTCAATCTGTGATTCATAGGCCAAACACAGATATTCAAGCAAATCAAATTTAACCTTTTTGACTATTGTGGGTGGCAATCTGTAAGTTGCCTATATATAGGTAGTATAGCGCTGTTATTGTTAATTTCGAGGAGAATGACTTTTTCAATCTTAAACTTATGTCTGGCCCTTCTCTATCAGAAAGAATTAATCTTTTAGAAAAAAGAATTTCCAATTCGGAAGAAAACAAGACTTTACCTGGAGGAATCATTTCCGCCAAGGTTGCCTTAATCTTGGCTTGGGTATCCCTTTTTTGCGGCCTTTTACTTGGATTATTTGGAGTTCAAGAGTTTATTATTGCTCCAGGCGAGCTTAAGTTGAGTGATTTTGGGGATTATATTGGTGGAGTCGTCGGATCAACGTGGGCGCTTGGCGGTTTACTCTTGGTTTATGTAGGGTTTATTGCACAAAAAATGCAGTTAAGTTCTCAACAAAATGAACTCTTGCATAGCAGGTTAGAACTTCTTTATACGCAACAAGAAATGCGGGCACAGGTAGCTCAATTAGAAGGGCAAAAAAAGCAAATGGAACTCCAAAATGACAATCTTGCTACTCAAAGATTTGAAACTACGTTTTTCAATTATTTGACCCACATTGATCGAACCAAAGCTTCCTTTTTTGTTAACAAAAATCACACTGGACACAAGGTTATGGAGTTGATCTATTTAGAATTTCAGAATTACATCTTTTCACGGGTAAAAAGAGAGTATGACGGGCCTGACCCTCAAAGTCCAATGCCTGATCCGAAATACATAAAAATGGACTCCGAACAAACGTGGTCGGTGGCAATTGAAGCGATCGATGACTTAATGGTAAAGCGAAGTGTCATATTTGGTCAGTTTATCCAGTTGTATCAGCAACTATTAAAGCTAATTCGAGAATTATCCATTTCCCAGGACCCATGGTACTATGGTAGTATTCTATCCTCAACTCTTTCAATTTCAGAAAAAAGACTTCTATTCTATTATGCAATTACAGAAGATGGAGTTTATTTTAGGGAGCTGTCAATCTTAACGAGGTTTGTAGCACCTGATGACTACTTGGTACCATTCCAGTCTGAACATCTTGACAAATTTCATAAAAAATAGATTTATCCGTGGTCTTCCAATTTCTTAATCAGTAGGAAAACATGAAGTACAAGAACTAATTTGAATACAATGAAAAAAACTGTTTTTATTTCCTCCACTTTCGTTGACTTAGAGGATGAACGTCGCGAAATATGGAAATCACTGGAAAAGTTTAATGTAATAGTTAAGGGGATGGAGCGATTTGGAGCTCGGCCTGAAGATTCTCTTTCGACTTGCTTGAACGAAGTTGAGCAGTCGGATATTTATATAGGAATAATCGGTGTAAGGTTTGGTTCAATTGATGGTAAATCAAATAAATCTTACACACAATTAGAATACGAAAAAGCATTAGCCACCAATAAGATTATTCTAGTGTATTTAATGGATACTAAAACTGCAAAAGTAGTGGCCGATCATATCGACATTGACAATCAAGAGAAGCTCAAAATATTTAAGGAAAAATTGAGAGAGAATCACACGGTCGATTTTTTCAAAGATTCTTCAGATTTGGTTGATAAACTAAATCGAAAATTCAAGACCTTTTTTGATCAAAAAAAACTAGGAAATGACCTAAGTGATTACGATACGAGTATTAATACTATTAATCGATTCTTCTTGACCCCAAAATCTCATTCTGGAAAAGAGGTCAAGTTGAGGATTAAAATCCTGGGCAAATTGTTTCCTGCGTCTCAGCTAGTATGCTCTAACTTTGGACTTGTGTTTGGTAAAACTGTTGGAGTACCGATTAAAGTTATAGAACCAGCTTTGAACACAAAAAGCGCAAATTTTCATTCCTTATTCATTGAGGGTAAGTACATCGATGAATTCTTGGAACTAAGCCAAGAGGAAGTTGTTATTTATGCTACAGTGCTTTTTAGTGAAACTCAAATTGCGAAGCTTGGTACAACTTTTTTAGATAAGAAAACAGAAGTTTATATTGATGATTTCATGACCGAACCGCAAGAACCAGTATATAGTTACACAAGAATCGACAGAGGAGAAGGTCAGGTTTTGTTAGTTCTTAAAGAAATAATCAGATCAATTCCAGACTAAGTCGAGCACTTGATATACTGTAAAAATGGGAATGCTTAACTATAGCCAATACCTTATATCACTAAGAGAATAACTCAAACCGTATAATTGCAATAGATAAATTCATCGGTCCGTTGGATGCAATGTCTATTTGTCAAACCACTCCATTCATCATTTAAGAGAAAAGCACATCAATCGATGTAAATGGTATAGGACTTTCCCTTATAATAAGAGCCTTCAAATTCTTTTCCATTATAATACACTGCATTGAGTTTATTGTCACTTGAATAGCATATATCTGCGAAGCCAGAGCTATTTACTATGACTCGATCTGTTACTCCTCCATAGCTTACACTGCCGCTTACCTTCCCAACAGTGCATTTGCTTCCATTGGAATATTTAACGTAAATCCTTACGCAGTTGGAAGATTGGCTTTCAAGCAAATTCAAATTACTTGAACTGTCATGATTTCCTAAAGAAATTAGGCTGAGTGTGCAACTGAATGATAGAACAAATACCACGAATAAGATTTTTTTCATTTTGTTTTAGTTTAGATTAAGGATTATTGTATTTTACTACTTAATAGTCGAACCGAATTGGGTTTCACGACTTTGATAAGAGGTGAGCATCGAATCTCATTGAAAACACAGTTTAGTTTGAATCTAAGATAGCCAATTTGTAGATTCAGTATAACACCTTTAATTTTTTTTTTGCGCCGTTGAAGTCTTATGGAAATGCAAACTTTTAAGCTGCCTTAAAGGATAATTGGCCACTAAAGCATATAACTGAACAGGAGTAAAAATCCAAACCTTCAACAATGACACCTTCGACATTAGAAAATTCAGTTTTACACTTCTCTACCAAACGATTCAATTTCATTTCCATCGAATCCTGTTTCACATTGTCCAAGCTGACTATTCCCAATTCCCGAAATCGACCGGTAGGAGAGGACAACAAATACACCCTTATTCCCAAAACCTTTTGCACTTGAGCAGCATAATTCTCCTCCCGTTTCTCCTCCTGCTTCCGCAAAATATAATCGGCACCTTCTTCCATCCCCACCTTCACATAATGCAAAAAGGTCTTCTCCGATTTGTGCCCGGTAATCTGCATGATCAGTTTCATAGGCACCCCATCCTTATACATATTCGTTGCGAACGAACGTCGGGCGGTATGGGTGCATACCAATTGCCACTTCTTTTGGGTAAAGGTTTTGACCTCTCCGCCTTCGGTTCGCGTATAGGTAAAAGGGGAGTGGAGGCGGGCCATCAGGCACACCTTTTTAATGAGTTTATTGATTTTTTGCTGGGAGCAGGCCGGAATATTCCAATCGTATTTGGCCAATAGGGTTTTGACGATTTCGTTCATGGGAATAACCACCTGAATATCGCCCTTTTGGGTGGTGATTCTGATTTTACTTTCCTTTTGATCTATATGTTTTTGGTTGAATTTGTGCCAGTCAGAATGACGGAGGCCGGTATAGCTGGCAATGATAAAGGTATCGCGCACCAGTTCTAAAGTGGGATGGGAGGAAAGGTCCAGGTGGTAAATCTGTTCCAACTCGGTATAGTTCAGGTAGATTTTGTCTACATCTTCACCGGGAGTAGAGAAGTCTTCATTGTCGAAAATTTTGTTTTGGTGGAGCTCCTTTTTAAAGGCGACCTTGGTCAGGTGTTTTAACCGTTTGATGTATCCGGCGATGGTACTTTGCGCCAATTCTTTCTCCTGAAGAAACAGAACAAAATCATCTTTGAATTTGAGGTTGATGTTATCAAAAAGCAATTGGCGGTTTTTTGCCGATTCATAGGCTTTTAGGTTGGTGTTGAGGTTGCCGTATTGTTTAGCTGTACCGATTCCAATTTTTTTGCCCTTTTTATTCAGGATTTTTCCGGCAAAGCATTGTTGGATATGGTCTTCAATAAAGGCGGTTACCGGAACGGTTCGTTTGGAAGTGGGATTTAGTCTTTTCCGTGTTTCTTCCAATAGGGTTTGGTTGTTGATCGGCAAATGTTCATTGTCCAGGAAACGGTAGGCGTTGTACACGGCCGTTTTAATTTTCTGCAAACGGGCATTGAATTCCGGGTATTGAGGAAACTCGCTGATTTCCCTTGCTTGTTGTTGTTTCTCATTCCAGTATTTGGGCAGAATGGTTTCGCCCGTAGGAAATTTGAAAGGAGATTTGGACCCATAGCGAAACCTAAGGGTGATTGGCGTGGGTTTTTCAGTTTTAGGTTGACGCAATAAAAAAGATGAGCTTGGCATAATTAAGTTTTTTGGTTGAGATAAAGTGGCCAAATCGGGGGCCGGATTGGGGGCCGCTTTGGTTTAATCTCATTTAATTCGACTTAACTTGCCTTAATGACAGAATGGCTGAAACCCGGATGAACACTAGCGTTTAGATAAAACCCGATAAAATAGAGTAGAGGTGATTCAATCCCTGCGGAGTCACGAACTAAGCGTCACAATGAAAATTGTGGCGCTTTTTTTATTCCACTTCGTCAACAGTATACCGTTGTAAGAAGAGGAGTAAAAAAAGCCACCGCGGCAGGCGGTGTAGCTTAGTTAGAGCTAGACGGAGATTAAGGATCGCTTAGCAATCTCAATAAAGTAAGAAGAGGAATAAAAAAAGCCACCGCGGCAGGCGGTGTAGCTTAGTTAGAGCTAGACGGAAATTAAGGATCGCGTAGCAATCCCAATAAAGTAAGAAGAGGAATAAAAAAAGTCACCGCGGTATGCGGTGTAGCTTAGTTAGAGCTAGACGAAGATTAAGGATCGCGTAGCAATCCCAATAAAGTAAGAAGAGGAATAAAAAAAGCCACCGCGACAGGCGGTGTAGCTTAGTTAGCGCTAAGCAAACCCTTCCGTCGATCAAACAACCCGAATCATTTCCTAAACTGCTCTGGCATCAATTTCTTCTTGGCGCTCTCCACAATGGCTGCAACCCTCTTTTGTTTTGTTTCCATCCTTTTGGCAGAAACTACCCAATAGAGGAGTATCTTCTTATCAGACTTGCTAAGGTTGTCAAAGAATTCCCGAGCCATTTTATGCTTGGTTAGTTCCTTCTGAAGCTCAATGGGAATTTCTAAGGCCTCTACCTTATCCAGAAGGTTCCAGGAACCATTTCTTTTGGCCGTTTCAATACTGTCCATACCGGCTTTGGTCATGAGGTCGTTTTGAATGAGATGAGCTACTTTTTCCTTATTTATTTTGGACCACATACTACGCGGTTTTCTTCGGCTGAAGTATTGCATGTAGCGGCGGTCATCCAAAGGTCTTTTGGTGCTGTCTATCCAACCATAACAAAGGGCTTCATCCACCGCTTCGCTCCAGCTAAGTGAAGGCATGCCGGAAGATGTTTTGTAGAATATGACCCAAATAGATTGCTGGGATTGATGGTTTTTGGCCAACCATTGTCGCCAATCTTCGCGGCTTGTTGGGCAATAGGTTTCATATTCTTCCTGGTTCATATTATCATCCATTCTTTGCCTTCTGATTGCTTCGATTCGGCAGATTTCTGCCAAACGTACCAAATGGCGGTGACAACCCTATGGCAAAGGTGAGTAGAATAAATCATAGCTCCTGTTTTACTTCCCCTATACCGGGCATTTGACGCTTTCATGAACCGGCTCAAACCGGAATGAAATCAACCATTTTCTAATTGCTTGATGCAACATTGTCTAAGAAAACTAAATTTGGGAACCTTAATTGACTTGCGGATGCGCTTATTGCTTTTCCTTTTTACCTTACTCTGTTTTCCTACATTTCTTCATGCCCAGTTGCTCCATTCCTTTGAGCACCTAACTTCCAATACGGGATTACGGGCTACCGAAGTTTATCAGGTACAGTCAGATAACCAGGGCTACCTATGGTTTTGTACCGACAGGGGTGTGTCTCGGTACAATGGAGAGGATTTTAAGCAGTTTACCATTCATGATGGATTAACGGATCATACCGTATTTGCTTGTCACGAAGATCATTGGAACAGGATGTGGTTCATCTGCTTTAATGGTTCGCTCTGCTATTATGATAAGGATACAATAAAGCCGTACAAACACAACGATGTATTAATTAAAGAATTGAATGGAATATTTGGAACGGCTATTTATGTTGATACCCTGCAAGGAGTTTGGTTAAGAACAGCCAGTGGTCTTTATGGCATTGATAGTAGCGGGCAGGTTGTCTATAATAGCTACGATCCGCCCAGGAAGAAGGACTCCATTTGTATTGAGTTAAATGCCAGGTATCCTTTACCTTATTTGTACCGGAACTCTGAATATCTTCCTTCCAAGATTTCTTACATAGATAATCAAGGCAACAAATGGCTAATTGATGGGCCAGATCGGGATGTAACCTACCTTTCAGGTGCACTGGAGGTAGCTGAACTGAATGGGGAGTACTTTTTCTCCGACGGATTCGACCTCTATAAATTGGATTCCAACCGGAATATCAAATTTGTTGAGTTTCTCGGGAAGAACACCCGAAGTTTTTGGACAGACCGGGAAGGAAACTTTTGGTTCGGAGTATACAACTACGGTGCGTATTGTTTTGAGAATGGAGATATTGAACAAAAGCCTCGAGTTTTCCTCCCTGGAAATTCGGTTTCTTCCATCGCTCAGGATTATGAGGGGAGTTATTGGTTTACCACTCTCGATAATGGGGTCTATTACCTCAAAAACGAAAACGTCAAAACCTTTCGTCAAACTCCTGATAAAGGAACTCAGAAGATTATCGATTTAGTAGCTGACTCCAATAGTATATGGATCGTTTTTGATGACTATAAGATTTACAACAAGATCGGAAATGGAGAATTAAGCGCCTATATGCCGTCGCGGCAACTTGGTATTCCAAGAATCGGAGATGGAGTGATTTACTTTCTGGCTTTTCGAACGGATGAGTCTAAGCGTTCCAATTCATTTTGTGTAGATACCAAAACGGGTGACATTCTTCGGTATGACCGGAGGTATTATTACTCCTATCGAGCGGAGGCCATGGGAGAGAATACGCTGGTGGATATTGGCTACAATCCCAAAGACGGGATGTATATGAAGGTTTATGAAAACCAGGAATTGGTAAGAACAGAACCTTTGGCCGATCGTTTTTATTCAGCCCGATTCACCAATAAAGAGTCCGATTCCACCTTATTGGCTGGTGGTCACGAAGGTGTTTATCGGATAAATATTAACCAAAAGACTATTGATTCCATTCCGCTTGGTATTCCCAAGAAATTTGCTCGGGTAAACGATGTTTTGACTTTTGGTCAGGATCTTATTGTTGCCAGTCATTACTACGGATTATTGGTCATAAAAGATGGAAAATCTCACCGGCTAAGTGAGGCCGAGGGATTTCTTTCCAATCAGGTGAATGATCTTCTGCTGGTTCAAGATACCCTATGGGTGTCTACCACCAATGGCTTGGTAAGAATAAAGTTGACCTCCGATTACCTGGAGTCCCATCGCTGGAGTGATTTTACCCGATCCAATGGATTACTTTCTAACGATTGCTACAAGACTGCCTATTACCAAGGTAAAATTTGGATCGCTTCAGGCTTAGGAATGTCCATTCTTAAGGCAGATTGGAACAAAGAAGAAATGGTGCCACCTCGGTTGACATTAGAGGGGGTAAGGGTGAATTCCAAAAGATACAAAACGGCGGATTTGCTCGATTTGGGGTATCAGGAAAACAACTTAAGGATTGACTTGGAGGCGATCGGATTTCACAACCGGGAAGACTATAAGTATTATTACCGATTAAACGCCGCAGATTCCAATTGGGAGGTTTCTTCTCAGGGCAAGATTAATCTGGCTTCCTTAGCTCCGGGTGAGTATCTGTTTGAGGCTTATGTGAATAATGGTAACCGCAATAGCGAAGGATTTGTGCAGCTCCCTATCCGCATTTTTCCGCCATTCTGGAAAACGGGCTGGTTTATTATTCTGTCCTTTTTGATCCTAAGTTCTTTAACCACGGCTTTCTTCTGGTATCGTTTTAGGGTACAACAAGAGGCTCATAAGTTGGAGCATTCTCGGAAAATGGCCGAAGCTGAAAAGCAAATGGCAGAGGAGAGGCTACAAATCGTAAATTTGGAGAATGAGTTGCTCGATTCTAAGGTAAAGTGGCAGCAGCAGCGTTTGGTGTCCCGATTAATGGAGGGGAGTGCTAAAAACGAGTTGTTTTCTCAACTCAAAAAAGAATTGCACGCTCTGTTGGTATTGGACAAAAGGAAACGACAATCTAAAACCCGGGAGTTGATTAATCTAATCAACCAATACGGAAGCTCGGATGCTACCTGGAAGGAGTTTCATGATCAATTTGACCAGGTTCACCCAGGGTTTTATGAGAAGCTCGCAGAGATTAGTTCAGAGTTGACCACTAACGATCTGCGATACTGTTCGTTAATCCGGATGAATATGAATGCTAAGGAAATTGCGGGTATTCTAAATATATCTCCAGACACTGTCCGCATCGCCCGATATCGGCTCAAAAAGAAGTTGGGAATGCCTGCCGAGGAGCGTTTAAATTCCTACCTGATGCGCATATAACCGCGAAATTTTGTGGTGAATTCGACAGAAACTTAAATTTAGCCCATTTCAAAAAGTGCAATTTATTTTCTTGTTAATCATGATGTTACAATCTCTTGTAGCCATTGTTTAACAGCCAATTTTAACCGTTTAGCCCGACTAAATCCTATTTTCGTCCTCAGAAGATTATTCGCGAAATGATCCTCTAAAGAGTTTTCATCTTTTGGTTATTGAATGGAAACTTGTTGCATTCGAAAGAATGCTGCCGTCAAATCAAGGTTTTGGGAGAGTTTGTTGCACCCTATCAACAAGCTCTCCATTTGACGAAGTTTTGATTTGAAAGGTTCTGACCTCCTGACAGGAAGAAAAGGTTTACATCGAAAAAAGGTGTTGACCCGTTCGACACCTTTTTCTTTTCTTCTATTCTTCTCCTTGAATTTCTTTAAAAGCAGGCACTAAGGCCATCTGAAACAATATGGTTTAAGACTCTATTGCGGTATGAATAGTTCTACCACAAACAGCAAGAAATGAAATCAGAATTTGAGATGTAGGTCTATTGAAGAGCCCGAAGCATCTTTTGATAGATCTCGTGGTTGTTGTAAATCCCGTTAAAGTCCGTTTCCCCTGGACCGTATGCAAAAACCGGAATTAGAGAAGCCGTATGCCCTCCCGTAGAAAAGGTAGGTGCGATTTCGTCATAGTTGCTTCTCACTTTACCGTCGATCGTATCTCTTCTTGAAGACAAGGCATATCCACCCGTTTCATGGTCAGCGGTGACAATAACCAGCGTATTTTGATTTCGAATGGCGAATTCAAGTGCCACTCCAATCGTTTTGTCAAAGTCTTCCACCTCCGTGATGATGTAGTCGGAGTTGTTAGCATGTCCGCCCCAGTCGATCTGAGATCCTTCCACCATGAGGAAGAAACCATTAGTATCCTGAGAAAGGTAGTCAAGGGCCATTTGAGTAGCCTCTGGAAGAAAATCACCACGTCCTTTTAACATGCTTGGCATAGCCAGGGTATCAGCAAGGAATCCGTATTTTTTATTGATATCCCAGTTTTCAGGGGCTTGAATCGGTCCGAGACTTATTTCAAATCCTCGATTTTTGAGGGTATCGATGTAATTGGCTCCATCTTTTCTTTTGTTGAAGAAATGAGAACCACCACCAGCAAAAAAGTCCACTTCAGAATCAGACATCTGAGAAGCAATGAATTCTTCCTTCCTACGCGAATCAGCGTGAGCGAAGAAGCAGGCTGGTGTGGCATGGGTTATAGATGAAGTAGAAACCAGCCCAGAGCGAATGTTTCGTTTGGCCAATATCTCAGTAATGTTGTTAATGGATTGAGTATCCGCATCCATTCCAATGGCTCCGTTGTAGGTCCGTTTCCCACAGGCAAAGGCTGTCGCACCAGCTGCCGAATCAGTAATCTTATGACTACGAGATGAAGTATTAATCAAGCTGATCTGACGAAACTTCGAAAAGTTGGGAACACCCCCTGAAAAATAGAAGGCCGTACTTACTTGAGTGAGCCCCATTCCATCTCCGATGAGGAAAATGACGTTTTTGGTTTTGGGATCCACTTTGGGTGCGCTGGGAGGAGCCGTTATTTCAGGTTCCTGGCATCCCCAGTTCACAAAGGCCAGGAGGGCGATGAGTAGGAAGGAGTTTAGTGTTTTCATAGTGCGTTCTCAGTGCCTTCAAAAGTGCAACAAAGGCTGGAGATAATCAAGCCATTAGGTTTTGGAGCAGGAGGCTTTTTTGAGGTGTATTTTACCGTCCATTTTTTTGGTTTTTCCGAAATAATTTTGAAATTTGTATTCATATAAGCCAAACCAATTACCGACAATCCAACACAATCCGTAACCAACGGCACTCCTTGTTTTAGACGTAGTTTACTGGCACCACCAAAAAACGAACCCATGAAAACGATTTCAACGTTGTGGTTGTTAGGCCTGTTTGCCACTTTTTTGACCATCCCGGAACTAAGCGCTCAGGACGAGTTTGAGTTTTTAGACCGACAGTACATTACTCACGATGATTATACAGAAGTAATCCTGATAAGCGAAGACAAGAAGTATTCCCATCCTCGAGAAGATCGCTTTTATTATTCCTGTAAATCCCATACCGTAGTGGGGATCCGTGGTGCCTATCATGGCAAGGCCCTTCATGGTGATTACACTTCTTATTTCCGTAATAAAGTGCTTAAAGAACAGGGCCGATACAAAAAAGGACTGCGAGAAGGAATCTGGAAGCAGTGGTATAAAAGCGGAGAGATTCGCCGCTGGGCTCAGTACAAAAAAGGAGTGTTGCACGGAAAAGTTACTTACTACGATGCTGAAGGTAAGGTACAGGCAACAGCTGAATACAAAAAGGGAATTCTGCACGGTGATTCAGTTCTTCACTCAACCGATGAAACGGTTACCCGGATCAGTTATAAGAATGGAACACCCAAGGTGAAGAAGATCAAAGACGAAAAGGTTAAAAAGCCAAAAGTCAAGGATCGCACTAAAAAGGAAAAGAAGGACAAATCCGAGATTCTTGAGAATATTGAAAAATCTGAAAAAGAGGAAAAGGAAGTAAAGTCGACCAAGAAACAAGAAAAGAAAACAACTTCCGAAGATCTTAATGAAGACAAACAGGAGTCCTGGTGGAAGAGGACGACAAAAGGATGGTTTGCTTCTAAAGAAAAGGCCGACAAGAACGAATCGAACAACCCAAAACCCAAAACCAATGAGAAGAAGGTAAAAGAGAAGAAAGAAAAGAAAGAGAAGAACGGTCTGTTCCCATGGTTTAAATCCAAGGAGACCCAGGAGGATTCATGAAAAAATTGCAAGCATCCGCCTTGTATTTTGCCCTGGTGATGGCTCTGCTTATTAGTCTGATAAGTGGCTCTTTTATCTTATATGCCCATTCCGTTAGGCAAGAGCTGTTGCACTGGGACCGGTCCGATAAAGTGGTAGACAATTGTTTCTCAGGTATCGCTTTGGGCTTGAATCAGGATTTGAAGGACTATATTCCTACCGAACTCGACCTCTATCACCAATTTCAGGATTCCGTTAAACTGACATCTAAACCCTGGGGCGTGTACGAAACACTTACCTCTGAAGCGCATACGGGTAAGCATGAATTTTCCAAATCGGTATGGTTAGGCCGTTCTATTGACGAATCTTTTTCCCTCTATCTTCAAGATCGAAGTAAACCCCTGGCGCTATGTGGAAAAACCTACATAGGAGGTCCGGTTTATCTTCCCAAGTCGGGCGTGAAGCGTGCCTACATCGAAGGGCAGAATTACCAAGGAGAGCAGTTGATCTATGGAGCTGTAAAGACCAGTCAGCGAAGTTTACCAAAACCGGATGCTGAAAGAATACAGGCCCTCCATCGCAATTTGCTGGGCCAATTTGCCAGCGACTCTGTGTTGACCTATATATCCAATGATAGCTTGAACGTTCCTTTTTACGAGAAGAATCTAGTCGTTCGTGCTTCTGCAGGAGAAGAATACTGTACAGGTTTTTTTGAAGGAAATGTAATTCTCCATTTTCCAGGGAAGGTGACGATTGCAAATACAGCCCAGTTAAACGGTGTGCAGGTGTTTGCTCGAGAAATTGTTGTGCAGGAGGGGAGTACCCTTCAGGCCCAGTTGTTTGCCACCGAAAAGATCCACATTGAGGCCAACTGCAACCTTAAACATCCATCGGCAGTGGGTTTGTTACAGCCCGAGAATAAGTCGGTAAACCTGGAAATAGAGTCCGGTTCAAGGATTGAGGGAATTACCTTTTTGATTAACGAGGTTGAGCCGATCCGTCATTTTTCTACCTTGAAAATTCATCCTGATGTGCTTCTGGTAGGGCAGGTATACACCAACCAGGATTTGGATTTAAAAGGCAACATTCACGGGCAATTGTGGTGTAAGCGAATGCTCATGAAAACGCCATCTTCCTTATACGAGAATCACCTGCTGTCGGTAGAGTTGGATATTCATAAACTCCCGTCCGATTTTTTGACCGGTAATCTCATCAATTATTCCAACCACAAATCCATCATTTTATGGCTCGACTAAGCGCTCATAAGGTGAAGGGGCAAACCTTGGTTGAGGTGATCGTCGCGATTACCCTTTTGGCTTTAACCACGGGGCTTGCTCTCTGGATTTCGTCTCGGGTAATTGCTGGAGTAAGTGTAGAAAAAAAGGCCGAAGCCAGGCAAAGCTGCAGGCAGTTGTTAGAGTCGCCGCAACTGAGGGCAGGAACCTATCCCTTTGAAGGATATCAGGTGGAAGTTTTTGTCACACCTGCTCAAGGCGATGATCGGTTGAAATTGGTAGAAATGTATGCCCGCGATGATTACAGGGAATGGTATAGCCTTAAAAAATGGTTGATTGATGAATAAGCTACAGGCCTTTACTTTGTTGGAGTTAGCTGTGGTTTTGGCTTTAACCTCAGTCGTTTTTTCGTTGGGCTACATGGCGTATGGAATGGTAGTGAAGTCCTATGGGAATTTTCAAACCCATCAAGACCAGCAATTGGATCAGTATGCATTAGCATCACTGTTTAATGTGGATTTTCAGGCTTGTGAATCCATTGAACTTGATCAAAACGCGCTGACTTTGGTCGATCGAGGCAAACGGGTGAGTTATCAAAACCTGGATGGATACTTATTGCGCAACCAAACCTTTCGAATCGATACCTTTTATAATTGCGCTTGGATTATCCAGGGTGATTCGCTGATCTTGCAACAAGAGAAAGCTCAGTATTTCTATTCCCTTCAACCTAAAAAACGAGCATCATGGCCTTGAACTTAAACGAATTGGCAAGTACTTCGGTAGCTCCACGTCAAGTGGAAAAGAGCGATGCTCTTCCATTTTGGAAACGAGATTTATTGTCTTCCGGGTTTGGAGATAAGGTCAAGCAGCGGTTTTATTCTGAAATGCATATTCTACTCACCTCGGGTCTTGATGTGAAATCGGCTTTAGAAATTGTCTTGGAAGACTTTGCCTCAACAAAGCATTATCCTTACTTCGATGCCTTACGCAAAGAAGTGATTCGGGGTAAGAGCATTGCGGAGGCACAAGAGCAATCCGGAAAGTTTTCTGAGTATGAGTTTTACAGCGTACGAATAGGGGAGGAGACCGGAGAACTCAATCATGTTTTTGCCGATTTGGCCTCCTATTACAAGCAAAAAACCGAGCAGAAAAAGAAACTCATCAACGCCCTTTCTTATCCGGTGATCGTATTGCTTACCGCTTTTGGTGCCGTCTTCTTTATGTTGAAATTCATTGTACCCCTTTTTGAAGATGTGTTTCAGCGTTTTGGAAAAGAGTTGCCCGAATTAACGCAATGGGTTTTGGCCTTATCCGATGCCATGGGACCTGTAGCATTGATTATTGGTTTAGTGGTAACATCCATCATCCTACTTAACCGAAGCTTGGGCCACCAGGAGCAATTCCGAAAATTTCGTTCTCATTTACTCATGAACCTGCCCTTGGTGGGGCCCATGGTAAGAAAAACTTACCTCCTTCGATTTTGCCGGGCAATGACTTTGTTGTTATCCAGTAAAACCCCGTTGAGTGAAGCCCTATTGCTGCTTGAAAAGATGATTCGATTTTATCCTCTTGAGCAAGCCATTCAAACCGCCAACAAAGACATTCTCCAAGGAACACCTCTGTATAAGAGTTTGGAAAAAAGTAGTTTGTTTGATCGGCGAACCATTACCTTATTAAAGGTAGGAGAAGAGGTAAATCGATTGGAACAAATCTTCGAGCAGCTCACCGAGCAACTCAATCAGGACATGGAGCATCGAGCCGCCACCCTCAGTAGCGTGCTCGAACCCATTCTTATTCTATTTATAGGTTCCATCGTAGCCGTCATTCTGATTGCGATGTACTTGCCCATGTTTGAGCTTTCTAATGCTTTTTAGGAGGAAGAATCAAAGTCATATTACCAATTTAGACCCTTATAATGAAAGCTGCAAAATCTACATCTAAAGATGAATTTTAATGAAGTTTTTGAAAAGTTTAGCGAACAGGAAAATTTCTTAGAACCAGATTTTCATAGAAAAAGTGAAATTATGGATTTGGTGATGGCGGAACCCACAACGTTTTTCAGACATGCGTTGTTCTCATATTCGTCATCCTCGGCCTCTCGGTTTTTAAGATCATTTCCTTCCGGCTGGAACAATATGTCAATGGATAATCTGAAAAACTTGATAGTAGAGGTCAATAAAAATGATAGGTTAGATCCGTTGTATGCCTTGCTTCGATTTTTACACTGCACTTTAAGAATTAATGGCTTAGATTACTATTTACAGGTTTGCTCATCTGAGAAAGGTATATTGTTCAATCATGTCAAAGAGTCATATTCTCCTCTCAAGAAAAACCTAGAATCCAATGATGAGATCGATATGAGACTTCTTCAAATTAACATTGATGATTTCTATGAATTCCGGGAAAAGTGGGAAGAATCAATTCCTAAGAGTTTAAGGCAGTGAGAAATTTTTTTAAATGGAATTTAATATTAGGCGTAATCTTTGGTATCGTTGTTATTGCGGTTTTTCAAATTAGACGCTTTCAGGTAAAGGGGATTATGCCAGAGTAAAAAGTAGGAGGACGGTAAAGGTTTTTAGCAATGGTGAAAAGTATTGCCCAAAAACATGTCCTGTTTTTATTGTTAGGCAACACCAGGATACATCAAATCTTCTAAAGTTTTATAAGCAGGCAGAGGACGCGGGAAGTATAAATGGCATAATAATGAATTTCGATATTTTGTTTGCGCCTTTTGCCGATACTTTTTATGTGGTTGATGTATTACCTAAGAACCCGAACATGGTAAAGGTAGCTGCTTTCAAAAAAAGTTGCTGGGGAAAATTGGAGGGTTATGCCTATTCGAAACACATTCATTATCTCCCCTTGAGTCTAGAAACAGAAATTGAACATGAATTGTTTCTTCAAAAGTTGAAAAAACACAATGATTCGACACATTTGAGAGGACCAAGCTGGAGTGTTTATGGCTTTCAATGTAATTGATGAATTTTGGGTGTAATGCGTTGTTTTGTTGAACCTCCATTTAATGTTATAAACTTCAATACGCCTAAATTTTGGTTAATATGAGAAGGGGAGAGTTCTTCTTCCAACCGTCCTATTTTGGCATGGAGCGATCAGAGCTTTATTGCCAAAGTCTGCCAATTACAATTGCGAAATAATACAATATCCGTTAGCATAAGCTTGAATGGTTTGGATAGATAAACAAAGTGCAATTTATTAAGGCCTGATATTTCCAAATTCCATTATCCTTTTTAGCCATTAAAACTCTTCATAAAGAGGCCAATCAATTCAAAAATAATCACCAAGCTCCAAAACGCGCATTTTGGGGTGGGTAAAAAAGGGCTCTACTTCGGGTTTATTCGAAGTTGACTTTCAGTTAAAATTGGAAGTTGCTTAAAATCAATCAACTAAAAAGTTATTAACATCGGGTTTATTCGAGTCTGTTTTGAAAAACGTGTTGCAAATTTGAAATAACAAAACCAAAAAACAGAACCAGTAACTTAATAAAACGAACCAAAAAACAACCCCTAATCACCCCATTATGATGTATTGTAGGAATGGAGTAGGAATACTCTTTATGTTGCTCTTTTTTGCCTGTTTTTCTGGATATGCTCAAAGCTATCCGGCACCGGCTGACTTCAAAGTTTTTGTTCAGCCCACGGTTGCGCATACGCTCTCTGGCAAAAATGCTACCCAGATTTCAGACTCTCTAAAAAATGGAGAGATGGTAGATCTCAAAATCCTTTTTAACCATAACGATAGTCTGGCTTTGGATAGCATCGTAGTTGACCTGATCGATAATTCAGGACCCGTGGATTCTACAGTAAGTCATCAAGAAATCAGTTTGAAACAATCTTCGGTGCCGGCAGGACTGACCTATAGCCGGTCCGGAGATTGGTGCATTCTCAAATACTCGGCGTTTGCCCTTCGGCGCAAAATGAAAATTGAAATTCGCCTGGTAGATAATGATCCAACCAAAACCAGTCAGGGAAGTCATCAATTTCAACTCTAAGAACCTACCATCATGAAATTAAGAATCATTATTGCAAGTGTTCTACAGCTTGCCATTTTTCAGGGTTTCGCTCAAAATTACAACGCCCATTGGGTAGACGATTTTGGCACACTATCTAATCTTGGAACCCATCGAATTACGAAAGAGGTTTCAACAGACCAGTGGGGAGATGCAGGAGCAAATCTATTTGCATCCCTTCCTGCCAATCAGTCCGGCTCCATCTTTTTTACTGCTCCTAGCGACGGTGATCTCAACAAAGCCATTGGTTTTGATGAAGGTCGTCATACCGTTGGGATGCTCGATGAAATAGACTTCTGTTTCTATTTGGAAGACGGAGAAATCTACGTTTTTGAAAATGGGGTGTTAGAAGGATATTATGGAAGTTATAGTGCCGGTGATGCCTTCGAAATCCAATCCAATGGAACTACCCTTTTCTTTATCCATGAAGGATTACCAGTAACCGAAATCACCTTACCCGCTCCGATGGAGCTGTTTGGTTGCTGTGCCTTTTATAATTCCGGTGCCTATTTCGAGGGAGTGGAGACCGATTTTGGTGGACCATTTGTATATGATATGCAGGTCAGAAACACCGAGCCAGGTCAGTACAACGGATACATCAAGTTGAAGGATATTGACGGTTTTGGTCCTTACACCTTCCGATGGAAGGGTTTTACCAGTCAACTTTCAGAAGTACATGACACTATTTACACAGATTCCGTAAACTACCGAATTGATACCCTGCTTGTCAATGATCCAACCGACTCATTAATGGGTTTGATGGCAGGTCGATATGAGGTAGAAATAGAAGATGCCAATAACCATGTTTCAACCTTTCCGATTACAGTTTCTCATCACATACCTTTTAAGACAGATGATTCCATTTTTGTGGATACCACAGATTGGAGTCTTCAAGGCGTAGGTAGCACTTCGGGCTGGGGAGATTACAATTTCACAGCGGGGCACTACTACCATAAATATTTAAACGGAGGATTCTCGTTTAAAACCACCAATAGCACTCGATTAATTATTGGTTTTCGAAATGAAAACAACGCAGTAGCCAACGAGCTGAGCGGGCTTGATTATGGAATGAAAATCGAGGATGGAACCATTGATGTACGTTCAGCCGGTACCACAAGCTTGGGAGTTACTGATTGCGATCAATCCGACCTCCTCAGCATGGAAATTGATGCTATTGCCGGGCTTCTTCACTTTAAGAAAAACGGAGTAGCCTTCCATTCCGCCAGCCTTTCTGCTGTATCCAGTCAATTCCTCGTGGATGGTGGGTTTTATGATTCGGGTTCACACATTAGCCAATTGCAGTTTTTTGGTGGAGGAACCTATATTTACTTGAATCATGAAGTGACTCATTCTTCGTGCTTGGTTCCTAATGGGATCATTGAAATTACCCCCAAAATCCGGCAATCAACTTAAATGACTTTATGCCACCCATGTGGTATGACAAGCATGGAACGTTAATTTCCAGAAGTACCAAGGTTACCGGTTTAGGTGCCGGTGAATACCACCTGGTTTTGCCCTTTATTTCTTCAGGTATTAGAGGATTTCAATACCACCATGCCTTTTCAGTCCATGTAGGGAATAAGGTTCTTTGGGAATCAGATTATACCCAGGGACTCACCGTACAGAACGAATTGGATCTGATTGGCGGACAGGCCAGTACTGACTATTATGCCGTTTCTCGCAACCGGGTAAGTTCCACCGAAGATGCCTGGATTAGTTTTGAAGTACCTCAATATAGAAACGTTGGCTCACCCAGCCCATCAGCATTAATTCATCACAACAAAGCACGTATTGGTTTTACGGAGGCTGAAAAGGCAAGTGTTTCCCATGTAGTTGCGAGGACCCATGGGCACTATTTGCGACTTCCTTCTCCCTCATCCAGCAGTAGTCTTCCCAATGGAATAGCTTCTTTGAATGGAGTTTTCTCAGGGGTTAACTGCTATGGTTCTGTCGATCCAGCCTTGTCATCTCAGCAACAAGAATGGAAAATTGAACGTACCTATCATACGCCTGGAGGTGGTCAGCCCTATTACACTTATACCGTATCATCACCTGCTGGTCAGAAAATGGAAATGACGGTGGATCTGGCCGCTTGCCAGAAAACCGATCAAACCCTCAGAATTGGAGCCATTCTTCATGATGGGCCTTCTCAAATTCACAACATCATTACCAGTATGGGCTGCGAAGAAATTACCAGCTACCATGAACTCATGCCCGAGTTAGAAGGAGATTATAGGGACACCTACTACGGTCATTTTTTCTTCCGCTATGAGGGAGAATACAACCATGGAACCCTGGATTATGAGCTTACCGATATTCACGGAAATCCCGTGAACGGAGTAGGTATTAATACCACCGGAAAAGACTATGGAGATAATCGTTATGTGCTGGATATGAATTCAGTAGCCAATGGATTTTACCTCCTAACCGTAACCAACGAAAAGAAAGAAAACTATTACCTGAGAATTAAAAAAGAACTGTAATGAACTTTTTAAGAAAGAAACTGACCCAGAAGGTAATTGCGTATACCCTCATTGGAATATTCGTACCCTCATTAATCACGATACCCATTGAGGCAGAAGCCAATGGAAATGGAACCAAGCAAGCTGAGCATGAGGGAGGAGCGAGCTCTTTGACTATTGATAAAATGGTTGATCCAGCTACGGGTAATTTTAGCTACTCCATTCCCTTGTTGGATGTCGAGGGGTATCCCTTGACTCTGAGTTATGCCGCTGGTATTGGGATGGAACAGGAAGCGAGTTGGGTCGGATTGGGATGGACCCTAAGTCCAGGAGTACTGAACAGATCCGTCAGAGGATTGCCCGATGATTTTAAAGGGGATGAAGTAAAACGCGAAGCCAACTTTAAAACGCAGAAAACGAATAACCTGCATGCCAGTGTGAACCTTGAATTTGTTGGGTACAATTTTACCGATAACGGCTCCGGAAGTTCTTCTGCTGGCATTCGAATGGGGGCGAACTCAGGTACCGGAGTAGGCGTTACATGGGGGCAACATTTAGGAACTCATGTAGATTTTTCTCAGACCTTTTCTTCGAGTGTATCCGATGGACTTAGTGGAAATAACATTGGTATTAACATGCAAGGAGGATCTAGCGGTATTACGCTAACACCCTTTCTTGGAGGACAAATCATTGGAGGAAAAATGACAACTCTTCAAGAATCCTATGGATTACCGATTAATTCTAGAGATGGAATTAGACAATTATCTGTTAGCAGGTCCCTCAACGCCAGTCAAAGTATTCATTATGAAGATGGTATTCAGATTGGTAATAAGAAGTCGATGGTAAGTGGAGGAGTTGGCGTTAGTTCTTATGTGCCATTTGGAACTATAAGTTCAATCCCCTATCAACCTTATGCCAAGAATACATCTGGCTTTGCTTATGACATTGGAATTGGCGGTGAATTGAGCTGGAGCTCGATTAAGGGAACTGTTAAGCACTCCAAGGTTCAAGTTGAGATGGAAAATATGAATTGGTCGAACCAGGGATACGGATATATATATAGTCAATATGCTGATGGGCATTCTTTGATGGACTTCAATGGTGAAACTAATGGCGAGTTTAATTCTAAGACTCCGAGGTTAGGATTTAGTGCAATGACACCTGATGTCTATACGGCCAGTGCAATGGGAAGTAATTTCAATTTTCGCCCTCATCGTAATGATGTTGGGCAAGTGGCAGATCCTATTGTTCAAGAGGGAAATTCGAGATTACCTGGAGGCTTTGAAATAATGTTTGGCCAATTGATCAAGGCAGGAGTCAACCTTGACCTTCTGACTATTAAGAACACCTCAGGACCTTGGGAGGAGTTAAATGGAAATCTTGATGATTTTAAATTTTTAAATGGTAGCGAAATGGAAACTAAAACGGGTAAGGAAAACATTGAACCCTTTTATTTCCGCGTTATTGGTGAGCCTACTCGTTTTCAGAATTCCATTTATGCGTCAAACACCTTGGGTGATGAAAGTCCAATTGAGCCCCAAATGACGAAAAAACTGAAAAAAGAGAGCATGGAAACCTACTGGGTGGGAAATGACCCAAATACTCAAACTACCCTTGAAGGAAATTACTATCGGACAGAACGCCAACCGTTGAATCATGTAGTTCAAGCCCTCACTGCGGATGAAGCAAAATATTATGGTCTTAACCGTAAAATAAAGCGATACACGGTCAATAATTTTGCCTTCGATGTTGAAGGTGATGGCAGTAAAGGGGAATTTTTAAAGAATAACCCTGGCTATAAGGGGTATACCTCGGTTGACCGGGGAAGTTATACAAATGGCCACCATTTCCATCAATTTACCGCATTAGATGTTGAGGGTACTCGCTTCATTTATGACGTTCCTGTTTACAACCTGGATCAGCATGAAGTTACTTTCAGTGTAGATAAGGATTGGAACCAACAAGCAGATAGAAACTGGCACCGCAATGGGTTGGCAACTGGTTTGGTTTCTTACAGCAAAAATGTGGATAATTCGACCCAGAATGCCAGGGGAATATCCGGCAACTTTGATAAAAAGGAAATGCCTGCGTACGCTACAGATTATCTACTCAGTGGAGTGGTGTCAAGCAATTATGTGGATATGACCGGTGATGGCCTGACCCCTGATGATAATGGAAATTATACAAGATTCAATTATGCCATGCTTTCCAATAATTTTAAATGGCGGAACCCTATCCAGGAGGATATGGCCTATTACAATCCCAATACCTATGTTCATTCTTCGATGCAGGAGGAAGATGACATGGCTTCCTATGTCTATGGCAAAAAGGAGCTGTGGTATCTACACTCGATGGAGAGTAAGAATTATGTTGCCGAATTTCATACGAGTGATCGATTTGATGGATTGGGCGTTGATGACGAAAATGGTAAAATAAGCACCAGTATTCGCCCTCAGCAATTGGATAAAATTGTTCTTTATCCAAGGCAGGAAAAAATCAAGGCGGTAAATGATCCTAATTATCAGCCTGTACCCGTAAAGACTGTTTACTTCGAATATGATTACTCCCTCTGTCCAGGAACGCCTAACTCGTTGGAAGATCAGAATGTCAATCCGAATTCAGGCAAATTGACATTAACCGGAATCTATTTTACTTACGGTAATCAAACAGAACGATCCAAGGAACGCAAGTATATTTTCCATTACGGAGATCCAAATCACACAGTTGAGGATGAAGATGATAATAACCCCAGCTATGATCCATTAGCTAAAGACCGATGGGGAAGCTATTTGCCTCAAAAAGAGCTTGAATACATTGGAGATTCTACAAATGGTTATTACTTTTTTTCAACCAACCTAACGAACCAAGAATTTCCATACTCAGTACAGAATAAATTAGAGGCTGATAAGAATGCGTCAGCCTGGAATCTGACTTCAATAGAACTGCCTAATGAATCCAAAATAGAAATAGATTATGAGAGTGACTCTTATGGCAGAGTTATGTATAAAAAGGCTACCCGGATGTATAAGATCAAGGGGTTTGCCCATCATTTTCAGGATTTACCAACGGAAGAATTGTATAACGATACTCCAAATGAATTGGTGAATCACTTGTACATGGTTATTGATCTGGGGCCGGATGCTATAGATGGAGGCCTATCAAAAGCCCAAGCTGATCAAATCTTAAGAGCGCAGATCATTGGTGATTTGGAGGAAGTCTATTTTAAGGTTTTCGCAGGCCTAAAAGCCTATTCGGATGATACCTGGTTTGACTTTGTGGCCGGATATGCGGGAATTGATAAGTCTGAGTCTCAGATGTCTAAAACCGGTACTGAATGGGATAGGGTTTATATCAAGTTAATTCCCAAGGGACTGAAGAAAGATAAAATTGCGTTTCACCCCGTTTCCAAGGCTGTTTGCCAATTTGCACGGTCTATGCATTCGGGAAAAATGTTTCCTGCTGCAATCACTCCAGGAGGGCAGGTGAATGCCAGCTTGGCCAAACAAATGTTTCATGATGCAATCAGCATGCACAAAGGAGTGGATCATGTCTTGATGAAAAGAGGAGTGGGGAAATACATTTTTCCGCAGCGATCCTGGGTAAGGCTTAATTGTAAGAACGAGCTTAAATATGGTGGTGGACACCGAGTCAAGGAAATCCGAATGATTGATAATTGGGATAAAATGGCTGTAGGTGAAAACTCAAAATCCAATACCTATGGGCTCAGTTACACTTATGAAGATGAGACTAATCACAAGTCTTATGGGGTAGCAAATTGGGAGCCAATTATTGGTGGGGATGAAAATCCATTTAGAGAGCCTCTTCATTATGAAAATAAGCGGGTTTGGGCCAATAACGATGCTCTTTTCGGAAACTGGCCATTCGGTGAGTTTATGTGCCCATCCCCAGTAATTGTTTACGAGAAAGTGATTCAAAAGCCCCTGGAAATTTCAGGAGAGGTGGAAAAGAGGATAGGCTATACGGAATACGAATATTATACAGCCAAAGATGGCGGAACAACATTTAAGGCTGGAGAAATTAAGCGTGAAGAACATAGACCGCACCCTTTATTTCAGATATTCAATATTCGGAACAATTACGAGTTAAGGGCTTCGCAGGGTTTTGTATTAAAACTATCCGATTTACATGGTAAGCCTAAAAAAGTGTCTCATTATAGGTTCAAGTCAAATAATGATCAAGAAATCTATCAATACACAAACTACAAGTATTCCGTTGGTCAGAAATTGGATGAAGTAGATGAATCGGGTAAGTTGTATTCGAACAGTGGTTTTCATGGAAGAGAGGTGGATATGACCGTTTATAGTAAAGAGCAAAGATCGGAAACGCGCACGGCTTCGATTAAGGTCAATTTGGATGCTTCTTTCACTCCAACAACTCCTCCTGTATTACTTCCGATTTTTAGCCTTTATGGAATGTACAATGAAGATAAAAAGACATTTCGGTCTGCTACCTTCAATAAAGTCATTCAGGATTATGCTCAATTAGAGCAGGTAGAATCATACAAAGAAGGGTATTTACAAACGGTAGACAACAGCTACCTTGATCAACGTTCTGGCCAGGTTAGGATAACGGAATCTGTAGGGAAATTTCAAAATGATGTCTGGTCATCCAGTGATCCGGCCCATTTACGTTACCC
Organism: bacterium SCSIO 12741; assembly: GCA_024398055.1. Taxonomy (NCBI): domain Bacteria; species bacterium SCSIO 12741. Next base: position 4,611,994 of record CP073749.1, on the reverse strand, counting down.
AGAAATGGGATATGCTTATGAGAACATTGGTGCGACCATTAATGAAGACTATCCTAACGAACATTTTACAAATGATGGTCTCATAGATCAAAATGCCTCACAATATTTCTTTCCTGGAGATGAGGTTTATCTCTACAATTTGGATGATAAGCTTTATGATCCTGAGCCATACTGGGTAGTTGAAGCTCTCAATGACCTCAATCAGGGGGCGCCTGATTGTTCTACCTATGTGTTCATGGACCGACATGGTGATTTAGCCACGTTAGCCTCGGGTAAAAGGCATTCCGCAAAGATTATTCGATCCGGACGCCGAAACTTATTAACCGCTAAAATTGGCCAAATCACCGCGTTAGGGTCAGTTCCAGATCCAATTTCGCCAACTGCCATTAATCCGGCTATTTCTCAAACAGCTTTAAGCGTTTCCGCCCAAAAATTTGGACAAGATTGGAAGGTCTATGGTGCTCGTAAGAATATTACTGGGGAAGGAGACGATTGTGCTTTTCAATATGATGAGAAATGCTCTGCTGTTAAGACAGACGCAACCTACAATCCTTATGTGAAAGGTTCAAAGGGTAATTGGCGGCCAACAGAGTCTTTTGTATACTACGCTGGACGGAATCAGAATAAGAAAGAAAATGATAATCAAGATTTCCTAGATCTTAAATACCACGGGACATTTGTAGCCTTTCCGTTTTGGACTTGGAATGGAAGTCAATTGGTGCAGGCTGATTATTCGGCCCAAACCGGAGGAATTCCTGTGTGGTCTGACAGTGAGCCGCGGCCTTGGGTTTCTATGGGACAAATTCAGGAATACGGCCCTAATGGTAATCCAATGGAATCTCAGGATCCGAAAGGAATTGCTTCGGCTGCGCACATGGGTTATAACCAGAGCATTCCCAAAAGCCAGGTGGCTAACTCTAAGTATTTGCACGCAGCATACGATGGCTTTGAAGATTATGACTACCAATTCTCTAATCCTGGATCGGTTTCAAATTCTACAGCTCCAAACCTTCCGGCTTGCATGGACCAACATTTCAAATTTCCAATTACCAATGATGGCTATGTAAGTGGTAATTCTTCCCACACTGGACGGTATAGTTATTTGATTGAAGAGGGAAAGAGTGTCACGCTTAAAAGTAGAGTAGATGATCAATTGGAGCCGGTAGATCAAGATGCGTCCAATTTGAAACGGATGTTGGATGGCACCTGTTCTACTTTTTCTGCAAATCATGTACTGGATGACAAGGAATTAATCCCTCCATTTTCTTATAAACCCAATGAGCCGTATCGAATTAGTTTTTGGGTTAAGGTTGGTGATGAGCCGTATTCCTTAACCAGCGATAAGCCAATCATTTCTTATGAGGATGATGTTGAAGTTACGCTTTTAGGTTGTGATCCATCTGACGGTCAGTACACGGCTGAAATAGATTACTCACCTATCATTGACGGCTGGCAAAAATGGGACCTGACTTTTACTACGCCAGCGGCCAATGCCAAAATCAACATTGAATTAGTCTTTAAGAATAAAAATACCTCTAAGGATATGTTCATTGATGATATCCGTTTACATCCGCTTCAGGCTCAAATGGAATCTTACGTGATTGACCCTGTCAATCTTAGGTCACGAGCTGTATTAGACGTAAACAACTTCGCCACTTTTTTTGAGTATGACGACGAAGGAGTCCAAACCATTGTAAAAAAAGAAACCGAACGAGGCATTTTCACTATTACCGAAACCCGCCATTCAACCTTTAAGTAACCATGAAAGTATTAGTTGTATTTGTGGCACTAATCTCCAGCTTTTGGGGATGGGCCAATGATCAAGAAGCGTTTTATAGAGCCTATTCAAAGGCCTTTAGCGGAGACGAATATCAATATCGACTTAATTTCTCACTATTGGGAGAATCGGATCAGCAACCCATTGATCAGATGGAGTATTTCATCATGAAAAATTCCGGTGGTCTAAGTATTCGACTGGACAAGCAGAAGACTTATTTCATCAAAGGATACCTGGTCAATATTGATGAACAGAATGAAGTGGTTGTTCTATCGAAACCCGAAGGAGAGGCACTTCCAGGTATGGATCCTTCAAGCTGGGAACACCTGTTTGAATATTTGACCATTGATCAGGTAAAAAGAAACAATCAAGGGGTTCAATACCTGGTTTCAATCAACAATCATCCACTTTATTCTCATGCCGAGTTCATCTTTGATCAAGAAGATAATCTTCGATCTGTAAAACTTGAACTTAGAGCTCAATCTCCCTACAGTCAACAGTTTGGAGCACGCTACTGCCAAGTGGAATACCTTCAGGCTGATAAGCAGGATTTTGATGGTGATCTCTCCTTGAAAAATGTCTTTACGACAGAAAATCCTCCATTTGAGCTAAACCAACATTACACTCAATATCAACTCATTCAATACTCCGATTTTGAAAAATAACCACACCATGAAAAAATTGATCATTTTCCTTGGAGCCTTCTGTCTCAGTCTGTCTTTAAGTGCAGGTAAGGAGGTTGTCAATACTCGACTTGCGGGTAATGATATTAAAGCAAATGCTAAACTCACCATTGCTGATGGAAAGCATCATTACATGGATGCCAATCCTGGTTTATGGCCATCAGAATTCACCAATGTTGCTTTAACGAGTAAGGTGATTTTGGGAATTGATCCTTACCAGGGCTGGACACCGTCGAGTGACTATACCTGTACGGTTGAAGTAGCTATCCGCTATTGGAATGAGCAAATGACAGAAATAAACCTACCCAACCAACAGCTGGAAGTGACCTTTCCAGTAAACGGTAGTCCGGTTGTTGCTTTGGACAAGTATGTTTTTGAAGGTGCCATTAAAACCGAGATAACGGTAGTTTCTGTATCGGATAACCTGGGAGCACTGGAGAATGTGTTTATAGATCTCGAAATTCACACAGAGCGCTATTACAAGTTTGATTACGCTAATTTTCCGGAAACCAATCCTTCTCAAACGGATTTTATCAATTCATTCTTTCAAAAGAATTACGATGCTAATGCTCAGGAGTTGATTGTTTCCTGGGATGCCGTTACTGGAGCAGAAGCGTTTGAATTTGAATGGATCTATTTGGCTGACAAGAAAACCGGTGCCCCGGATAAGTTGAGCTTTGATGAGCGCTCCACAAGAATCCGAACTCATGGTCATTCTTTTGCCATTCCTATGGTTTATACGGCTGGAGACGTCGCCTTCCGCATACGGCCACTTTATTATTCGAAAGAGGATAATTATGCTCGCCTTCATCCCGGAAGATGGATAGATCATGGAATAGGAACGACGAGTTTAGCACAATATCCCAGTGGAGCCAAATACAATTGGTCAACTTCCTATGAGGAAACTATGACCTGGCAATTCCAAATGGGATTTAATGAAATGGGGAATACTAGCCAAAGCGTGGTGTATGCTGATGCCGCCGGAAATCCGAGGCAATCCATAACGCGAAATAATGAGGAGGATGAGGTTGTGGTAACCAGTGTCATTTTTGACGCTTATAGCCGACCAGTAATGGAAATACTCCCTTCACCAGTGGCTACCCAAAGTTTGAAGTATGTCAATGATTTGAATTTGTATCAAACAAGTTCTGGATTAGAGCCGCTGCATTTTTCTCATTTTGATACTGAAAATCGCCGTAATAATTGGTGTGTAAGTGGTCCAATTAGTATAGATCCGTCTTCAGCTGGAGCCGGTAACTATTATAGCTCGAGTAATCCCAATAAAGATGGTGCCGAAAAGTACTTACCTGACGCCGGAGGTTACCCCTATGTTCAAATGGAGTATCGTAAGGATAATACCGGAACGGTTATGCGAACAAGTGGAGTAGGAGAGAACCATCAATTTGGAAGTGGTCACGATGTATATCATCGTTTTGATAATGTGGAGAATGGCTTTTTGGCTAACTATTTCCCGTTGTTGAATTATGATGTAGGAGCTTCTCATACCCAAAGAATTACTCGGGATGCTAACCGGGTAACTACCCAGGAAGTATACAATTCTGCAGGTCAAATTATTTTAAAACAAGTGGGAGGAACCGTTCCTTCAAACCTTCAGCCTCTTGCTGGTAATTCAGTGGAAACTACAACCAATTTGTTGATCGATTTAACTGATCACGAGTATTACAGTGAGACTGAGCCACTTCTATACTCAGGAAGTTATGAGTTGAAGTATGACCTCACTTATGACCATTTACTCACCTGTAACCTTTGCTATACCTGTCATTATGAATTTGTTTTCAAAGTGACTAAGGTCTCAACGGATGAATGTAACCAGCAAACGGAAACAGTATTGGTGGATTACAGCGCGCCTATTGGGAGTTTAAATGTTCAATCTACCTGTCCTAATCCGGTTACCGAGGTTTTTGATGCCAATCGAGAGTCTGGACTTAAATTTTTCATTTCTCCATCGGAAGTTGAAGCCGATAAAATGGTTCACCTGGAAATAAAGAAGGAGATCAAGGTAAGTGAGGAATCGAAAGATTATTACAAGGAACAATATCTGGCAAACTACTGTGGAAGTGATCCGGAAACACACCTACTGGATATGACTCCGGATAATTGTAATTATGATTTTTGCACCTACGAGTTCTACTCTGAATATGGCACCAATGCCACGGAATACAATACGCTATTTGGTACCACCATTTCTCAAACCGATTACGAAAACATAAAAGCGGAAAAAATAGCCGATTGCAAGGAGACGCCTTCGCGATGTGAAATACTTACCGATCATTTAAAATCTGATTTTGCACCTGGAAATCAGTATGCGCTCTACGACAATGCACCGAGCGCCATGCAATCTACTTCCTATTCCCATTCAGATCCGTATAGCCTATTTAATACGGATGTATTTACCAATCTTCTTCGCCTTCCAGGTGATCCTAATCAAATTATTGATTACAAGTATTTTAATGGGCAGTATACCAAGCCCGATGGAAGTCTATTATCCGTAAACCTAAATACGGTTGAGGATTTTATGAAATACTACCACGATGGCTGGCTCGATTTGTTTTTACCTGCACACCCTGAATATGCTTGTTTGGATTTTGTGTGTGGAAACAAAGATGGTTCAACAGTGATTGCCCCGTATGAGTACGCCGATAAAATGAACAACACACTCACCTTTGACGAGGCTCGAAGTTCCGGTTTACTTAATCCACTGAATCTCAATTTTGGAAGTTCAGCAGACATGGGTAATTACCAGGTGAGTTGTAGTCAGTGCGGCACAGCTCAAATAGATGAATATTTTACCCTATCCGGATCGGCAGGAACAGCCTATTTGGTAGATCTGAAGGATTGGATTAAAGATACCGATGGGTTTTACGATGATGGAGCATCGACACCGCTCTATGTCAATATTTACGTGGCTGCGTACATTTTAGCAGCCTGTGATCAATCCACTCCAGCTTCCATCAATTCCTGTATTAATGCACAGTTAAACAGCGGTAAATTTGATTTGGACAATTTAGGTTGCGACAAAGAGAAATGGTGGATATTCTTTCGTGGATTGTATTTGCAAAAGAGAAACCTCCTGGTAAATGAATTATTGAAAACCGAGCGTAATACCTCTACCTGTCAGGTGCCCAATGGAAAAGAGGCAAGAATTTCGACATTCGAGGATCTTTTTGGTTCTGGATTTGATGTTCTTCGCCAGGCCATAACGACTACCCCAACTGTTTCTTACGGAACACTTCAAAACAACATCAATTCGGGCACTTCTTGTAGTGATGTTGCTGAATCTATGGCCGATGATTGGATGGCCGAAATAGGATCCTGTGGTTTGTCTGGCTCAGGAACACAACCTTACGACGATATTCGGGAAGCCTTTAAGCAGGTATTTATCAATTCCTGTCAAAATGATCATCCATTAGGGGCTCAGGAGTCTTCTGTTCCTTATTCGGTTTCAATTAACGGGAATATGAAAGACTTGTACTCCTTCGAAGATGTGTTGACCGAGTATGGAGTGACTCAAGGATTAAATTGTTCTGTTTATTTGATTGACGCTCCCCAAGTGGGAACAAAGTTGGGAGCCAATGGCCAATTGGATGCTTGTGGATGCGATGCCTTGTTTCAGAATGAACAAAACTTTGCGAACGCATCTTACACCAAGCCAGATGGGTTAACCACAGAAAGTGAGCTTTTTGATTACGATTATGGATATCGGTTGAACAATCTTGAAGAGCTTAAATGTGTTTGTAATTCAGCCATCACATCCACTTGGACGAGTGGCTACAGCTGGAGTGCAGCCGAGAAAGTGAGCTTAGAATCATCTTCCATGATGGTACCAGCAGGTATGGGATGTCCTACCTCCATTACCTGTAAGTTGATTACCGATGAACGTACGACGACGAGTGGTGTGGTAAATTATGCTTCAGAATTTCCAGGTTTTGCTTCCTCTTCTAACGATCTCAAACTGTTTACCCGATACATGAATCAGAAATATGGGGTGGTTTTAACAGAGTTTGAATACGATCAAATTCAACGAACCTGTGCTGAATTTGATAATGGCTCCAACGTGAAAACACTTTCATGGACCCTAACTGAGCAGGCCGATGATTTGGTGAAAATGCTGGATGATTTGGCCAAGTTCAAGGATCTTAAAAGCAATTCTTTGGTGCTTAAGTTTAGCCATGACTTCTATTATGGCTCCCTTTACGATCAGCAACCTTTGAGCGCCAATCCTGTAACCCTTACAACCACTCAATCCAATGGAGTATCTCAAATGATATTTACTGATAATGGATACAGTGTGGGCTCTTGTACCCTCGATTTGGATGAACCTACTACCCCCTATGATTTAGACGATATCACCGGTTTTGAATTAATCAAGGCTGTAATTAATACTTCTACTGCTTCCCTGGGAAAACAATATGGATTCCAAATAAAAGCACGATTTAAGGATGGGGCATCTGAATGGTTAGAAGGAAACAGTACATGTTGGCCAACCTTCGAAAACTTAATTGAAGAGAATTCGGTAAAAGACCTGCAATTCAACATTGGCGGGGTAGAACCTCATGTGAACAAGAAGGATTGTGGAAACCGCGCTAAGGCTGATGGAATGCGTTTTTATGCTCTGCGAGATTATGAAAACCAAAAGAAGGATGACTTGGAATCATTTTTAAGTGATTACGTGTCTCATTGTTCTAATCCGGATGAAAACTTGCTCTACGACGGGCAGCAATACGAGACCGCGATTACCTTGTTTTATTACGATAACCAAGGCCAGTTGGTTAAGACCGTATCTCCTGAGGGGGTGAATGCCATTGCTGAAACCCAGCACAAAATGGAGACGTTTTACGAGTATAACACCTTGGGGGAAATGACCTATACCCAAACTCCAGATGGGGGAGAAACCTATTTTTGGTACGACCATCTAGGGAGAATGGTAGCTTCTCAAAACGATGAGCAAAAGACCCGAGGAGCCTATTCCTATTCTCAATACGACAATTTGGGAAGGGTAGTAGAATCCGGTGAAATTTCGTCCTTGCTTTACTCCGATGCGAATTACAACAGTTCTCCAGGAGAAATGACTGATATCATTGCCCGAACTCCTCATTTATTGGAATTGTGGTTCACCAACGCTTCGACCCCTAACTCAGGAAACTCACTTCCTGCCAGAAATGAGGTAGTTCGAACGATTTACGATGATCAGGTTATGGCTATTGAAAATGGTTTGTCCAATTATTTTGATCAGTACAGCAACCCGGAATACAAAAACTTTAAGCAGAAGAATATCCTGAGTAGAGTGGTATCTGTGGTTTATTTCGATGAATATCGAGTATCCAACGAAGAGGACTACAAGGCTTTGGAAAGTTATGATCGAGCTCTGCATTACAGCTATGATGTTCACGGGAATGTAACCCATTACATTCAGGATGATCAGAAGTTAGAGGAATTTGGCCATGATAAGAAAATCATGGAGTATGAATACGACTTGATCACGAATCAGGTGACCTCTATGAGTTACCAGAAGGGAGAGGTGGATCAATTGATTCATCGTTACCTCTACGATGCTAATGAAAAACTCAGAGAAGCTTTTGTAAGTAAAGACGGCCAAAATTGGGACCGTATTGCAGACTACAAATACCTGCGTAATGGAATGTTGGCCCGTGAAGAAATTGGGCAACAAAAGGTTCAAGCCTCGGATTATGTTTACACTATTCAAGGTTGGTTAAAAGGAGTAAACGCTTCCACCTTGGTAGCCAATAGAGATGTGGGAAAAGACTCGGATAAAGGAAATTACCTAGCTGGGCAAACCAATCTTCATGAGCATATTGGAAAGGACGTGTATGGCTATGAGTTGAAATACAACAACAACGATTACAATCCCATTGATGGGGCGTTATCCTCATCGAGTGACTATTTCCTCGCTGAAGCAGGGACAAACATCTCAAATGCTTTATTGCCACAATACAATGGAAACATTGCCGCAACCACTATGGCACTTAGTGATCATAACGGAGCCGCCTTGCCCTACTATATGCGTAGTTATGAGTACGACCAGTTATACCGTCTGAAAAAAATGCACAACTACAGTGGAAGTAATGTAGAAGTGAATAATTCATTTGCTACAGCATCACTTACCGAAGACTATCAAACCGAGTATTCATACAACCGCGATGGTGACTTGCTATCCTTGAGTAGGAATGCCTATGGAAGCAACCGGGAAATGGATAGGTTGAGTTATTACTATACCGAACCCGGTACCCACAAGTTAGATCATGTTACCGATGATAAAGGGCAGACCTGGAATGTGGATATTGGTACCCAAACCTTCGATAATTACACCTACAACGAGCTGGGCCAATTAATTGGTGATAAGAATCAAGAGATCTCCTCCATTGACTGGAACATTTCCGGAAAAGTACGTCGCGTAAATCGAGAGAGTAGCTCGACCAAGGATGATATTTCTTTTGAATACGGTCCGATGGGTAATCGTTGGTACAAGAGCATTAAACCGCGATCATCTTCAGGTGGAAGCGATCAGACTTATTGGGACGATACGTACTATGTAAGGGATCCTCAAGGAAATATTTTGGCTGCCTATTCCATTGATTTTGAGACCGAAGGGACGGGCTATATAGAGTTGTGTGAAACGCATTTGGATCCGCATAGCTCTGTAGATGTGAACTACAACAACGGATCTGTCATGGTTCCATTAGTAGCTACTAATCCCGTATTTCTTACTGGGAATGCGTCGGCAAAAGCGGCTCAAATTGCAGCAGCAATTAACGGACATTCTGGTTCGCCTAATTTCACGGCTGCCGCTGTAGGAAATTGTGTTCGTATTTCGGCAGCCTCAGGTACTTCCAGTGAGCTGATTGATGTTGAGTTTACCTTAATCGGAAACGGTAGCCCTTTGCAACTTGAAAATCTATCCGTAACCCAAACCAACAGTAAGCAACTGCATTTAACCGAACACCATTTCTATGGCTCCAAACGGATAGGTGTAGGGCAGAATCAAGAACTATTGGCCGAGATTGAAGGAGATTGGGAAGCCAATTTGGACAAATCTGTGGAGGTGACACCAGGAACAGAAGTGCTTAACCAACCCGATCCAAGAATTGTTCATATTCGCTATCAGGAGCATTTGGGCCCACCATCAGATAACATGGCTTTTACCAATATTTCCTTGAATCGTTATGTAGTAGTCAACGTCAATGGAGCCCCTATTATCACTCAAACACTGGAGACCGCTTTTCATACTCTAACCTGGGAGCAGCAGATTGATGAGTTAGTCAATCGAATCAATACACAATCTTCTGTTTGGAGAGCTCACAAGATATTTCAATCGAACCATTGGGAAATGGAATTGGAATCTAAGGTGCCACAATCAGGCACGGTAAACTTTACCTTCGATTTGGGTGGAGGTACAGTGCCATTTTCGGTAAGTCGAATTTTGGATGAAAAACACAAATGGGGAACCCACCAATACGAGTTTTCCAATCATTTGGGGAACGTTGTTGAAGTGGTCTCGGATGCCAAGGAATCTGGTATTTCCTGGGTGACCGAAGAAAATAGCACCTTTCAAAATAATTCGGTAGATGGATTTACCGGGACTAACAATACCTCAGTAACCAACTTAGGGGCTGGTTTAAGGGTTTATCAGTTAACGGCTAATACAGCGGCGACTACCCAAAAGAACTGGACCGTGACTCCAGGAAAGAAATATCAGTTGGATATTAGAATGCTCACGGCGGGCAATTGTCAAAACTTAAATCTTCAATTAAAGGATGGTTCCACCGTGCTATATGATGATTTGAACCAACCGAATATTTATCTGGATGCTCAACAATCTCATACCACAACAAAATTAGATTTTGACGTTGTTGATGGAAACCTTACTTTGGTCCTCATGGGTACATCAGCCGCCAATACCTATACCGAGTATACCGTATCTTCTGTTCATTTAAGAGCCCAGGAAGCCACTTCCAGTGGCTCGAGATCGGCAGTATTAGCCTACAACGATTATTACCCATTTGGCATGGTACAACCCGGCCGAACTTACAACCACGGAGCCTATCGTTACGGCTTCCAGGGCCAGGAATACGATCGGGAATGGAAGAACGGGGCGACATCTTCTCAGGTGCCGGACTACTTCTATGTGGATGTGATGGACAACGACCTGGTCTTTGAGGATGATTTTAACGATTTAAGTCAATGGACGGTGTCCAATCATGGCAATGGGTCTTGTGCGAGTTTAGGAGCCGGAGGCGGCTTGGTACTCGATACGGAAGATGCTTGGTGTGGCGTACAAAGTGTCGAATTTGATGTGGAAAGCGGAAAATCCTATTGGTTAGGAATTGATGTGGACAAACCCGCCAGCCATGCTGGAGCAGAAGTTGTGGTTTTCTGGGATTATTGGGATGCAGGAAACAACCAATGGTCTCAATTGGGTGTCTTGGTGATCAACCAAACCGGTCGCCATAGTACCGGCATGTGGCGGGCCACAGGATCGACCAAATTGCGGATGCGCCTGCTTCCGGGTGGCAATGTTTCTTCCAGTAACCCATGTAAGGCTACTTTTTATGGAATTGCAGTTCGAGAACAATTAACCAACTGGACAAGCTGGCACAACTCTCAGGGCGATTTGAATCTAATAGGTCAGGGTGGACGCCTACGTCTACAAAACGATCAGAATTCAGGAGGTGGTCATTCTAAGGAAATAGCGATCACTAACAAAGGAGTCCCTCATACGGTTACTTACAACGTAGAACGAGTAACCCCTAACGATGCCAACAACAATTACTCTTGCCACATTATCATCGAACATCGCGATGCAGGTGGATCCTGGACTGAGTTGGATTACTCAGCTCGTTATATTTCCTACGACCCTGAGATCAAAACGATCACAAAAACCTTTACACCCACCAAGGATTATATCCGCTTTTATGTGACTTCGATCTCCTCGAATCCTTATCCCGCTCCAATTGAGTTCTATATGGATAATATTCGGATAACCGATGGTAGTACTGTTCCTATTGCTTCTAATGGGGGCGGGGATATGGTGAGTTATAAATACCGGATACATGATCCGCATATTGGGCGGTTCCTAAGTTTGGATCCGTTGGCTCCTAAATACCCTCATAACTCTCCTTATGCATTTTCTGAAAATCGGGTGATTGATGGTGTTGAGTTGGAAGGATTAGAAGTTATTTCAGTTCATGCTGATGGAAGGTTTTCCGTCTTTGCTACAATTTCGGTCTCAGCTGGTTTTGTCTTTGACATGCAAGGCAATGTTGGTGTTTTTATAACACCTGCTGGCGGTGGTGGTTTAATCGGTGGATATAGTGCTGGAGGAGGAGTGTCCTTTTTTCCTACTGGAAATACCATTTATGATACCGAGGGTTGGGGACTATCGGCTTTGGTTAGTGGGATTTTTGGTGGTGGACTTGGTGGATCTGCTGATGGTGCATTTGATACAGAATCTTTGAAGCATATACTGGGAATTGAAGAGCATCATGATTCTCATGAGGATAATTCAAAGTTAGGAGGCACGGTATTTATTGGAGGAGGTAAAGAAGTTGGTGGAGCTCTTGAGGTAACATATACTTGGGTTTGGGGTACTACATGGAAGGATCTGGCGGGTTTAATTTTAGGCTTTGAGAATGATGAGTTCAATCGTGCAATGGTTAATGGTCTTCGAAAAAGTATCAATTACCTTTCCGAAAAAATCCAGGATTCTGTCAATGAATTGGGTAGATTAAATAGGGATTATGATTTAAATAAAAACGAAATTGAGGAGATTTCTGATGTGCTTGAGAAACTTCGAATGGCGAAACAAGGTGCAGAAGTTGCTTTAGAATCTGTACTTGAAGCTGAAAAGGAATTGAAAACTGAGTAATTAAATATGGTAATTAACGTAATAATTTGTATTGTAATCATTGTTTGGCTTTTATATGGTGGAAGACTTGTTGTAAGATTTAATGAAGATTTGGCAGATATTGAAAGTACTTTTAGTAAAGAACCACGTTTTCGGTCAAATCGCATAAAGAAAAGGAGGTTAAAGTTTTTCAAACAGTTGTTTCTAAGCCTCCTTGTTTTGACTTTGGCTTTTAGCATTTTATCGATTATTGGGTCGACGGGTTAGGCTCAGCGCTCCCCACACACCTTATGAACAATACGGTAGTGTATCACTTTTATTGATAGCAAAAAATGAAAGTATAAAACGCTGGAAATCAGCATAATTATTTTGAATAAAGAAAATGGAGAGACGGTCAATTGATCGTCTTTCTTAGTTTTAGGCCGCTAAATCACCCTTAAAATGAAGATTCCTCTAATATGTGTATCAGATGTGTTGATGAAATTTTGAAATGCCAGAAATGCCAAGCTCGATGTGTAAAGAATGGTAAGACGAGAAGTGGAATACAACGTTACTTGTGCAAAGCCTGTGGTAAAACCAAACAAAGCGGTTACACCTACAAAGCCCTAATCGGAAATATCAATCAACAGATCGTTCGATTTTTGAAAGAAGGATTGGGAATCAGAAACATTGCCAGATTATTGGAAATTTCAACCAATACAGTAAATCGAAGAATCCTTGAAATAGGTGCTAAGGTTGAGAAACCAATGGTAAGCATGAATCAGAATTACGAATTAGACGAATTGAAAACCTATGTCAAATTCAAAAGAAACGAAATGTACGTGGGCTATGCCCTAAATCCGGAAACAGGCCAGGTAGCCAATTTTATGGCTGGAAAGAGAAATAAAAGAAACTTGAAGCTGATTACTGATACCTTGTTGTTTTCCCGGGCAAAACGAGTGGATACTGACGGTTTGAACATTTACAAATCATTACTTCCCAGAGAAATCCACCGAATCAAACACCGAGGAATCAATCACATTGAAAGAATGAATCTCACCTTAAGGACTCATTTGAAGCGATTGAATAGAAGAACGATCTGTTTCTCCAAAAGTCTTCGATGCCTCAAAGCGGTGTTGAAAATCTACTTCTGGGCCGATCCTGAAAGGGTTTAAAATTGAGTAATAACTAATCGAATTGCGGCCCCAATCTTCATAACAATTTCAGGAGTTACCCCCAAAAAAGCATGTAAGCCATCACCCCTTCGGCATGGTACAACCCGGCCGAACCTACAACCACGGAGCCTATCGTTACGGCTTCCTGGGCCAGGAATATGATCGGGAATGGAAGAACGGAGCGACATCTTCTCAGGTGCCGGACTACTTCTATGTAGATGTAATGGACAACGACCTGGTCTTTGAGGATGATTTTAACGATTTAAGTCAATGGACGGTGTCCAACCATGGCAATGGATCTTGTGCGAGTTTAGGAGCCGGAGGCGGCTTGGTACTCGATACGGAAGATGCCTGGTGTGGCGTACAAAGTGTTGAATTTGATGTGGAAAGCGGAAAATCCTATTGGTTAGGAATTGATGTGGACAAACCCGCCAGTCATGCAGGAGCAGAAGTTGTAGTTATCTGGGATTATTGGGATGCAGGAAACAACCAATGGTATCAATTGGGTGTCTTGGTGGTAAACCAAACCGGTCGCCATAGTACCGGCATGTGGCGCGCTACAGGATCGACCAAATTGCGGATGCGCCTGCTTCCGGGTGGCAATGTCTCTTCCAGTAACCCATGTAAGGCTACTTTTTATGGAATTGCAGTTCGAGAACAGTTAACCAACTGGACAACCTGGCACAACTCTCAGGGCGATTTGAATCTAATCGGCCAGGGTGGACGCCTACGTCTACAAAACGATCAGAATTCAGGAGGTGGTCATTCAAAGGAAATAGCGATCACTAACAAAGGAGTCCCTCATACGGTTACTTACAACGTAGAACGAGTAACCCCTAACGATGCCAATAACAATTACTCTTGCCACATTATCATCGAACATCGCGATGCAGGTGGATCCTGGACTGAACTGGATTACTCAGCTCGTTATATTTCCTACGACCCAGAGATCAAAACGATCACCAAGGCTTTTACACCCACCAAGGATTATATCCGCTTTTATGTGACTTCGATCTCCTCGAATCCTTATCCAGCTCCAATTGAGTTTTATATGGATAATATTCGGATTACTGATGGAAGTACCGTGCCCATTGCTTCTAATGGGGGCGGGGATATGGTTGCGTTTAAGTATCGGATGCATGATCCGCATATTGGGCGGTTTTTGAGTTTGGATCCTTTGGCGCCTAAGTATCCGCATAACTCGCCATTTGCTTTTGCAGAGAATAGTGTAATTGCGTTTATTGAATTGGAAGGGTTAGAGAAATATTATGCTGCCAATGGCAAGTATTTAGGGCAATTTGGAACATCTACTGATATTAGAATTATCACTGATAGGTCCTTAATGATATCGGCGATGAGCGTATTAGGAAACGGTGAACTTGCTAATAAAACTGCGGAAATTAAATACTCAGCTTTGAATACCAAATTTCTTGATGGAAGTACAAGAGCATACTTACCAAGTGAGGAGATGGATATTCTCAGAGATTGGAGTGTTGAGTATCAACCAAAGAGTAAAGACCGTGAGTATGCTATGGTGATTTATTCAGGTACCCTTGTAGATGAAAATGGTGACGAATTTACAGTACTTATGCCTGGAACAACTGTAGAAGGCAAACATAGGTATGAATTGCATGGAGGAGGGGAAGTAGATCCGGACGGATCAGTTTTACGAAATGATCAAGGTCAACTTATGGCCCAACATTGGCAAAAAAACGTAGCAAATATTATTTGGGTAAGACCTTTTGGCGGGGATTGGAAAAGGTATTCCATGATCCATAGTCATTTTGAAGGACTACAATTCCAATTCTCACCCGGAGATATTGACGTAGCTCGTGGTATTCATTACAGAACAAATTCTCACTTGATACATTACAATCATAATTCAATTAAGAGTTTTAATTTATCTACCTACGAACGACTAAAAGATCCAAATATTAAGGATTACGACTTTGGAACTAAACTTGATGAAAATGCGATGGATAAAGCAGTTGAAGAAACAAAAAATTTCATTACAAAATAGAACTCTATATGTCCCAGTTTAGATATTCTTTAGTGGCAGTTTTTGCTGCGTTTTTAGTTGGATGCACTTCCATAAATCCATCAAACGAGTTGTTTGAACAATTATCAAAAAATATTGATGAATCAGTATTGATAGAATTTAAGTCATCTAATGTCGATTCTAATGGTTATCCTTTGAAACTTATAGAATTTGGAGGGATTGACACTAATTCTGAACTTGGTAAAAAAATAACTGCTTTTTTGAATAACGAGACTTATGTTGATGATTCATCTTTTAGCACAATTTATTTGAAGGTAAATCTTCATTTTTACCTTAATGACCGATTAAATGATTCCATGGAAATTAGACAATTATCTGAGGATATTTATGACTATTATTGGAAATTGCGGCGAGAACGTTACCAATTAGAAAATGATAGAATTGCTAAGAAAAATTACCAGTCTATAGGAATTGGAGACACTGTTGAGTTGGTTTTGCCGGTTTCGTCAAACTTTGGGAGAAGGTCTACATTTTACACGAAAGGATATCCGTATTCAATGAATTACAATTTTGTAGGTGATTCCTTGTGGTTAAAAGGGGAATTACTAAGTAAGGGCTTCGAAGAATTAACAAACGGTGAACTTGATTCAAATTCCTTGACCTTCTTATTTGAGCTAATTGAGGTTGGAGATACTTCGGTTGAGTTTATGTACGGAAAGTGTCGAATTGGTGAAGAGTTTGAGTTAAATCTTCAGAGCTATGGAAGGTTGATCAATTAATTGGGGGGGTAGTGTATCACTTAGGCATTGTCCACTTCGTATGGGTGGGCCATAATTACTCATAACCTTCAAAAAAATCAATAAATTACCTCACAAGCTCGGCAATGGCTCAAAAGAGTTGGTGATTCTATCACCTGTCAAAACTGCGGTTGCTCTGTTATTAAATACGGTCTTAGTAAATCTGGCAAGCAACGATTTCATTGCAAGACTTGCCATAAAACCTGTTTGGAGACCTATTCTTCCAGAGCCTATAAACCTGATTTGAATCAACAGATTATCAACTACATTAAATTTCTGACTTCCAACAAAACGCTGCAATCGGAGAGGTTGCGTTTAACTATTTTCTTCTAATCGTTTCAGAAGGAAACGTTAGAAATGTAAAGATTAGACTCTGGAGGGGTGGTCGTAGTTTCAAACCGAAAGTAAATGATGTAAAATATGACGCGGATGGTAATTGGCAATCAGGTGGTGTATCCGTCAATACTGATCCATTAAACAGGAACGTAGCTCCGAGGGGAGCATTCGAGATAGAAGGTTTGCCTGACGGGCTCCAAATTAAACAAGCTGGTAGAGATAAAGGGCATTTTGAAATAATTCCAAGTCGACCAATGAAACAAGCGGAATATGAAAAATTGCTGGATGATATTCCTGTTTATAACACGAACCCTGCTTACCCTTTGAGTAATAGTGGTGCTTCTGGTGGAAGCCTATAGTATTTAAAATTAACTTTGAAAATAATGTTTGATACTGGTATTCGAATAGAAAAATCTATATGTTTCGATTGGTATGATGGCCAACCTACTGAGGGTTATTTGGAAATTCCCAGCACCCGTGAATGTTATCATTTTCAGTTTCTTGGATGGGGACATAAAGATTTGGCTGCCATGCCAGAATTCTCCGTCTATAAATTTTTGAAATTGAAAGGAATGGATTTTCAGAAAATTGAGAAGCCATTTCTTGAATTTGAAAATTCAAACTATCCCATTTGGAAGATTAGATCTTGGCACTCTTCTGAGGGTAGTGGCCAGGTTTTAGAGAATCACCTTGGTAGCCTAAAAGATATGACGACCCCGGAAAACAATGAAAATGAACTTTTGGTTGGTGTGATGCTTCCCGAGTTTGAAATAAAGAAGGTGCAAATACTTTCTGAAATTGACCATAAAGGAGATGACTACTCTTGGTGGTGGTAGGCTTTGTCCAGAGCGCAGGTAGTGTCCTAAAATTGGTGTGCCCTGAAACTTAGAGATGCGAATCTATAAGAATGCTGTAATTAAGATGGTGGTAGGCCCGCCAGAGACGTTAATCAGGTAACGTTTCTAAACCGCCTACAGGTGCTTTGTTAGTAATACCAAGTTATTGAGCGTGGTAGGAAAAGGTCGGCTTAAGGACGTATCAGGGGTAGTGTATCACATTTATTGATAGCAAAAAATGAAAATATAAAACATTGAAAATCAGCATAAATATTTCGAATGAAGAAAAGTGAAAGGCGGTCAATAGATCGCCTTTCTTATCCGCCCGGCCAGTCGGACGGGGCGTTAGGCCATATAATCACCCTTAAAATGAAGATTCCTGTGATATGCGTAATTAAATGATTGTGAAACGAGAGCAGTTGACCAGTTGGAGCAATTGAGCTTAATTTTACCATACCAACCGATGAAAATGGCAAAGTTGATACCGATAAGACAGAGGATTTTACCCATATAAGAGCGGGAATTACAGTTTCTCCTAGTTTAGGAGTTGGTGTGGGACTTGAAGGTCATGCTGATGTATCCTACACCGTACCATTGATAGAGTTCTCAGGGAAAAATATGTATGAAGAGTTAAAAGCTATATTTCTCGCAAATCCACAATACTTAGATTATTTTGGCAGTGATAATTTTGATGAGTTTTATAAAAAATTTGAGTTTGTCATTTCATTCGCTAAAGAAAAAATAGAAGGGGAAAATTTAATTGAGAAAAATGTAATTATTGATTAATTATGGCAACACTTGTCTATTTATTTATGACCGTATTGGTAGGTTTAAGTTTACTCTACGGCATAATTTTGGTTTTAATTTTTACCAGATCTAGTAAAAAACTTAAATCATCTAGATTAGTTTTTTCAACTTCTAAAAACAAAGAGCCTACAACCCCTATGGAGCGAAAACTTTTTAACTGGCTTCAAATTTTGGGTGTATCTATCTTATTGACTTTTGTTATGACAGTTGGAATAGCATTTATAAACACTTTCATGCAGTGGTAGAGGTAGGCTTTGTCCACTTCGTATGGGTGGGCCATAATTACTTATAACCTTCAAAAAATCAATTAATTACCTCATAAGCTCTTTCGGATTTTCGGGAGAGCTTTTATTTTGCGGTAACTTGTATGGCCGTTAAACCGTGGCTTTTGAGCACCAGCGAAAGACCCTATTGTCCACCTTTTTACAACTTCAACTGATGAAAACTTGCAAACACTGCCGATCTATTAAAATCATAAAGAGCTGAAAATTAAGGAGCAAGCAACGCTTTTTGTGTAAACGCTGTGGCAAAACATTTGGGTTACTCATCCATACAAGACAAAAAACAATTTTGATTAATCGTTGCGTTGAATTGCATAATTTGGGTATGCCATTTCGGGGTATTTCCCGTGTTTTGAAAGTAAGTCCACAGACTGTTCAAAATTGGATCAAGAAAAAAGGAAAGTTGGTCGAGCAAAGCCTGCCAGGCTTTTGTAAAACAATGGAATTTGACGAACTGTTTTCTTTTGTGAATAACCGTACCAACCACCAATATGTTTGGATAGCAGTAGAACGCGAAACCAAGAATCTGTTATCAGTTGAAATTGGCAGAAGAAGAAAAGTGGATTTTCACCGTATGTGGAAAAAGTTAAAGACCGTTAGAGTCCAAAACTATTGTAGCGATGGGTACATAGTTTACAATGTAACCTTACCTAAAACCAACCATCTAAAGGGGAAACAACACACTTATACAGTTGAAGGAATGATGTCTTTGTTACGTCATTATTTGGCTAGGTTCCGAAGAAAAACACGCTGCTACTCTAAGAGTGTTGAAATGATGAAGTATTCACTTTTGGTATTTATGGATTCTTGGAATGCTTGGTATTTAGGTTCGCCCCAAAGGTTTAGATTTGAAAGAATCAATCGAATTGCGGCCCCAATCTTCATATCAATTTCAGGAGTTGCCACCCGAAAAAGCATTTAAGTTTTCACCCCTGCGGCATGGTAAAACCCGGCTGAATATAAATGAAATGGTATTAGAAGCGAAAAATCAAATTTATGATTATAGAGAAGTACATTAACCTTGATAAATATCAAGACTTCTATCATGGAGGCTTAATGACTTATAGCCAATATGAACTTGAAAAGATAAAGGCATTTGTTGATTACCAAGTTTTCATAGAAATAGGAATTCCAAAGAAAATTTTAGGAAGTTATGAAGCGATAGATAAATTAATGTTTACTGAGCAACATTTAATATTTGGTAAAATGACTTACGTTGACAACAATTTTTTGGTTATCGATAAATCGCAGAGTGTTCTATTATTTGAACGCAATGAAAATCAAAGTTTCCTGTACAATTCGTCATTTTCTCAATTCATAGCTTGCGTTTATGAGTTTGATAAATTTTTAAAGAATAGTATTCAATCGGAAGCTTTCGGAGAATTTTACTCTAATCGAAAAAGGTATGTCGATGTAATTCGGGATAAATTAACACAAATTGATTCGTCAATCGATAGTTCTCTTTGGATAGATTATTTGGATGAAATGGAAAATGGAGCTTGGTAGTGCTTCAAAAATGTGGACAGAAATTTCTGGCTCGGAACCATTTAAAAATCAACACAAGTAAAAGAGCATTGGACTCAATCTGGGCCAGGTGCTGGAAAGCCCAAAGTTTACAAATTGACATTTACTATTTCACACTACTTAATTCGATAAATAATGAAGATTATATGCGTCTTTTTAGGTGTTCATCTGTTAATTTCAACAAATTCCTTTGAATGGAAATCAGAGGATTGTAATGGTTATTCTTTTATTCTTAATAAAAATGGCAATGAATACTCAGGGTTATTCTATGGCACTTGCGTTACGGAAAAAATGGATACTATTTATTATCGAGCGAATTGCGAAGATTTAATTATTAATGATTCGGTTGTTTCTTTCTCAATTAAGGATTTTTGGTTTAACAAAAACACATTCGATAATTGGGACGATAAATTTGAATTTAAAGACCCTGATTTGAACGTGTTTTTGCCAAACAGGTTTTTGGGCAAAAAAATAAATAACGGGAAACAAATTGAAGGAAGAATAACAAAGCTCGGAGGGTTTTCAAACTCCGAAAATTGTATCTTCTTTAAATAGAATCGTAACCGTCTTTGTAAGGTTATGGGCAACGGATCAAAAGAGTTGGTTGCTTGCGACTACTTGAAAATAAGTTAATCATAAAAAGAATGAAAAAGGAAGGGTGATCTAAAAGGTCGCCTTTCTTATCCGCTCGGCCAGTCGGACTGGATGTTGAGCGTTCGATACTAACCTAGTATCATTCAAATCATTCAGATTTAGAGTTTGAAACATATTTTGGTACCCACAATTATAGCGTTACAAATATGGATAAGGTAATGAGGAGAATAGATTGGGGATTTACCAATAAAAGTACCATTGGCATTTCAACAGAAGGGGGAGGATTCTTCACACCTACAAATGATTATCCACACTATAAATGGAATAAAGGTGATATCTAAGAACTTAAATGCTTTAATCGTTTTTGAAGGAATCATATTATTTCTACTTATATCGTCCTGTTCGATGGAATATGAAAAGAAACGATTGCCCCAAGAGATTGATAACATCCAAATCGAGGCTAATAATGCCAAAATTGATACGTGTAGTTGGGATTCCTTAAAAAGGAGGAATGGAGAATATTTTGACCGGGGTAAAAAGTTCTCTGGGATTTGTCAAGAAGACTTGAATGATGGAAAAACGTCCATCAGTTACATTCGTTTAGGAATGGAATTTCGGACCTCCTATTACGACTCGTTGGAAGTGCTTTTTGAAGAAATAGATACTGATTCGACTGGTGTTTGGCGAGTGAGGAGATTCTTTTCTAATGGAAATTTATCCTACGAAATGAATCTAAAATGGAAAGATCATAGATGGGAATACTATTATGAGAGTGGCTCTATTCGAAGCAAGGTTGGTTTTGGTTATGTTCCAGAGGATAGGGATTTTGAATTCTATGATGCTGACACCAAACGCCTTTATGATTCTCTTTGGCTTGAAAATGGTGAAATTGACACTGTCAGATATTATTCCAAGAGCAGCATTATTTATTGAAATGCAATTGTTGTGACGATGTGGTAAGTACTCATCTCGTCGAAGTTATCCGCAATCACCTGCCCGGATCGATACAGAAATAGAACATTTTGGAGTTTTAATCAGATGATGAGAATAATGCACTTTAAAAAAGTAAAGGAAATAGCAAGCAACTATTTGGCGACTAAAAAAGCGCAACCAACATTTCCGACCAAATTGGTGATTGATGGGATCAGGACAGTTGAATTCGAATTTGGTTGGATACTTTATCCAACCCCAATTGAATACCTCGAAACCCTCTCTGGTCGTAGTTTGCTACTACGACGGTTTATAAAATAAGAATGAGAGCCCTGGTAATGCTACTGGGGCTTTTTATGGTGGTAGTGTGAACATAGAGATTGCTGAGTTTAGCTGCCTTTATAAGGTTGTCAAGTGTATAGAAAATATGCTCTTTGTCTTTGTTGGAAAGGGGGGTAATGTCTTGAATAGCGGTTAGGAATTCTATAAATGATTAATTCAGTTAGATTAAATTAAGAATTATGGAAAGTAAGGAAAGTCTTAGGTGTTGGCTATCAGAAGCATTACTCTATCCGGTTGATTCCGAAACTATTTTTTTCGACGATTTGGGATTAGCTGGAATAGATTTGGAAACTTTTATTTTGAAATTTATGGAAAAATATGAAATTGATCCTGCCGATTTTAATCTTCAAGATTATGTGCCCGGTGGAGTAAATCTTTTCAAAAGAACCAAAATAAAATCGCTTAATCTTGATCACTTGTATGCAGTAGTTGAAAAAGGTGTTTGGTTTGATCCCTTTTAAGTAAGCAGTAATTTGCGATGGGTAGTGCCTCAAAAAAGGGTAATGGCACAAAAGTATTGACGGAACAACTATCTGCACTCAATGCGCCAATCCAGTGGTAAAAATCAACAAAACCAAACCAGGAAAGAAACAATCGACGATAACGGTTTTAATCTAATTATTAATTGTTCAATAATTTGGTACTCGCATGGTATTTGACCCCATTTAGATGAACGATAGAATATTAGAAGATGATCTAGAAATATTTGATTTCGAATGGTATGGAATTGATCAAATCGGACAAATTGCTCGTTTCTTTTCGGGTGGTTTCTTGATGCCTGCTGGAGCCATGAAATCTAAATCCGATCTGAAAATTTTGAGTAATTATTTCAATAGTTTGCCCGACATTAGTGAGGTGAAAATTTTTCATCCTGAAATTAACAAGTTTATTGGACGCGCTGCTTGGTCGTTGGATAATATTGGTCTACATGTTCCAGCTTCAACAAGCCCTGGTTTTCTTAACGCTTATGTTCCAATGTCCAAGAAGGGTGTGTATTCATACTGTTCCAAGGGGATGGATGATTTTCGTGATGAGTATTTTTGCGTTACCCAGCCCTTGAGTAGTGTTAATTCAAAGTTGAAATCAATTGATAGCATACTGTTAAATGGAACAAAGCGAAATCAATCAACTCAAGATTAAGGCATTAAATTACCTTTCGGAGAACCTGAAGAACCCAGAGTTAATCCAGGAACTTAAATCTGATGGAATTGAGAAAACATCTTCGATAATTCCATCCTTATCTAAGGTTAGTAGAAATTACTTCAACAAAATGTACGATGGGACTTTGTTGGAGTTAAGGTTTGATCTTGAGTCCAGTGAAAATCAGAATTTTCATGGTACATACGCCATGTACTTTTTTGAAGATGGACAATTTTTTGATGATTTTTTGTTTTGGGATGATCCTGATACGTATTAGTTCCTATGGATTTTTTTGTAGATAGGACAAAAATGAAAACCGTGATTCTAATTTGAAATCGATACTATTATTTATAATTTTTCAGTCCTGGTGTATTCAGCCAAGCAACAATGTATTTGAATCCGAGGTCATTGACAATTATTGGCTAAGCTGTAATATTGATAATGAGGACAAGCAAGATTCATTATCCATTTTAGTTTACTTCAATTCAGAGAATGTGGAATACACTGTATTTTCTGGTGGTAAAAGTGAGAAAGTGATCTACGATTATGATGATCTTATCGTTCAAAAAAACTATTTCAGGCTTAGATTAAAAAAGGATAAAAAAAGGAAAATGACCGGTGGTTATATGTTCGGTCTGTTGGATGGTGGGGGCTTCGGATTTATGTATTAGATGAGAAACTCGATCTCGATGAATTTGAGTCCAAAATTGATGAATTTTCATTTATACTAATGGAAAAGCGGTAGTGCACGATAATGGGTGAAAAGGATGTTTGACTCAATAGATTGTGCTTACTATTAGGCAAGGAATTTTAGCTCATGCCAATGTTCTTGAATTTTGGATGATAATTTTATAGCACATTGCTCAGGTATAAAAGTCTAAATTTTGAACAAGCACCATGTCCTTTCTAAACGATAATCAATCAACAGCAATTGTTAGAATCTTAGAAAAGTTAGCTAATCGAAAATTTCAAGAGGACGTTTGGATTAGTCAACTGTATTATAATGAGGTGCTTAACTTTGACGAGGCTGTTAATCTGTTAGATGATTATCTATTTTTCGACTTTGCAGAAAGCCTAGATAAATCAACCCATTCCTCAGAGGAAATAGTTTTATTCCAACAGTTATCCAAAGAGTTAACAGAATACGAAGAACCTCCCAACCCTCGCACCATGCAAAATGATCCCAGGTGGATCCGAATAACCCAATTGGCCCAAAAAGTTTTGAATACCTTTAACGCATAAATCAATAGCCAATCCAACCCATGCTTGAAACAACAGCAAATTCAATCAAATACTACCTCAAAGAAAAGAATGGCGACCATTTCCAACTAGAGAACATGGAGGAAGAAAACTTTCTCATAGCCATTGTTTGCGACGGGGTAAGCAAACAACCCTGCGATTGGATGGCATCAGAGATGGCCTGCAATCAATTTGTGGATTCATTCAGAAAAAATGGGAAACTTGATTTATCGCAGCGGGTTATTCAAAGTGTTCAAGAGGTCAATCGTAGACTTTTATCCGTGGAAGGCGACTGCGGTGGACTAAGTACAACCTTCAGCATCTTGGTTGTCAATCACAAAACGAATGATGGAGTTATGTGCAATCTCGGTGATTCACGAATCTATGAGTGCACACCAAACGAACTAAAGCAGCTTACCCGAGATGACAGCATAAAGGGAACGAGGGTCGTTCAATCAGAATTGGGCAGAAGAACCCTCCAAGTTTCGAGCCTAACCAATGCCTTGGGAAAAAGCCATATTGAAATACGGATCGAACCTATAAGGCTGAATGAAGAATCTATCTATGTTTTAGCCACAGATGGATTTTATGATGCTCGTAAAGGTTCATTCCAACGGGATATGATGGAACTGGCTGGGAGCACTGAATGGAAGAAGAAATTTTCAGAACTTTTTACGAGGTATGAGATTTCTGCCCGGGATGATATGACGGCTGTTGGAATAAGAATATGATAGATTAATACACTCAGAAATGAAGTAGAGTTTTGATGAAATTGGATCTGCAGTAATGAATAATGAACAGTAAAAATGCCCTTGAGATTCTGACTTATATTATTCTGATAGTTTGGACAATTTATGGATACCTGCGAGTATCTCGGATAAGAAAGAGGATTGCCAAACTTCGAAATTTCAATGGCCTTCCTGATTATAGAGGGCTAAACAAAAAAGAAATAAGAAAAGTTCAGACAAGATTTCTAATTGAACTCATTATAAGCTTGATCATCATAGCTTCAATTGTAGGAGCAATTTCATCGTTTGCTGCACTGAGGTAGGTATTGTTCACTTCAGTGCGAAGGGCAATTTATCCATGGTATGTCTTGACACACATTCTATTCTGAGGCTTATTATATTGAGGAAATAAGCCTCTTCCAGAGAACCACCTCTGAAAGAGCATCAAAAGCACAAGTTCCAATTAATATCCACTCCCTTTTTCAATAGAACCTGAACCCTAAATTTTCGGTCAAATTTTCCCCACATCAAATTCAACCCACCTCATGTTTTCAGGGTATCCATAAAACGCCATAGACCCTCCCATTCTTAGCGCCCTTGAACCGGTCATCATTTCAATTGTTTATTTTAGGGTAATGATTTGACCCATAAATACTTGGGTGTCGATTCTCGAACATGAAAGCTAAACTATTTGGATTTGTAGTATTGGGCTTGGCTCTTTTGTTTCAGGGCTACGGTTTTATCGGTGTGGGTTACGAGGCTCTTGATGATGAACTTCCGGAGAATTATTACCTCCTGGATAGTGTACCATTAAACGAGCTTTCTGAATCCGATAGGTATCTGCTGGATAGCTGTCTCAACCTGTTTCACTGTGCTGAGAGCGATACCGATCGCATCAAATCCATGGCTGGCGTGTGTGCCTTCATGGTCCATGAGTGCTACAATGATTACCAGAAATTCATCGTGGATTTGACCGAGGAATACCTCAAAAAGAAAAATGATAAGAAGACCGAACTACGATTGCTTCGATCTTATGGGAGTGGTTTGAACAACCTCGGCATTCATTGTGAGGAAAAAGGTGATCTAAAAAGAGCCCTGTATTACTTTCATAAAGGTTTGAAAATAGCCGATAGGCTTGAAATTGAAGTATATAAAGTGCGTATCATGATCAATATTGGATTGGTATACCGTCACCAAGACAACTACGCTTTATCCCTGGAGCATTTTAATAAATGTGTCCACCTGGCTGCTGAAATTGAGGACAACAAAGGCATTGCTGCATCCTTGATAAACTTGGGGCATATTTATGAAGAAATGGGCGATTACGAAGGATCCATCAAACATTTCCAACGGGCATTGATTTTGACCCAGGAAGCCAATATGGAAGTGGTCAGAATAACTTGCTTGCAAAAAATTGGAAATAACCATTTCCATTTGGGAAGATTGAATGAAGCCATTGAATATGGCCAGCAGAGTTTGGATTTATCCAGGGAATTGGGTTATTCGCCAGGTATTGTGGCCGGTTTAGTTTCTTTGGCACAAGTTCATTTGCAGGCTGGTCAAATCGCCCTGGCTGAAGAAGAGGCAAAACGTGCTTTGGCTAAGGCACAAAAACTTGGATATCCCGAGTTGATTAAAGGTTCGTCTAAAGTACTGAGTACCATTTACCGCCTAGAAGGAAATTGGGAGCAAGCCTTTGAAATGTATGAGCTTTATGTCGGCATGAGAGACAGCCTTCACAATGTTGATGTGGAGCGTGAAATGCTTGAAATTGCTGCGAAGAATGAGTTTGAAAAGGAAGCTATTTACCAGAGGCAGAGAGATAAAGATGCTCGTGATCAATTAGATAAGGAAAAGGAACGCTCCAATCGATTGCAGTATTCGGGGATAGGTGTTATCCTATTTATGCTTTTTGGAGGATTGTTTTTAATGGGTAATTATTCGCTTCCCACCTGGGTCATTGAGTTGGCCGTATTTGTTCCCTTTCTAATTCTTTTTGAGTTTCTTCTGGTGTTAACCGACCCTTATGTGGAAGAGTTCACCGGCGGTATTCCGATGTATAAACTCATGATCAATGCGGTCATGGGAGGAATGATGTTTCCCATCCATTCTTTTTTTGAATCCCGTTTGAAAAGTCGTCTGTTTAAGCAGTGATCAACCTAAATGAAGCCTGGACAGGCTAATAAGAAGATTCATCGCAAACTAACACTAAGCCTCTACCGGAGGTCCACCTCCGGTAGAAAATTAAAAGCACAAGTTTCTCCAAAGGATTTCACCCACAAGGTCGATCGATCTTTTCCAATCCTCAACGGCTCCAATTTTGCTTTTTGCGGTCCGAATTCGTACTTTGTAGATCATACTTGCCAAATTCCAATAAACCAACATGAAGCTGATTCCTAAGACCTTCGATTACCAAGTTGAACCAACCCAGAAACTAACTAAACGTTATATGAATACTATGACCAAGACTAAATACAACCAGACTCTTTCCCGATTGGGATTATCAATGATTCTATTCCTCCTCATTTTTTCTTCGTGCAAGAAGGATGAGGATATTGCCGAAATCGACATTAGCGGTAAATACTGCACCAGCGACTCTTCCGGCACCAGCTATTCGGTTTGTCAAACGGAGCCCGGCTTATACCTATTTAACCGAACAGAATCTTTTAATTTTAAACTGAATGCCGATCATTCCGTTACGATTCCTGAACAGGAAATTACCGCTTCGAGAATGTCTCCCGGTGGTTCCATTTACGAGCAAACCTATTCCATAAGAGGCGATGGGATCTATGATAGCAGTACTAAAACCTTAACCTTGAATCTGGAGTATGGCTCGGGTTATGAGGGAGTTATAAAAGTAGAGGAGTGTTGACCTTCCGTTCCAAAACCTAAAGCAATATCCTCTCAAGTTTACTTATCAACCACAACCAAAAGTCCACTGCCTTCCAACCGAACGCGACCCACATCGGTAATACGAGTCTGAATAAGTTGGTAGATTTCAGTTAGCTGCTCATGCAGGTAAATACGCAGTTCTACCTGACCGGGGCGATTGGTCAATTCTATGCGAATATTCTGTTTTCCGGCAGCACGTAGAATATCGAGGAATAGGAAGTAAACCTTTTTGTCAACGCCGGTTCTTTCCAACACATCCAGGTTGTGATAATCCACCTGAATCTCGCTTCCATGCCAGGAGGTAAACAGCAATACCAAGCGATCCAGAGAAAGACGTAGCCCTTCCTTCTCAAAGTCCCAGCCGGCCGTCAATTGAGAAAGTGTATCAATTCGATCGAGCAAATCGTCTAATTCTTTGGATGGTGTAGAGTCATCGTGTTGTTCAGAGGAAAGTCGTAGCACCCCAATTCGAAAGCGTTTAATTAATTCCGCCAGGTGCCCGGATTCACTTTCAATCTGGTCTACAAATCTTCGGTTAGACTCGGTTTGTGCCCGAAACTTAAAGCCGATTGATAACCACGATAAAGAGGATGACCAATACCGAAAGAAGACCGACAAAGATCAAGACGAGCTTGCTTTGCTTTCTTCGGGCTTCCATCTCCGTTTGAAGCAAGGCGTTTTGGTGACGCTGTTCAATTAGATGAAGGTCCTGACGATTGGTAATTTGCTGCAAAGAGTCATACACCTGCTGATGGCGAAAGGCCATTTGGTTGTCCTGCATTTTAAGGCGAACGGCAAATAGGTTGTAATGCAGGAAGGCTGAAATGTTGTGGGTTAGTGTGGTATCCTGAATAACGGGAAGTAGATCTTCCAGCAATTGAAGAGCCTGCTGGTTGGAGTCCATTTCCATCAAAAATTCAGCTTCGTTGATGGCGGCCATC
The DNA here is from genome assembly GCA_024398055.1 of bacterium SCSIO 12741. Classification (NCBI taxonomy): domain Bacteria; species bacterium SCSIO 12741. The sequence goes on along the minus strand of CP073749.1, from coordinate 4,583,111 downwards.
CAGGCGAGGTGCAATTGGCCATGATCTTCAAACGATCGTTTTACCCAGCGCATCCAGTGCAAGGCACTATCGGGTTGTTCACGTTCAGAGTATACCAGGCATTGGTTATGCATGGCAACGGATAATTCGGCTGGTGTGGTTGCGGATTGCTGGGCCCGCTGAAAATAATACTGTGCTTGGTTTAAATCCCCCAAAGTGAAGTAGACTCCACCGAGATTAGAAAAGGTTTTACTCTTTGCGGCAAGCGAATCTGATTTGAGGTAATAGAGTAGGGCTTGTTTTAGATCGCCCTCATGAAAATAGCAATTGCCCGCATATCGAGCCGCCTCAGCCTTCACCTGATCGGATTCGGCTTGGGAATAAAGCTTTAAAGATTCTGACAACAGTTGCTCATATTCTCCTGATTCCTGGAGCGTCGCCAAGTGGGATAAATCGTCCCCGGCCATAAGCCAGGGCGACATTCCCCCTGTTAGAATTACAATTAATATGAGTTTAAGTAGAGGTTGTCGCATTAGAAGATCACTGAATGATCACAATTTTTCGTCCTTTGATATCGCCGCCCTCTCTCACCAGGACAAGTACCTCGGATTGACCGGCCATCATCCCATCAAAGGTATGATCTACTTGGATACAATGATCGCTTTGTGCGGGATCATGGATTAAATTGTAAATAACTTCCCCGCAAGTAGGTGAGCCAGTGTGCCCTCCAAACTCCAGGTTTTGTCCTTCTCCGGTGTCGCAGTGAAACTCTAACCGGATCTCTGTAGCTCCGACCACTTCTGCAGTGGTGTTATACGGATCGTGTTCCATATTATAATCATTATAGAGGCTTAAAACCTCTTGGTTTTCCGATCAAAGGTAGAAGAAACTACCAGCCGCCGATAATTGTTCGGTGAATGCCTGATTTTTTGGGTTTTCCTGAATTACCGGTACTTTCTGATGTTTTCAGAGGGCAGGAATAACGGACTAATTAGGTACAAAAACTTGAGCGATTGTTTAGCCGAGAAAGGACCCAAAACCGACTAAGATCAAAATGGGAATAAGGCGAAAAAGTAGCGGGTCCAGGAAGTTCCGATTGTTACTATTTCGTCGAATAAGCCCAAAAAAGATTAGTACGAATGCCAGGATCGAAGTGAAATTCAACAATGGTTCTGCTCCGGGATAGTGCTGAATCTTGAATAGCAACCCAAGCATTCCGGTGGCTAAACTAAAACCAGTGGCAAGTGTGAAAAGAAGCCGGGAAACTCCAGCGGCTTTGATGTGACTTGAGGAAAAGGGACGTTTCTTGGCAAGTGCTCCAAAAACGTATAGTCCAAAGGGAAAATAGTAGATGGATACTACAAGGGTCGACAAAATGAGAAGTAACGAACCTCCGGGCCAGTGCATAAGCCTCATGACAAAACCAATTACGAAGAAGGAAAAACAGGCTATTTCTACCATCCGAATTCGACTGGAATAAGAGAAAACGGGCTCCTGATCAGGAAATACGGATTCGTCAAGAGGGGAATGGATACTCATGGTAGGGGCTTTTCTCGATAAGGTGTTTTGGGTTCGGCAAGGTCTTTTTTCTTAAAATCCAATCCGCAGTCAAAGCAATGGCAAATTTTGCCCATGAAGGGTAGTGGAATGCCAAGCAAGAGCAAACCAATGGCAATACCTCTTGGTGAATACCGTGGACGTGATATTTCATCAGAGCCACATTGGGGGCATTTTATTTGAATTTTTTTACTCAAAACAAAATTTATGGATGAGCTTCCATCTTACAATGAATGGTCGTATGCTCAGATGTTAAGACCAAGGTCTGGTCATTTATTTCGATGGCGTAGAATCCTTCAAAGATGTGCTCGAAGGTATCGAGTTCGGAGATATATACCTCATCGTCGATCAGTTCCCATTTGCCCATAACTGGGCGGCTTTGGAAGCCTGGAATGATCATAACACGCCTGGCAAACATCAAAGTCTCTGAGCAGCTTTCCGAAGTCAAGTTTCGTTCTCGATTTTCAATGGTCTTTGGTTCGAAGTACTGTCCGTCAAAAGTGATGTAGTTCACACACCAGTTCTGGGACATTAATTGACTCTTGACCGATGGGACCAAAGAGGCATAAAGAAAGGGTAGTGGAGTTAAACCTATAATACCCAACAGGACCAAAAAGCGAAGTTGTAGCTGGAGTTTCCCAATCCAAGGTAGATTATGGGTAAGTCGATTAAACTTGATCCAAAACGCACCAACTCCAGGTTCTTCTTCCGGAATTTGCCCCCATTCCTTAAGCAATTCCGTAGCCCTAACGGCGTCTTTCTCATCCACCTGCAGCCGAATTCCTCCCATGGCATTCGACATCAAATTATACACCTGAACGGTCAATTCATCTGCTGCAAAACATTCAATACCTTCAGACTCCAGTCGAGCACGAATAACGGCCAACTCCGATGGATAAGTAAATGTAGCAATGGTAACTGGGCGGGTCATGAAATCGTGGTCTTGTTATACAAGAATAGGAAAAATAGTGGAGCCAGATAAGCTTGGGAGCTTAATGTTAAATGATCAGGCTAAATCATAAATCTTAAAGTAATTTCCAATCTCTCTACTATCCCATCGCCTCAATAATATCCTTAAGATTTAACTTTAAGATTAACCCTGAAGATTGAAGATTGATCCTGAAGATTGATCCTCAAAATCAAAGCTGTTCGTCAATCTCCTCCGCACTTACCGGCAAATACATACTCCATCCAAGATATCCTTGTTTGCCGCTGGCTTTTTCCTGAGCGGTTTGAAAATAGGCAGTCGCTTCGTTCATTTGCTTTTGCTCTTTTTTGATCAGGCCGAGGTAATAGTAGCTATTAGCCAATCGATCGTAGAGTTTTACTTGTTTTTGAAAGGCAGTCTCGGCTTCCTCGAATTGACCATTTTGATAGAGCAAAACACCAAGCGTATAGAAATCATAAGTTCCGGCAAACTCCTCTGATTTTAATTCCGCAATGGCTTCTTGGGCAGTTAGTACGGCTTTTTGCAAACTATCCGTTTTTGCGTAGCAGATACTCAAGATGAGCTTCATTCCGATTTCACCACCTGGACTGTATTGCGGGTAAGATCCTTCTCTTGCCAAATAAGATTCAACATCTTCAATACAGGCTTGATAACTGTGGAATGAAAAATACCAATAGGCCCGGTAGCATTGATAGGTAATGGGATCGAGCTCCACAGCTTTATTGAGCAGTTTCATGCCCTCGCCAATTTTTCCCCGTTTCATATAGGGGACTGCTTTTTCGCAATAGGCATAGGCGAAGTTGGGACCAACCGTAATCGCAGAGTCAAATAGAATTTGGGATTCAATACTTCCCTGGCGGTGTTCAATGGCTTTATAAGAGAGTTCACATGCCTTACGTTCTCCGCTTCCTTCTGGGTAGAGCAAGCAGTTACCTTGAGCCCAGCTGGTTTGAAAAAGGCCGATAACGGCAAATAGGAGTAGGGTAGATTTAATGGAAAATGGTTTCAAGCTGTCCATGGTTAAATTTGTAGTTAATGAATTTTGAGCAGTCCAGGTTTTCTTTATTCGATCGGCCGGATTGCCATTTGTCCAGACCTCGGGTCAATTGAATGAGGGTATCCACAAGTTCTTTCGGAGCGGGTTGTTCGACGTATTTTGAATCCAGAGTTTCCGCCCGATATCGGTCGGTTTGTTGGTTACAATTCATCATAAATCGAATGATGATATAGCCACTGTAATCGGATTGGATGGCCTTGGATTCGAGTCCGATTCTTATTTCCTTTTCCAGGGCCTTCCATCCCCTTCATACTTCAATGCACCTCGACTGTGGTAGATGCGATTGGAGTCGCAAAAGGAAAATTCTGGATTGTCTGTTTGAGCGTCAAAAGGTATCTCTCCAATATCGTTTCCATGGTAGGAGGGTTGTGGGGGAGATTCTTTTGAGGCATTAGGCGTTTCATGATTGCAGCTGGCCAGTATTACCAGGGATAAAATAAGAAGGATTCGGTTCATTTTTCTCAGATTGTTGGTGTGAAATTGAGAATAATGAGCCAGAATTCAGGACCCGCTCCAGGGGATTAACAAATCATTAACGGCTTGGAGATTATCATCTGGTTTCGATAAAAATTACACGATTATCTGATTGTTAGGAGGTTGCAGCTGCTGGGCTTGATCGCATCAATTTTCAATGATGCTTTTGAATTTTTTCTTCCAGCTTACAGCGCGTTTCTGCATAAGGTCATACAGGTCCTTGTCCCGATTAAAGGCATGTTCGTAGTGCTCAAGCATAAAGGTGTTTTTCTGTTCATCCAGTTTCTCCTTTCTCTCTACTTGACCTTCTATTTTTCCCCAGAAATCTTCTACCAAGGCAAAGTTTTCTTCCAACCAATTTAAGTGTCTCAAGGCATCCCGTTGATAGGCCATAACCTTCTTAATCTCCTCCATATACAGGTATTTCAGGTACTTGTCATACTTAATCGCACTCACAATGGTTCCCTCATTCATTTGAACCTTTGCATCCGCCTTTCCCTTCTTGGTATAGGTATTCATTTGCTTAAGCAGATTCATGGCCGTTTTGTCTGGTAACTCCTGATCCATAAGTAGGACATAGCTGGTCATCAAGCTATCAAACTCCAATACAATCTGGCTATCTACTTGATGGATAAATCGATTGTAGCCAAAGTTGTTATGCCGGATGTATTCACCGCTCAGGCGAAGCAGGTATTCAATTTCTTGAATGTTGTAGAACAAGGGTTTCAGTTCGGAGTTTTGAAAGTGTTCAGCCGTTGCCGCATTGAGGCTATCAAATACCTGGGCAACTTCCCTAATGGAATCCTGCCACAGTTTCACGGGTTCCGTATCTGTAGGTACTTCATACTCGCCATTGACCAATTCCGGATAAGTTCGGCCAATCTGCTCCAGGTATCCTTGAAGCTTTTTCTGGTTGGAAACAAGGCGTTCTTTTAAACGATCAATTTGCCCCAGGCATTTGTCGTGTTTTTGCTTGGTCTTGGTTTCCTTTTTGCCAATCGTTTTGTTAGAATTTTGAGCCAATTTGTAGCTCCCCTTCAGCATTTTCTTTTCCAGCTTGAAGTTCTTCTTCTGGTTGGCCATGTCTTTTTTGCTGTAGGTAATTACCGTATCGGTGTAGGCCAGTAGTTGGCTGTATACGGCAATCGTCATGGCCTCTGGGGCATCCTTAAAGTATTTCTTCAGGTCCTGGTTGTTCAAAATGCTGATGTAATTGAAGTAATTCAAAGCCTTCATGCCAGCGTTGTCTGGATTGTACTCATAGCTCTTGTCTGCTACCTCAATCATTTTCTCCAAGGGTCCTTTGATTTGATGTTCATTCAATACATCGTAATAGTCGTAGGCCACATCAGAAGTAGAGCCGAGTATTTCCTTTAGTTCTTCCTCTTCTTTTTTGAAGTCGTCGATACCGATGGGGTGATTTCGAAGCTGCCAAAACTTAACGGCTGGGAGATGAGTGAGAAGAAAGGTATCGTTTTCAGGCATAAACCAGTCCTTGGCAGGAGCTTGTACAAAGTCAATCCTCTTTTCATGACTGGGCCCTTTCTCTACTTTTTCCTCATACCGCTTCATTCGCTTTTTGTAGCGTTTTTCAAACCGACGAATCCGGCCGGGAGTAGCCCAGATTTTGGGAGTTTTCTTTTTGGGCTTTTTGTATTCGATAGGTATCCGGCCAATGTATCCGGCATCCCAGGTAGGGTCAAAGAGTCGCCATTCGCTGTCAACGACGGCGCCTACCCAGCTGTGACCGGCCCGGCACATCATAAGCGAATCTTCCCAGGCCGCTGCGCGAATGTAGCCTTGAATGGGTTCGGCTTCAATGCCTACTTCCAGTAGCATAAAGCTCAGTAGGCGGGAATATTCCGAACTCATGCCTCGCTTCCGTTTCAAGGTCGCATCAGGCGATTCATATTCGTAGCATTTGTTGTCACTTAACCTGCCGTAGTCATATGCAATGTTGTGCGTAATCCAACTGTAAATGGTGTCGAGTTTTTCCTCTTCCGTTTTCAGATCATCCGTTAAGTAATGCGCCAACAGGACGTAGGATTTTCTGATTTTTCCAGGAATTTTTTTCTTTTTCTGGGCCTGAAGAGTCAGGGTAGAAAATAGCAATACGAAGCACATCAAGGCAGTTGGTCGCCAGAGGTCAATCTTCATGGTACTGGTTTTGGTTTATTAGTTGACCAAAACTATATCAAACTAAAAATATGGTAGCCTCTCTATCCGATCTTCTTTGCAGAATGCATGAAATAGTATGCGAAATCCAAAGCGATCAATGGCTTTAACCGGAGCTATTTCTTGTGCAGTTTGGCTTGGTACTGTGGACGCATCAGGTTATCTGCATCCAAAATTCTATCCAGTTCTTCCTCGGTAAGTAATTCCTTTTCCAAAATCAGCTCCCGAATCGATTTTCCGGTTGTCACGGCTTCCTTACCAATTACGTCTCCCATGTGGTGGCCGATGTAGGGATTCAGGAAGGTAATCAGACCGACGGAATTGTAGACCATGTCTCGGGTGTGCTCAGCATTCGCCGTTATGCCTGAAATGCACTTCGATGAAAGCGTACTTAAAGCATTAGACAACAAATCGATGGATTCAAACATACACTGTGCAATTACCGGTTCCATCACATTCAACTGAAGCTGGCCGGCTTCCGCAGCAAAGGAGATAGCCACATCATTTCCGATAATCTTAAAACACACCTGGTTAACCACTTCCGGGATTACCGGATTTACCTTAGCCGGCATAATCGATGAACCGGCCTGCATTTCAGGAAGATTAATTTCGTTGAGACCGCACCTTGGTCCAGAAGACAGGAGCCTGAGGTCGTTACAGATCTTGGATAGTTTCACCGCCGTCCGTTTGAGCGCTCCGGAGATCATCACATAAGCTCCACAATCCGATGTAGCTTCGATCAGGTTAGATGAACACTCAAAACTGGCTTTGGTAAATTGAGCCAGATAACTCACCGCCAATTCAGCATAACCCTTAGGTGCATTCACTCCAGTACCGATCGCAGTAGCCCCCAAGTTCACTTCCAGAATCAGGTTGCGAACCATTTTGAGGTTCTTAGATTCTTCGCGTAGATTAGTAGACCAAGCGGCAAATTCATCTCCCAAAGACATAGGAACCGCATCCTGAAGTTGGGTTCGTCCCATTTTAAGCACATTGCGAAATTCAGCTGATTTAACATCCAGCTCTGTACACAATAGATTAACCCGTTCCAGCAGGTGATTGATATGGAAGAACAGCGCTACTCTGAATCCAGTCGGGTAGGCATCATTCGTGGATTGCGATTTGTTCACATGATCGTTGGGATGAAGCACAGAATAATCGCCTTTAGCATGTCCATTCATTTCGAGAGCTACATTGGCAATTACCTCATTGGTATTCATGTTCACCGAGGTACCAGCACCTCCCTGAAACACGTCCGAGGGGAAATAGACTGCATACTTCTCCAAGTTGGCCAGTATTTCATCACAGGCCTGAATAATCATATTCGCTTTGTCTTCCGGAATGGTACCAATATCCCGATTGGCACTGGCACAGGCTTTTTTAGTGAGTACCATGCCTTGCACAAAAAAGAGGTGATCTCCGATTACGCCATTCGAAATCTTGAAGTTATCCATAGCTCGTTGCGTATGAATGCCATAGTACAGATTTTGATCAATCTCCATTTCGCCCAAAAGGTCAATTTCCGTTCTCTTTTCCATGATTATGCAGTGTTGTTATGGTGGGGAATGCGCTTCATTCCATGTCGTCGAAATTAGGCTATTGGCATAAAAAGAGCGAAGGGGAGTGGGGGATTATTTTGAGGAATGCATTGTGGATATTGATTTCCACTCAATTTTGGAAATGTCAGGATAACTTTGATCCGGAATCAATTCGCTTAGGTCAGAAGATTCTCGTAGCTGAGCATTGGGCCGGAAAATGCGTACTTCTATTGTTTCCAGGTTTCGCCGTACAATTAATGGACGATGAAGTCGATAGCCCCACCAGTGCTTGGTTTGAATCAGTAGAATGAGGTAGTCATTCGAATAGCATATTTGGGCTTGTCTTTTTTGGCTAAAATGGTTTAGGGTAACAGGATGATTAAAGCGAGGAGTTACCGTGCGTGTTGGATGCCAGAATATCTCCACCTCGAGAGGGATTTCCTGATAAACTAAGTTGTGTTCTTTCAATTTCTCCTGGCAACGTATATACTTCCTTCGGTTGCTTCGATTTCGCCACCATAAGATTCCAGGAAGAAAGAGTAATAAGAGATAGATTAGACCACTGAATTCAAAGGTATCCGGTAGCGCCCCGTTTAATCCATACACCGCCAGGAATACGATGAGCAATAGAAATGCGACTTTCTGATTGTTCATGAGCCAAAGCAATCAAACAATTCGACCTCGAAACTTTCCGCGATTAAAGGCATTGACCCGATCGCGATCCTGTTTGAGAAGAATACCATAAACGATTACCGGTAGTGAGAAAAAGCCTCCTATTATATAAACCGTATAATGGTTACTGGAATTCGCCACGACTCCCAAAACATAGTAGAACAGGAGCGGAGTACCGAGAATGAAAACCGCCGTAGCCACAACAAGTGCCAGTTTAGAAGGTTTGGCTGTCCACTCATCCACATCGATTTCATGAGCCGTGTTGCACTCCGGGCAATTCACCTTAATCGCATCACCTTCACGCCGCGCCAATTCAGCTCGGGTAGGCGACCAGGTAGAGTGAGAAAGTACATGGGGGCAAGTAGGACAGGGGCTATAAATTTTCATTGCAGTTGATTTTGAGTTTCAATTCAGAGGTTGTTTATTTCTTCGAAACTGCTTGCAATATAGAACAATGGATAGAATTTGTACGCCGTACTACTTCTTTAATGATAGATAAAGATTGACCACATGAACAATAAAGGAAAGACCAAGGAATATTAGAAAGACACTCTTTGAAACGGATTGAAATAGTATAACAGTAAGAAGAATAAGAGCCGCTTCGACCATTGAGATCAACGAAATCCTCCTAGTCCTGAACCGCTTTAATTCTTTTAATTCAATAACCAGATTATCCTGATATTTAATCGACTCACAAAAGTCGAGATATTGATTTATTCTTTTTCTCTGTTTTCTAATAAGCAGGCTTTTGCCATAAAGTTTGGTTAGATGAATGAAGTGATGGTTTTGCGCACATCTATTTCCAACTACAAGTAGTTTGAAGTCATCAAAAAGCAGAAATACTTTAGCTAAATTGTTCTGCAGGAAGTAGGCCTCACCTACATATCTCAAAGTTTCAATTTGTTCAGGTGTTAAGGCCTCTGCTAAAATCCTCTTCCGGTAGCGCTCAAAATGATGAATGATCAATCGTACGTTGTGGCGATGGCTATTAATCGTCTGGTATATTTCCTCGATTTTCATTTTTGAGCTGAGGGAAAGTGAACCAATTTTTTGGGATAGTTAGATATCCAGCTGATATTTCCCAAAAGTCCAATGGCTATAAGTAAGAGATTATTTATATCTCAAAATGCATCCCATCCTTCAACAACCGATTATACATCTTTTTGTTAAAGCGAAACAAGTTGCCCGGTCTACCAGCTCCAGATTTTATGGCTTTTTCATCCAATTCATCCAGGATGCCGAGGTGCATGACCTTCTTCTTAAAGTTTCTACGATCAATCGGGCGATCGAGAAGGGTAGAGTACAAGTGCTCCAAATCGGAGAAAGGAAACTTAGGATCTAACAATTCAAAACCGATGGGCTGGTAAGTGATTTTGCTACGAAGACGTTCGATGGCCATTTCCAGAATTTGGGCATGATCAAAAGCCAATTCAGGAAGGTTTTTGATGTTAAACCATCCAGCTTCTTCAGCATCGGTAGAGGCCTTCAATTTGCTAAACTGTTTCGACTTGACCAAACCAAAGTAAGCTACTGAGACCACCCTTCTTCTTGGATCACGATCGGGTTTACCAAAGGTGTAAAGCTGTTCGAGGTAATTAATTTTTACCCCAGTTTCCTCCAATAATTCGCGTTCCACGGCTGTTTCCAGTGACTCATCATTCTTCACAAATCCACCTGGAATGGCCCAATCGCCTTGAAAAGGAGGATATTTTCGTTTGATAAGTAACAGAGATACTCCTTCTTCCTTGCTGTAACCGAAGACGATAGCATCCACGGCCAGACTTATATTTTGCGTTTCTTTCACGCAATAAAGGTAGGGTAAAGTGCTCTGAAATAGAAGGATTGAATTTATATGTGTAAAATAAACGCAAAAAGGTTTGCTGGTTTGGATCTAAATCCTATATATTTGCGTTGTTAATACGCAAAACCATGAAATACCTAAACCTAGATACCCAATTTGAGCCCTTTGGATCTTCAGTGAAGTTCGAATCCATGACATTTTCAGGAGGGAGCCTCATATTAAGTTGTTGGAGGAATTAACGGAAAGAGATGAGGTAACGATCACATGCAGAATTCGATCATTTAATGATCTTGGATTATTGTTTGTTGCGGTTGACGCATTGAGAAGGGCTGATGTTTCGGATATCCATTTGTTGATTCCTTATTTCCCTGGCGCACGACAAGATCGGTTAATGGTGTATGGTGAGCCACTAACTGCTAAGGTTTATGCAAATCTTATTAATTCAATGAATCTGAAAAGGGTTACTGTATTAGACCCTCATAGCGATGTGACTCCGGCTTTGCTCGATCGAGTGAAAGTTATAACTAACGAGTATTTCGTGGAATTGGCCACCAAGAACTATTTAGATTTTGTACTCGTTGCACCTGATAATGGTGCTTTGAAAAGAACTTTTAGAGTTGCACAGTACTTAGGAAAGAATGAAGTAATTGAATGTGCTAAAAAAAGAAATGTGGCCACTGGAAAGTTGAGCGATTTCCAAGTTCATGCGGAAGATCTGGATGGAAGAACCTGTGTTGTTGTAGATGATATTTGTGACGGAGGAGGAACCTTTTTAGGATTGGCTAAAGAGTTGAAAAGGAAAGGAGCAGGAAGTTTAGTTCTTGTAGCAACACACGGAATTTTTAGCAAAGGTTTTGAAGAGTTGTTGAAATGGTACGATGAGATTATTTGTACAGATTCTTTTCAAAGCTTTGAAAATCAAGAAATAATCCAAATTAAATTAAACCAAATATTAAAACCATGAAATACTCCATTGAAAAACTGTTGACCATGAATGGTCAGTTAAATAGTTCGGAATTTCTTTTTTTCTGGGGGCATCAGCCCAAGAAGGACGGAACCATTGGAAGCGGTTGTTTGAGTCAATGGTGGATGTCAGCTTTTGAGTTTCAAGGAATGCATTTTGCCACTGCCGAGCATTGGATGATGTATAAAAAGGCGGAGTTATTTAAGGATGCTCAAATGGCAGAAGAAATTCTCCAATGCGAGTCTCCGGCAAAGGTGAAAAAGCTAGGACGAAAGGTCCAAAATTTCGATCCCCATTTATGGAATAAGAAGAAATTTGAATTCGTGGTCGAGGGGAATAGACATAAGTTTTTTCAAAATAGAGAGTTAGCTGATTTTCTAATAAGCACAGGGGATAAAATCATAGTGGAGGCCAGCCCATATGATAGAATCTGGGGAATTGGTATGTCGAAAAATCATTCTGATATAGAGAGTCCTGATAAATGGAGAGGGCAGAACTTATTAGGATTTGCCTTGATGGAGGTTCGCGATTGGCTTAAAAGCAATTGAGAAAAATGTTTTTAGAAATTGTACATGGAGATATTACCCAATTACCAATTGATGTAATTGTAAATGCGGCAAATAGTTCACTTTTAGGCGGCGGCGGAGTTGATGGTGCTATTCACCGAGCCGCTGGACCTGAACTGTTGGAGGAGTGTAGAACCATTCGTAGAAAGCAGGGAGGATGTGAGGTAGGAGAAGCCGTGATGACCGGTTCGGGAGCATTACCCTGCAAACGAGTAATTCACACCGTGGGCCCCGTTTATAACCAGGGAGGACAGGATAAGGAAAGACTTCTTGCAGCATGTTACTCCAATTCAATTCAGCTGCTCTTAAAAGGAGGATATGAAAAAATAGCATTCCCGAATATCAGCACCGGGATTTATAGATTCCCAAAAGAATTAGCAGCAACAATAGCTGTAGAAACTGTTCTTCAATTCAAAAATGAGAGGGCCTTGAAAAAAGTCGTCTTTGTTTGTTTTGAACTGGAGAATTACCAATTATATACTAACCTAATCAATCAACAAACCAATGAATCGAGAAATAAGAAAAACTAAGGCCCAAGAAACATTAAAGATATTGGAGAAGGGGGGATATTCTTTAAACCCTGAAACCGCTATTGACTTTTCATCAGAGTTAAAAAGATCCATAAATAAATCACAACTCTTTAGTCCTGATGAACTGAGTGATGTATCCCATTCTTTAGAATTTGACAAAAGTTGGGACATGCAAACTGAGATTGTACATGAGGATACTCTGAGTTGTATTTTAAGGCTTAAAGAAGAGGGAAATGCCCGGATTCTTTGCCTCAATTTTGCTTCTGCAAGAAATCCAGGAGGAGGGTTTCTGAATGGTTCGTTAGCCCAGGAGGAAAGTCTTGCCGTATCAACCGGACTTTACCTGACGCAATTAAAGCATTTTGACTTTTACGAATACCATCGTAATCAAAAGACCTGTTTTTATTCTGATCGGATAATTTACAGCCCTAATGTTCCAATTTTCCGAGATACAAATGGCGATCTTTTACCAGCCTTTAAACTTTGCAGTTTGATCACCAGCGCTGCTGTGAATAAGGGAGTCATCCAACACAAAGAGATGGATAGATTAAATGAGGTTGTGCCAACCATGAAGCGCAGAATCGATCGGATTTTATCATTGGCGTACCTTAAAGGCTATGATACCCTAATATTAGGAGCTTGGGGGTGTGGAGTGTTCCAAAATGATCCTGATGATATTGCTGCTCTATTTGCGGAATTGTTGAACACAAAATTCAAAGGCCGGGTCAAAAAAATAGTATTCGCCATTTATTCAAGGAGTCCTAGGTTTATACAAGCATTTAAATCACACTTAACCGATAATGATGAAAAGTAATAACAAGCAAATAAGCAAACTAATGAGCTTGGTTCTTCGGCATCAACCCGAGTATATTGGAGTTCAATTAGACGAAGAGGGTTGGCTATCCATAGATGAGCTACTCGCTGGAATGAAGAGGAAGGGAATTAGAGTGGATCGTAAACTCCTGGAAGAAGTCGTGAGAACCAATGATAAACAACGGTTTAAAATCAGCGAGGATGGTAATTATATAAGAGCGAATCAAGGGCATTCAATTGAGGTCAATCTTGATTTCGTATCAACAACGCCACCCGAAATACTCTTTCATGGTACGGTTGATCGTTTCATTCCTGCTATTCGAAAGGAGGGCTTAAAAAGAATGTCCAGAAATCATGTTCATCTAAGCGCGGATATGCAAACCGCCCAAAAAGTGGGAAGTAGAAGAGGCAAACCGGTTTTATTGAGAATTAAAGCGGCCGATCTATTTGCAAGCGGCCAGCCATTTTACCTATCACACAATGGGGTATGGCTCACTCAAAATATAAGCCCCGAATTTATCGAGTTTGAATCATGAGAACATTGGTTTTTGGTGATATTCATGGGGGCTAAAGGCCCTGACCCAATTGATAGGTAGAATTGATCTTCAGAAGGACGATGAGTTAATTTTTTTGGGCGACTATGTTGACGGGTGGAGTGAATCTGCTCAGGTCATTGATTTTTTACTTGAGCTAAAAACTCATTACAAATGCCAGTTTATTCGTGGAAATCATGATGTATGGTTATGCCAATGGCTTAAATCCGGAGATCCAAATTCTATATGGATGACCAGTGGGGGCAGGCTACCGTTGAAAGCTACGCAGGTTATGGGAGTGCATCTAAAGAAGCTCACATTCAGTTTTTGGATGAACTACAGAATTTTTATGTTGATGCAGAGAACCGTTTGTTCATCCACGCTGGTTTCTCCTCAATGCATGGGCCCAAAAAAGAACATTATGCATCAAATTATTATTGGGATCGAACGCTATGGGAGGTCGCCCGTGCCATTCACAACAGAGTTTTAATAGGAGATAGGGATTATCCAAAGCGATTGGGTCATTATAAAGAGATATTTATCGGGCATACACCAACTATAGAATGGCAAGTGGATACACCTTGGCAAAGAGCAAATGTTTGGAATGTAGATACTGGAGCAGCCTTCACGGGTAAGCTTTCGGCCTTGGAGGTTAATCACAAGCAGGTTTGGCAAAGTGACACATTGATTTCTTTATACCCTGAAGAACAAGGGAGAAACTAATTTTATTTAATTGTGTAAAAAATACGCATATTCATTTTTTAATTTATATTTGTGTTGTTATAACGCAAAATAAAAAGAGATGAATACCCTGAACCTTACCGACGGATATAAAGTAGATCACAAAAGTCAATACCCAAACGGGACTGAAATGGTTTACAGCAATTGGACACCCAGAAAAAGTCGAATTCCAAAAATTGACCAGGTTACTTTTTTTGGATTGCAATACTTCATTAAAAAGTATTTACAGGAAGATTTTGACAAGAACTTCTTCGGCCAGCCAAAAGACAAAGTGGTAAACGCATATAGAAGAAGAATAGGAGCTTACCTTGGACCGGATGCCATTACTTACGAGCATATTGAGGCTCTTCATGATTTAGGTTATTTACCTCTGGAAATAAAAGCACTGCCCGAAGGAACAAGTGTTCCTTTGAGAACGGCGATGTTTACCATTAAGAACACTCTTCCTGAGTTCTTTTGGCTAACCAACTTTTTTGAAACCATTTTGAGTTGCATTATCTGGATGCCCTGTACAAGCGCTACAATTGCCAAGCAATATCGAGTGCTTTTAGATCAATATGCATTAGAGACTGGTGGTGATCCTGATTTCGTGCCCTTTCAAGCTCATGATTTTAGTTTTCGCGGAATGGCGGGATTGGAAGCTGCAATGATGAGCGGAGCAGGGCATCTTTTAAATTTTACAGGCACAGATACTATTCCAGCCATAGATTTTTTAGAACAGTACTACCATGCACAAACCGAGTGCGAATTAATTGGAGCCAGTGTCCCAGCCACCGAGCATAGTGTAATGTGCATGGGTACTGTTCTTTATGAACAAGACACTTTTGAGCGATTGATAACTCAAACTTATCCAACAGGGATCGTAAGTATCGTTAGTGATACATGGGATTTTTGGAAGGTGATTACTGAGTATTTACCTGCTCTTAAGAAACAAATATTGAATAGAAATGGAAAGGTAGTAATCCGACCTGATAGTGGAGATCCGGTAAAAATACTTTGTGGAGATCCTACTGCTCCATTGGGTACACCTCAATACAAGGGAGCGGTAGAATGCCTATTTGAAACTTTTGGAGGAACTTTAACTCCTACTGGATATAAACTGCTGAATCAGCATGTGGGCCTCATATATGGAGACAGTATTACACTCGAACGGTGCGAGGAAATTTGCAAACAATTGAAGGCAAAAGGTTTTGCAAGCACCAATGTAGTCTTTGGAATTGGGAGCTACACCTATCAATATGTAACTCGGGATACTTTCGGGTTTGCCATGAAAGCGACCTATGGGCAAGTTGCAGGGCAGGGAAGAGAGATTTATAAAGACCCTAAAACGGATGACGGAACTAAGAAAAGTGCAAGAGGTTTATTGGGAATATTTGAAGATGATAATGGAAAATTGACGATGAGAGATCAACTCGACCACACAGAAGAGAAGCAAGGACTGTTAGAATTAGTTTATCAAGACGGTCAATTACTAAAGGAGACTACTTTGCAAGAAATCCGGGAAAGGATTCGAGCTAAGAATCTCGTTCACTAAGATCTCTTTTGATCAGTGAAACCATTAAGTGCTTACTTAAATCGAAAAAGGGACGGAATTAATAGCGTCCCTTTTCCGTTGGTAAATCAATCGAATCATTACAGTTTAGTCGGTATACTCCGTCCCAACAAAACCTCTTCAACGTCCCCAACACAAAACCCCTTTGCCTTCAGCAGGATCAGATAGTGGTAAAGCAAATCGGCCGCCTCGTTTTTGAATAATTCGTCGTTGTGGTCTTTGGCTTCTATGATCAACTCCACGGCCTCTTCACCTACTTTCTGAGCCACTTTGTTGATCCCGCTTCGATAGAGTTTGTTGGTATACGATTCACGGTCGTTTGCTTCGATTCGCTGGTGAATGGTTTTTTCCAGCTCATAGATAAATCCTTTGCTGGTTTCTTCTCCAAAACAGGAGGTGCTACCGGTATGGCAGGTGGGCCCTTGGGGTGTGGCTTTAATTAAGAGGGTATCGCGGTCACAGTCTACCCGAATTTCATCGACCAATAAATAGTTCCTGGATTGTTGTCCCTTGGTCCAAAGTCGATTTTTGCTGCGGCTAAAAAAAGTGACGCGTCGAGTAGCCTGGGTTACCTCAAAGGCCTCTTCATCCATGTAACCCAGCATAAGCACCTGTAGGGTTTGATTGTTTTGAACGATTACGGGAACCAATCCATCCCCTTTTTCAAAATCTATATTCATCTTTTATAGTTCTGCCTTATGGCGATTTTTTCTTCGGACAAATAGTTCTTTAACTCGGCTATGGCAATCTCACCATAGTGAAAGATTCCTGCGGCCAGTCCACCTGTGGCTCGGGTCTGTTCAAAAACGGTTTTGAAATGTTCCAGAGAACCAGCACCTCCGGAGGCAATGACCGGAATGGATACGCTTTGAGAAACCTGATGGGTTATGTTTAAGGCAAATCCTGTTTTGGTGCCATCGTTGTTGATGGAAGTCAGGAGAAGTTCACCAGCACCTAATTTCTCGGCCTGTTGAGCCCAGGATACGGTTTCAAGCGCAGTCTCAGTGCGGCCGCCGTGGACAAATACTTTCCATTTATCCCGAACATATTGGGTGTCAATGGCAACTACAACGCATTGTTGGCCAAATTCACGGGCCATCTCCTGAATGAGTTTAGGATGTTGAACTGCGGCAGAATTCAAGCTGATTTTATCGGCACCGGCCTGGATGAGGATACGAGCGTCTTCTAGCGTATTTATGCCACCACCAACGGTAAATGGAACGCTAATCTCCCGAGCTACTCGTTGGACCCATTCAACCCTGGTTTTTCGCTTTTCCACGGTGGCTGTGATGTCTAATAAAACAAGCTCATCTGCACCGTTTTGAACATAACGTCGAGCCATCTCCACGGGATCGCCAGCATCTTGAATTCCCACGAAATTCGTCCCTTTCACAGTTCGTCCATTCCGGATGTCTAAGCAGGGTATAATTCTCTTTTTTAGCATAATGTTTCCAATTCTTTTAAGGTGATGTTTCCTTCATAAATGGCCTTGCCGATGATGGCTCCTTCGCAGCCCATTTCTTTCAATTGCTTTAGGTCGGATAGGGAGGATACGCCTCCGCTGGCTATCAGCTTTACCTGGGTTTTCTCAATGATCTCCTGGTAGAGCTCAAAGGAGCTACCGGCCAGCATTCCGTCCTTCTCAATGTCGGTGCAAATGACATATTCTACCCCTTGATGCTTGTACTGTTGGATAAAGTCCACTACTTCCCAATCAGAATTTTCTAACCAACCGTGGGTGGCTATTCTTCGGTTGTGGCAATCGGCACCGAGTATGATTTTGTCCTTTCCGTATTGGTTGATCCAATCCAGAAAAAGGAGCGGATTTTTCACGGCGATGCTTCCTGCAGTTACCTGTTGTGCTCCGCATTCGAAGGCCATTTGGATATCTTGATGGGATTGAACACCGCCCCCAAAATCAACGTGCAATTCAGTTTGGGTGCAGATTTTTTCTAAAACGGAATGGTTAATCAGTCGCTTCGCTCGGGCTCCGTCTAAATCCACCAAGTGTAGGTATTGAATACCGCTGGCTTCAAACTGTTTGGCCACTTCCAGTGGGTCTTCATGGTAGACCTTTTGGGTTTGGTAATCTCCCTGAGAAAGTCGCACGCATTTTCCATTTATTATGTCAATGGCAGGTATAATTCTCATAATTCCAGGAAGTTTTTGAGGATTTGCTCGCCTACAGGTCCTGACTTTTCAGGGTGAAACTGGGTGGCGTAAAAGTTGTCCTTTTGCAAGCTGGCACTAAAGGGGACGATGTATTCTCCGAGAGCCACAGTTTGATCGCAGGGTTCGGCGTAATAGCTGTGCACGAAGTATACGTCATCCTGAATTTGGATGTCCTGAAACAGCGAGCCTTCCATGTGCGATAGATTATTCCAACCCATGTGTGGTACAATATCCCTTGAGGGAAAACGCTTCACTTCAGTGTCAAATAGACCAAGGCCATCTGTATTTCCTTCTTCACTGCGTTGACACATCAGTTGAAGTCCCAGACATATTCCCAAAGTAGGTTGGATCAGAGAAGGGATCGTTCGATCCAATCCGGCGTTTCGTAGACTTCGCATAGCGGAACTGGCTTCACCAACTCCTGGAAAGATGACTTTATCAGCACGTTGTAGAATTGAGGCGTCATCAGATATTAGGCATTCACAGCCCAATCTTGAAAGCGCATTTCGAACCGAACTAAGATTTCCGGCGTTGTATTTTACTAAAGCAATCATAACTGTCCTTTGGTGCTGGGGATGGAGTAATCGTTCGTTCGTTTGACAGCCATTCTGATGGCCTTGGCCAGGGCCTTGAAAATGCCTTCAATCTTATGATGCTCATTTTGTCCCTCTGCTTTTATGTTGAGGTTGCATTGAGCTGAATCACTAAAGGATTTGAAGAAGTGAACAAACATCTCGGTAGGCATTTCTCCCACTTTTTCACGATTAAACTCAGCCTCCCAAACCAACCAGGGCCTTCCTCCAAAGTCGATGGCTACTTGGGCCAGGCAATCATCCATGGGCAAGAGGAATCCATACCGTTCGATGCCCTTTTTACTTCCCAAGGCTTTGCGAAAGGTTTCTCCTAAAGCAAGAGCAACATCCTCTATCGTGTGGTGATTATCCACGTGTAAATCCCCTTGGGATTGAATAGTGAGATCCAACTTTCCATGTTTGGCCAGTTGTTCCAGTAAGTGATCGTAAAATCCGATGCCGGTGGAAATTTTGGACTTACCTTGACCGTCAAGATTGAGGGAGATAGAAATGCTCGTCTCCTTTGTCGATCGTTGCACCTGTGCTGTTCTGGGTTTATCCTTGAGGTATTGGTAAATAGTTTGCCAGCTGTGAGTGCTCAATTCGGCGAGTTCGTTGGATTCACCGAGGTAGATTCCCCGGGCTTTTAGGTTTTGGGCCAATTCCATGTCCGTAATTCGGTCTCCAATAACATAGGAGTTCTCCAGGTCGTAATGGCCGTAAATGTACTTCTGAAGCAGGCCAATGCCGGGTTTCCGGGTAGGAGCATTTTCTTCGGGTAGGCTTCGGTCAATAAGTACTTCAGCAAATTCAACTCCTTCGTTTCTAAAGGTTTGAATGATCTTGTTTTGGGCAGGCCAAAAATCTTCTTCTGGAAAAGAGGGAGTGCCAAGTCCATCTTGATTGGTAACCATTACGAGTTCATAATCCAATTCCCGGGCTATTTGGGATAAACCTTGAAATACGCCTGGGTAAAACTCCAATTTTTCGAGGCTATCCAATTGATAATCGATAGGAGGTTCTATGACCAGAGTTCCATCTCGATCGATAAAGAGTACTTTTTTCATTTACAGTGATTTTAGGGTTTGAAGTAGGGTTTTGTTTTGATCAGGAGTGCCTATGGTGATGCGCAAACAACCTTCCACCTGGCGGGCTCTGTTTCGTACCACAATCCCATGATCGAGTAGGGCCTTAAAGTTGGTGGAGGTATCCTCGAATTGAACCAGAAGAAAATTGGCCTCCGAGGGATGTACCTTCACAACCTGAGGAAGTATTTCTAATTCATTTCTAAGCCACTCACGCTGGTGTTTAATTTCCTGAATTTGTTGGAGTACGATCTCACGATTTTCAAGAGCCTTAAGGCCCATTTGTTGACTCAGGGTATTGATGTTGTAGGGTGGTTTGATTTTATTGAGCACCTTGATGATTTCCGGATGAGTAAAGGCCATGCCAACGCGTAAACCCGCTAAACCATAGGCTTTACTCAAAGTTTGAAGGACCACGAGATTGGGAATTTTACTCAATAAACTGATAGCACTGGGAGTCTCGGAAAAATCGATGTAGGCTTCATCCACCGCTACAATTCCTGGGAATTGTGAGGCCAGTTCTTGAATAGAATTCAAGGAATAGGCCGTTCCTGTTGGATTGTTTGGTGAGCACATAAAGAGCAAACCCTTTGACCGTATTATAGACTGAATTTGGGACCATTCGGGCAAGTCGAAATCTTGGAGCAGGGGCAATTCAACTATTTCCACCTGATTGATCTGTGCTCCAATGGCGTACATCCCATAAGTAGGAGGGAAGAGGTAGGCCTTGTCTACCTGGGGTTCGCAAAAGGCCCGGAATAGCAGATCGATTATTTCATCGCTACCGTGACCAATAAAGATTTGATTTTCCTCTACCTTTTTGAGCTTCGCAACGGCCTTTTTTAATTCTGTTTGGTAGGGATCCGGATAACGGTTCATGTCCGTTTCGTAGGGATTCTCATTGGCATCCAGCCAAATGGAAGCGTCCCCACAAAATTCGTCCCGGGCTGAACTATAGGACTTGAGTTCCCTAATATTCTTTCGGATAGCTTGGTCAATATCAAACATCTTGCAGCTTTTTTAGGCGGAGGGTTACCGCATTTTTGTGGGCAAACAATTGTTCGGCTTCGGCCATGGTTTCAATGGCCTTACCCAGATTTTGAATGCCCTTGGGACTTATCTCTTGAAAGGTGATTTTCTTCACAAAGCTGTCGAGCGAAACGCCGCTGTAGTTTTTGGCGAAACCATTAGTGGGTAGCGTGTGATTTGTTCCACTGGCATAATCACCGGCACTTTCGCAGCTGTAGTTGCCCAGAAAAACGGATCCGGCATTGGTGATCAGCGGTATGTATAAATCCGCCTTTTCGGATGCCATAATGAGGTGTTCCGGAGCATATTGATTGCTGAATTGAAAGCACTCGACCATGCTATTCAGAAGTAGAGCTTTGCTGTTTTTTAAAGCCTGCTCAGCAATGGATTTTCGTGGCAAACCCCGGAGTTGTCCCTCGAGAGCTTTCATTGTTTGATCCAGGACTTCTTCCTGAGCAGACAACAAAAACACTTGACTATCCGGACCATGCTCAGCTTGCGAGAGCAAATCAGCTGCGATAAATTCAGGATTGCCGGATTCATCGGCAATGATCAACACTTCGCTGGGACCTGCTGGTAAATCAATGGCAATACCGTTTTGCTGAATCAGCTCCTTGGCTTTGGTTACATACTGGTTGCCAGGACCAAATATCTTGTAGACCTGAGGAATACTCTCCGTGCCATAAGCCATGGCGGCAATCGCTTGAGCGCCTCCTACCTTGTAGATTTTTTCAATGCCTAAGAGGTTAGCCGTATAGAGAATGGCAGGATTGATCTTCCCATTAGAATCGCAAGGAGTGCACAGAATCACCTCCTGACATCCGGCAATTTGCGCAGGCACTCCCAACATCAAAATGGTCGAGAATAGGGGAGCAGATCCACCCGGAATATAAAGTCCCACTTTTTCGATGGCTACGCTTTTACGCCAGCAGGTTACACCGGGGTGGTCTCGATTTTTTCTTCGTCCAGACGCTGTGAAGTGTGAAAGGTTTCGATATTCTTACGAGCCAATTGAATGGCTGCTTTTAGTTCATCTGAAACTTGGTTAACTGCCTCTTGAATTTCGTTTTTGCTCACAATCAATGATTCCAGGCGAGTCTGGTCAAATTGCCAGGCATATTGGATGAGGGCAGCGTCCTTTTCCCGCCGCACCGTGTTTAGGATATCGCTTACTACCGCGTTCAGACTGTCATTTTCCATTCGAGGCCGTTCAGTGAGAGAAGACCACTCCTGCTGTTTGGGATTTTTCAGTTTTTCCATCACCTCACCATTTTATCGATAGGAACAATCAAAATATCCTCAGCTCCAGCCGCTTTAAGCTCATCTATGACTTCCCAAAAGGTGCTTTCATCGATGACTGAGTGTAGCGAACTCCATCCTTCCTGGGCCAAGGGCAAAATCGTAGGGCTTTTCATAACCGGTAGAATCTCAGCCACCTGTTCAATTTTTTCATTGGGAACATTGAGCAGAATGTATTTGGAATTTCGGGCTCTCAGTACCGCTCGAAGGCGAAACAAAAGCTTGTCCAATACGGCTTCCTTCTCGTCCGATAACTTGGGGGATTTGACCAAAACCGCTTCTGATGAAAGAATGGTTTGCGTTTTTCTCAAGCCGTTTTTAAAGAGCGTACTTCCCGAACTAACGATGTCGCAAATGCCATCAGCCAATCCAATGTTAGGAGCAATCTCCACCGACCCAGAGATGGTATGGATTTCCGCATTGACCCCATTTTGAGCCAGGTAATGTTGCAGTGTTTTGGGGTAGGAGGTCGCTATTTTCTTTCCTTCAAAGTAGGTCACCGAATCTTCGACAACATCCTTCGGAACTGCCAGGCAGACCTTGCATTTGGAAAAGCCCAAGCGCTCCACCAATTCTACTTTACCCTGCTTTTCAAACAGTAGGTTCTCCCCAATAATTCCAATATCGGCCACCCCATCTTCGATGTATTGGGGAATGTCAGAATTGCGGAGGTAGAGAATTTCAATCGGAAAATTGGCTACACTCACTTTGAGCTGGTCGTTTCCGTTGCTGATGGAAATTCCGCAGCTTTTCAAAAGCTGCAGCGATCCTTCATTCAGCCGACCTTGTTTTTGGATGGCGATTTTTAGTTTACTCATTTTTGGGCTTTAGTGCCTGAGTAAACCGATTGGGAATTTCAGCAAATAAAAAACCCGCCTGATGTACTCAGACGGGTTTTGAAATATCATTGATTTACCTACAAATCATTTCCAGCTCGCCTGAATGCAAGGATGAAAATGATGATGATGTAGGGTTCTAAAATTCACTTCTGTGTTTTTGCTGGTGCAATGTTACTTCTTTTTTTTAAATCGAAAAGTCAGCGGCTAAAATCTCGGTAAATCCCATTGAGCACACGCTTACTCCATCGATATTAGGCATCTTGCCGAGTATCGGTAATCACAATTTCACGGAGCAAAACGCCTTGCGGAAGCTCATAGGCAAACTTGATGGTGGTGGCCACATCTGCAGCAGTAATGCTAACTGCTCCTACGTTTTCCTTCCATTCATTGTATCCATCTACGATGCTTTTATCCGTGGTGTGACCAAGCAGTTCCGTAGAAACCGCACCGGGCTCGATAGCTATCACCCGAACATTGAATGGGGACAGTTCCATTCTCGCCGTTTGAGTTAAGCCTCTAACCCCATATTTACTGGCACAGTATGCCGCGTGGTTAGGAAAGGGTTGAATACCTGCGATAGAAGAGAGGTTGATAATCGTTCCTCGGTTTCTGGATTTCATTCCATCTATCACCAGCTGCATTCCGTTCATTACCCCAAGGAGATTCACATCCAGCATTTTTTTCCATTCTTCTGGATCTTGGGTTGCCAGGTCACCCAAGAGCATTACACCAGCGTTGTTAACCAGCAGGTCCACTGGCCCGAATGAGGCTTCCGCCTCTTTTATGGCTTCAGCAAAACCATCCTTATCGGTTACATCCACTTTTTTGCAAAGTGTATTGGGCAGATTCAGGGCTTCCATTTTATCAATTCTTCGAGCGAGAAGGAGCAATGGATATCCATCTTTTGAGAATTGTTTCGCCATTTCTAAGCCAAATCCTGAACTGGCACCGGTGATTACGACTAATTTCTTTGATGACATTTTATGATAATTTTTAATTATGATAATGGGGCGCTTTCTTTACAAGAGCTTTCTAATAAATACCTTTGACAAAGGTAAGGGTAGTGCTACTTCACTCAAAATACCCATTTTGTATAGTTGTTATAATTAGAAGTTATGGATTTAAGGTTGTTAAGGTTTTTTATAGCCGTGTATGAGCAAAAGAATTTGACCAGGGCCGCTGAACAGTGCTTTGTGTCTCAGCCCAATATTTCTAATGGAATCAAACAGCTGGAAGAGGAGTTGAACAAGTCCCTATTTACCCGCCATAAAAGAGGAGTGGAGTCCAAGGTAGAAGCTCATTATTTATATCCAATTGCTAAAAGGTTGGTTGGAGAAGTAGATGGATTGAGTGAGGTATTTACCGATCGGCAGTTTGAAAACAGAATTCAAATTGGAGTGGCGGATAGTTTACCTCAGGAGCATAAACAGCAGTTTTTTAAAACGGCATCGAACTTATGTGAATCCGTAGAATGGGAGGTAAAGGAGATTGGTAGAGAGAACGAAATCAACCTATTGGTAAGAGAATGGAAACACGAAGAGGATTTGTTTTTACCACTTTGGAAAGAAAACTATGTGCTTTGTATACCCGATGGGCATCATTTGCTTAATAAGGCTACGATCGATTTAAAGGATTTGGAGAGGGAAGCCTTTATCCATTGTCCTCCCTGTGAAGCTCATCAGCAGTGTTTGTCCATATTGAATCATGAATCCAACAAAATGCGAACGGTGGCCAATTGTTCCACCAAAACCGAAACATTGACCTTACTTATGGCCGGATTGGGAGTTACCTTTTTACCCGAAAACTTCGTGGATGGCTGGCCTGGGTTTGAGGTGAAACCCTTCAACGGGCCACAGTATTTCAGAGAAGTTGGCCTTTCCTATCCGAGGAAGAGTTTAGGGAATTTGGCTATTGCAAAATTGATTGAGCATTTTTCGAAGAATGCCCTTAAGCTAAATTGAGGAAAGAACTTAATACTCTCCGTTAAGACCCGATCAAACTGGAACTAATCACAAAGTTGGCCATATAAGCCAGGCAAATCAAGCCCATGGTATATTGCAGCAAAATGTAAACGACCGATATCTTGTGATCAAACTTGAGATTTTCGACCGAAATTTTCAATCCAAAGAAGATCAGGCAGGTGTAAAAGAAAACCATGTAAGGATTCCTCATCAAAAAGAAATGCTTAACGTTTTGCGACCGATTGATTTTCTGCGCAACCAAACGATTATTCGACTCGGCAATAGCTTTTATGGGGTAAACCTCTGAGATGAGAAAGGGAAAAAGGATCCAATTGATCAGTCCAAACAAGAAGATGAGGAAAAAGGAATTAAACCAAATTCTTTCTTTTTCATAGCCGTAGCCGTTCCAGTATTCATTGAGCAGGCTCAGGATTTTGCCAATAGACTGCACCAGTTTTGAGTCATTGGGATTTTGGCTGAGCTTAAATCTCTGGTAATCCTTATCCAGCGTCTCATAGCTAGCCATGAAACCGTATTCCTGATGATCGCTCAAAAGGGTTTCAAACAAGTAGGAGTATTGCTCAAACTGCACGCTACTAAGTTCTTCAGGAATCAAAAGTTGAAAGTTGCTATACCGCAGCTTTAACTTCCCAATGACCGATTCGTCAATGACCAGTACGCATGGCGTGTTTCGCTCACCAATCACATTGTTTTGGCTCAAGTCAATTTGGTTCTCAATGACCAAATCCTTTAGGGTTAAGGTATCTGGCAGTTGGCAATCTCTTAAGGTTAGTTGCTGAGCAGCCAATCCATCGAAAGAGAGATTTGGGGAGGTGCTAAAATCGCAATCGATCATGATCAAACTACTGTCCACCTCATTTAATGTGAATTCTGCATTGGAATGGAAATGCAATCTATCCAGGTAGAAGTCTCCAATTACCTCGTTTCCAAAGCACATAAAACGTTTTTCAACGGTAGATCTTCTTAAGTATAAATCCATTACGTAGTTTTCCGATAAGTTAAACTCGCCTCCGGCAAATAGCTCATGAACCTCTATGCTTTTACCTTCTATCCCCGAAATGTCTACCTTGTTTTCAATCCTTAACTGTTCCAAGTAACTCTTCCAACTTTCAGAGTATTGGATGATTAAGTTTTGAGCTTCCAAAGTGTCAATTCGGAAATTAGAACCAATACTATTCCCATAGAATAAAGCCGTATCCTTGACTTTTACACTTTTTAGAAACAATTCATTAAGTATATTGAGCTTAACAAAAACCTGATTGAAATCTTGCTTTTCCAATCTTATTTCGGCGTAATCTTCTATACTGTCGCGAAGGATAAAATTCTCTTGAGCAAAGCTCCAAGAGGCCATTAACGTGAGAAGCAGAATAAAGAAAGAGGCCTTAAGGTATTGTTTGATTGTTCCCATTTTGATCGTTTTCCAGGCGGATGATTCAAAGATTAGAAATTCTGGGAATTTGGGTGCCAACAAAAAAGGCTGCAACGAATTGCAGCCTTTCAGGTTGATAGTTTTGCGAAGATTTATCCACTCAGAGAATTTAGCCGGTATTTATGTGGATCACATCCAGTGTGAATTTTGGCGCATTCTAATCAATTACGGTCTTCATTCTAAAATGATGGGTCGAATTGAAAACTCGAATAAAGTAGACTCCCCTGGGAATCTCATTTAGATTAAAGGTCATTGTTTTAGAGGATACATTCATCTTTTGTGAAATTACCTTTCCCTGAAGGTTAAAGACCACTACATTCCAGGATTCTTGTTCAAAACCGCCACTAAATTCCAATTGAAAACTACCGCTATTTGGATTCGGGTAGAGAATAATTTTGCCGCTTGAAGAAGGTTGTTGTTCAACTGAATTTAAGTTCATCCCTTCTGAGCCGGTTTTGCAAGTATTGGTTACTACAATATCACAGAATGCTTCGCTATAACAATCGTCTCCATCCTCAATTTTGACCGAATAGGTTCCTGAATAATTTGCTCCGGGAGGAACGAAACTTGTAGTGGGTACCGAAGTGGAATATGAGTTTGTTCCTAGTGTCCAAAAATAGGTAGGACTGCCGGTAATGGTTCCTGAATGAGAGGCCATGAGTTGCTGAGGATTACTCGTTGGCGGACAAATGAACAGTTCTTCAGGAGTGAGAGAGGCTTGTATTTTGTCGTATACATCTAACAAAACGTAGCCTTCTCCAATGCAGCCGTTTTGATCTTTGGCGGTAATCGTGTACAAGGTAGATTGCAATTCATTCCCATCTCCGGCAGTAGCGTATGGATTCGTTACCGGGATATTTAGAGTGGTAGGGGTAGCGCCCAAAGGTTGAGCAGACCATTCATAGGTATAGGTTCCACCACCACCAGATGCAGTTGCAGTTCCCAGGAAAATGACACTTTTATCTCCCTGACATTTGCTAATCGTGTAGGATGGGTCAATCCCATTGGCTTTTACTTCAATATCTGAGGACTTAATCAGTACATCAATGGTCTTTTCACCAACACATCCACTCTGATCTTTTGCTACTACGGTGTAACTATTTGAAATTAGACCATTTGGATTCGATATATTCACTATTTGTCCGGAGGTAGTTGACAATTGTGAACTGGGTTTCCAGTCATAAGTTATTGGACCTGTTGGGCTAGAGCAATCCGTGCAATTACTGACACAAACATCAGCCGTTAGTTCTATTAAGTTCGGCGCCAAACCATCAGTTCCATAACAGAGCGGAAGAGAAGAGTTGGTGGTTATATCCACACAAAGGGGAGGAGCTATACTAATAGGTGCAATTTCGCCTTCAGAAGTGCAACCGTTTGCGTCGGTCACAGTCAGTTTGTATTGATTTTGCTGAAAAGGGTTTAGCGTATTAGCCGTCCCGTTAATCTCAGAAGGGTAGGCATCGGTGTTAGCTGCTTCGGGATCAGAAAGGGTGATGGATGGATACCAGGAATAGGTATATGGCGCATTTCCCCCAGTTACCGTGGAGCTAAGATGCACGGACTCACCTGCGCAAATGGTACTATTCGAAGCGTTTACGATAACTGCAGGATTCGGGTTGATTTGAATGGTTTTGGGTAGAGCTGTTGGCACACCATTTTTATATACGGTCATGGTAACCGTATACGTCCCAGGGGTATTGAATTTGAATATGGGGTTTTCATAGGTTCCGGTCAAGTATGGCGGTTGGTTCAAGATGCCATTGCTTTTCTGGGTTTGGGCTATGGTTCCAGAAGCATCCGAAAAATTCCATTCATATTCCAAATTATTCCCGCAAGTAGGGTTTAGTAGTGGCCAGATAGAGCTTGTAAATTCAACTTCGCCTACACAATTCTTAATCCAGGTAAAGTCCTTGTCTAATGCATAAGGGGTAATATTGGGAGTGGCACTTCCACAGCTTCCTGCTAATTCATTTTGAGGAAGAGTGCTGATATCCTTATTATAATCAAGAATGATTTTATCGATTTCAACTTTTTCATTTTCCGGAATCAGGTCCAGTAGATAATAGCCATTGTTCAATTGGTCAAAATCAACCTCATTGCAGAGTCCAAAAGAGTACCAGGTCCATTCATCATCATTTATGCATCCAAGATAATCCGAGTGCAGCTGTATTGATCGATCTTCATTCGTCAAGTTGATGTGGATTCCAGTGGTATCTCCATTCAAGTTTTCTTTGATACGCGCTCTAACATAAAGTCGATAGTCAGATGGACCATTGGAAACCCTGAACTGATAGGTCAATTTGGGTGAATTCCCATTTAAGCTCCAATCAGAGAAGGGCAATAGGGTGGGGTTTTGAACGGGATAAAAATTGGGGAACGTATAATAAGTAACAAAATCTGTGTAATCCACGGTGTTGGCTTGAGGAACCTTTTCTTCTCCCGTTATCGGGTCAAAGAAGCGGGTTCGTACCATCATAAATTCCTTGTCTGCGGTGGTTGTGTGAATTTGTTCCACATAATCAGGTACTTCGGCTTCAAATACAAAATCTTTGCTCCATCTTGTGGGGTGAATAGACTCATGCCAGCCATCCAATTGGATCATTACTGGCTCCGTGTAGTTGATTTCATCTTTTTTGAAAATATAGGTTGATCCCTGTGGCCGAGTCATGATTTGGATCCCCAAATTAGACAGCGTTATAGCCTTCTCTTGGGGAGAAATGGTGTTATAATACCGCTGATGAGAAGTAGTAATTACATATTGTATGTCATTGCTTTGATTGGGATTGGTCCATTTTTTAACAATGTTATACACCTGAGTGCCACCACCTTTCAGGTTGAATTTGTCAACTGTCGGTTGCATGAGCAGTTCCCCATTTCTAAGAATATGTTCATATCGGCTGGTAATCGCTTGTGCATAGCTGGGCATTAAGATTTGCCAAGCCCAATGCCGGGGATCCTGGAATATATAATTCCCTTCAGAATCTTTGTCCACAGCCGAAAAATACGAGGTATAGTAGAATTCTGACCCGAGCACCGCCATGCCTTTTAGTAGTCCCAGCCATTGCCCGGGTCTGATATTGGTCGTTGGATTTTCACGCCGTCCAGCACAAACAAAGGGAGAAAACAAATCATCCCCTTCGGGTAGTTCATACAGTCTGCATTGTCGGATCCATTCTGTTCCATGTCGATCTCCCTGGATTTGATTCCAATAAGCAGGACGCAAAGGGTCAAAACTTGGAGTCGCATAGTAGTTGTCGCCAGGAATGTTTTTCTGCACTTTTTTTATCTCATTCCAGCATTTTTTATTGGAGAAAGAATGGCCACCAAGCCCATTTACTGAATAATGGGTGAACCGTGTGTTGGTGAGTAATGGAGATCCTCCTAACAAGCCATCTCTAAAGGAATTTCTATAGGCAGTTTTTTGGCGTCCCATGTAATGATTCCAATCCAAACCTGAATTTGCAAAGTCGGTTAATACGTTGGGATTAAAACCATGAAGTGTATTAATATCCCACCAGGTGTTTTTATCAGGAGTTAACTCTCCATTTTCATTAATAATATCCAACGGACGTTGAAGCCCATTAAGTGCCGGGACAATTTTTTTAGCCATTTTATCACCGTCAGCCACCAATATTTCTAGGGGAGCCAGTGGACTCCATCGATTTGTTATATTACCCGAAGAATCGCGTAGATAATAATTAGGACTCATGGAAGGGTTTCCAATATTACTACCATCTAATTGAGCCCAAAATACAAACATACACGCCGGTATTTCCGGATGGGAATTTGCAAAGGACTTTAACTTGGTATAGGCTTGATTAGAACTCTGTGAATTATTGGTAATCATGGTGTAATAATTCCAATTCAAGGCCAATTCAGCTGCAAGATCCGCTGCCATATCCTCATAAGGTACGCTGCCATAGGACGGTTCAGATCCTGCTAAGTATTTAATCTCAAACCAGGGAAAGTTGCGTAGAAGTGTGTTACCTGGTAAGTACCTTGGAAATGGACTGTTCTCAAATTGATGGATGGGGATGTCAATATTGCTGGCGCCTGTGCCGCTTCCGCTGTAGCCTTCTGGATATTCTAAGATATTAATTGAACCCGTAGTATTAGGGGAGATTGATGCACCGGAAGAACAATAGTTAATGGTATTTAAGAATGAATAATGAAGACCTTGATTAATAGCTTCTGTATAATGTTTGTAAATGAGCGTGGGTGGTAGTACCTCCGTGTGGTAGGCGAACTCGTCAATCCAGCCAAAATCCTCTGCTCCGGGCACGGTACTTTGTCCAAAAATATGATTTGCACCAATAGATATTTCATCTGACGGATCTGGATAATACTGATGGGTAAATCCTTCAGGGCAAATTCCATCAATGTAAAGTTTAACAGTACCAGTTGTAAGGTCGGCTGTGACTGCTATGTGATGCCATTCGTCATCCAGGTAATACTCCCAGCCTTTACGATCAACACCAGACAAGGTTACCGTTTTGGTTTCGCTCAACCAATTGGAATAACCATTTCGTTCAAAATATACTCCAAATTGAATTTCTTGTGCCACAATGGAGAACCGAAGGCAAGATCCATATCCTCCATTACTTAATACATTATTCGTCCAAGTACCCCGTTGGAAATCAGGGTGGAATTTGATCAGATACTCTTGAGTAACTTTGGTCCCATCCAGCGCATCTGGAGGCGACGCAGTGGCAAGTTTTTGATCCATTATCGCACATTGACCAACTACTCCATTGGTTACCAGAAAAGGGTCGTTTTGTCCCGTAGAATTTCGCAGGTTGAATGCGGCATTGTAACATTCTGGGCCTGAACCGCAATCATTTATGGTCATTAAATCTGATTGGTAGTCATGAAGAGTGGCATTGTTGGCGTTACACTTGGTTAAACAACTCCCACTGCTAGGAATATCGTGACCTTGGCCGTCAATAATCACGCTGCCTGTAGGTTCAAATGTCCAATAATGAACCGGTGTAAACGCCCCAACCGAGTTTGACCCATCGAGTACCGTTAAACTTGCATCATGAAAGGGGATGGAGGAACAGGTAACGGTATTACCTTGATGTTCGATGGTGTAGGTTACATGGCCTGTTACATTTACAGTGAGTGGTGCTGAAGAAACAGTATAGGTTGTGCTGTTTGTAGGTCCATTACCGTTCCAATTGCACTGGTAGGTAACCGATGTGGCTGAATCTGGAACTTGCACGTTTAACTCCAGCGTAATTGGCGACGAGCAGAGGTAGTTGTCCTTTTGGTCACTTTGTAGGTAACTCCGTAGATCTGAGGTTGGACATTGACTCTTTGCTCCAATTGCAGACATCATTAATAGTATTAAGGGGAAGAGGAACTTGATTAATCCAGACATAATTGTGGTGGTTTAATTATTAATGAATCAGCAAGTTATTATGAGGGTTTGGTAAATGATAGGCCCAATTAGAATTCAGTAAGGGTGACTTAGAATTCAGGATGTATGGCCAAGAATTCGGTCTTCCGAAAGTTTACTTTGAGTAAGAAATTAGGAGATGGAGTGCTGGAGTATTGAGTTTAAGGGGCTTGTAATGAAGTTCAATGAATTTTGCTTTTTTCTAAATTATAATTCATTCGAAATTTATCACAGATACTGGATTCCAAAAGATCGATTCGTACTGGAAAAAAACATTTCGATTTTAGAAAGTCCAGCAACATGCAGTACTCCAAAGCTCTGAAAAGAATAGTGAAAGATACCCCAAAATCACCTTGATATGGAAGGCTTTCATTTATTTAGGAAGTCAGGATTACTCAACGATTCTGATTCAGAGGTAGAGAAAGACCAAAAGTCAGCCTTGAGTTACCTCGCTTTGTTCGCTGATCGCTGCATTCGAAGTTTGATCAGTCTTTTTCAGCTTTGCACATTCGCAGCAGCAAAGCTCCGCAGTAAAACTGCGAGGCTTTCGTTCTGTCGGTGTGGCAGGATTAATGAATGATCCTCGGTTTGGTTAAGGGGACAAATTCAAATGCCAATCCTTCCTCATTTCGTTCGTCAGTCTACCGCCTTTTTTATTGAATCACTCTCTTAAGTGCCAGGAACTTGGCTCGCAATCCAACAAAAAAGCCTCCCCACCAAAGGTGGAAAGGCTTTTGTATTTGTCGGGGTGGCAGGATTCGAACCTGCGACCTCCTGCTCCCAAAGCAGGCGCGATGACCGGGCTACGCTACACCCCGAAAGTTTTTATCGAGCCTTTCTGCTCGCCGCTTTCAGAAGTTTGAACTCCCTCAAAACGGGGGCAAAAATACAATACTTTTTCAGTTATTCAAGAAAATGTAAAATTTTATTCGGCTAATTTTTCGTGGCCCTTTTTCAAGAATTATTTCCATCCAAATCCCGATCCCTATTCATAAGGCGGTTTCCTTATTTTTGGCCGATGCTTCGTTGGTTATTAGCCGCTGCCTTTTTGCTTCTCCTGGAAGTTTCTTTCGCTGCCAAATGCGATACCATCTACCTGTATAATGGCGACAAGATTACGGGTGAGGTAAAGTCGCTGGACTACGGGAAGTTGCGCTACAAAACCGACGATATGGGTACCCTCTATATCAAGTGGGACAAGGTCAAATCGCTGTACACCTGCCAGTTTTTAGAGGTGGTTACCAAGGATGGTACGATTCACTATGCCCATGTGCGACCTTCTCGCCAATCGGGAACGGTACGCCTCATTATTCCCATGATGGTGCAGGAAGTGGATCTATTTCAGATTGTACGAATGACGCCTATCAACAACAGCTTTTTCAGACGGATCGATGGAGCGGTGGATGTAGGCTTGAGTTATACCAAAGCAAGTGATGTGGCTCAAATTAATACGAGTGCGGATGCAACTTATAAAGGACGTCAATTTGAAACGGGCTTTCGGGCTTCTTTGATTTATACACAGCAGGCTTCCAATCCCAATGCCCGGAAGCAGGACATTAACTTGTTTTATACCTATCAGCTGGAAGCGAACTGGTTTGTAAATGCCAACCTGACCCAGGAATCGAACTCAGAGCTCGGACTGAAATGGAGGGTCCTGGGCGGGGGAGAGTTTGGCCATGAAGTAGTCCGGGATATATTCAGCAGCCTCAAACTGTCTACCGGTCTTTATTACAATGCTGAGGAAGGGGAGGATATTACGACCAATAGTTTGGAGGGAGCCTTGGTAGTTACCTACCGTCATTATCGCTACGATAGCCCCAAATTGGATCTTTTTACCTCAGGTAAGCTTTATCCCAGTTTAACTCAATCGGGACGTTATCGGGCTCAATACGACCTTCAAGTTCGCTTGGAGGTGGTCAAGGATTTATTTGTCGGGGTTAACTTTTACTACACCTTCGATAACAAACCGAGGGCAGAAGAGGCATCCAACTCGGATTGGGGTATCGTAACTTCTCTGGGTTATACTTTTTAAGGCTTATACGGAATCCAAATCGTCTTGATCTGCACCGGGTAATTCCAACGCATCAATGCTGCCGATGGCATTTCCGGCAATGCCTTTAACCGAGTTGTAGAATTCGTTGGTATTCCTCAGCACCTTATGCAGCTGTTTCTCCCTACGTTTCCAAATGCCTTCCATGGCTCTTTTTTCACGATTCAGGTCCTCCTGCATTTGTGCAAATCCTTCTACTATGCCTTCTATCTGTAGTCGGAACTCATTGCTGGTTAAGAAATCGTAGAGCAGAGACATCTTGTCGCCTTTGTTTTCCTGCGAAGCCAAAGCTTGATTGATCTTAATCACCGAATCTCTTAAAACTCGAGAAAGCCCTTTAAATTCTTCAAATGAGCAAATCCAAATGCCATCGCGCTGTCCCATTTTCGGCATATCCTTGGGCATGGCTTCGGTTACCAATACGCCCATATGTGCGTTGATGGTGCGCATATCGCTTTTAAATTTCTCAATCCAGGTCGGTTGAAATTCCTTGGTTCTCTTGCTTTCGTAGTAAATCATGCCACAGTTGGTCTGTTCGCGGGTATGTATGGTTTGAATGCAATCGGCACCACGGGCTCCTTTTTTGATTTCAGAAATCGTATCCAAGGGAAACTGTTGCTTGAGGTACTCCTCAATGGCCAATTCCTGAACCTCTCCCTGCATTTGCATCGATCCCTGTTCAGCTTTGCGTTTCATTTCCTCGATCAACTTCTTCTGATCGTTCAGCTGCTTTTCATATTCTTTAAACTTGAGCTGATTCTTTTCCTGTTCTCCCTGCTGAATCTTGGAACGGATTTCTGTTTCCTTTTCCAAAAGCTTTTTCTGAATTTCCAGTTCGGCTTGTTCCTGTTTTTCCTGTAGCGATTTTTCAGCCTGGAGCAGTTCCAGTTCGCGTTTCTTCAGGGTTTGGTTTTCATCCTTACGGCGAGCATTTTCCTCGGAGAGTTGTTTCATCTGAAGTTCGTACTCCTCACGGATACGCTTGTTTTCCTGCTCCCGGAGCAAATCTCTTTCCTGATTCAGCTTTTTGCGAAGGCGTTCATTTTCCGTTTGGCGAAACTCTTCCAATTGCTTCCGCTCATTTTCCAGCTTTTCTCGCTGCTGATTGAGTAGGGTGGCCTGTCGGGCCGCTTTTGCTTCAAATTCCTTTTTGATGCGGTCTTCCGCTTGGTGAACAAATGCTTCGTCAATATTGATAGGATGCCCACAGTTAGGGCAGGAAATGTTGGACTCGCTCATACGTAAAGTGAATAGGAGGTAAAAGTAGGTTGATTGACGGTAAGGGTGCAAGCCAAGGCAGGAGTATTTATCCACCACAATGCTCACAGCTTACTCCATAAATCTCTCAAAATTTTATAGGAAGATCCCATTTACAAAGAAAAGTATACAACTCACAAAAAGAACTCAACAGGTCACGTAATCAGCTGATTATGCCCGGTTGATGATGTCGATTTTTGAATTAAATCAATAAAAATTCAGATTATGAATCTACTCGACAGTTACACAAATAGGGCCTTGAAATATCCACATTGGATAAAGGGTGGGCTCTCGTTGATGTTTTTAGTATGCTTTTTTGTGCCCCAGGCGCAAACCTATTTTACCGCTGGAAATGCTACATCTTTAGGAGGAAACAAGTTTCGGATAACCCAAGATTTTACGTACAAAGCCGGAGCGGTTTGGAATGCTCAAGCCGTAGATCCTTCTAGTGATTTCCTGATTTGCTTTGATGCCTATTTTGGAACAAAAGATGCCCTCGGGGCCGATGGTTTGGCATTTGTTCTTCGAGCGGTCAATCCTATCCATATTGGTGGAAATGGGGGGCATTTGGGGTATGCTGGGTCCACCAATTTCAACCCATGTCTGGCCGTTGAGTTTGATACTTATCAAAACATATCTCCCATGGTTGATCCTGCTGGCGATCATGTAGATATTATCTACAATGCTCTGCAAGGTACCCCGGCCGCTGGTCCGGTAACTGTGCCCAACTTAGAAGATGGACAAGTACATGCCATTCAAATCAAATGGACGGCGGTTTCAAATATCCTCGAGGTTTTTGTGGATGGAAATCTGATTATTACTCACCAAGTTAATCTGTTCGCACTCTTAGGGACCAATGTGCCTATTGAATGGGGTATAACGGGAGCAACAGGAATTCATTCTAACTACCAATGGGTGGAATTCGACCATTCCATAAGTATAGCCGGAAATGCAAGTAAAACAACTTGTACTTGCTATCAAATTACGGAGGATGTTCCGAATCAGGCCGGTGCCATTTGGTCTGATGATGTTATTGACCTGAACAATCCATTCTCTATTTGTTTCGATGCCAATTTTGGAACCCAGGATGTCGGAGGAGACGGTATGGCTTTCATTTTAAAAGATCAAAACAATACCAATCAATTGGGTATGAACAGCGCTGAATTGGGATATGCTGGAACTACTTTGTTCAATCCGTCCATTGCGGTGGAATTTGATACGGATTATAATGGTGTGACCTATGCAGATATTGCTGATGATCATGTATCCATGGTTCAAAATCAAATGCAGAATGCTCCGGTAGCCGGCCCATTTCCAATGACCGTGGTTGGTGGCAATATTGAGGACGGGAACGATCATCGGATTAAAATTACCTGGGAGCCATCTACTCAGGATTACATTGTATACATAGACAACATTCAGCATATTCGAAAAAATATCGATTTAATTAATACTGTATTCGGCGGATCTGCTCTTGTAAAATGGGGAATAACTGGAAGTACCGGGAATACTCATAACCCTCAAACAGTGTGCAACATTTCCTATACCTGCAGTACTCCCCATGTAGTACTTCCCGTTTGTAATGCTGGACCTGCAGACCATGCTCAGGTATACAAGCAAACTACCTTTCCATCGCAATCCGAGGAGTTGCGCTCTAGCAAAACATTGGGAACTTGTGATATAGTTGCGGCTGGAAGTATGTTGGATGCGCAGAACCTACCTAAGCCTGGAATCACTAAGAAATCTTCTGTTGGTAATACAGTTTGGGCATATCAATATGATTTCATCGGATTTGACGAAGGGCGTTTTGAGAACATCAATGTTGCTCAAAATGGCGATTTGTTAGTTACTGGCTACCTCAGCGGGCCACAAGGTAGCAACAAGCATTTGGTGGTAATGAGAACAACTGCTTCTGGAGGTCCGCTTTGGCATCAAATCTTTTTTAACCCCACACCTGGTACCGAACAAATTGGAAATGATATTGAGGTTATCAACAATGGTGACATCGTGGTTACGGGTACCACAGGAAATGAGGCATTCTTGGCTCGATTGACTTCCAATGGTGCGATTTTATGGAGTAAGGCTATTCAGTTTTCGGTGAACAATACCACTTTTCCAATCACATCCAATGCCGTACAGCCTCTATCCAATGATGGAGATGAAGTGGCCGATGATGGATTCGTAATTTGTGGAGATGTGAATATCAATGGTGCTATCCGAGCCTATGCAGCCCTCATCAGTCCGCTGGGGGACTGGCAACAAGAGGTAATTGTGGATTATGTGGATAGTCATGGTGAAGATATCAAGCAGCTCGATATTAACCAGGACATGATTCGAGATGCCAATGAGTTTGCCTTATTGGGCTGGACCAATACTGGTGAAATGATGCTTGTAGAATTTGGCTTTGGTGCATCCTGGAACGGGAATTTGTACAATGAAGCATCTGGCCGACTTAAAGGACGAGCATTAGAACAAAGCGTAACAGGTGATTTGTTTGTTTCTGGAGAGTTTATGGATCTTTCACAAGGCGGAATAGAGGATGTTGTCATTACTCAATTCAATTTGGGAGGATCTATTGCTGCCATAGAAAGCTTGGGATTCTTTTTGCAAAATGAAGAAGTCTATTCGGTTACAATGGAATATCGAAACTTCACGAACGTATCGGTAGTGGGTGTGGCTGAAGTATCGGTAGGTTCAGGACAATATGAGCACATGCTCATGAGAAGGACTTTAGGAAACCCCTTCACTTGCTTTGGAAATTTGAACCCATCATCCGTATCTGTGGGTCAGTATGTAATTACAGTAGTCACAGATCAAATGAATATGAGTGTGGCAAATACATCCATTTTCCATTATTCACGTCCTTATTTTGATGTTCCTTTTTGCCCTCCAGGCTCCACCCGTAAAACAACGTTGGATGCTGACGAGGTTCAGAAAGAATCCAAGGATGCACAATTGTACCCCAATCCAATTTCTTCAGGAGAGGAATTCACCATCCAGTTGCCTGATTTGTCGGGTTCGGATAAATGGTTGATTGAGGTTCTCTCGGTCACTGGGCAGGTAGTTGTTCAGCAAACCCAGGCTGAGGTGGTCAATGGTCAAATTGAATGGAGTACGGAAGGATGGGTGCCAGGATCTTATTCGGTACAACTATCTTCTGGACAATACAGATCAACCTTGCCCATTGTGGTTATTGAATAGGTAATTCAGCAGGTAGAATAAAGGGATAAGAAAAGCTCTCCGGATCAAATCGGAGGGCTTTTCTTGTTTTACTGCGGTTAAAAAGCAGTAAGGCTTTCCCGGATGCCACGGCTAGAACGGGTAGGGGAGTTAAAAATGGAATTTTGGAAAGGATTATGGTGTATCTGGAAGAGAATCAGTGCGTTATAGTTCTCTGCGATAATAGTTCAGAAGGCTGTCAGACATTTATTCTTAACAAAGCGGTTACCGAAAAGCTGGCTTCCACCCAAGGAACGAATAGAGTAGGCATCAACAAATCTTGCTATGATGAAACAGTTACTTGCTGTGTGCTTTGCCTTAATGGCATTCACCTTTACCTCAAACGCCCAATGCAATCCCCCGCAGGCGTTACCCTAATTAATACTCAGCCTTGTGGTATATGTTTTACCCTGTTTGAGTACGATCCTATGTGCAACCCCTGTCCTGCGGTCACCATTTGTGTGCCACCAGGGGGAATTGTTTTTGTTCCACCTTCGTGCGGAGGTTCGATTGAAGGAGCAATGGTTTCTGATAACCCACCACCATTTCCACCACCTCCCTGTTCAGCTATGGGAAATGCTCCTTGGGCTTGCTGTGTAGCTCCTGGACCGCCTGTAGTTCCTTGGAACATGTGTAGCCCTTGTGGCGGAGGTGTACCGGTAATGATGACTTGGGGTGGTGGACCTGGTGCGCCCACCATTACGATTTAAAGTTTGAATCGCAGTACCTGCAAAAGGGGCCTGTTTTCTTTGGAAAGCGAGCCCCTTTTTTAGTTCATAGACCACCTAAAAACGGGAGAACTTTTGATGAATGCACTTCGTCGAATTCTTTCACATTTTTCACTTACTGCATAAATACCGCATTTTATTTCAGGTTATTAGTTGATTCGTAACGCATTGCCTCGTTTTCTTTCTGAAGATGGGGTAGGCACCTTAAACTAATTAATCATGATGAAACCTTTAATTGCCTTAGTGTTGGCTCTAGGAGCTTTTACACTTGGAGCACAGGCCCAGGCCTGTAATCCTCCCAATCCATTAGTTATTAATAATACCCAGCCTTGCCCGGTTTTTGTGACCGTGGTGGAGTATGATGCTGTATGTAATACATCGTTGCAAACATTCAATATACCTGCCAATGGCATGGCTGTGGCTAATCCGATTGTAGGTGGAGCTTTCGAAGTGGCTTATGCTTCAGATGTACCACCTCCTTATCCCATCCCGCCATGTTCGGCAATAGCACATGCTCCCTGGGCCTGTTGCGCTCCTGGACCCAATATGGTCAACTGGAATTTGTGTAATACCTGCGGTACCTGGGCTACCATAAACTGGATGGGAGGACCGGGAGCTCCAATGATCGTGATTTAGAGCTCTTTTAGTTGCTTACTATTTAGAATGAGGGCTGAGTCCCGGAGCCTGTCGCAAGACGGGCTTTTTTGTGGCTTAACTGTCAACTTTTTCCATCACCACTTCCGGCAATTCTACGTCTTCATTACGGTACTTAATCTTCACGTAATGTACGCCGGATTTGGTGTATTGAATCATAGTAGGAAAATCGTGGTTCTTATTTTCAAAGCGAGCCTGATTCATGTTTTGATGAGTCAGGGTAAAATACACCCGTCGGTTTTCATTGTGTCCATATACCTTGGCCGAAAACTTGATTTCTCCTTTTGCACTCTGCAACCAAAGGTGCTCCTTGATGGTGGTATCCCCATGGAGAACCTGAAAATTGAACCCCTCATACAAGGTATCGTTCACGGGTTCCCAAATTTCGAAAGTGGTGGTGTCTTTGTTCTGAACCTCCCACACGCCCAAAATCCAGTTAAAACCGTTTAGACCAGGATTGTGTTCACAACCAGTAAATAAAGTGCCAGAAAGAGCCAACAAGAGTATGGCTAAGTATTGAAAGTGCTTCATGCGTCGTACAACCCAGGGAACTTACCTGGATCAGATTCATTCATCAGAGCATATACAGAATCAAAAATATCCTCAACAGAAGGTTTGGAGAAGTAATCTCCATCCGAACCATAAGCGGGGCGGTGAGCCTTAGCCGAAAGGGTAGCAGGCTGTGCATCCAGGTGGAAGTATCCTTGTTGCTCTTCCATCACCTTTTGCATCATATAGGCAGAAGCTCCTCCAGGAACGTCTTCATCTACAAACAAAATGCGATTCGTTTTAGACAAGGAGTCAGCAATCCTATGATCCAAGTCGAATGGGAGCAAGGTTTGCACATCAATAATTTCAACGCTAATACCTACTTCACGAAGTTGCTTGGCAGCTACTTCGGCCATTCTTACCATAGAGCCGTAAGTCACCAAGGTTACGTCCTCACCTTCAGCAATCACTTCAGGCATACCAAGTGGAACCTTGTATTCTCCCAAATTGGTGGGCTGCTTTTCCTTCAAACGGTAGCCATTCAATGATTCAATCACAATGGCAGGGTCTTCAGAATCCAAAAGCGTGTTGTAGAATCCAGCAGCTTGGGTCATATTACGAGGTACACAGACGTGCATTCCACGAACACTGTTAATCAGCATTCCCATAGGAGAACCGGAGTGCCAGATGCCTTCCAGTCGGTGACCACGAGTACGGATAATAACCGGAGCCTTTTGACCGCCTTTGGTTCGGTACTGAACCGTTGATAAGTCATCACTCATCAGTTGCAAGGCATAGTTGAGGTAATCGAGGTATTGAATTTCAGCAATCGGTCTTAAACCACGCATAGCCAAACCAATGGCTTGTCCAATAATGGTACACTCACGAATTCCGGTATCAAATACCCGTAATTCACCGTGCTTGTCCTGAAGGCCTTCTAATCCTTGGTTAACCCCGCCAATTTTTCCAGCGTCCTCCCCAAAAATCAATAGCTCTGGACGATTTGCCAATTGCTTGTCAAAGTTGTCGCGAATAATTTCCCGGCCGTCAACCATGTTGTCGTTGGCGTATTCCGCGTCAACAGGATCTACGGAAAGGGCAGAGGTAGCACCTTCATTATACAGGTAAGAATCGTAGCGATCGCTATTCAACTTATCCTGCTCGTTAAGCCAGGTAATCAACTGGGCACGAGCGGTTTGGTTCTCACCACGAGTGTAGCGAAGGGCTCTTTTTACAGCTTCGTAAATAACCTTTCTTTCAGGTTCACTTTCCTGAGTAAGGTTATTGGCCAAAGGCTCAATAAATACTTTATTAGGACTGGCAGCAGCCATCTGCTGAATCAATTCAATGGCCTCTTGGCGTTCGCCCTCAAAAGACTTGGTAAAAGATTCCCAAGCCGCTTTCTTTCCGTCTCTAACGGTCTTTTTGGCTTGCTTGTGAATTTCATCTAACTCTTCCTCAGTGGCGGCGCCCATCTCCACAATCCAATTGCGGAATTGACGGATGCAGTCGTATTCAGTTTCCCAGGCCAAGCGATCTTTTGACTTGTAACGCTCGTGAGAACCGGAAGTAGAGTGACCTTGTGGCTGTGTCACCTCTTCAACATGGATGAGAACGGGAACATGCTCTTCACGAGCAACTCTAACGGCCTCGTCATAGGTAAGGCAAAGATTAGGGTAATCCCATCCTTTTACCCGGAATATTTCAAATCCAGGGCCGTCTCCTTCACGGGCAAATCCCTTGAGAGCCTCGGAAATACTTTCTTTAATCGTTTGGTATTTTTTGGGAACGGAAATTCCATGTCCGTCGTCCCAAACACTCATGACCAAAGGCACTTTCAATACACCTGCAGCGTTGAGCGTTTCCCAAAACATACCTTCAGATGTACTGGAATCTCCAATGGTTCCAAAAGCTACTTCTTGTCCTTTATTCGAGAAATCGGTTTTGTGGTGTAGGCCTTCATTCTCCCGGTAAAATTTACTGGCATAAGACAAACCCAAGAGACGGGGCATCTGACTGGCAGTAGGGGATACATCGGCAGAAGAGTTTGGCGAGGCAAGCTGGTTTTTCCAGTTTCCGTTTTCGTCGATAAACCGAGTGGCGTAGTGTCCATTCATTTGCCTTCCTGCAGAGGCCGGTTCAGCATCCACATCCGGGTGGGCATAAAGCTGAGCAAAAAAGCCTTGAACAGTCAGGAGTCCGGCCGACATCATCATGGTTTGGTCGCGGTAGTAACCACTTCTCCAGTCACCTGGATTCCATTGTTTGGCCAGGGCCAGTTGAGCCAGTTCTTTTCCGTCGCCGAAGATGCCAAATTTGGCTTTTCCGGTCAACACTTCGCGACGACCCAATAGGCTCGTTTCACGACTTTCAACGGCAATTCTGAAATCTCTAAGAATCTCTTCTTTGGCTTCCGCTGGAACCCCTTCTTGCACGGCTGTCTCTTCTTTTCCTGTTACCATCAATGAGCGATTTTAGAATCCCCGGTCGGGTGGAATTAGACAGGGGTTTTTCGGGCTACAAAAGTATAAAAAAAGCGCCAATGTTCAGGGGGATAAACATTGACGCTCGACCTAAATCCCAGGTAGTTGTGAATCAACTGTTTCGCTTCTAACTTCGTATGAAAGTAAAGGGATCAGGGAAGCGGACAAGGGTCCAGCTTTTTATCTCGTCGTCTCCACCATCTTCTACAGAAGGGCTCGGCTCAGGTGAGGCTCCTTTGGAGGATGGGTTCAAACGATCTAATTTTTTATCTATTTCTCGATTAATGCGTTCTCTTTCCCGATTCAAATCTTGAATCCGTCGACTCATTTCGCGATCGAGTTTTTGCATATTACGATCAAACTCACGCTCAATGCGCTGCATTTCCAGGTTTAACTGGTCCACCTTGGCAGCATTATTTTCAGTAGAAATCTGAATCTTCAAATCTTCAATGGCGTATTTCAAATCGTCTTCAATTTCTTGACGATCAAAGGCATACTCATCGGTAATCTCATCGATCTCCATGTTGATGTCTTCGAGTTCGCGCTCCAGCTCCTCCAAAACCCGGGCCACTCTTTTTTCTACTTTGCGCACACGGCTCAGAGATTCAGGGCATTTTGGGCAAACCAATCCTTCATCGGTCATGGTCCAATAATGGTTCACCATATCGCGATCATAAATTCTCAGTTTGTTATCAATGTCGTAGATAATCCAGCCAATGTTTTTGTGCAAGAAGATGGTTTTGCCAACGGGGAGGTAAATGGATATTTGAACCCGTTGAAAACGAAAGTGATCTTCGCGGTAAATTTTGGTAATCGGACTAAACTCCATACGGTTGCTGTCTATCGAAAAGTCAAACTCAACATTGTCGGCAATGGCTTGAGCTTCTTTAGAACTCGAACCCCTTGCTTTTTTGGTCACCTTCACTCGGATGGAATCATCTCTTGAGGGGTGAACATTAAATTGTACGTTGCCCAGGTAAAAAGCTTCTTCGTCGTAGTCAAGCAAGAAGGGAGTGTCGTCTTTTTGGTTAGCGATCATATCGTCCGAAGCTCTATCCTCCATGGATTGAACAAATAGGGTATCAGACATCGGTAGGGGAAGCGTAATTTCTTCCACCACTTCGTTGTGTTGGTTGACCTCACGGCCATATTGCGCAGCCGACCAGAATAGGAGGGCTATACCTACGCCCCACAAAGCCATGGCCGTTATGGAATAGGCGCGGTGCAAGGGTGCAGGATTAAAGAGTAAGCGAATTCCAGCATAGATCAAAGAGATAAGAGGAATGCACAAAACGAGGGTAGCTCCAATTTCAAAAAGATACAAGGAACTGGAGCTGACCATAAAAAAATCACCCAGATCAGAAGGAGGAAAGGATACCACACCTTCTTCGGTAAAAGCGAAAATACCGCTGGTTGAAATCGTGGTTATTCCCAATAAGGCGCCTAAAACACTAACCAGGAAAAGGGAACAAATCACGATGAGAAAAATTCCCAAAGCCTTGCCCACAAACCGTAAAACAAATCGCAAAAGATTAATCAGGAAATTCAAGAGGGATTTTATCAAATCCAGGACCTTACCCCCAAAGTTGCCAGACTTACTTCCAAGGTCCTGTATTTTTTTT
This sequence comes from bacterium SCSIO 12741, assembly GCA_024398055.1. Lineage (NCBI taxonomy): Bacteria > bacterium SCSIO 12741. Next base: position 4,538,903 of record CP073749.1, on the reverse strand, counting down.
CTGAAATCTTCAGCGTCGTTTTCAACCGCTTTTCGAATGTTATCAATGTTTACTGGCTTACCCTTCATCTGCAATTTTTCAGCTGTAGTAACCGCCGCAGGGGTGATGATCCATAAAATGATATAGGCCAATACACCGGTACCAGCAAAGAAGAATACACCTACAAAAAGCAATCGGAAAATAACTGGGTCTACTCCGAAGTAGTAACCCAATCCGGAACATACTCCGCCCAGTACCCGGTTTTCGGTATCTCTAAAGAAGCGCTTAGGTCCGGTACTGAACTCTTGTTCGGTTCGGGTGGATGTTCTGCGGTACTGAGAAGAGGAAGTTTGTTGTTGCTCTTCGCGCATTTCATCGTCTATGTAATCTTCAGGTTGCCCCATAACAGATATGACATGGGCTACCTCTTTGTCAGAAATGACCTCCTTGCGGTCGGTGACTTGTTCCTGGAACATTTCTGCGATTCGGGCTTCAATATCGGCCATGATGTCGTCGCCGCCTTCCTGGTTTCGGAAATAACCCTGAATGGTGTCCAGGTATTTCTTCAACTCGAAGTAGGCATCTTCGTCAATGTTGAATATGAGCCCGCTGATGTTTATAGAAACCGTTTTCTTCATCGTTTTGGGTATAACTGTCTACTTTGTTGTTTTTTTATTTCTGATTTGATCTACCGCTTTTTGAAGGTCCATCCAGGTACCATCCAGTTCGGACGAAAACTTCTTGCCGTCTTCCGTTAACTGATAGTACTTTCGGGGTGGTCCTGAGGTGGATTCTTCCCATCGGTAGGTGAGTAGTCCGGCGTTTTTCAACCGGTTGAGTAGGGGATATAGGGTGCCTTCCACCACAATCAGGCGGGCCTCTTTCAACTCTCGGATAATGTCGGAGGGATAAGCCTCGTTCTTATCTAATATCGAAAGAATGCAGAGCTCCAATATGCCCTTTCTCATCTGTGCTTTGGTATTCTCAATGTTCATTGCCAACTATTTGTCGTCAGTTACTTGTAAATCTCCGTAAATCGAAAATACCCCCTGTATACTGTCCGAACCGAAGCTGATAAAATGCACCTCCGATACGTTATTTCCATCACGCTTTACCATTAATAATAAATCGTCTTCAGGTTCACCGTTTTCATCTTCTCCTTCGTTTTCAATCCAAACTTCTTCGTAGCCGGATTTTTTAAAGGAGCGAATGATCTTTTTGATGCTTCCATCTTCCACGCGATTATCCGATAAAAGCATCATTCGGATTTGACTTAAATCACCTTGCACATACTTCATTTGCTCCTTCCATTCTACGTCCAGATCAACAGCATCTAACATGGTTTTCGAAAAACTCATAGCCAATACGCCATCCTGTCCGTTGTATTGATCGTAAATAGCATCAGACTTACTTTTCCCACCAGCAGCGAGATTCAGACTTAATGCTAAGAGCAAAAACAGTACAATCGATTTCATAATTTATCAATTTGGTGAAACAAAGATATGTACAAAAGACAGTACTATGCAATGCAAAGTACCTTTTTTTGTTATGAACGGCCAAAATGGAGGATGAACTGTTTTTTTTGAGATGCGAGTTTTAAGATGCGAGATGCGAGAATCGGGAGTTGATATTCTTATCCCGATGACCAACTGGATGCGAGAGCTTGTTTAATGGCTAATAGATGAATGATCTATGGGGAGCTTAAAATTTCTTTGGGTTGGAGTAGGGGGGATTGGCTTTTGGGGTGTCTACCTTTTAAATGCATGAACACATAAACATGAACACTCGAATTAAATATGGCGCTCCCAACTGGGCCTTAGGCTTACTTGGAGCTTTGATTTTGTTTTCCTTTTCTGGAAATGCCCAAGTGGTCGATTCCTCAAATACGCAATCTGCGGGCAGTGATTTTGCGATGGAGACCTTTGTGGCTAAGAAGAAAAAGAAGGACAAAAAGTTTATCCACAGCCACGGTGGTTTTGGCGCAACTACGGTCAATTTTGCTTTGCTCAATGGTCAGCCTGCTTTGTTTGCCGGTGCCCGAGGTGGCTGGTTGATCAACCATAATTTTTCCATCGGTATGGGCGGATATGCACTGGCCAACCGGGTGGATTTTGCCGGCGTACGAGAAGATGAAGCTGTATCCTTGAAGATGGGGTACGGGGGATTGGTTTTCGAGCGTATTCTTTTTCCTGAATCTAAGGTTCACCTTTCTTTTCCCCTACTCATTGGTGGAGGTTGGGCAGGTTATGTTCCTGAGGATGAATTCGCATTTTGGAAAGACAACGACGTTGAAGATTGGGATGAATTTGAAGAGGACTACCTCTATTCAAGCTCTGGCTTCCTAATCATCGAGCCTGGAGTAGAAGTGGAGTTCAATGTTTTCAAAGCTTGTCGTTTGGCACTTAATGCAAAGTATTCCATTCTCGGTGGGCTTGAGTTAGAAAATACAGCTTCCCATACTTTAGACGGTCTTCAAGGTGGAATGACCCTCAAGTTTGGAAGTTTCTAAGTGCGTATCAAAAATCTCGATCCACAGCCTGGTTCAATGATCCGACCCAAAGGAAGGATGGTTGAACCGGAGCTGTTTATAAAAGATCTTATCGGCCTCCTGCACATCCAGGTTGGATAGTGAAATGCCGAGTAAACGAACCGCCAGCAACAATTTATCCTGATTCAATAGACCAGTGATGATTGGAAAGATCTCCGATTTGCGCTGTACATAATGATCTAAAGACCTGCTTCTGGTTTGCTGACTAAAGTCGCTGTACTTAATTTTAAGGGTAATCGTTCTTCCCTTAATCTTGTTTTTAACCAGCCTACGCTCAACTTCTTCTGCAATTATTTCCAATTTGGCCAGCATTTCCTCCGAGGTTCGCAAATTTTCAGAATAGGTATGCTCTGCGCCCACCGATTTTCTTACTCTGTCTGGCGTAACCTCACTGTGTTGAATGCCACGAACAATGTTGTAGAAGTGAGGTCCCATTTTCCCAAAGTTTCGAGTCAAAGCTTCTAAGGATTGCTTCTTGAGGTCTTTTCCTTTAAAGATACCCAGTCGGTTCATTTTTTCAGCCGTCACCTTTCCTACGCCAAAAAAGCGGTGAACTTCGAGATCTTCCAGAAAGGGGATAACGTCCTCTGGCAGGATCGTTTTTTGGCCATTGGGTTTATTGACTTCAGTGGCAATCTTGGCGGTGAACTTATTGATCGATATTCCCGCTGAGGCGGTTAATCCAACCCGTTCAGCGATCTTTTCACGAATTTCCCGGGCGATTTTTGAAGCAGAGGAAATACCCATTTTATTTTCGGTTACATCCAAAAATGCCTCGTCCAGGGAGAGCGGTTCCACCAAATCGGTGTATTCAAAAAAGATGTCTCGAATTTGAAGCGACAGCTCTTTGTAGCGATCAAACCGGGGATGGATGAAGATGAGATCGGGGCACTTCTTTTTGGCCAGGGAACTGGGCATTGCGGAACGTACTCCAAATGTACGGGCCTCGTAGCTGGCAGCTGCTACTACGCCACGTTCACTATTTCCTCCTACGGCAATGGGTTTGCCTTTTAGCTCTGGATTATCCATTTGTTCTACAGAAGCGTAAAACGCATCCATATCCACATGGATAATTTTTCGAATGGGTAGGGAAGAGACGCTCAACTTTAAACCTTAAATCAAATTCCTCCTTGTAGGATTAAGTACAACAAGTAGGATTAGAAATTCAAAAATACGGAGCGTGCGGCTAACTTAGTGCTCAGGATTTAAGACAAGCTTGTTTTTGGTGAATACCCCCAATGGAAGCCCCTTGAGTTCTTCACCCAGAAATGGGCTGTTTTCAGCCAGAGAGCGGTTATTCTTCTCCGTATAGGTCCAGGACTTATCCGGATCAAAAAGCGTGATGTTGGCTTCCTGTCCTTCCTGGATGGCAACTGGATTTTGATTGTAAACCTTTCTTGGGCCAATGCTCAGGACTTGGATAAGTTCATCCAGCGATAGCTCTTCCAAATAAGTTCTGCATAAGGAGAAGGTAGTCTGCAATCCGATCATTCCGTATTTCGCAGATTCAAATTCGCAGGCTTTGTTCTCTATGTTTTGTGGACGGTGGTGTGAGCTAATGGCATCTACTTGTCCTTTTTGAATGCCCTTTACCAATGCCTTTCTGTCCTTTTCCGAGCGAATAGGGGGCATGACTTTATAGTTGGAGTCAAACTTTAAGAGGACATCCTCATTCAAGACCAAATTGGCAACAGGAACATCACAGGTTACTTGAAGTCCGCGTTTGCGGGCTTTTTGAATCCTATCTAAACTTCCCGCTGAAGATATTCCCGTAAAGTGAAGTTTTCCCTCGGTATATTCAGTGATTGATAGATCACGCTCTACTACTATTTCTTCGGCCAAATGAGGTATTCCTTTAAGTCCGGCCAGGGTAGAGGCACCACCTTCATGAACATTTCCCTTGCCCTGAATATTAGGATCCATGGGAAAGGAAAAGACAAGTCCATCAAAATTTCGGGCATATTCCTGAGCCAGTTGCTGAAACTTGGCATTTTTAACCGGGTGAAGATCATCGGAAAAAGCAATGGCTCCGGCCTGAGTCATATCGTACATCTCGGCCAGGTCTTCACCGCCCAATCCCTTAGACAGGGTGCCGATAGGATGAAGATTAATGGAGGTGTTTTGACCGCGTTGAACCAGGTTGCTTACGGCTACAGCAGTGTCGCTGGCCGGGTCGTTATTAGGAAGAACAGCTACATGCGTATATCCTCCTGCTACCGCCGCATTTACACCGGTTGCAAGGGTTTCCCGTTCTTCTAACCCAGGTTCACCCATATGAGCACTCATATCGAACCAGCCCGGGGAAACGTGAAGATTGGATGCTGAATATTCCTTGATTTTTCCATCCGGATTTTCCAGTTTCTGGCCAATCTGTTCAATCGTTCCGTTTTTTATCAGAATATCCCGAACTTTTCCATTAAGATCACTTTGTGGGTCAACGATTCGGGCTTTTCGGATCAATAGGTTCATTCCTTCCAAAATTTGATCAAAAATACCTCAAAAAGAATCATAGCCAAGGCCAGCAGAAGCATAGTTTTCCAGTACTTTTTACCAAATCGAATTTCTTGAAGTGCTACGCCGAGTTTGTCAAAACTACTGTCGTGGATAAACACTTGATTGCTAGGAAGGTCAGTAAATCGGGCTTCGAGTTCATCCTTACTTTCTTGTCTTGGATCGCTTTCGGTTCGGGGATAATTGGCTGAAAGAACGGCTTCGGTCTTCCCGTTGTTGATTAATTCAAAGTGCCCGTCGGTTTTTATTTGATCGTAAAACCATACTTCGGTCTCATTGCCATGGGAGCGAATTTCAGGAATGAATTCACTGTCCTCACTGCGAATAACCGGCGGAGCATCGTTTTGAAAAGTCTTTTCAGTTAAGTAGAAGGGTTGATTTCCCAAGGTAAAAAACAACTGGCCAACCTGTGGAGTATAAATGGCAAAACGATACAGGGAAAGCACGAACATAGCGTGGCGACCCAAATTTCCAAAAGATTCATCCGGAGCAGCAGCCCAAAGGTATACCTGGCCGCTGCCAAGATTGGTGCGAACCAAAAAGTCTTGTCCATTGGCCAATCCCATCAAACGTGTTCTACTCGCATCGCCAGAAGAAAGCAAAGGGTAGTGTTGCAAAACAACCGGCAAATCAGGTCTGCCTGCCTGATCAAGAAATACGTCCGCAAACAATGGATCATCCATCGCTACGGAATTTACCCGAACTGTATGGGTGTCGAGCTCACCGAGTGATCCGGCGTTGAGTTCTTGAAGCAGTTGTTGGTAGGAGTTGCGATTAATCTCTTTTCCAGGAAATAGAACCAAATGCCCACCTTGATCCACGTAGTTTCTTAAATCGGATCGCAATCCGCTGGATACTTCCCTAACGCCATTGAGTACAATCAAATCACTCGAGGCAAATCGAGCGGTGTTCAAGGATTTAACCGAGGTTTGGGAAAGAATGAAGTTGCTGTCCCTGCCAAATAGGGAGTGAAAGGCTGGAGAGCTGTCCTGTTCGTTGATCACCAGTACTTGGTTATTGGCTTCTACTTCGTAAGAAAAGTACAACCTGTTGTCAAAAGCCACAGGATAATCATCCACTTCAATCAATCCCTTAAACAGTCCGGACTGATTTACGGTGAAATTGAATTCTCCATTTACTGTTGCACCACCACTTACCGAAACTTTTACCACTCCTTTAGGTTGCCCATTGAGCGAGAGTCTTACGGTGTAATCATTCAATTCCTGATCCGAATAATTGGTAAGTGTGAAGAACAATTTTTCAGTAACACCCGCCTGACGAACTGGTGATTCAAACCAACAGGTATCCAAGGAAATATTGGATTGCTCCTGAGCTGCTAAGGGAATTAAGTGAACCGGGTAGCTGCTATCTGGTAGATTCCAGGAATCGCCCATTTGACTTTTCTGAAAATCGGTGATCAGAAAGACCTCTTTATTATCGGCATTCGACTCTTCCAGGGCATTGATTTGGCGACCAATAATTTCTCCAATTGGACGTGAAGCCCCTGAGGGAGTAATCTCAGCAATCATGGCTTCCGCGGATTCTCGGTTTAACAACCGACCAGAACCAGGAGCATAGTCATTAGTAATGATTTGAAAGCGATCTGATGCCGAATAAGACTTCAGCACCTCGTAAGCATATTGACGGGCGGTTTCTAACAAGTCCCCTTGTTCGCCCTGGTTGTTCATGCTAAAGGAATTGTCCACATAAATACTGATGGCCCGTTTTCCGCCTGAGTCTTCTTGATCGCTTAAAGGCACATAGGGCTGAGCAAAAGCCAATACCAGAAAGGCAACGGCCAATATTCTGCTGGCCAAAATGAGCAAATGCTTGAGTCTCGAGCGGGATTTGGTTTCTTCCTGAACTTCTCTCAAAAAACGAATATGACTGAAGTAAACCCGCTTGAATTTCCGGAAATTAAAGAGGTGGATCAGGATAGGTATGGCTATCGCCAACAAGGCGAATAAAAATCCGGGGTAGACAAAGTTCATCGGTTGCCAAAAATATCAAATAACTCGAATGGATGGAAGGTTCAAAAGGAGAGGCAAGTCTTAATTCGTGTTAACCCTTGTGGGAGAGGCGGAAAACAAGAAAGGAGAAGCGAGAGGCGAGAAACGAGATTGAAGATTCGAGATTGAAGCCCCAAAACCTACCTTGTTTCTTGGAAAGGGATATTTTCGTGGTCAGGTGAATGCCAAGAATTACATACCTATCCTTGAGTGGCTGCCAAACTACAAGCGTGAAGATCTATTTCATGATTTGATGGCCGGGCTTACCATGGGAGTCATGCTGATACCTCAAGGTATGGCTTATGCTATGTTAGCAGGATTGCCTCCGGTTTACGGACTTTATGCCGCTACGGTTCCTTTGGTAATTTACGCTGTTTTCGGTACTTCCAGGCAATTGGGAGTTGGTCCCGTCGCCATGGATTCTCTTATGGTAATGGCCGGTGTGAGCGTCTTGGCACAAGCTGGAACGGATGACTTTATTGAGTTGGCACTGCTGCTGGCCTTTTTGGAAGGTGGATTGCTTTTGGTTTTTGGTTTGCTCAGATTGGGCTTTCTGGTCAATTTTTTGTCCCGTCCGGTAATTAGTGGATTTACTTCCGCCGCAGCATTGATTATCGCCTTTTCTCAACTCAAACATTTGTTTGGCATTAAGCTGTCTTCTTCGGGGATCATATTTCAAACCCTGGTAGAGGTCATACAAAAGGCCGAGTCTTGGTCGTACCCCACATTGGCTCTTGGAGTAGGAGGGATGGCACTCATTCTCGCCATCAAGAAATGGGCGAAAAAGGTTCCTGGATCTTTGGTGGTGGTCATTTTAGGTACTTTAATTACCGCCTTGTTTGGGCTGGATGCGGCTGGTGTAATTGTCGTTCGTGACATTCCGGGGGACTTCCACAATTCACCCTACCTACTTTTTCGGTTGAAAGGATCACGGATTTGCTGCCTTTGGCATTTACCATATCGTTGGTAGCCTACGCCGAATCGATTTCGGTTTCCAAGGCCATAGAAGCCAAGCGAGGTGTTCAACATGTGAACCCCAATCAAGAATTGGTCGCCTTGGGATTGTCCAACTTGATGGGTTCTCTATTTCAATCTTTTTCCGTTACCGGGGGATTTTCCAGATCGGCTGTCAATGAACAGGCCGGAGCTCGAACGCCCATCGCTCTATTAATATCAGCGACGCTTATTGGTTGCACCTTGTTGTTTCTAACGCCCTTGTTTTATTACCTCCCAACAGCTTTGCTGGCATCTATAATCATGGTTGCCGTTTTAGGTCTATTTGATTGGAAGGAGCCGATTCGACTTTGGAAAACTGAGAAGAAGGATTTGATGATGTTGCTGGCTACCTTTTTAGCCACTCTTTTTCTGGGAATTGCAGAAGGCATAGGGGTAGGAGTATTGCTGAGCCTTATCATGCTTATTTATCGATCGGTTAAACCCCACATGGCTCGGTTGGGACAAATTGAAGGCACGGAGTATTTTAGAAACCTCAACCGTTTTGAAGAAGCCAAGGAGCCAGAAGGACTATTGATTGTACGATTCGATTACCAACTCTACTTTGCCAACTTCGCTCATTTTAGAGATCGTATTCAAGATTGGTCTTCGGGTAAGCCTCATTTGGAGGTCATCGTTGTGGACTCCACACCCATCAACGACATGGACTCCACGGCTATTTACCAGCTGAAAGGACTCATCACAGCCTACCGGGAAAAAGGAGTAGAATTCTACTTCTCAGGAATCAAAGGACCGGTTCGCGATAAATTGCATCGATGCGGATTTATGGATACGGTGGGCCACGACCACTTCTTCATGAACATTCGCGATGCCGTTCGATTTTACAAGGAAAATCCAGATGGTCTTCATCGCTACGCCCTGCAAACAGACGAAGACTAATCCCTTGGAATGACTTCGCAAAAAATGAACTTGGCAATCCAATGCTTTTGGAACATTTCGTACTTTAGAAACCTAAATCAGCAAAAATTTTAGCATGCTTCAGGAAGTCAAAGAAAGATACAAGACGGACGAGTGGGATTATGAGGATTTTTTAGCCTTTACCCTGATGTTTGCCGCATACAGTGATTTGGAAGTTCATCGGGAAGAACTGCGCCTGATGAAGACCATGGTAGGGGAAGGCCATTTTGAGATTGTAGAAGAAATATTAGGTAAGCTCAACGACTACGATCGTATTCAATTATTGACTTCCTTCAAAGACAAGTTTTTTCCAACGGATGATCAGCGGGATAAGATGTTGGAAGATATGAAGCGCATTTTCCTGGCCGATGGTCAGTTGAATCAAATCGAGCAGATTTATTCCATTTACCTGAAAAGGATTTTATAATCCCCAAAGTATTCTTCCGATTTGGCACTCCATAAACGACAGGCTAAATCTCCTTATTTCATAGTAGCCAGTAGACTATTTACGGTCTTTGTGTTTGCACTCGTTGCGATCGGTATTGCTCCCATTCACGCACAACAACTGCATGTCGGATTTTTTAATGACAGCCAAAACGGAGGGATCGGCGCTAATAAAGATGATTATCGCTCTTTTGGTTTCGATGCTCAATTTCAACAGAAAGACAAACTTTCGTTTGGAGCTTTTTATTCAGGGTTGACCCATTTGAGTTGGGGGATACCACCCAAAGCGGTCGCCTAGATGAGTTGTTAGTTAAAGGTTCCTATCGCGTAGCTGACTTCTCGGGCTTTCGGGTATATCCCAGTATAGGATTTGCACTTACAGGTGATTTGGGCGGTGAGTCCATTCAGAACAATGTTCATGAGTCGGTAGACGAACCCTTATTGGATTTGCCATACGACTATTCCTCCCAGTTTGGCGTTTTGCTGGGCGCCCGATTCGCTTACCGGAAAGAATGGAATTCAGACGGAAACTTGCCCTATTACTGGGAAAGCGATTTGGACTACTACCTGGTTTCTGATTATGCCTCCCATCTTTTGGTTGAAACTGGTTTTTATCTGGGAAGGCCATGGAATGATAGAATTGGAATTCGACTCGCCTACCAAAACCAAGATATGATGGGAAGTCCAACGGCCAGCGCTGTGGGAGATCAGGAAACGGGAATAAGGCTCGGTTTTAGTCAAGACATTTCCTTCTTCATGTATTCCTGGGATGTTTATTTCCCATCCACTTTTTCTACGGGGCGAATTGGTATTAATCTGCTCAAACTAAACGCACCAGGTGACTTTAAATCGGAAGATTTATCGGTGGAATTCAACATGCTTTTCGATCGGGGTGGATACCTAAACAAATACAAACGTCAAGTGGCTCATTTATGGAGTTTGCCGCTGCATGTAAGTATTAATCACGCCTTTGGAGCCTATAGTCAAGCGCAAATTCCAGTTTATCCGAACGTAAGGGGACAGTACATTCAACTGGGCGTAGGAGGAGAGTTGTCCTGGCAGGAAGTTCGGCCAGAGTTTCAAATTAACCCCTACCTGGGTTTGGGAGCAGGAGTTCGCGATGAAATGACCTATTCGGGTGATGATGCAACCGTACAGAATACACATTCCATTGCCCCGGTGGTTTATGGGGAATTTGGACTGCGTATAGGTGGCCCTCTTCCTTTTCTACCCAAAAACACCATCGTTGCATTTCAATTGGGAAACAAATTGAGTGTTCCTCTTTACTCCGACGTACAGAGCCTCCAGGGACAGAAAGTAGAGTTTCTTACTCCTGTGAACAATCCTTACATTGGATTCAATTTTAGTGTTGATATCTAACCACTTACCTTGGTAACACTCCCTTTGCTCATTCACCCAACCAGCTTAATGAAATGACTTAGCCCTCATCAAAATGTTGGATACATTTGTGATTCATCATGGCTACATTATTCTTTCGCTGGTTAATTGTTGGATTTCTCATAGTCCTAACCACCTATGTTAAAGGGCAAAATGTTTTGATTTCTGACTCCAATTCTCCGGCGGAGCCCTGTATCATGATAGATCCTAAGCGTCCTCATGTGTTGATGGCGGCTACCGTGCTCAATAACTACTACCGTAGTTCAGATACCGGATATACCTGGACGGAACATGCTCTTACCTCATCCTTTGGTGTGTGGGGAGATCCAGTGCTCGTGGTCGATACGGCTGGACGATTTTACTTCAGCCATTTGTCCAATCCACCTCAAGGACATTGGATTGATCGTATCGTCATTCAGCGCTCAGATGATGATGGAGCTAATTGGACCGATGGCACCTTTCCTGATACCAGTGGGAAAACCCAGCATGATAAACAATGGATGGCAGTGGATCGTAGCAATAATCATCTCTACATGACCTGGACCCGGTTTGATGAATATGGAAGCAATTCCCCATCGGACAGTTCGGTGATTTTGTTTTCCAAGTCCACCGATTTGGGAGCCAGTTGGACCAAGCCGTTGCGGATCAATAAGGTCGCTGGAGATTGCATCGATGATGATAACACCGTAGAAGGTGCTGTTCCCGCCGTAGGACCAAATGGAGAAGTTTATGTGGCCTGGGCCGGTCCAGCTGGATTGGTGTTTGATAAATCGCTGGATGGAGGTGATACCTGGCTGGACGATGAAATTGCAATTGATCCCATGCCGGGCGGGTGGAATCTTACCATTCCCGGATTGAACCGAAGTAATGGGCTTCCGGTCACTGCTTGTGACGTCAGTTCCGGACCACATCGAGGAACCATTTACGTTAACTGGGCCGATCAACGAAATGGTCCTGATGACACCGATATCTGGCTTTCCCGATCGGTTAATGGAGGTCAAACCTGGAGTCCTCCCATACAAGTGAACAATAGCCAGGTTAAGACCCATCAATTTTTAACCTGGATGGCTGTGGATCAGACCAATGGTGAATTGTGGTTTGTCTACTACAGCCGTGAAAGCGAATGGGATAATGTGACCGATGTGGTGCTAGCTCATTCAAGCGATGGGGGAAATACCTTTGAACATGAGGTTATCAGCGAATCCTCATTTATTCCTTCTCCGGGTGTGTTTTTTGGAGATTACACCAACATTGTGGCACATGACGGCATCGTTCGTCCAATATGGTCGCGTATGGATAATGGTCGCCTGAGTGTGTGGACCGATGTGACTCCAAGGAGGACTAATTTGTCCATTGCCCAGAATCAATCAGCTGTGCCTTTGGAATCGATTCAGAGTTATCCAAACCCTGTGGTAGATGTTTCTTATGTATCCTTCAAGCTTCGGGGAGAATCCGTCGTGAGCCTTGAAATTTTTGATGTCTTGGGAAAGAGTAAAGGAAAGTTGCTCAATCAGGAAAATCTGGGATACGGTAAGCACATATACTCGCTGGAGCGGAGTGCATGGAACATGGAGCCCGGAATCTACTTTTACCGGCTTACCGTGAATGGAAGAAGTTCGACAAGAAAAATGATCGTTTCGGAAAGATGACGATTTCGATTTGCTGGAAAAGTTGCATCTTTTAGGATGAAATGTATTTTATGAACCTATGAAACCATTTGTATACCTTATGCTTATGCTGACGGTAACCCTAGTTGGATGCGACAGTAATAAGGTGTATGAAGAGCATCAGGAGCTTTCGGATAACGTTGAGTGGAAAAGGGAAGATTCACGTACGTTTAAAGTGAAAATCGAAGATACTTCGGTTCCCTACAACCTTTCAATCTCATTTCGATATGCCAATGGATTTGCTTACCGTACGCTAAAATTAAAGTCAATTGAAACGGGACCTTCAGGAACCACAACCGAGGCGGAGTATGACCTGCTTCTGGTGGATGAAAAAGGAGACTATATCGGAGAACCAGGCTACGATATTTGGGACAGTGACCACCTGGTAGTTCGCAATCGCCGATTCGATGAACCGGGTATTTACACTTTTACGCTGGAGCACGCAGCAGAAGAAGAGGTTGTTAATCTGGCTATGGAAGTGGGGATGATTGTCAAAAAGGTACCTGCTCAACCTTAAACTAAGGCTGGTTCCGTCTTTTTGCTTTGGGGGGGATTTTCTCCAATCCAAATAAAAGCCAGGATCAATAGAGCATTTCCTAAGCCAAGCATTCCGTTTTCCGTAATCCAGACGGAGGTTTCTCCCCATAAATCACCCCAATTCATGCCGTAGAGAATTAATCCTACGATAATCAACATTCGCTGAGGAACAGACAGGGATAAACGACGCATGCGTACCAATCCAGTGTATACCAATGGTGCACCCAAAAGGAAATGCTCGGTATCCGTAATTACCAAATTAGGTATCAGTGCAACCAAAACCATCCATTCCATCACTAGGTTGGATGAACTGGAATCAATACGCCCCTTTTCAGATTTGAGGTGTTTTAATACCCAAAAAAGGATGAGCAAGGCTACCAGGGCAAGAATCACCATTTGAGACGGAAAAGCAGGCCAAAATGCACCTACTGTTACATCTAACCAATGGTAGAGCGTATTGCCAGAAAGCTCTACCGAGCCGTTATGAATAGCGATGGTTTGAACCCATTGCTGCAGCAATTCCGTGTTTTTTGAAAAACCGAGATACAGAATGGGGATCAGGGTTCCTATACCAAATACACTTACAGAAATACCCAAAGGTCTCCACATTTTGCGTAGGAACAGCAAGGGAAGAAGAACCAGAAAATGAAGCTTAAACAGAAGTACGATTCCCAATACAATACCGGCTCTTGTTTGTTTTCCTTTGAGCAAATCAGAAAGCACCCAAAGCACGCCCCCCAATACCATAAGGTTTACGTTACCCAGGTGTAATTCGCGTTCCAGATGAACTCCTACAATTAAGAGAAAGACCACCCAGCAAAGGGCACAGGGATTCAATCCAAAATACCGATTACACAATTTCGAAGCAAATACGGGAACACTGATAACCGCGAATGAAACAAGTACAAAAAACAGGGTAGCCGCCACTTCATATGGCAAATAGGTAAAGGGAATGAAAGGGAGTAAGCAAACAGGGGCGTACTTAAAGAATCCAGAACCCAAGGTGTGAATGACTCCATAAACAGGCTCATCGTTTTGTAAAGCCTGCGCGGCAGCGAAATAGACTTTGAAATCGTTCAGCCAGAATCGATCGTTTACCCAAAGGGAAATAAAAAACAAAATGCAGAACAAGGAGGATAGTATCACATAGACTAACCATGGCTTATTCTGTAATGTTTCGCTCAGCTTATTGCTCATGCAGGTAGTTTTTCTTTAAGGGCTTCACCCGTGTAGGATCCTTTGCATTGAATGAGATCTTCAGGAGTTCCAGCAAATACCAGGGTGCCTCCTTCGTCGCCACCTTCAGGGCCCAAATCAACGACCCAATCGGCAGTTTTGATCACCTCTTGATTATGCTCAACGACCAAAACAGAATGGCCCAGATCAATAAGCGCCTCAAAGGCGATGAGTAATTTCCGAATATCGTGAAAGTGCAATCCGGTAGTAGGTTCGTCAAAGATGAATAGGGTGCGATCTTTAGCTCCAGTAACCCTTCCTTTAATCAGGAAGGAGGCCAATTTGATCCGCTGTGCTTCACCGCCACTTAAGGTATTTGATGGCTGCCCCAGGGTAACATAACCCAAACCAACATCTTGCAGAGGACGCAGTTTGTCCAGAATTTTCTTTTCTTGCTTGCCTTTGGTTTCCGAGAAGAAATCCAAAGCATCGTCGATGGTCATTTCCAATACATCGGAGATGGAACGATCCCTGTATTTGATTTCCTGTACCTCTTCGGTAAATCGTTTACCCTGACAGGCTTCACATTTGAGCTGAATGTCGGGCATAAACTGCATTTCTACCGTTATGGTTCCTTCGCCCTTACACGTTTCACAGCGTCCACCTTCAACGTTGAAGGAAAAATAAGCGGGCTTGTATCCACGAACCTTGGCCAATTCTTGTGCTGCAAATAGGGAACGGATATCATCGTAGGCCTTTACATAGGTTACCGGATTGGATCGGGAAGACTTACCAATCGGATTTTGATTGATGTATTCCACATTCCCTATTGCCTTGATATCACCCAATAGTTCATCATGCTTACCAGTCACATTGGCGAATCCACCATGAATCTTTTTTAAGGCCGGGAACAGGATTTGGTTCACCAAGGAACTTTTCCCAGAACCACTCACACCGGTGAGAACAGTCATTACACCCAAGGGGAATTCAACATCGATGCCTTTCAGGTTATTCTCACGGGCACCCGATACTTTAATGGATTTGTTCCAGGTTCTTCGTTTATCGGGGATGGGGATAACTTCTCTTCCAGTCAGGTATTTGGCCGTCAGGCTATCCTGTTCTTTTTCCAAAGCGCTGTGATCGCCCTGAAAAATTAAATTACCCCCCAAGGTTCCGGCAAGGGGACCTAAATCGATAATCTCATCAGCTGCACGCATAACTTCTTCCTCGTGCTCAACCACCACAACGGTATTGCCCAAATCACAAAGGGAGCGAAGTACTCGAATCAATCGACTGGTGTCGTGAGGGTGAAGTCCAATACTGGGTTCATCCAATATATAAGTGGAACCCACCAAGCTGCTACTCAGAGAGGTTGCCAAATTGATACGCTGAGTTTCTCCTCCTGATAGGGAAGAGGAGAGGCGATTCAGGGTTAGGTAACCCAAACCAACATCATTGAGGTATTGAAGACGGTTTCTGATTTCCAGAAGAATTCTTCTGGCAACGGTTTGTTCGTATTCATTCAGTTCCAGTTGGTCAAAGAAGCCAGGTAAATCCTTGATTTGAGTTAAAACCAAATCGGTAATTGACTTTCCCTGGATCTTCACAAAATTGGCATCCTTGCGCAATCGGGTGCCCTGACAATCGGGGCAGGTTGTTTTTCCGCGATAGCGGGACAGCATAACCCGGTATTGGATTTTATAGGCGTTTTCTTCCAGCATTTTAAAAAAGGCATTCAATCCCTTAAAATGCTTGTTGCCGGTCCAAAGGAGCTCTACTTCATCCTTACTTAATTCGTTAACCGGCTTGTGAACGGGAAAATCAAAGTGATGGGCAGCTGTGACCAATTTCTTTTTCCAAAGCCCCATTTTCTCACCCTTCCAGGCTACAATGGCTCCCTCGTATACCGACAAAGACTTATCGGGAATCACCAAATCAGGATCGATACCAATAATGCTTCCTAATCCTTCGCAACGTTTACAAGCGCCAACAGGATTGTTGAAAGAAAAGAAATGGTCGCTTGGCACTTCAAAGCTCATTCCGTCCTTTTCGAAGCGATAATTAAATCGGTGGGTTACGGGGCCAGATTCACCGAATACGGTAACCAGGCATTCCTTATTGCCCTCGTAATAGGCTATTTCAACGGAGTCTGAAATTCGACTACTATTTTCTTCATCGTCCTTGCGAATGATAAAACGGTCGATAAGTAGAGTAATGTCTTCCAGTTTGTGTTCTGCGGCATTAACATCTTCAATGGCCACGATAGCCCCATCAATCATTACCCGAGTAAAACCTTGCTGAAGGAGCATTTTCAGTTTTCCTTCCAGGTTTTCCTTTTCCCGCAGATGAATGGGAGAGGTGAGCATTACTTTACTGCCTTCAGCCTGACTTTGGATAAACTGATGAACATCCTCAATACTATCACGGGTAACTTCTTCTCCTGAAATAGGGGAGTAGGTTCTACCTATGCGTGCAAAGAGTAATTTGAAGTAGTCATACAATTCTGTAGAGGTGCCTACGGTAGATCTCGAACTGCGAGTAGCCACTTTTTGTTCAATAGCTATCGCCGGAGATATTCCTTTGATGTACTCCACTGCCGGCTTGTCAATCTTGCCCAAAAACTGCCGGGCATAGGATGAAAGACTTTCTACATAGCGACGTTGCCCTTCCGCATACAGGGTATCGAATGCCAGGGATGACTTGCCGCTACCACTGAGTCCGGTAATGACTACCAACTTGTTACGGGGAATAGCTACATCAATATTTTTAAGGTTGTGCTCGCGGGCACCTTTGATGAGAATATGATCTTGTGAACTGAGGGTTTCGAATGCTTCCAATGCCGCCAAAGAATTAAGATCACAAATGTAACTTCCCCAAATAAAATTTGCAGGTATTCATAAAATTTTTCATATTTGTGTATCCGGTGTTCAAAATCGGACTAAAATTATATACGCCTATACAGAAATTTTACTCGTATTTCTAAGCTTTTAACCTAACCAGTTAACCCCGTTTTTTTCTTTTCATTTTTTATTGTTTAACCCTGTTGTGCTTTTGGCGCAACCTAAATACGAGTAATATGAACAGCCATTTGGACGACCGGATTTTGGTCCGGGAATACCTCGAAGGAAAAGAGGCCGCTCTCGAAAAATTAATCAAGAAACACCAGGAGCGCGTCTATTCTTACATTCACTTAATAGTTAAGGACGAATTTATTGCTAACGACATTTTTCAAGATACCTTTATTAAGGTGGTAAATACTTTGAAAAACGGTCGGTACAATGAAGAAGGTAAGTTCATTCAATGGGTACTGAGAATTGCCCATAACTTATCCATCGATCATTTCCGTAACCTCAAGCGTATGCCTATGCAGCGTGGTACCGAAGAGTTTGACATTTTCGATACCCTGGGTTTGGAAGATGAGAACATGGAAGAGAAAATGATCTATGGCCAAATTCAAAAGGATGTCGTAAAGCTTTTGGAATTACTTCCAGAGGAGCAGAGAACTGTTCTACGCATGAGAATCTTTTGTGAAATGAGTTTTAAAGAAATCGCAGAAGAAACCAATGTGAGCATTAATACGGCTTTGGGAAGGATGAGATATGCCTTGATTAACCTGAGAAAGCTGGTTAAAAACAAAAACATTCAACTGACGAACAGTTAAGTTTTTGCTCATGAGAACCTATACTCTTCTCCACTTTACACGTACACAAGAAAAAAAATTATCAGGGTTAGACAATAATCTTTCCATGGGCTGCGTTTGCTCAAAAACAAATTATTCTCCTGCCTATGGATCACGTGTATACTCCGGAAGAGTTTCTCAACAACTTAGAAAAGCTTCAACAGAACATTGAAAACGAAAAAACGGACTTTCCAGAAGTAGCGGAAAGCCAAAGAAAGAATCCAAGTGAGAAAGTAGTGAACAACATTCTGAACTACTCCAAAGCGCTTAAAGTGGAAGACACACGAAGCCTTGGAAAAGTAGCCTTCATGTTGAACTGATCTTAGATCACTTAAACAAAGATTTTCGCCCAATCGTTAAGTCGATTGGGCTTTTTTGTGGGTCAAAACCGCGTGCCGGACTGTATTCCCGACCGTAGTAAATGATCTGAAGATGTAGCTTATTCCAGCTCTCTTTAGGAAATAGTCGTTTGGCATCTTTCTCGGTTTGATCGACGGATTTTCCATTCGACAGTCCCCAGCGATACATCAGGCGATGAATATGAGTGTCTACTGGAAAGGCAGGAACACCAAAAGCTTGAGTCATAACCACCGATGCGGTTTTGTGGCCTACTCCTGGTAGCGCTTCCAAGTCTTCAAAATTGGCCGGAACTTCTCCGCCATGCTTATCGATCAAAATTTGAGACAGACCAAAAATGGCTTTACTCTTCGCCGGAGAAAGTCCACAAGGACGAATGATTTCGCGAATTTCCTCCACGCTCAGTTTGATCATGTCGTAGGGATTGTCGGCTTGCTTAAAAAGCAATGGCGTAATCTGATTGACACGGGCATCGGTGCACTGAGCTGAAAGCAGCACGGCTACTAACAGGGTATACGAATCCTTATGATCGAGTGGAATGGGAGGTTCCGGGTACAATTCATTGAGCTTCTGAACAACAAAAGCTACCTTCTCCTTTTTAGTCATGTTAGCCAGGTAAAATCTTAAACACGCACCAACCAGTGGTACTCATCGTCCACTTTGCCGTGCTTATAGTCAGATAGGTAAGCGCCCATTTTTTGAGAGAAAGGACGGTTGTCTACCGGATTAAGATCATAATCCACACCATCGATTCCTATGGTTTTGATAGGGGCAATCGTGGCAGCCGTACCTACACCAAAGGCTTCCGTTAGGGTTCCATTTTGAATGGCCTCTAAGATTTCCTTAACGTAAATGGTGCGTTGTTCTACTTCATATCCCCAGTCACGGGCAATTTGAACCACACTTTGACGGGTAATTCCATCCAGGATAGAAGTGGAGGGCTTAGGTGTGATTACCTTGCCATCTACAACAAACATGATGTTCATCGTTCCAGCCTCTTCAATACGCTCATGATCCTTGGCGTCGGTCCAGATCAGTTGATCGTAACCTTCTTTCATGCCTTGTAGAGCAGGGTAGAGGGAAGCTGCGTAATTTCCAGAGGTTTTGGCACTACCAACACCACCTTCCATAGCACGTGCATAGTGCTTCTCAATTTTTACCCGAACAGGCTCTGAGTAGTAGGAACCAGAAGGAGAGAGAATCACCATAAAACGGTAAGAAGGAGAAGGCTTAACCCCAAGAAAGGGTTCGGTAGCAAACATAAATGGACGGATATACATCGATGTCCCTTTAGCTGAAGGCATCCAGGCGCTATCCAATTGCAATAACTTGATGATGGAATCCATAAACAACTCACGTGGTAGTTGAGCCATGCACATGCGATGTGCGGATTCGTTCATTCTTTTCCAGTTCGCATCTGGGCGAAAAACCAGAATTTCTCCATTCTCGGATTTATGAGCCTTAAGGCCTTCAAAAATGGATTGTCCGTAATGGATAAATGAGGTAGCTGGGCTTAAACTTAGGTTTTGGTAAGGTATGATTCGAGCGTCCTGCCATTCACCATCGTGGTAATCGGCAACGAACATATGATCGGTAAACTCTCGTCCAAATTTCAGATTGTTTTCATCAAATTCTCCGATACGAGTTTGGTTGGTTTTTTCAATTCGGATCTCTTTTATATCGTTCAACATTTTCAACATATTCTGCTTTGTAAGTTAACAAAAAACGATGAGACAGATGGTCTTCCAGCGTGCAAAAGCGCACCTAAAAAGGTTCTATTTCATCGGTTGGTACCCACCCCTCATTTCCGTTCGGCAAAGCTACACGACTCCAGCTAATATTTTGCTCCAAAACGGACACTTTTGTTCCTTCATGAATAACAAACAAATCGGCGGAACTGTTCTTAGGTTCTGCTTTTACATTGAGAGAGGGTGAAAATACAATGGCCTGATCTTTAGACAGGATGTAGTTTCGAGCTGATTGACCTGCTACAAACCCAATGATAGCAAGGAAAAGAAGTACCATGAAGCCAAAAAAGGAAATCCGTTTTAAGCTTACTCCAGGGGTAATTAAGTAGAAGGCTAAGAGTGCCAAAAATCCGGTAAAACAGATTAATGTGAGTACTCCCCAGCCTCGAGCGGAAAGCAAATTGCGGAAAAAACTCCACGATTGTTCCAGAAATGGAGTCGGTACGGACTCAATTTTGTCGTAAATCTGGCTGTTGGCCATTTCCAAATTGAATCGGATATCACCATCGGCAGGCGCTAATTTTGCGGCTTTTTCATAGTACAAAATGGCCGGGGCCAATTGTTCACTTTTAAAAAATGCGTTACCCAAATTGTAGTACAATCGAGCGGAGGAATAGCCGGCATTAACCACTTGCGAATACAAACTCACAGCTGTGTCGTATTCTCCTTGCTCGTAGGCCTCATTAGCCATTTGAAAGAGGTTGTCATATCGAGCAGCGTTGTCTTCCAGCGCCCATCCGGTAAATTGAAGTCCGGCAATTATTCCTAAGGTGAGTGCGATTATTCTCATCTTTTACCTCCTTCAATTTGATTAATAAACCGTGTAGCTTCTTCATAAACCTGTTGTTCCTGAATGTGGGCAACAGGAGCATAACGTGCCATTTCGCAATTGTCTAAAAGGCCAAATAGTTCGTTTATTCCGGCTTCCTCAAAACCTTGAGCCAGCAATACTTCTTTGAGTTTGTCTTTGTTCAGTTCGGATAGGGAAATCGAGAATTTATCGGACAGGTAACCGTAGAGCGATCGGAAAACCTCTTCGTAAAAAGCGTTCTTCTCGCTGGCGTCCAAATGTTTTTTGGCTTGTGCCAATCTTTTCTCGGCCACTCGTGTAGCACGTTTTCTTCGCATTCCAACGGCGTCAGCTTGCTGTTCGCGAAGTCTTCGTCTTACCACCAAGAGAAGCATAAACAACACAGAAGGAATAAGTAGTAGCAGGTAATAGAGTGCCGATCCAACGAAAAATTGATCTTGCTCTTTAAGCTTGCCTGAGCCAACTTTGATGTAGCGAATATCCTGTCCCAGGAGGGTTACATCTTTTTTGCTCACCGGTTGATAAGCGGAGGCCTGTCCAGCGTCTCCTGAACCCCGATTCACTTTTACCGTAAATTCTTCAGAACCCGATTTCACATATTTACCCGTTTTGGGATCAAAGTAGTTGAAGGCGATCGCCGGTATTTTAAACTCTCCGGCATGACGGGGTATAATCAGGTATTCAAAAGTCTTGGTTCCCTGTGTGCCGTTGGCAGAAGTTTTGGCCTGGGTATTAATTTTGGGATCATATACCTCAAAATCAGTAGGGAAGGAGATCTCAGGCTTCTTTAAAAGTTTGATATTTCCTTTCCCGGAAATGGTCACTTTCAAATTAATGGCTTCATTGGCTTCAACCTCGGTTTTATCCAAATTTGCCGAGAAAATGTAATGACCCACGGCTCCCGAGAAGTCGGCTGGTTTGCCAGCAGAGGGGAGGGGCAGCACTTCAATATCTACGGTGTTACTAACGGCTTTGTAAGGGATATCTTTAAAAGAACCGAAGAACTGATCGTAAACGGATTGAGGACGTCGGTTTTCGCGTACCCGAATCACCATGTTCATGCTGTATGGATCCAAGGTCAACTTTCCCGTACGTTGGGGAGATAGCAATACTTGCCTCAGGACTGCCGCATTGTAACGCACCCCTTTGTATACTTCTGGACGAAGAGATCCGTGCTGTTGAGATTCAATTTCCTGGGTATAAAACCCATTAAAGGCCGGAACCTGATCTTGTGAGTAATCAACGATAGACGCCCGGGTGTATATTTTGTAAGTAGCCACCAGGTGTTCCCCTTGATACAACTTGGTTTTGTTGGCCACCAATCGGATGAAAACGTTGTCCTTTATTTCTTGCAGCTGAGCCTTTTCATTGGCACCTGCTTCCTGCGATTTAGGCGCGCCCTTTACGACTTGTACTTTTACACTGTTAGCCTTTACTTTCTTACCATCGGCGGTTATCTCGGCTCCAGGAATAGTATAAGTTCCCACTTTAATAGGGGCCAATACATAGGAGACAGACAGCGTTTGGGTCATTTGTCCATTGTATACCGACATGTTATGGGCTTGATTCGGCCCACTCAAAACTCGGAAATTCTTTAGCGCTGGAGCTCTGAAATTGGTTCCCTGTCTGTCAAGGGTGTATGTAAGCTTAAACTGTTTACCAACACCGACCTTGCTACTACTAACGGTGGTTGTAAATGTTTGAGCCCATCCCAATTGGGTGCATCCCAGGATCAAGAACAAGTAAGTGATATGTTTTAGTAAAATCGGCATTTACCAGTCTTTTTCAATGGAGTTTTGCTTAACCTTTACTTTCTTCTTTTTCAGTTTGTCCTGAACTTGCTCTTCTTCGTTTTCCATCATTTCGAGCAGTCGTTCAGCATCCTCTTTTGACATTTTAGGCTCTTGCCCTTCGCCATTTTGAGGTTCGTCTTTTTGTTCGTCCTTATTCTTATCTCCTTCCGATTTGTCAGAGTTTTCCTGATCTTGATTTTCCTTCTCCTTATCGGATTTATTCTCTTGGTTTTGTTGGTCCTGATTTTCCTGATCCTGCTGGTCTTGATTTTGCTGATCCTGGTTCTGCTGATCCTGGTTTTGTTGATCTTGATTTTGCTGCTGTTCTTGAGGAGGTTGAGCGTCCAGCAATTTTTGGGCTACTGCCAGGTTGTAGCGTGTTTCGTTGTCTTTTGGATTTAGTCGCAATGAGCTTTTGTAGGCTTCAATGGCTTCTTCAATTTTAGGCTCTTTTTGAGTCAGAAAGATGTTGCCCAAGTTATGAAAGGCCTTTGCCCTCAGTGTATCCGTCAATTCTTCGTTGTAAGCCATTTTTCTGAAAACCTTCTCTGCCTCGTCTTTTTTGTCCTGGCGAAAGTAGGAATTACCCAGATTGAATTGAGCTTGATTATTATTCACGTCTGTGGTTAAAGCATCGAGGTACAGTTTTTCAGCTGCTCCAAAGTTTCCGGTTTCATAAATGCGATTACCGAGATATACATTCAGATTCGCATTCTGAGCCCAGGCCCCTATGGGGAGAACAAAAACCAAAGTGATATGGGATAAGGACCATTTCATAGTTTGCTCTTGGCTTCAAATAGCTTTAAATCTTTTAACCACTGATTTCGTTTATCGCTAACAAAAAATTCAATCAACAGCAGGAGTAAGCCCGTGGCTACGAAATACTGAAAACGATCTTCATAATCGGTAAAAGATTTGGTGCCGTATTCAGCCGTTTCCAGGCTATTTAGTTCTTCAAACACCCGATCCAATCCAGCATCAGCATTGGTGGCGTGAATATAGGTACCGTTACCCGCCGCTGCAATTTGCTGCAGCATGGGTTCATTTAACCGGGTTACAATGCTGTTTCCTTCGCGATCTTTGCGGTAACCTAATCGACGACCGTTTTTGTACAAGGGGATGGGCTGACCACTCACCGAACCCATTCCTACTGTAAATACCTTAATATCTTGTTCGGCTGCAGCCCTGGCTGCGGATTCGGCATCGTCTTCGTGATTCTCTCCATCGGTGATAACCACAACGGCTTTTCCGGCCTTACTCTGGCTATCAAATCCCTTAACGGCTTGGTTTATCGCCGCACCAATAGCTGTGCCCTGAGTGGGAATGTCATCAGTGGATAAGGTCTTCAGCATCATTTTGGCGGCAGAATAGTCCGTTGTTAGCGGAATTTGAGTGTAAGCCGTTCCTCCAAAAACGACCAATCCGATACGATCGCTATGAAGTTGGTCCATGAGTTGGATCACGGCCATTTTGGCTCTATCCAGTCTGTTTGGGCTCAAGTCTTCCGCCAGCATACTGTTGGAAAGGTCAATGGCTATAATCAGGTCAATACCTTCTCGTTTTACTTCTTCCAACTTCGAACCAATTTGAGGATTGGCCAAGCCAATAACCAAAAAGAAAAAAGCAGCCGAAAACAAGAGAAACTTGGTCATTAACTTATGCTTGGGCATCAGAGGAATAAGGTGTTCCACCAGATGAGCATCCATGGCCTTGCGTAGCTTTTGCTTTCTCCAACGCTCATACGCCAGGTAAAGCACAGCAAACACGGGAAGCGCTGCCAGCGCCCACAACCAATCCGGATTTTCTAAGCGATACATTGTTATACCAGAGCCCTTAAGTAGGTGTTTCTAATTAAATATTCCAATCCCAACAACAAAACAGCTGCCAACAGATAGGGGAAAAACTCTTCCGCTTTCTTACGGTATTCGGTGACTTCTGTTTTTGATTTTTCCAGTTTATCGATCTCCCGATACACTTCGGCCAGCTTATCGTTGTCTGTGGCACGAAAGTACTGTCCATCGGTGAGGTCGGCAATAGAGGTCAGGGTTTCTTCATCAATTTTAACATCCATGTGGCGGTACTGGCGGCCAAATGGAGTTTCGACGGGAAATGGAGCTTGACCATTCGTTCCAACACCAATGGTGTAGACCCGAATTCCATAGGTTTTGGCAATGTCGGCTGCTGTGACTGGAGAAATGGCTCCTGTGGTATTTTGACCATCCGTTAGCAGGATGATTACCTTACTTTTTGCATCGCTCTTCTTTAGTCGATTAACCGCTGTAGCCAATCCCATTCCGATAGCGGTTCCGTCTTGAATTTGGCCAAACTGAACCTCCTGAAATAGATTTTTGACCACGGTATGATCTGTGGTTAAAGGACACTGGGTAAAGCTTTCGCCTGCATACACCACTAAACCAATACGGTCATTAGGTCGACCTTCAATGAACTCTTTAGCTACTTCTTTGGAAGCTTCCAATCTATTGGGCTCAAAATCTTCGGCCAACATACTACCTGAGATATCCAGGCAAACCACAATGTCGATTCCTTCCGTGTTCACATCTTCCCAGGAGGAGGAGGATTGGGGGCGGGCCAGTACGAAGATGATTAAACCCAAAGCAATTAGTCTAAAGACGATAAGGCCATGATAGGTCCATTCTTTGAGGGAGAAACCTGAATTAGCCAGCGATCCAAAGGTGGGTACGGATACCGTCGCCCGGTTATTCGGATTGCGCCAAAAGTAGTAAAGTGCGAGTAGGGGGATAAGTCCTAATGCCCACAGCCAGTGGATGTTTGCTAAGTCTATTCCGCTCATGACTTACCTCCTTCTGATTCAGGTTCAGCCACTTTTTCCTCTTCTTTTTCGTTGGGAATCGTCTGTTCTACAAACTGAAAGGAAAAACGGAGGATACGTTCGTTCTCAACAGGTAAGGGAAGATGCTTGGCAAATTTGACCAAATCGGATAGCATCAACTGGCGCTGCAATTCTTCTTTGAGTAATGGGTCTATATTCACTACCCTCAATTGTTGCATGATTTCATCGGTGGTTTGCTCCAAGGCGAGAATTCCAAATTGATTCTCGATGTATTCCCGTATAATCTCAGAAAATGAGGCATGGTATTCTTTCACCTGACCACTTTGCCAGAGCTGTTGTTGCTGCAATTCTTCTAATCGGCGCAGGGCATGGGCATGTGGAATAACCTTGGGCTTTTCCTTCACCACCACTTTTCTTTTGCGGTGACGACCCAGCCATACCATGATAAATCCAATTACCCCTAAACCAACCAAGGCCACTCCAACTGGCCAAAAAACTTCAAGTGCATCGCGCCAACCAAAATCAGCTTCTTGCACTCGTTTGATGTCGTTGATCCCTTTGATGGTATCAATTTGATAAGTAACTACTTGAATCAAAAAAGGACGCGATTTTACAGCAATATCATCAACAAATGCGACAACAGGAGGAACGACAAAAAGGCCAGAATCAAAGCCGGTTAAGGTCAATTGCTGTGTCACGGTTTTTAATCCTGCGTTGTAAACCGTATCTGGGTTGGAAGCTTCGAGAATCTCAATTTTTCCTACCAGGGTGTCTTTCCATTCAGGCCATTCTACACGAGCATCTTTGGGAGCTCGAATATCAAGAGTCAACTGAATTTGCTCGCCAATAGCAATGAGCCCAGTATCCAGTTTGACTTCTAAGCTCGCTTGTTGTGCAAATACTCCACTGGCCCATAGGAGCAAGGTGAAAAGGAGTCCGCTATGTAGAAATCGGCTGCTCATCGTCTGCCCTCTCTCTTTTTGAAAAGGGTCATAAGGGGTTTAACATAGGATTCATGCGTTCCGATATGGGTAAAGTCAATTCCAGCCCGCTTAAACTGTTCTTCCAAAGCCTCGGTCCATTCCTGATTTTCCTGTTCGTATCGTTGACGGACTTTTTTGCTGGAAGTGTCCACGAGTTTTATCTGTCCGCTCTCCCGATCGAGTAGGGGAATAGCTCCTAAATCCGGCAACTCATAAAACCAACGGTCATAAATGCGAAGGCTAATGAGATCGTGTTTCCGATTCGCGATTTTGAGAGCGTGTTCGTAGTCTTTGTCCAAAAAGTCGGATAGTAAGAATACCGTACTCTTTTTCTTAATGGCCTGGGTAAGGTAGCGCAAGGCTTCAGAAATATTGGTGCCTTTGCTTTCAGGCTCAAAGGTCAAAAGCTCTCGAATGATTCGAAGGATATGGCTTTTTCCTTTTTTGGGAGGAATAAACTTCTCGATTTTGTCGCTGAAGAAAATGACTCCAATCTTGTCGTTGTTTTGAATGGCAGAGAAGGAGAGTACGGCACACATTTCAGTGATTAGCTCTCGTTTCAATTGCGTTTGGGTTCCAAATTGTTCGGAACCCGAAACATCCACCAAGAGCATAACCGTTAGCTCACGTTCTTCTTCAAATATTTTGATGAAAGGGTGATTAAAACGAGCCGTTACGTTCCAGTCAATTTTACGGATCTCATCGCCACGGTTGTATTCCCGCACTTCGCTAAAAGCCATACCCGAGCCTTTGAATGCCGAGTGGTATTCTCCAGCAAACAACTGCGAGGTGAGACCACGTGTTTTGATCTCAATTTTTCTGACTTTTTTTAATAGCTCCGTTGTATCCATTGCGGATGCAGACTTAATAATTTACCAGGTTTTGCCTTTATTAAAATCGGGTGGATTAAGGAATCTCAACCCGGTTTAGAATCTCGGTGATAATATCTTCACTGGTGATGTTTTCTGCCTCCGCTTCGTATGATAGGCCAATTCGATGGCGCAATACGTCGTGGCAAACGGCTCTCACATCTTCAGGAATTACATAACCACGGCGCTTAATGAAAGCGTAAGCTTTGGCTGCCTTAGCCAAACTAATGCTGGCACGTGGCGACCCACCAAAACTGATGAGCGAATCGAAGTTGCTCATGCCATAAGCTCCGGGGTTACGAGTAGCGAATACAATGTCGACCACGTATTGCTCAATTTTTTCATCCAGGTAGACTTCCTTCACAATCTGCTTGGCCCGTTCGATGTCTTCTGGTTTCAGAATCGTATTTGGACGTGCCATTCCTGCTTTGGAAAGGTTGTGACGGATAATTAGCTTTTCTTCTTCCTTCTTCGGATAATCCAGAACGACCTTCAACATAAAACGGTCAACCTGGGCTTCTGGAAGAGGATAAGTTCCTTCTTGCTCTACCGGGTTTTGGGTAGCCATCACCAGAAATGGACCAGGCAGTTTAAATGTTTCTTCACCAATGGTAACTTGACGTTCCTGCATGGCCTCTAAAAGGGCAGACTGCACTTTAGCCGGGGCTCGGTTAATCTCATCCGCCAAAATGAAATTGGCGAAGATAGGCCCTTTTTTAACCGTAAACTCTTCGTTCTTTTGGCTGTATATCTGGGTTCCCAAAACGTCAGCCGGTAGCAAGTCCGGTGTAAACTGGATACGGCTAAATTCGGCATCCACCGTTTGAGAAAGTGAATTAATGGCTAAGGTTTTGGCCAGCCCTGGTACTCCTTCCAACAGGATGTGTCCATCGGATAGCAACCCGATAAGGAGGCTTTCTACCATGTGACTTTGCCCAACAATGACTTTGGACATTTCCATGTGGATCAAATCCACGAAGGAACTTTCTTGTTGAATTTTCTCGTTTATCGCTCGAATGTCGGTCGATTCAGACGACGTTACCGGGGACTGAATTTCACTCATATTTTTTCTTTTAACAATATGGGGGTGTCTGCACTACAAAAGTCCTTATTTGACAAGGGTTTGCTAATTATTCCGCTGTTAATTAAAGTTAAGCATCAGAGACTCGAAAATGTGCCAAAACGCCCTATTTTAGCGGCTTCCCGATGTTAAAAAAAATTAAAATGAAAAGTCCATTAAGCCTTCAGGAGACAATTGAATACGTTAAAACCTTTCACGAATCATTTCGAGTGGGTTATTCAGAAACGCCTACCGTGGATTTAAAAGAATCGATCATTGATTTGAGACACAAATTGATGGCCGAGGAAAATGAGGAATACCTTCAAGCTGCAAAATCGGGTGACCTTGTGGAAGTGGCTGATGCCTTGGGAGATATGCTTTACATCTTGTGTGGAACAATCATTACTCACGGATTGCAGCACAAGATCGAAGAAGTGTATCATGAGATCCAGCAAAGCAATTTATCCAAGTTGGATGCGAATGGAGAACCGATTTATC
The DNA here is from genome assembly GCA_024398055.1 of bacterium SCSIO 12741. Taxonomy (NCBI): domain Bacteria; species bacterium SCSIO 12741. The sequence continues at coordinate 4,510,113 of CP073749.1, read as the reverse complement.
GGGAAGATGGAAAAGTGATGAAAAGCGATCAGTATTTTCGTCCAGACATCGCCGCCATTTTGGAAGGACGCAGCCCGAAAAGAGGGTAGAGGAGTTGGAATTTAGATCCGATATTGCCGGGTTGGAAATTTGAAAATTATAACATCTGGAAAGATGTTCCACCTCCCTATTTGAGATCGGCTCGGAAATATTAGTCCATTATTAATCCAAGTCAAGAATGCTCTAAGGAGCAAATCAAAATTCAGAATTCAGAATTCGAAATTGTTAAAGGCTAGCTTTCAACGCCGCCATCTTAATGGCTGTGATGGCAGCTTCATCGCCTTTGTTTCCATGTTTACCGCCGGAGCGATCGATGGATTGTTGAAGGGTATCGTCGGTAAGAACTCCGAAAATGACAGGTTTTCCGTATTTGAGGGAAACGTCTTTAACGCCTTGAGAAGTAGCTTCACAAACAAAGGTGAAGTGTTCTGTTTCGCCACGGATAACGCTTCCAATGCAGATTACCGCATCCACATCTGTTTGTTCAAGCATCCATTGAGCTCCCAAGGGTAGTTCAAAACTGCCAGGTACGAAATGCTGAAGAATGTTTTCTTCTTTGGCTCCGCAATTAAGGAGTGTGTCTACTGCGCCTTTAGCCAAGGCAAAAGTGATGTTTTGATTCCATTCTGAAACCACCACACCGAACTTCATGCCAGAAGCATTAGGTACAGATTGAGGATCGTAATCCGAAAGGTTTTTGAGTGCCGTAGCCATAGGGCTTAGCCGTTGTTTGCCGCACGAGTCTTGGCGCGGTACAAGAATTTCTCGATGGATTTACCTTCCTGAGTGTCTTTGTAGTCTTTTTCGATTTCCTCGTAAAGACTAACCGCCTGGCTGTAGTCTCCCAAGGCCTCGGCAACTTCTCCAGCTTTCTTCAAGAAGATAGGAGTGGTAAAGTTGTTAGGACTGCGACGAGCAGCAGCGATGTACTTAGAAAGAGCCATATCAGGATCATCCAATTGCATGTAAGCATCTCCCTGAACGCCAAGAGCGATAGCAGAGGCCATGACATCGTCTGATTTGAAATCATCCATAGCATCGATAGCCAATTGGTATTCTCCTTGTCTCATGTAAACCAAGCCCATTTGATAGTTGGCCAATTTTCCGGTGTTGGTAGCACCGAAGTCATCAGAGATACCTTCAAAGCCCATGTACATGCCGTCTCCATAGAGTGCTTGCTCCAAAGAGTCAGAGCGCTCATATTGCTGGGCTCTCCAGATTTCGTTAGAAGCCTCTTCTTGAAGAGGTTCCAGATAAAATGAGTTGTAGGCAAAGAAGCCACCGATAACAAGGGCAATAGCTACCAGACCGCCAACCATGACGTTCTTGTTCTTTTCGATAAATTGCTCCACCTGGTTGTAGGTGCCGCCTATATCAACAATTACTTCGTCCTTTTCTTCGTGATTCTTTTTAGACATTGGGCATTTTTTTGAAGCTGCAAATATACTTTTTTTACCCTATCATCAACAGCCTTTGTTAGTAAGACGGGGAAAAATATAAACGGTTAAATGCTCATATCTTAACTCAGTGGGCTCTAAATTTGCCTCGAATACAGTTAGCATGATTCTCAAAAACCTTTCCCTGGTCAATTTCAAAAATTACGAGGAGGCAGAATTAAGCCTCAACGATAATGTGAATTGTTTCATTGGTAACAATGGGCAGGGGAAGACGAATTTGTTGGATGCCATTTACTACCTGGCCTTTTGCAAAAGCTTTTTTAATCCGGTTGATAGTCAGAATATTAAAATAGATCAAGACTTCTTTGTTATTCAAGGAACCTTTGAAAAAAAAGGGAAAGAGTCGAAGGTGTTCTGCGGGATTAAAAAAGGGCAGAAGAAGCAGTTTAAGCGCAATAAAAAGGAATATGAGAAGCTGGCTGATCACATTGGAGAAATTCCCCTGGTGATGGTTTCTCCTTCCGATAGTCAATTAATATCGGAAGGTTCGGAAGTGCGTAGACGGTTCATGGATGGAGTGATTGCCCAATTTGATCATCTTTACCTGGATCGCCTTTTGAACTACCAGCGTGCTTTGACTCAGCGAAATTCACTCCTGAAGTCATTTTACGAAAATCGATTCTTTGATGCGGACGCCCTTCAGATTTGGGATGAAAAGCTACAGGAATTGGGAGCCCCCATTCATGAAACCCGGGAATCTTTCTTGCAAGAGTTTATTCCTTGTTTTCAGCGGTTCTATTCCCTTATTTCCGGAGATCGAGAGAGTATTAACCTGGAGTATTCTACTGGAATGAAGGATCATTCCTTATTAGAGTTGTTGCAATTGTCCTTGGATAAGGATCGTCAAATGAGGTATACCACACAAGGTATCCATAAAGAGGACTTAACTTTTACCCTGGCTGATCGTCCCTTGAAAAAAATGGGATCACAAGGTCAACAGAAAACCTATTTGGTGGCTTTAAAACTGGCGCAATTTGAATTTATCCGTCAGAAAAAAGGAACAATGCCTTTGTTGCTGCTCGATGACATTTTTGACAAGCTGGACGCCAATCGGGTAGAGGCCTTGGTCAAATTGGTGAGTGGTAATGATTTTGGACAAATTTTCATCACTGATACGGAATTGGGAAGAATGGAACCCATCCTAAAACGTATTGGTAAACCCTTTCAGCTGTTGCAAGTTGAGAAGGGACAGATCAAAGATTATGAGCGAGAAAAATCAATATGATATGAAAGCGCTGCTCAAGCAGCTAATGAAACAATATCAACTGGATGATCGCTTGCAGGAAGTGGATCTTCGTCAGCATTGGGAAGAACTGATGGGCAAAATGATCAGCCGTCATACCCGAAAACTGGAAATCCGTGGAAAAACATTGTACCTGCAAATGGACTCAGCGGTGCTAAAACAAGAGTTGTCCTACGGAAAAGATTTGATCGTTCAAAAGGTTAACGGATTCGCCGGATCAGAAGTGATTGAAGAGGTCGTGATTCGTTAGAGTCCTGGAATAAGATCAAGAATGGCCTGGCGTTCCTGGGTCAACTCTTCCATTTCTTTCGATTTTTTGCCCTTTACCGAATGGTAGCGGAAGGCGTAGTTGGTATCTCTTAAATACTCGCGGTAGTTAATCGTGTACCAAGCCAGCAACCAAAATGCCACCACACCGCCAATCGCCATCCAAATGTTTCCCGCAATTAATAGGCCTAAGAATAGGATGAACACCACCCCCAAATTCATCAGCATGGTGAAAACCAATCGTGTGGAATTTTTAAAGATGACCTCTTTGGCTTTTTTGGCTTTGTTATCGGCTACGGTAAATTGAACAATGTTGAGCAAATAGCCAACGATAAATAAAGGAAGTCCAAGAATTAGAAATAAGGTGCCTGGAGCTAAGCTTTTACGGCTACGGCTCAAATCCCGGTCACGCAGGTTTAATCCTTTTAACCTATCAAAATACTTGGAAGCCTGAGTTTTGAGGGGCTCCAGTGAATCCGGGTCGTTTGCTCTTATGTCGTTGAGCTTGTCGCTTATGGCCTTTTCCCGATCAAATCGTTTGTTGTTTAATTGTCTCCACGGAACCACCGAGGATGGGGTTTCGCTACGAGCGATGGTGGCCCATTGATCAAACAGCTCTATATCCGATTTATCATCCATCTGGATATAGTGCTCCTTCATGTTTTTCTCAATGTCTTTGGTCATTTTGGTAATGGCCTTGGCAGGCTCGCTCTCATACAATTCCTTGTATTCGATTACCGGAAAAGGTTTACCCACATTGGTGGTCACATCGGAGCGAAATTCAGAAGGATTGGAGTAGTGTACGCTCGTTGTTTGAATGTGCAAATCAAGATCCCAGCCGTATTTTTCAATAGCTCCAAATACCATTCGGGCTGACCCTTTTTGGATGGGTCTTAAGTGCATTTCGTTAACACAATCTCCTTCTGGAAAAATCATGATGCGTTTACCCTCTTTCAGCAAATCAAAGCATCGGTTAAACGTTTCTTCGTTGCGCTTTAAATTCTTGAGTCCATCCCTTCTTCGGAACATGGGCAACTGGTTCAACTGCCACATAGCCCAGCTCAAAAAAGGCGTTTTAAATACATCTCCCCGGGTGATGAAATAGACCTTTAATCGCATTTGTGCTGGAAGCATAATGGGATCCAAAAAGGCATTTACGTGATTGCATACCAAGAGAGTAGGTTTTTTGGTGTGCCAGTACTTGAGGTTGGCCATGTGCATGCTCCGAAAGTAAATTCGGTAAATGATGACCATTAATACCTGAAGGGGGAAATAGAACATAGAGGCTTTTAAAACGGGGTCAAAATTAGAAAGATTCTGACGATGAAAAATGCTAGCTGGTCGGAATAACTATTTTTGCCCGCAATGAAGAAGGTTACCATTGAATTATTTGGCTTGCAACTTCAGGAACCAAGTACCTATCTATCGGATATTTTCTTGTGTGCCCTGAGCTTGCTGCTATTCTATCAGCTGATCTCCAGAAACAAGAGTCAGTACACGAAGATTTTTGCAGGATTTTTTCTTTTTATGGGGCTCAGCACCCTTACTGGTGGGCAAGCCCATTTGTTTTCGCTGTACATTCCCCATAATTACTTCCATGTTTTGGCTTGGTCTTTTTCCTCAGTAGCGCTCTACTTCTTTCAGGTAGCCAGTTATTACGATTACAGTGATAAGGTGAAAAAGATTCTAAACCCCATCTTCCTGGCTCAATTGGTCATCTCGGTTGGTGTTTATTTTGGTTATCAACTTTGGGGGAATTTTGAGCATGATCCTTCTCGTGTTGGTGTTCCCGGATTTGGTGCCGTAAGCGTAAGTGCGGGAATTGCCATGGCAGGATTTGTTATGCCGGCCCACTTGATCCGCTTCATCAAATTGAAAGACAATGGATCGGCCATCATTCTGTTAGGCCTGGTGACAAGTGTAGGGGCATTAATTGTGCATAGCCGCCATTGGGGAATTAATGAGTACTTTAACTACAATGTAATGTCTCATGTCATCCTTGGAGGCTGCTACTATATTTATTACATCGGTGTAAAAACCAAAGTGCAACAATATGCCCTGGCAAATTCTTGATCCTGCTTCTGTAAGCTATTCTGAATATCAACACCCGGCCTTTCCCAACCGTCGCTTTAACTGTGACCATTTTTATGCTCAGCTCAATCAAGTTAGAGCGTATAAAGGATTTGAAGTAAGCTTCTTAGGTTCTTCTATCGAAGGGAGGGATATACATGCTGTTCGATGGGGTACTGGGCCTATCAAGGTTGTACTCTGGTCGCAGATGCATGGTAATGAATCGACAGCCACCCGTGCTTTTTTCGATTTGTTTGAGTTTCTGAACAAGGGATCTGGTTGCGAGCAATGGAGTGAACAATTGTCGCTGGTTTTTATTCCCGTATTAAACCCGGACGGATTGGAACGATTCCAGCGTAGAAATGCCTGGGATATTGATTTAAACCGCGACGCGGTCAGTCAGTCCTCTCCAGAAATAAAAATTCTTTGGGAAACCATAAAGCAGGAAAAGGCCGATTGGTGCTTCAATATGCACGATCAGCGCAACCTGTTTAATGTTCAAGGAACAAGTACTCCAGCTACCATTGCCTTTTTATCGCCTTCAACGGGTAAGCCTGAGTTTAGTCAAAATCAGGCGGATGCTCAAATGTTGATCGACCAATTGAACAAAGATCTTCAACATCGCATTCCTGGGGCTATTTCCCGATTTACGGATGAATTTTACCCATCCGCTACCGGAGATAATTTGCAGCAGCAGGGGTACCGAACCGTTTTGGTAGAGTCAGGCGGACATCGTAAAGATCCGGAACGAATGGTGGCTCGGGAAATGAATTTTTGGTTGCTCCTGCATAGTTTCGACTTAATCGCATCAGGAAAATGGCATAAAGGCACTCGCATGGGGTATGGCACCATTCCAGAAAATGACCAGAAAATGGTCGATTTAATGCTGCGAAATGTGCGGATTGAACACAATGGTCAATCACTTGTTACCGATGTGGGTATTGAATACAAGGAGGTACAGATCTCAGATAATCCCGAAGAGTTTGAAATTCAAGCCTTTGTTAGCCAATTAGGCGATTTGCGGCATTACCACGGTTATGAAGAGTGGGATGCTGAAGGCCAATACACTGCAAGTCCTCTAAAATGGCAAGGGCAGGCAAGTTTTGTTTTAAGCGGGAATAATGAGAAATTTGTACACGTAGAAAACGGACAGATCCGCTATGAGTGAAGAGAACATTAATCCCATCGATAAGGATAAGATAACGGAAACTCCCCACAGCCTTGAATATGGCCATCATCGGGGTAGTGCTGTAGTGAAGCCCGAGGATCAAGGGAAAATAAAGGGCCGTGCCATGGCTGCTATGGAAGAGCAGACGGGGCGGCAGATGGAGCAAATCCAGGAGCAGATCGAATTGCTCGCTAAACAGGCTAAAAAGCTCCAGAGTAGGGTAGAAATCAGTGAGCGGATTTATACCGCCGAAATGTCCTTCGAGCCCCTTATTGGCAAAATCTATTTCCTCTATCAAAAGGAAGATGGAATTTTCCAATTATCCCTTCTTTCTCCACAAGACTGGGGAAGACGCCTGCAACACCATTACGTGGCCAAAGTGAGCCTAATGGCCGATCACACTTGGGATGTACTTGAGCTAAACGAGTAGAGCCGATAAAACAACCCTTGAGCAACCGTGTGTGCTTCTTCCTTAAGCAGAAACTCAATTTGATAAAACAGAGCAGTGGCTGTGCGTAGGAAAGAGCTATTTTTACGCTAAATAGATTTTCATTGAAGACAAAGTTTTGGATTTGGTTGGTGGTCGCATTCTCCATGTTTGCCCTTGTTGCTTGCAACGAAGAGGGGGATGGTGAATACTACGACGACGAGGAATATTACGAAGACGAATACTACGAAGAGGAAGAATACTCAGACGAAACGGAGCAACCTTTTCGTGGGCCTGAAATGCGTGGCGATCAAGAAGTTTACCAGGAACAGACCCCTAATGCTGAAGACGAAAATGTGCCGGATGCAGAGGACGAAGAACCTGGAATGATGACAGTGAAAGAGCTTCGGAACTATGTGGTAACCGATGGAAAGCTGGATACAGAAAAGGTAGTTTTCCGAATCATCAATACGTTGAAATATGTCTCTGAGCAGGTTACCGGGCCCGGATTTACCTGTGACAATATTGCCTACCTGAGTACCAATATTATGCTACCCATGGAGCGTGGGCAAACCTCTCGAAGCCTGTATGTAAGCCGTTTTTTTGGAGGGAAGAAATACCATTTTGTATTGCTCAATTTTCAAGGCCCAGTATCGGGTAAGAAGTTTGATATCAGCTGCGACAGAAACGATATGTCTTACAAGGAACTTAAGATTTTCATTCCGGAGGTTAAAACTCAGCAAAGTCAAATCAGTTTGTTGCTGGCTGTTACCGATGCCAATCTATTGGATGTAAAAACCATGCTGAACATGAACTGGCAAATAGGTGGAGCAGACGCTTCCTTTAAAGACTTTGGAACGGTTCAGTATTTCTTGAAAAAAGACGTACCTGAAGGATCAGGAAATAACTCCTGAACCGATTAGCTCTTCTCCTTGATACCAGGATGCAAATTGTCCTGGTGTAATTCCCCACATAGGTTCATCAAAGATCAGGTAAAGGCCTTCGGACTCACAAAAGAGTTTACCACCTACCAAAGGTTGACGGTAGCGAATCCGTAAATCGTAGCGACGGCTTTCTCCAGGCTCGAGCGCTAAGTCGTCTCTTACCCAATGCACGTCATTTGTTGGAATGAACAGGCCCTTACGGTACAGTCCCGGGTGATCATGTCCTTGACCCGTATATACTTTGTTGGCCACCGTATCCGTGTGCAATACAAAAAGAGGTTCAGTGGTTCCTCCAATCCCCAGTCCTTTTCGCTGTCCTACAGTAAAATAGTGAGCTCCATTGTGTTTTCCGGCTATTCGATAATCGGCTTCCTGATTCTCGTACGAGTAAGGACGGCTCATGGCTACCAATTCTGCCTGATTGTACTCTTCTTTGCGATCAAATTGTTGGCTGTATTGTTCCAAATTAGCTTCCACTTCAAGTACTTCACCCGATTTGGGCTTAAGCTGCTGTTGCAAAAATTCCGGAAGTCTAACTTTTCCGATAAAACAAAGACCTTGAGAGTCCTTTTTATCAGCAGTTACCAATCCGGCCTCCAGGGCCAATTTTCTAACCTCCGATTTTTGCAAATGACCAATGGGGAAAAGAGCACGGGAGAGTTGCTCCTGATTTAGCTGACACAAGAAATAGCTTTGATCTTTATTGGGATCCAATCCGGCGAGTAGGCGATGAACTGGTTTTCCTTCGATTTCCATCGTTTCCTTTCGGCAATAGTGTCCGGTAGCTACATAGTCTGCATCAAGTTGGAGAGCAGCTTTCAGGAAAAGGTCAAATTTTACCTCCCGGTTACACAAAACGTCAGGATTAGGCGTTCTTCCAGCTTCGTATTCCCGGAACATGTAATCCACGATTCGTTCCTTGTATTCTTCGCTCAAGTCGATTACCTGGTAGGGGATGCCCAATTGTTCGGCGATAAGCTGGGCATCTGTACTGTCCTCCACCCAAGGGCATTCTTCCGAAATGATAACCGAGTTGTCATGCCAGTTTCGCATAAACATTCCGATCACCTCATATCCTTGCTGCTGCAATAAAAGGGCTGTAACGCTGCTATCTACTCCGCCACTAAGGCCAACTACCACTCTTTTCATAATCGGCTGCAAAATTAAGGCCTTTCTAAGAATGAGTAGATCTGGTTGATTGAATTATCCTTTTTTAGCACTTGAGGGACGATTGAGGCTGGTTATGGATTCCACTAAAAACAGCAAATCCACCCGGAATTCCAAGTGGATTTGTCGTCTTAACTTAAGATGTGAAATTGTTTGGCCTGTTGCGGTGACCAAACGATGGAGTTGATGCAAATTCTTATTTATACGTTTCGAATGCCCCAGGACCAGTTGCCTCCTACAGAGACAAAGATTTTGCCCTTCAAGCCAAACGAAAGAAATATAGCTTCGGTTTTACTAAAAATATCATCCCTTAAATTGGTCGCACTTTCGCCTTCCAGTTCACCCGAGAATGTATTGTTGGATAACATGATCTCAGACTTCTTTTCATCCCGAGCCGATCTCTTCAAACCCAAAGCGTGAATACGATCGTCAAGTTTGTTCATTATTTCCGGATTCATTCCCGGAGAGTCAAAAGTTAATATCACTGAAAAGCTCATTTCCGTCCAAATTCCTGCCAATAAACAAGTTTACCAGGACCTAAGGGAATTACCTAAAAAACCTTCCCAACAGCGGGATTAACCTTCCAAAATGTCAGTTGTCGAATATCCGTTAATTACCTCGTAAAACTGGCTTAATCTTTCGGTAAAAGACAGGGTAGTAGTGCGGCCCATTCTTCTTGCTTTTGAAGCTTGGTTTTGGAGGCATGTGCCGGGCTTGTACTCGGGAGAATTAAGTGGGGAATAGTGGGCGGTCCGAGGTGCCGTTTGTAGAATTTGAAGGCCGGTTGCCCATTGAATGCGATGGTCTGGATACTGGGGTGTTTTTTGAGTAACCCTTTGATATCATTTGGAACCTCCTGTTGAATGGCCTGATCCAGACTCCCTTTTCGTTGACAACCGTGTAGAACATCCCATAAGGCCAGGTGATGGTTTTCAATGAGTTGGGTTCGTTTTTTTTTATCCGAGGAAGGAGTTTGAGCGAATAGATCAAACAGAATAGGCCAAAAGGCATTTCTGGGATGAGCGTAATAAAAGTAATCCTCCAGGGATTTTACACTGGGCATGGTACCCAAGATTAGGACACGCGGTTGGGGGATAGGATAGGTGGAAAGGAATGTATTGTGGGAAGATCCATTCGAATCAGGCATCAAAGATTTAGGCACAAAACAAATTTAAACCACGACACTTCTCATTTTTAAATGTGCCCAAAAAAGGCATGGATTTATTCGAATTTATTGCGATATTTGTGACAGGTATTTGAAAATCTACCTAATTCGAGAACCAACGAATTGATAAACGAACCCAAACCATACCGGCTTCAATTATTGATTCCTTTTTACTGATTTGAACCTGGGCATGTCCTCTTTTGGGGAATGATAGGTTGTTGTGAACTTGTATTAGGTGGTTTGCGGTATCTGACTGTACGTTAAACCGATTTAGAACCAAAATTATGACCATCAAGAAGCCAGCATTAAAGTCTGTATTTCAGCACCGATCTGAGGCCTTTTCCTTAACTGAATTGCTCATTGTATTAGCCATTATTGGAATTCTTATCCTCATTGCATTACCCAACCTAATGCCCAAAATTGCTGAGGCCAAAGCCCAGGAAGCTAAGCTTCAGTTGAAGCACATTCATACGCTTCAAAAAACCTATTTCTATGTGCATACCAAATACTCCACGGACATGGCGGAATTGGGATTTGAACATGCCAAGCTGACCACTGATGGTGGAAATGCCAATTACCAGATAGAGGTGGTAGAAGCGAATAATGCGACCTTTTTGGCAAGGGCTACAGCGATTTCAGATTTCGATGGAGATGGCCAACTTAACGTTTGGGAAATCGACCAGGATCTGAATCTCAAGGAAGTGACCAAAGACTAAAGCGTTATGACCTTGTTGCTCTGCTTAATATTATCTCTGCTATTGCTGATAGCCGCTATTGAAGATTGGAAATTCCGGGCGATTAGAACCTGGTATTTTCCGGTCATTTTCGCTCTTGGAGTGGGGTTGACCTGGCCCACTAATGGATGGGTAGATTTTTTCCTGCGCATCGGCGGAAACATGGCCTACAGCTTGGCTATGATTGGGATCGTAGCTTTATATTTTCGGGCTAAAGGCAAGGCGCTCAAAGACCTATTTGGCATAGGTGATTTAATTTTTTACCTGGCGATTACTCCGCTTTTTTCCTTTGTCAATTACTTGCTTTTTTTTAGTCTTAGTCTTGTCTTTAGCCTTTTGTTACACGGCATTCTGTTTCGGAAAAACTTTTTGAAAGAATCGGTGCCCTTAGCAGGATACTTGAGCATTCAGCTCATCCCCTTGGTACTTCTTTCTTTTTCAACTGACTTAATCTTACCCTTAACTCAATACTGGACCTTTTACTAACCTGGAATGAACCTTCCCAGTCAATATACCAACATCCCCGCGAAATCATTCAGAGTATGGATTCTGGATTGGCTCGTGACTACCGGGTAATTCCTGTAGGTCAGGGCGATGGAACGCTGCGTTGCTGTAGTGATTTGAGTGAATCTGAGCTGTGGGAAGAGCTGGAAATCCTATTGGGTAAATCGGTTGAAGTAGAGCAGGTAGATACCGATCAGATGGAATGGATGCTTTCGAAATATTACCGGAAGCAGGAGGGAAGGTCGGCCATTTCGGTTTCGGTTAGAAATCCGGAAACTTTTTTGGACGATCTTATTGGTGAGGCCAAGGGATTAAATAGTTCAGATATCCACATCGAAAGTTATGAGAAGAAATGCCGGGTACGTTTCCGTATCGATGGACACTTGATGGAAAAATATGCAATTCCAAAGAATGACTACCCGGCGCTAATCAATAAGATTAAAATCAAATCCAACCTGGATATTGCCGAGAAACGACTGCCTCAGGATGGACGAATTGAATACGACAACCACGGAGTTAAGTTTGATATTAGGGTATCGGTATTACCCACGCTGTATGGCGAAAAGGTGGTGATGCGTTTGTTGAACAACGACGCAACCAATATCGATTTGGATACCCTCGGTATGCGTGATTTGGAAAAAGATTACTACCGGGAGGCTATTCGTAAACCCAGCGGGATAGTTCTAATCAGTGGTCCTACAGGCTCGGGAAAAACGACCACACTGTATGCTACACTGAAGCTTTTGAATAAAGAAAACCTGAATGTGGTTACCGTTGAAGACCCCATTGAATACACACTTCCTGGAATCAATCAGGTACAGGTAAAGGAATCCATTGGATTGAGCTTTGCCAGTGCCTTACGGTCTTTTTTGAGGCAGGATCCGGATGTGATTATGCTGGGGGAGATTCGGGATGCTGAAACGGCTAATATGGCCATCCGTGCTGCACTTACCGGGCACCTCGTTTTATCAACAGTGCATACCAATTCTGCTTGGGGAACCATTTCCCGATTACGTGATATGGGCGTACCGGCCTTTTTGCTGTCCGGAACGTTAAATGCTTCCATTGCCCAGCGATTGGTTCGAAAACTCTGCCCCCATTGCAAACGGGAAGAGGCTTTTGATTTAAAGAAATTTCCGCTTGCCTACAAACCACCGCGGATCTTGCAACACATTCATCAACCGGTGGGCTGTATTCATTGCCACCATAGCGGCTATCAAGGAAGATTGGCCCTGTACGAAATTATTCCGGTATACCGAGAATTGGTAGAATCGATCAAGAACAACGAAAACAACATAAGCGATTACCTCCTTAAATGGAAGATCAAATCCTTGTCAGATAACGCATTTGACGCTCTTGAGTCAGGTATAACCAGCCTGGATGAGGTCTATCCTTATTTAACCCATAACCACTAAATGAAAAAATTGACCATCATAATTCTGCTTTTTACCTGCTTGGGAGGCTGGGCTCAGAACGGTAATCGTTTTGTGGACCTTCGTCAGAAGCTGGTTAAAATGTCGGAATCCGAACCGGGGCTCAAAGAACAGGTAGAGCTATCTGTGAGCGAGATAAGTATCCAGGAATTCTTGCGAGGAATTGCTGAAGCTCATCAGCTCAATGTGAGTGTGGATCCTTCGCTGCAGGTGGAGGTGACCAATAACTTTTCTGACGCCGATGTTATTGATGTTTTGATGTATCTGTGTCGGCAGCATGATCTGGATATCGTTTTTATTGGCAGTATTTTGTCTTTTTCCGCTTACGTTGCTCCTGAGAAAGAGCCCGAACCATTGATTGCCCGAAAGATTAATGTGAAGTACGAGGTAAGGACCAACTTCCTTTCTGTGGATTTGAAGAAGGATACCCTGGCTCATGTCGCTAAGGCTATTACCGAAGTAGCAGGAATCAACGTGATTCTGGCTCCGGGAATTGATCAGCATATTGTAAGTGCCTTTATTCAAAATCGCCCGTTTAAGAATACCCTGGAGAAACTGGCTTATGCCAATGGATTAAAACTCAAGGAAACCACCGATAATTTCTTCATTCTCGAAAAGGTAGATGATCCCGAAAAAACAGCAGAGAAGCAAGATCCAAGGACGGTTCAGAAGAACAAGCGAAAACCCCTAAAACCAGATATGGATCTCGATCTCAAGATCAATGATCAACTGATTACCCTGGAGGCAGAGGATACGCCTATCAAAGATTTGATTAAACTGGTGTCGGATGAATTGGATAAAAACTTCTTTCTGTTCAACGATCCTGACGGTAAAGCAACGCTCTACATTGAGAATGCGACTTACGACGAGTTTCTGACTTACCTGCTCAACGGAACCGATTATACCCACAAAAATGAGGGCAATATTTACCTGATTGGTAAGAGACAATTGGAGCGGTTGAGAACTACCGAATTGGTTCAAATGCAAAACCGTACCATAGAGTCGGTGATGGACGTGATTCCGGCAGAGCTCAAAAAGGGTGTTGAAATCAAGGAGTTTGTGGAATTGAACGGATTGATTCTTACCGGATCTTATCCGAATGTGAACGAAGTAAAGGCCTTCTTAAAGCAAATAGACAAGGTAGTACCTGTGGTGATGATCGATGTGATGATTGTGAACGTGAGCAACAGTAAAACCCTCTCTACAGGCATTTCCATGGGAATTGGTGAAAATACCGGTAACGGGACTTCCACTACGGGCCCATCTGGCCAAACACGTTCCAGCCAATATTTGCCCGAGTACAATGTAAATCTCAATGCAGATGATGTGAACAAGGTGATCAATGGAATCAATGGATTTGGGATTCTAAACCTAGGTAAGGTTACCCCGGATTTTTACCTAAGCATCAAAGCCATGGAGGCCAATGGAATATTGAAGATGAGATCTACACCAAAGCTGGCCACCATTAACGGACATGAGGCCAATATGACCATTGGTCAGACCGATTATTACCTGGAAACATCAAATACCATCAACTCCGGGATCAATAATGTGGTTACCTCTCAACAAAACTGGAAATCGGTTCAAGCCGATTTGTCCATCACCATTAAGCCCTTTGTATCTGGGGATGAGCAAGTGACTTTGGAAATTGAAGTAAGTCAATCCGATTTTACGGGCAAGAGTGGTGTAAATGCTCCACCGGGAAGTGAAACTCGGCAGTTTAACTCAGTGATTCGGGTACGAAATGAAGAGATGATATTGATGGGAGGTTTGGAACGAAAACTCTCCAGCGAAGAAGGGAAGGGCCTACCGCTAATTTCCCGGATACCTGTGTTAAAATGGATTTTTGGACAACGCACCCGAGAGAGTGACAAGTCTAAATTGAATGTATTTATCAAACCAACCATCATCTACTAATGAAGGCCAAAGAATACCTGGAAAAAATGCTGAAACCTTCCGAAACGATCGGAATGGAGGTGAGTTTCTTTTCCCGGGATTCATGGGTCATTCATTTGGTTGCCCTTAAACGAAAAGGGGAGTCCGTTGAGCTTCTTTGGGAAGAAGGAAATATTAGAACCCTCGAAGATTTACCTCTTGATAAGCTCAAGCAAAAGCGACTGTTTGTTTCCGTATGTGGAAAAGGAGTATTGAGTAAGGAACTCTTTACTGACTCCAACGATTTGGAAGACTTGATGAAGAAGGCTTTTCCAAACATAACTCCTGAGGATTTTATGACTCAGGTAGATGCTCAAGAAGGATCGACTCAAGTTTCATTGCTGCGCTTGGATCAGATTAATCCGGTATTAAAAGAATTAGAAGCCGCTGGTGCTTCGGTGATCAATATGCGACTTGGTCCAGGTGTATTGTTTCCTTTTCTGCGGGAATCGAAGCCTGAAAGAGTGGGATATTATAGCCTGAATTGGACTGACCATGGCCACGTTGAAGCATCGGGGCCCATCACCGATCCCAATACAGATTACCTGGAATACCATGGTGAAACCCTTCGGGGCCCTCAAGTATTGGCCTATTTTTCGGCTTTAGCCGGATTGGTGGGTATTCCCGTATTGCTGGGAAGTCATCGTGAGCAATGGGTGACTAAGGAGCTTAATCTTAAGGGCAATCAGATAATTAAAAAGGTAGGAATTGGATTTATCGGATTCCTGCTGCTCATGCTTACCATTAATGTACTCGTATTTAGTCATTATGATCAAAAGGTAGCTTTGTTAGAGGGAGAGCTTACCTTACTATCCGGTGATATTGATCAGTTGGAAAAATTGAATCAATCTATTCAGGATAAACAGCAGCTTCTCGAAAAAATAAACTTCTCTGGGCAAAGCCGTTATGCCCGGTTTGCCGATGAAATTGCGGCCACGGTACCCAAACGACTTGAGCTATCTAAGATGGAATTTGCTCCTGTTCAGGAAAAGATTAACCGAGGTAAGAAGGAGCTCGCTTTCCGTACAACTACTTTGGTATTGCAAGGACAAATCAAGCAAAGTGACGAATTGCAGAGTTGGACCCGAGAACTGATGGAGTTGCCCTTCATTGCTGATTTGAGCATTGAGCAATTTTCCTACGATTTTGATAAGCGCACCAATTTTTTCATTCTAAACCTGACTTTGCATGTGGGATAAGCTCAACATAAAGCAGCGGTTTGCCGTGTTGTTAGGTGGAATGGTTGGAGTGCTGTGGTTGGTATGGTCATTTAGCCTTTCCAATACGCTGGATCGCTACCAGCGCTATCAATCTCAACAAGAACAAATTCGGCAGTATCAGGAAATGAAGGTTCAATTGATGACTCAAAAGAATCAGGTGGAACAACATTTGGCCGCCTTGAATCAACCCGAGGGGGAGGCTATTTCTGATTTTCAGGAGCGCATTCTCTTTCGATTGACTCAGGAATTGGAAAATCGAAAAGCTCGAATTGCTGAGTTTCCTCAATTGCATGAAGAAGAAAACAAACAACTGCACGTAAAGACCCAACATTTTGTGTTGGAAGGCAACTACTTTGATCTTCTGGAAGTGCTTAACCAGTTGGAAAATGGCCCTTATGTGGGAAGCATTGCCTCGGTTCACTTCTACAAGAAGAAGAATAAGCGCCTAAAGAGGGTGCAGTTATTTATGAAAGTCTATGTACAAGAAATTGCTTAATCATCATTCAGTCTGGTTTCTGGGGGTGTTAATCCTTCTCGGGAGTTGCCACCAAGCCATTTTGGAAGATATAACCGAAGCCCGTGTCACGTTGGTTGCTCCTTCTAACGGAGTGCAGATTGAAGATCAAACCATTACTTTCCTATGGAACGAAGTAGAGGGAGCGAGCTCTTATCGCTTACAGATTGGCAAACCAAGTTTTGATTCTTTGGCCACCGTGGTATTGGATTCTACCGTTGAAGCCAATAGCTATACTTACACCCTTAACCCGGGGAACTATGAATGGCGGGTTCAGGCCAAAAACTCCGGTTATGAATCTGGTTATACCACCTACCGAATTCGGGTAGATAGCTCTGAAAACCTGAGTGGGGCTCAAGTGGTACTATCCTCACCGGTTGATAGTTTTTTCACGGCTTCATTATATCCTCAATTTAGTTGGGAACCGATTGCTCTATCATCGTTTTATGGCTTTCGAATCGTTCGGGGAAGCGATTTTGAAAATGGCGAACTGTTTACGAGTAAAGTCGAAACCACCAACAATAGCCTTACCTTGACCAAGGCCTTGGAAAATGGAAAGTTTACCTGGGGAGTTAATGCGGAAAATGCCAAGTCTAAAACGGGCTATAGTAAGCGTTTCATTTGGTTTGATAATATCTCGCCTGTAGCTGCTACACCCAACAATCCACAGGATAATGCTACTCAGCCAGATGGCAACGTGGTGTTTACCTGGACCCGACCATCGGATAGTGGAACACCGCTTTACGATAGTTTGTTCCTTTATTCTGATCCCGGATTAACCACGTTGATCAAAAAGGTTTCGGGAGCCGGACAAACCTATTCTGATTCCCTGACAGCTGGAGACTACTATTGGCGAATTAGAGCCACGGATCGGGCTGGAAATGTGGGAACCTTTTCAGTTTCTCGTAAAGTCACCATTCCATGAAAAGCAAGCCGGTCAAAATAACGTTGCTGATCGGTGTGGTGGCCATTTGGGGCTTGATTGCCTACCAAATATTGGCACCTGCTTCTATAGAAGATGATAACTTGACTTTTGCGATGAACAGGCCTGTAGCACAAGTTTCTGAAGAAAAGAGAGAAGTCGTGGATCTCCAGAAGAACTATGCGGATCCGTTTTTTAAGAAGATGGCTTATCAACCTCCAAGTAATCCGATACAACCTGTTACGCAGAAGAAGCGCGCTAAGCCAGTTATAGCTAAACCTGTTAAGATTTGGCCTCCTGTGGTTTACAACGGAACGGTAAAAAACCACACAACGGGTAATTTGTATGCCTTCTTCGAGATCAATGGCCGCAAAGAGGCCTTGGAGGAGATGGAGGAATTTGAGTCGATCAAGGTGCTTAAAATCTGGAAAGATTCTGTTTTGCTGGAATTTGAAAATCAGCAACGCACTATTCACAAATAGCTAATCTACCAAGGGCCACGAACTTGTCGTCCGATATAGGTGCTTGCCAGGTAACCCAAATAGCCAACCCCGCCAGCAGCCGCAAAAACTACCAAGGTTGTTATAATTTCCCCAGAGTAAAAGCTATAGAATACCGGGTATAGAAACATAAGTGCGCAAAATCCAAAAATGATTCTATTCGCCCATGGAAAGGGGGAGGTTTGGGTTGAGCTTCTTCAAACTGCGAGTAGTTCATTTTGGCATAGCGCTCAGCCCGTTTGCGCGGATCTCTACGTCGACGTTGCTGTTTTCGAATATGATCCCGGTATTGTTGCCTTTTTGTTTGAGTTGATTGTCTGTTTACGCGCGGCGCAGGACGATCCAGACGTTCCAGGATTTTTTCATAAGCCAAGGTAATTTCCACAAAGCGTTCATGTGCGTCGGGAACTTTGCTGATGTCTGGATGGTATTTCTTCGCCAATTTCCGATAGGCGTTTTTGATCACCTTTTTATCGGTAGTTGGTTTTATTTCAAGGGTTCTGAAATGGCGTTGTAGCATGGTCGGGTAAAAATAGGATTTAATCCTGGGCCTCTAAGGCGTGTTTTTGATCTTTTCTCCAGCCTGTAAACCGCTTGAAGCATACGAAAAATACATAAACACTTGCGGCAACCTGAGCTGCGGATACGGGGTTGTGAGACTCAATAAGAACTATGGAGCTCATAAAGGTGAACCACCCTGCAAATAGCGTAATAAAGAAAAAAGCTACATAGTAGAACCATTTGTAGAATTTCAACTCCTCTGGGCTCTTGTAGGCAGAGCTTTTCTTTTTGTAACGTTGGTAGTTTAGTTCCGAGTATCCTGCTGCTCGATCACGTGGATGAATACGACTTTTACGAGCTTTACGCACCTTTTTCCGAATGGTCTTTTTGGATTGAATTCGGTAACTCAATGGTCGCTTTCTGCGCTCCAGAATGCGCTCATAGGCCAAGGTGACTTCAATAAACTTTTCCCGAGTGCCCGGGTCATTGGAGGAGTCAGGATGGTATTGACGAGCCAAAATTCGGTAGGCCTTTTTGATTTCCTCCAAACTCGCCTCCGGCGTGACTCCTAAGATTCTGTAATAACGTTGATACAATTTTTCTGCTGAGAATTATCCTAATTGGTTAGTATCAAATATAACGCTTGTAAGTACATTTTAGTTTTTGTGAAGCCATTAATCAGGTGAAATTCACCTTTTATTCGATTGGGGAAGAGGGGGGCTGGATTTGAGCAATTCAGGATTACCTCACTTTGTTCGGTGATTCCGGTTGGGGGAGCTTTATCAAAACCCTTTGTTTGGCACGCCAAACGGTTTTCTTTTTTTCGTTTTTGGATTACCTCACTTTGTTCGGTGATCCCTGTTGGGGGAGGCTTTATCAAAACCCTTTGTTTGGCACGCCAAACGGTTTTCTTTTTTTTCGTTTTGGATTACCTCACTTTGTTCGGTGATCCCTGTTGGGGGGAGGCTTTATCAAAACCCTTTGTTTGGCAAGCCAAACGGTTTTCTTTTTTTTTCGTTTTGGATTACCTCACTTTGTTCGGTGATCCCTGTTGGGGGGAGGCTTTATCAAAACCCTTTGTTTGGCAAGCCAAACGGTTTTCTTTTTTTTAACGCTCCTTGAAAACGTTTGTTTTCGTCGCTTAAAAAAAAAGAAAACCCCTCTGTCTGTCGACAGAAGGGTTTTGGTAGCGGAGAGAGGGGGATTCGAACCCCCGGTACGCGTTAACGTACGCATGTTTAGCAAACATGTGGTTTCAGCCACTCACCCACCTCTCCGGAAGGAGGGCAAAAGTAACACTAAATGGGATTTAGACAAGCTTTGTGGGATAGGAAATTTAAGGGAAAGTTTGAATTTGCTGAGATAGTGAAACTTAGATGCGATCAATTCGTGCGTCTTTCCCAGTTTTCGTCCAGTTTTTGCTCATCAACTTCAGGCGGATGCTCAAATAATCGATTGACTTTTGGTTGAACGATCCAGATCCCAATGGGATTAAACCAAATCAGAAAAAATTCACCGACGAATTCTGAGAAATCGACCTTACGTTGCATTTCCGCCGTTTTTATCGTTTTGGCAACCCAGTAGAGGCTATGGAACATTCCAAACACGGAAATGAGGTGAAGAGGAATTACAATTGTCATTGCCATTCCGATGAAAACGGGCTCTATTTCTCCGGCATCACTAAAAAAACTATTGATGAACGATAAAAAATAAAACAGCAATAGAGCTATATAAATAGCTGGAAAGAGCAAAAAGAATCTGAATCGATTGTCGGGAAACTTGATTTGGGCAGGAAGGCTTTTTTTAAGCCCAAAGTAGATGGACCAAAACCAGCCAAACAAGCCAAAAAACGATAAGGTAGCAACCCCAACAAACCCGCGAAAAACCCCAATAGCGTTATCGAATTCAGGTGTATTGCTTCCTACTGTATTCAAAATCAACTGCGTCATATTGAAGGAATGGACTCCAAATGGAATGGCAACGAAGAGTAGAAAAAATTGCCAGTGTTTGGCTCGAAGAAATAGGGATATCATGGTTTTGGTTTTATCGTTGATCGAAGATACACTATTTGGTTTCAGCAGGCTTAAATTGACTGATTCAAACACATGAGCCAAGTGTCACCCAATCACCATGAAATTTAGCACCCGTTGAAACGCACTTTTCTTGGACCTATGAACAGGGTGCTTTGTAAGGGGTGTATTCCTGTTAGGTAGTTTCGCGGCGAGAGAATTTTATGGTGCGAAACGTGGAAGGTTTAACAGATTTAAATCTTCTATTTGGTTCTAATTGATTGATATCAAGTCATGTGGGGTGTGTAGGAGCGTCTTTTGATATCCGTTGATTAGCGTTGTAGAACAGGGGTTTTAGCTGGGATTACTTCCACAGAACGCAACTTTTGATAATTAGACATCGTATTCCAGATGGTAATGAAGTTGCCCAACAACCCCTTAAACACCCCTCGGAGTGGTCGTCGTTATGCCACAATGATTCATGCCCTGAACTTGATTTGGGTTGCCCTAATCCTAATTTCCTGTATTCCCGTATTCGGACAAAATGTGAACGCCTATGCCACGGTAACGGGTATTGTTGGATCCACGTTGACCATTGATATGGTCGATGAAACGGACGACACTTTCGAAGATGGAGAATACGTGGTCATCATGCAAATGCAAGACGATGTTATTGGATCCAATACGTCCAATAATTCCAGTTTCGGAAACTTGAGCAATATCGCATCAGCTGGATTATATGAAATTCGACAGATAGATTCCCATACGGAATCAGGTGGAAGTCCTAATTCAATAACCCTCACCGGCAGTTTATCTAATAGCTATAATGTAGGGTCCAACTCTCAGGTTCAGGTGATCAGCTTTCCCACTTTTGGAAGTCCTGATTATACAACTACCCAAGAATTGTCAGCCAAGGCCTGGGATGGTAATAATGGTGGGGTACTGGCTTTTCAAGTGGAAGGTGTTTTAACCATTGCCCATAACATGAGTGTTGATGGCCTTGGTTTTAGAGGCGCCTCAGGCAACGGTGGTGGATCCACCGGATGCAGCGGTTCATCTAATTATCGCCTGGCAAGTACCGATCATTTTGCGGATAAAGGTGAAAGCATTTACCGAGTTTCAAACTCCAATTACGCTGCCGGGCAGGCCAAAATTCTGAATGGCGGCGGAGGCGGAAATAGTCACAACGGTGGTGGCGGTGGTGGAAGCAATGCTACCGCTGGTGGAGAAGGTGGCCCAGGTTGGCCCAATTGCTCTCCGTCGGCTGGAGGAGTAGGGGGTATTTCCCTGGATGCACATATTTCGGCCAGCCGCATTTTTATGGGTGGCGGCGGCGGAGCTGGTGAAGTAAACAACGGTGGTTCTGTAGCTGCTGGAGATGGAGGTGGAATCATTCTCATTAGAGCGGATGAAGTAAGAACTGGCGGCGTGTGTGTAGGAAGAACCATTCAAGCCGATGGAGAAACTGTGACCCAAGGTAGTGGAGGTGATGGAAACAGCGGCGGCGGCGGCGGCGGCTCGATAGTTTTTCAGGTTGGAGCCTGGAGCGTTTCTGCAACTTGTCCAATAACCGTTCAAGCCAATGGTGGCGGAGGGGGTGATGTAACCCATGCTCATATCCATGGTGCAGGTGGTGGTGGTGGAATGGGCGCTGTCATTTACAATACCTCGGAGCCTACCACGAACGTAACCACGAATACCCAAGCGGGAATGGGAGGCATTAATTGTAATGCATGTGGCCGTGCAGATAATGGCGCCGGAAGCAATGGTGACGGTATTCAAGATGGAATAACCGGGCCATTACCCGTGGAACTGGTTGAATTTGATGCGGACGTTTTAAGCACCGACGAAGTGAGAATACATTGGAAAACGGCCAGTGAAATCAATAACGATTACTTTGAATTGGAAAAATCGACCGATTCGGAGAATTGGAATTTCCACAGTTTGCGATCCGGACAAGGCAATACCAATGAATCGACAGAATATGAGGTCATTGATTCCGATCCAGCCTTACTCAACTATTATCGTCTAAAACAGGTAGATTTTGATGGAACGGCCACCTATTCACAGATTCGGATGGTTCAGTTTGACGCCAAGGAGACCTTAAAAAGTTTGTTTCCCCTGCCTAACGACGGTAAGTTTAGCCTGGTGTTGCATGCTTCTCAAAATACCTCGGCAGCGTTAATTGTGTACAATCAGCTTGGTGAAGAGGTGCATCGCGAAAGTGTTCAATTGAGTCCCAATGCCAATGATTTGACGTTCAATTGGTCGTTTTTGGGTATCGGCCATTACTTGATTCAGGCTGTTTCGCTGGACGGCTCGATGTTGGATACTCAACCTTTGATTATCCGATAGATTAGTCCTTGGGATATTCGATGCGAACATGGTATATGTTCAGTAGCATCTTCGTAAAGATTTTCTTTATTGTGCTAATGTCTTTAAACGTAATATCGGCATTGGCAAATTGACCTTGATCTGCCTGGCTATCGATAATTCCATTAACCAGCTTTCCAATACTCTCCACACTGTAATTCGGTAAACTACGCGAAGCAGCCTCACAGGCATCGGCCATCATCAAAACGGCAGTTTCCTTCGAAAAGGGGATAGGTCCGCGATAAGAAAAGCGGCTCAGGTCTATTTCTTCATCCGGATGCGCCTGTTGGTATTGGTACAAAAAGTACTTCACTTGGGAGGTGCCGTGGTGGGTCCGAATGAAATCGATAATGACTTCTGGAAGCCGACTTTTTTTGGCCAATTCTATACCTTCAAGTACATGATCGAGAATGATTTCGGCACTTTCCTCAGGAGCCAATTCGTCGTGAGGATTTACACCACCTACTTGATTTTCGATAAAGTAGTGCGGTTGTTTCATTTTACCAATGTCATGGTACAAAGCTCCGGTGCGAACGAGTAGCGGATCACCACCAATATTCAGAATGGCTCGTTCTGATAGATTAGCTACCTGCATGCTGTGCTGAAACGTTCCAGGAGCACGAGTCGCCAATTCTCGTAGCAATTTTGAATTGGTATCGGCCAGTTCCATCAGGGTAACATCGGAAAGGAAACCAAATAGCTTTTCAAACAGATAGATCAAAGGATAGACGAGTAAAGTAAGAATGGCGCTACCGGCAAACCAATACATATTTTGCCACTCGATGTTGTGCCAATCTCCTTCCTGAACGATAAGCAGGGCCAAATCCGATGCAACGTAGGTCACAAAAATAACCAGGGTGGTAGTGATCAGCTGAGATCGTTTTCGCACCGTAACCAGGCTAAATATGGCAATGAGGCCGGCCATAGATTGAAGGAAGACGAACTCATACCCATTCGGTGCTACGAAGCCAATCAATATCATGGCGAGTACATGAATGAAGGCCGCCAGTATTTCGTCATAGAATGCCTTGATAAGAATGGGAAGGAGGCAAAATGGCAGTACATAAATGGGAACTTGCTCGATATAGAGCGGAATGGTTCCCATGAGCACAATAAGGGTGAAGGTAACGAGGATAAAGAATACCCGGTTGCTCACGTTGATAATGTGTTGCCGGAAAATAGACAGGAACAGGACCAAAACAAGCAGGATCATTCCTACCAATAGGATTTGTCCAGCCGCAATGTAATATTGACTTCCAGCCCCTCCTTTACGCTTGAGGTATTCCCGTTTCAGAGACTCCAATCGTTGATAAAGCGGTTCAGTAACTACATTTCCTCGGGAAATAATGAGCTCATCTTTTTCGACCTTACCGCGTGTCGGGGAGATGGCTTCTATGCGTTCCTGCAATACGGCTTCTGTTTTTTCCGCATCGTAAAACACGTTATGAGACATGTTTCGAATTAACAGATCCTTCAGCAATTGCCTTTGCTCATCATCATCGATTCTATTGTACTGGGATTTGAGGTATTCCAAAACCGATGAAATCGTGTACAAATCACCCAGCACTTTTTCCTGGCCCAGGTTGTCACGACTAATCACAACCAACTGATCTTCTTCCAGATCTTCTATTTCGGAAACGGGTTTAACGATGCCTCGCTTGTAAATATGGGCTAATGCAGAGCGACCAATGGGGAGTAAGCGGTTGTAAATTTTCCGTTCTTTCTTTCTGCTGGTATCCAGCCGGCTTACCAGGTCTTTTTCGAACTGACGTAAGGCCTCTTCGCCCACAATTTCTTCCTGATCGAAAAAATATTGGGAGTTTCGGGTAACCGTCTCCCGTTCTTCCTGCATTTCCTGATCTGATTTGTAGATGGCAAAATCGTAAGGAGCCAACAGGTTTTCGTGAAGCCAGGGTTTTCCAACTTGAAATTCGTATTGAAACTTGGCCTCCTTAGGCAGGAAATAAACGATGGTGACCAAGCTGACCAAAAGCAACAGGCCTTTGAAGATGATATCGTGGCCGTCACGCAGCTTGTTGAGCAGTTCTTTCATCACCACGAAAATAGATAATGTTGCCTGAATTTGTAGTAAAATGCCCCCTTGTTGGAATTCTCGTTTATTCCCTGTCTCTTTGTGCTTCGAAGCGGCAGCTTAAGTTCCATTTAGGCTGCTATTCATGGGGATTATTCGTGTACCAAACCTAAAACCATGAAGGCCATATTATGTCCCATTCGCCACAGGCCGTTAAAGGCCAGGGAGCCCAGTCTAAAGTGCATAATCCCTATCTCGAGCACCGTTATGTTAGAGAAGAATATGATGGGTTAGATGTCCCCGATTCAGAAATTACAGAACCCACGATCTATCAGGAAGTTTATCCAAAATCCATTCTTAACAAGATTGATAGCCCAGATATTCCCTATCGTTGGGGATTAAATCCCTACCAGGGGTGCGAACATGGTTGCATCTATTGCTATGCCCGGCATACCCATAACTATTGGGGCTATGATGCCGGGGTAGATTTTGAGCGAAAAATTATGGTGAAAAAGACAGCACCCACCTTGTTGAGAGCCAAACTGCGCAGTCGCAATTGGGAAGGTGAGCCGGTCATGTTATCAGGAAATACGGATTGCTATCAACCTGTTGAAAGAGAGCTTGGAATTACCCGACAGCTGCTTGAAGTGTTTTTGGAGGAAAGGCACCCAGTAGGAATGATTACCAAAAACGATCTGATTCTGCGGGATTTAGATATTCTTAAAGAGCTGGCTTCCCGTCAATTGGTAACCGTGGCAGTATCGATAACTACTCTGGATGAGCGCCTTAGAAGAGCCTTGGAGCCTCGAACTTCTACTGGTTTACGCCGGTTGAATGCGGTTAAACAATTGAGTGAAGCTGGGATTCCGGTAACCGTGATGATGGCTCCTGTGATTCCTGGATTGAACTCTACTGAAATTCCTGAAATAATTCAGCGATCAGCAGAGGCAGGAGCTTCCGGTTTCCATCATTTGGTGGTACGTCTGAATCATCAGAATGGCACCCTGTTTGAAGTATGGGCTCAGCGCCATTATCCAGATCGGGCGAACAAATTGCTTAACCAGATTAAAAAACTGCATGGAGGAAGTCTAAGTGATTCTCGATCAAAAATCAGAATGAGGGGAGAAGGTGCTGAAGCTGATGCGATATCGGCCTTGGCTCGTATTCATCGAACCCTTCATTTTAAAGACCGGAAGCCAGCCTACCAACTAAGCCCCAAGAAGCCTGATCAACTTTCTCTTTTTTAGCTCTTTCTGTCTGTTGATTAACCTTTTGCATTGGGTGAAATGTTCTACTTTCACCCTCATGCTTCGCCCGCTGTTCTATAGTTTGATCTTTGTGTTGTGGTCTTCGGTGTCTTTTGGGCAAATTCGAGATCCACGAGAGGTTAACCAGTCTTGGAATACGGATACGCTCGAAGCTGAAGTGCCCTTGGATGAATTTCTGTGCCTGTTGCCACGTGACGGAATTCCACCCATTGATGATCCCTATTTTGTGGATGGGGCTAAGGCTCTGGTGCTTGGAATTCCTCAAGAGCCCGTGATCGTGGTAGAGCGAGATGGCGAGGCTAAGGCTTATCCCTTAAGCATATTGATGTTTCATGAAATTGTGAATGATCGAATTGGCGGATTAGGTATCACTGTTACCTTCTGCCCGCTTTGCCATGCATCCATCGTTTTTGATCGTAATCTGGATGTGAATGGCCAGCCCTTGGAACTGGATTTTGGTGTTTCAGGAATGTTACGCCATTCGGATCTGGTAATGTGGGATCGGCAGACGGAGTCGTGGTGGCAGCAAATGACAGGACGAGCTATTGTTGGAGAACTGTCCGGACAGGAACTCACTATACTTCCGTCCGAGATTACTTCTTTGGAGGACTTTGTTCAGTTTTATCCGCAGGGAAGAGTACTGCAGTCAAAAGCGGATAATAGCTATGGATCCAATCCCTACCATCATTACGATAGTCTGGGAAAAAAGCCTTTTCTTTTCCATGGTGAAGTGGATGACCGACTTCCTCCAACCGAGTATGTGGTGAATTTATATGGGCAGCGTATTCCCAAGGTCTATCTCTTAAGCGTAATTCAAAATCAACATTTGATTCAAGATCAGCACGAAGGGCAGGGGATTCTCTTGTTGCACGAGTCCGGACAACTTTCGGTGATGGATGAAAAAGAAATCCGTGAGTCAAAGGACTTGGGTAAAATTGCCGTGTTTGATCCAGGAGAGGACACTTTTCTATGGAAGGAGGGAGCGATTCATGATGAGCGCAGTCAGTCTATTTGGAATCATCGCGGTCAGTGTATTTCAGGTGATCGAAAAGGGGAGCAACTGAACCGATTGGCTTATGGAGTCCATTTTGCTTTTGCCTGGTTAAACTTCTATCCAAACTCACAGATATACGGCCAATAGTCCGTCCTCGGAAGGAGAAAAACCCACATTATCCCAAAGCGAAGATTGTGTGAATTTAGAATCGGTCTGTCTTAGGCTTATTCGTCGGTTCAGGGAATAGACTTACTTTTGCCGCAAATCTTGAACAGGTTATGAAATCGATGCGGATAATAGTTTGTATGATATTGATGTTGAGTGGGCTACAAGCTTTTTCTCAACAGATGGTTTATCAAAGTTGGAACAAGGTTGCTACTCAAAAGAATGGAGTATTGAACGCCTATTATTTCAACAATTACCCTTTTGCTTATCAGGATCCAAATGGCAAAATGATGGGGGTTGAAGTGGACATCTTATCGGAATTCTCCAATTGGTTGATGAAGTACAAAGGTGTACAGTTAGAAATCAACTATGTGAAAAATGAAGGCTTCAATAAGTTCTATGATGTTATCCGCGATGGTGGTAATGGAATGGTTGGTTTAGGTTCTGTAACCATCAATGCTGAGCGTAAAAACTCGGTTCAATTCTCTCAGCCCTATTTAAAAAATGTAGCAGTTCTTGTATCTGCTCTTGAGGTGAATTCGCTGGAAAGCGTAAAGGATTTTTCCGTTGTATTCAAAGATCGTGTTGCCTTGGTGGTAAAGGGATCATCACATGAAAAGGAATTGTTGAAGATTCGGGAAGATCATTATCCAGGAATGCAGATTAGTTACGTTTCCTCACCCAAGGAGATGTTGGTTAAAATGAAAGACGATCCCATTTATTATGGGTACGTAGATATCATTACCTACTGGGCCTTTACGAAAGAACAAGGAGGTATTTTACGGGTGCATCGCAACGCTGATTTAAATGGAGAACGATTTGGATTTATCTTCCCTCCAAACAGCGATTGGAACGATATTTTCAACGAGTTCATGGTCGGTGGTTTCGGTTTTGCCGCTACCGCTGAATACCACAGCATTCTGGACAAATACCTCGATTTGCAAGTGATCAACGAGGTGCAGATTCGTTAATGAAAGCCAGAGACAACACCCTCAAAAGTTTAGACCAGTACCTTCAATTACAGCTCGAGGAATTCTTCTCCAAGGAAGAAATTCGCGTGCTTCGAAATCGCTTTTTTGAGCACTACTTCCGGGTAAATGCCGCGGATTACCTGCTGGAACCCAATAAGCGGGTAAGCGAATCCGAAATGCTACTCATCGTTAAGGCTGCAAAGGCTTTGAAGCGAAATGAGCCTTGGCAATACATCGTTGGTGAAGCTGAATTTTACGGACGGATATTTAAAGTGGATGGATCGGTTTTAATACCCCGACCTGAGACGGAAGAACTCTGCCAGTGGATTATTGATGATCATCATAACGAGGCGGGACTGAAGGTTTTGGATTTGGGTACCGGTTCCGGTTGCATTCCGATTACCCTTCAGCAAGAATTAAATGGAGTAGAGGTCCACGCATGCGACCTATCTGCAGAGGCTTTGGAAACCGCCAGGAAGAATGCTGGCTTAAATGATGCTGAGGTTAACTTCCATGCGAAGGATATCCTACAGGATTCTTTCCAGCTGATCGACGGGGAGAAACCCTATGATATTTGGGTATCAAATCCGCCCTACGTATTAAAATCGGATGCAAGCGATATGCAGGCCAACGTTTTGGATTACGAACCCTCATTGGCCCTTTTTGTGGAGGACAATGATCCCTTGATCTTTTACCGCCGCATATCCGAAGAGGCTCAAAAGGCCTTAAAACCGAGAGGAAAGCTCTATTTTGAGATTCACGAAAAATACGGCCAAGGGGTAGTGGAGCTCCTCGATAGTCTTGGTTATGAGAACGTTTGCGTTCGTCAGGATTTATCGGGTAGAGATCGAATGGTTCGGGCGCAAAAAGGCCATTAAAATTGGCGTTGAAAGGAATATATTTGCGCTATGTTCTGGAGTTTTAGAGAACGGATTGGTAATGGACAGGTCAACAAAGCCCTTCAAGGTGCTGTGGCCGGTGGTTTCTTGCCCTTGGCGCAGATGAAAAGCCTGCTTATCATTCTGGATCCGGAAACACTTAAAGGTTTGGACCAGAAGAAGTTGCTGAAGGTTATTCATCAGGAAAATGCCCAAACGACGGTTCATTTTCTTTGCTTCGACAAAACCTTCAAACCCACGAAAACCGAGAATGGCCTTCAATTTGATCCTCAAATCATTTCTCCCAAAGAAGTAGGAACCTGGTTAAAGCCTAAAGCGGATAAGATTCCTAAGGTGGACGTATTCGTGGATTTAACCGAATCTTTTTCCATCCCAATGGCCTACAGCAGATTGATGTGCCAGGCAAAATTTCATTGCGGTCGGGAACAGGATTGGAACAAGGAATACCTTGATTTGATGATTGGCCTGAAAGAAGGAGAAGGACCTGTGGAGTGGGTAAAGCACTGGATACATTACATGAAACTGATAAACAATAACAATCATGCAGCATAATTTCAAAGGGCTCGGAGTAGCCATGGTTACTCCCTTCACCGACAAGGGTGAGGTAGATTACGCCGGGTTGGAAAACCTGACAAATTATTTGGTAGAAGGTGGCGTGGATTACTTGGTTGTTCAAGGAACAACTGGAGAATCAGCGACCATGACTTTGGCCGAAAAACAGGAAGTGTTGCGTGTAGTCAAACAGGTGAATCAGGGGAGAAAACCTGTGGTATTCGGTCACGGTGGAAACAACACTGCCTCGTTGGTAGAAGGTTTCTCCAATTTTGACCTGGACGGGGTATATGCCATTTTATCGGCAAGCCCTTATTACAACAAGCCTACCCAAGAAGGTATCTATCAGCATTACAAAGCTTTGAGCGAAGCTTCGCCATTGCCTATCATTCTTTACAATGTTCCTGGGCGCACAGCGAGCAACATGTCGGCCGATACCACTTTAAGATTGGCTCGGGACTTTGATAACATCATCGCTGTGAAGGAAGCTTCCGGTGATTTGGTTCAAATCGTGAAAATTCTCAAGGACAAACCCGAAGATTTTAAGGTTATTAGTGGTGATGACGCCTTGGTTGTTCCACACATTGCAGCCGGTGGAGACGGAGTTATTTCCGTTATTGGTAACGCTTTACCCAAGGATTTTGGAAAAATGACCCACGCTGCACTCAACGGCGATTATGCAGAAG
Organism: bacterium SCSIO 12741; assembly: GCA_024398055.1. Lineage (NCBI taxonomy): Bacteria > bacterium SCSIO 12741. Next base: position 4,479,954 of record CP073749.1, on the reverse strand, counting down.
CACAGCGTATTCAAAACCGCGTTTCTGATTTGATTGATCAGCTGTTTGTTCAAGGGAATCCCGCGGGAATCAAGGCTGCTCTTAAAATGAAAGGGGTTTGTGGAGAAGCGGTTCGCTTGCCTTTGGTGAATATTTCAGATGACCTTCGTACGGCCATGGAAAAAGAGCTGGAAGGCTTGAACTAATTCCCGTCATTTCTCAGACGTATTGAATGGCCTGCGCTGCTATATTTGTAGGATGCGCTGGCTCCTAATCATACTCTGTCTTTATTTCCCGTCTGTTTTACTTGCTCAAATTGAGTTTAAGCATCAATTGGGGCCCATTAGTAAGGCGGAGCAAAGTCGGTTTGCCGTGAGGCAAGCTGATCAAACGCAGGTTTATACTCAGCGGGGAAAGTTTGATGTAAGAGAGCAGAGTCTCTTTTTGCGGGTTGATCCTGCCGTCCACTATATCGAAGGTACGGTTCAAACGAAGGTGAAGGTAGTTGCCGAAGGACTCGATACCATTCAATTGGATTTGAGTAATGAACTGCAGGTGGACACTGTATTGGTTGCCAATCAGCTGATGGCCATTACCCATGAAAATGATGTTATCACCATTCCGCTGGACTCGGCCCTTCCATTAGATATGGAGCTGGACATCGTTATTCTCTACAAGGGGGAGCCGACTCGATCTACCCGCTCTTTCCAAACCGATACAACTGGGCAGGGAATTCCGGTTCTATGGACACTTTCTGAACCCTATGGAGCTAAGGATTGGTGGCCTTGTAAACAAGATCTTACCGACAAAATAGAGAAGCTTCAGATCTCCATCACCGCTCCATCAGCTTACAGTTCCGTTTCCAACGGATTGAAAAAACTCGTTGAGGACAAGGGGAACGGCTGGAGCAAAACGGTTTGGGAGCACAATTACCCCATAGTGAGTTACCTGGTTGCCATTACTGTGGCTCCCTATGCCTATTTTGAGGAGGATATTCCGGTAGGCGACAAGTCCTTACGTTTTGTCAATTACGTGTATCCTGAAGATTCTGCTGAAGCGGTAAATGATTTAGTAGACTTCGATCAAACCCTTCATTTGTTTGATTCTTTGTTTGGAACCTATCCTTTTATTGACGAGCATTATGGCCATGCCCAATTTAAGTGGGGTGGTGGTATGGAACACCAAACCATGAGTTTTATGTACCATTTCAAACACGGCTTGGTGGCCCATGAATTGGCGCATCAATGGTTTGGGGATCAAATTACTTGTGGGTCCTGGCAGGACCTGTGGTTAAACGAGGGATTTGCTACCTATTTGGAGGGCTTGACTTATGAGTTCAACATTCCTGTTCTTTGGAATGCCTGGAAGGAGGACAAAATAAGTTTGATTACAACCCACCCTGGGGGTTCCGTTCATGTGCCAGATACGAATAATTTAGGGCGTTTGTTCGATCCCAAGTGGACTTATGCCAAAGGTGCTTACTTGCTTCACATGCTTCGCTGGAAAATGGGAGACGAGGCCTTTTTTGAAGCCATTCGCAACTACCTCAACGATGAGTCTCTTAATTATGGATTTGCCCGGACCGAAGATTTGATACGTCACCTGAAAGAAGCCGGAGGACAGGGGATTGATGAATTTTTTAACGATTGGTTCTACCGTCAGGGCTGGCCCAGCTATACCATTGAGTGGTATCAGGACCGGCAATACAATCTCTATTTGATTTTGAACCAGGAGCAATCCTGGGTATGGGAAGGTACCTTTTTCGATATGGTGTTGCCTATCCATGTGGTAGGTGATAGAACAGATACCTTGTTGCGCCTCGATCATTCCTACGACAGGCAAGAGTACAAAATACCGCTGGAGGGGCCCGTAAGGGTTGTTTCCTTTGATCCTAAGAGGTGGATTCTATCGGCCGACAATGAGGTGATACATGTGGATTACAAGCATCAACCCGTAAGCTATAAAATTGCACCCAATCCTGTTCAAGATGACGTATTGACCGTGATTTACTCGGATGCTATTCTCCCATCCTTGCAGATTAGAATCTTTGATATGTCCGGAAGAATGGTCATGGAAAAGCAGGTCACCACGCAGCTTTCGGCTGAATCTTTTTCGCTTTCACTTGCCGGAATTGGCAAGGGGCAGTACTTGATAGAGATTAAGGACTTTTGGGAAGAAACGACCCTCAAGTTTCAGAAACAATAGCTAACTGTTCCAAATCTCCCAGCTTTTTTCAGCCTGGAGAACGAGCATTTCAAGCCCATTTTGAATGGTGGCACCTTGAGCTTCAGCTTGAGCTAAAAACAAAGATTTTTCGGGGTTGTAGACTAAATCGAAACAGAGATGGTCGGCTCCAATGACTTCGTACGGAATGGGTGGACATTCGTCTACATCAGGCCAGGTACCCAAAGGTGTAGCATTGATAATCAACTGAACATCGGCCACTCGCTGAGGCTTGAGGTTGTAGTAGTTGATTCTGGCCAATGGATCGCGACTAACGGACTTGTGTTTAATTTTCATTCGGTCCAGTACCCATTGCACCGATTTAGCCGCTCCGCCTGTTCCAAGGATCAAGGCAGTCTTAACTCGGTCGATACCTGGCATGTTTTGTAAGGATGTTTGAAAGCCATAGACATCCGTATTGTGGCCAATCCAAAACACGTTTTCTCCTTCGCGAACAATCTTAACGCAATTAACGGCTCCAACGGCACTGGCCTCTAGGGTGTGCCGATCCAAAAAGGTAACCATCTCTTCTTTGAAAGGTATAGTTACATTGAATCCCATTAATTCGGGATGTGCCTCAACGATAGGGGGGAGTTCCTCCAAATCATTGATTTCAAAATTGAGGTAGTCGTGATCCGTGAGATTTAGGCTCTCAAACTTATCCAGAAAGAAGTCCCGGGAAAAAGAGTGAGCTAAGGATTGCCCAATTAATCCAAACTGGGGCATTAGGCAGCCTCTTGATTTTCAGGAGCGAAACGATCCAAAATCATGATCAGTCCAAACCCAGCCAATGCCAATAAAATGGCAAAAAGAAGTTGAGGGTCACCGTTAAAAGCCTGTGGCAGCACGTTTTCTTCCACCATAGGAACTACCCGTTCGTTAGGTTCGCCCGGATGAAGGACAATCGATTCCAGGGTATGTTTCCAGGGCCACACCTTGTTGAGTGATCCAATTAGAAAACCGGTTAGAACGGCTACCGTGAAGTCATGGGCTTTTTTGAACAACCAGCTCAAAGCGCCACTAAAACCTAACAGACCTGTCAAGCATCCCGCTGCAAATACAGCGATGAGTGTAACACCGGATACCATTTCTCCGAACTGTCCATTTTTTAGGAATTGAATCAAATCGCTGACAGTGCCTAACACGGTGGTATAGGCGCCAAGCAGCAACAGGATAAAACTACCTGAGATTCCAGGCAAGATCATGGCCGTAATGGCGATAGAACCGCAGAAAAAGATGTAAATCAAGTTTTGGCTTTCTCCCGTTGGTGTGGCCAGGGTGATAAAGTAGGCGATCACCGTACCGGCTATCAGTCCTATTATATTAATAGGAGCTTTAAAGTTTCGTACCTGTTTTCCAACCAAAAAGACGGAGGCGATAATCAACCCGAAGAAAAAGGACCAAAGCAATACCGGTTGTTCGCGAAGCAAATACTTAATCACCGTGGCCAGCGAGGCAATACTGATCAATATTCCCAGAAAGAGTGCAACGATAAAGTTTCCGTTCAGTTCTTTCCAAAAGGATTTTAATCCCTCTTTTCTTAAAACCGTTATCAAGCGGGGACGAACTCCGCTAATGGTGCTCAAAAGTTCTTCGTAAATACCAGATATAAAAGCGATTGTTCCTCCAGATACTCCAGGAACTACGTCGGCTGCTCCCATGGCCATCCCTTTCAGGGTTAAGACCATGTAATCTTTAATGGATCGGTTGGACATAATTAGCGTTCAGCTACTTTTTCGGGGGCGTATTTATCCACCCAAGCTTCAATACCTCCAGTGAGGTTGATTAGGTTGTTAAATTGAAAGTTGCTTTCGAGAACATCGATCAGGGCTTCGGCACGTTTACCTGAATTGCAGTGCATTACCACCTCTTTATCCCGGCTAATTCGATCGACCTGATTCAGAATTTCTCCCATTGGAATAAGCTCACACCCTTCGATGTGGCACCAATCGTATTCATAACGCTCACGAATATCGATAAGCTGAAAATCCACCTTATCATCCATCCATTGCTTGAGTGTACTTACTTCAATTACTTTCATCCTGTATTAGTCCTGATGTTTTTCAACGATATTTTCCGGAAGGTAGGTGAAGAAGGTATCTCCACGAAGGCCCAAACGCAAGGTTTCCAAAGGAATAACCTCTTCCGGACCAATGTTACCCAAGTTTACGTTAGCACCCAACAACTTGATAAACCAAACCTGCTGCGGTTTTTTCGGTGCTTCCCAAAGAATATCATCTTGATTGACTTGAGCTAAAATCTTGTTTACCAATACGGTATGAGCTGTTCCATTGGGCCTGTAAATACCTACATTACCCGATTCCCGAGCTTCTGCGATCACTTTCCAGGAACCAGCTTCAAGCTCATTGGTCATCATACTAATCCATTTTCCAGGACTGATGAAAATTCCTTCTTCTTTACTACCCACTTCGCTCAGGGTAAGAAAGTCCTTAGCCATATCGCGGATAAGCTCACATTTTAGGTCATGTGCAATGGAGATGGAACCATCAGATACCTCACAAGCTCGAATGTCTAAGTCGTTCAACAAACGCTTGTAGTCATCCAACTTATCGCGAACCAAGAAAGCTTCAAACAAGGTTCCACCTAAGTAAACTTTGATATCCGCTTCGTGATACAGTTTGATTTTTTCCTTGAGCCTATTGGTGAGGTAGGAGGTACCAAATCCCAATTTTACAAAATCGGTAAGGTGTCCTGATTTCTCTATGAAATTTTCGGCCTCGCGAATGCTCAGCCCTTTATCCATCATCATGGTTATTCCCTTGTCCCTGGGCTTAGTGGCACGTTCGGGAATAAATGGTAACTCAAAATTCATTGCTAAAAATTTTCGAAAAACTCCTGTACTTCTAAAAGGTTTTGAAGTTCTGAGCAGTAGTCAAAAACCTGAATAAAAGCCTGGGGGTTCTCCATTCCGGCGGTGTTCCAATGATCGAAGGCCTTACTTTTCATTCCCATCAAATAGCAGTATGTTCCAGCCCTATAGGCCAATTCAACTTTATTTCCGGTAAGTGTAATGCCACTTTCAATCACAAACAGTGCCTCTTCTTTCTCGTCGTGTTCAAACAGCAGGGCCGAATAATCGAGGTAAACCTCCCAGTTATCCGAATCTGCTTGAATAACTTTTTTATAGGCTTTTCTGGATTCCTCGACAAATCCCAGACCCTGACAAACCTCGGCAAAAATATAGTTTGCCTGCGGATTAGAGGAGTCTAATTTGCAGGCTTTTTCACTATAGTTAAGTGCATTCTCTAAATTGTTCAAATCCAGATAGATATTCGCTGCACCTATCCAGGCTTCCAGGTATGATTCGTCGTGATCCAGTGTTTTTTGGTAGTAGTCAAGTGCATTTTGGCTATCCTCGAGGTTTTCATAACACTCGGCCATATTGCAATAGGTGGGGGCAGAAGGCCCCTCCAATTCAAGGGTTCGGCTGTAGCATTCGATGGCTTCCGTATAGCGGTCCAATTTGCTCAGCAACGTTCCTTTGTTGTACCACCCGGAAGAAAACTCGTCGTAACTCAATACAGAATAATCATAGGAGACCAAAGCTTCTTCTAATTGATCATTGGCGGTGTACAAGTTTCCCAGGTTAAACCAAATGTGGTGGTTGTATGGGTTTTGTTCCACAAACTGCTGAAAGAAGGAAATTCCTTCCTGAATACGGTCTAAGCTCTCAAAACACAAGGAAAGTTCGTAGAGCCCTTCGATGTTCTCCGGCTCTTCTTTAAGAAGGGTTTTGAGCCAGAATAAACTTTGAGCCGGCATATCCAAAATCTGGCATTCAGAAGACATCTGCAACAACACATCGCTACGGGCGTCATCCATTTTACTCAAGGCTTGTTTGTATGCGGCCAAGGCCTTAACATGTTGCCCAAACCGGCTGTAAACCGATCCCTGCATCATGTTTAATTCAGGATCAAAAGGGTAGGAGGTTTCCAGTTTTTTAAGAAGGGCTATGGCTTGGGCAGGCTTTTTATTTTCAGCGAGTACTTCGGCTTCTTTAAGCATCAGTTCCAAGTTCATCGGATGCTGATTTTGAGCGAAGGTGAGCGCCTTTACGGCTTTGTCCAATTTGAGTGAAGAAAGGTAGTGTTCGATGATGCCTTCCCATTCGTTAACGTCGAAGTAGTAATAGGCCGCATCGGCGAACATATCTTCCAATTTGATCAGGCGGTCATCGTTGTTTCTTTCGTCAAAAGAGGGGTCGAAATCTTCCTTCATATACTAAGACTCGAATAGGGGTACAAACAAATGTAGAAATTTTGAATCCTGGTACATTGTGGGCATTTATAAGTTGTTAAAAAGAAATTAACAGCGTGTTTTCTCCCGGAATAACTGATGGTAGTGCCGTTTTTCGGCCTCAATAAATGTGCTAATTTCGCGACATGATTGGCTCCATGCTCAAAGGCTTACCGGCCCCTTTAACGGGTGAAAAATGCGTTCGCAAAGAACCATGCCGGGTATGTGGTTCTCAGGAAGGAATTAAAATTGGTGAAGTTGATTATTGGGATATTCAATCTTCGGATTTGGTAAAGTGTCCCAACTGCCAGCACACCCAATTGGATCCCATGCTTAATGAAGAAGAAACGGCTCGCGGCTGTTTGGCTTACTACATAGAAGAGGGCCTTCGCTCAGGGCAACAAGAAATGCAGCGCAACGCGGTTCGCAATTTTCGTCGGGGTGTTCTTTTCGCCCGTGGATTGCAGAAGCGGGGCGAGCAGCCTCAACAGATTTTGGAGCTAGGTCCTGGATCGGGGTACTTTAGTCAGGGGATCCAATTTGTATTTCCTGAGGCACAGGTAACCGTTATGGATGTGAATCAGGAAGTGTTGGATTTCAATAAGAGCCATCATGGATATGCCACTGTTCAGGGAATACCCGATAGGCATGTGGTTGAATTGGACAATCGATTCGACCTGGTTATCGCCCGAGATATTTTAGAGCACGTTACCGATGTGCGACTGGTGGTGCAGCAGGTGAAAAAGTACCTGAAGAAGGGTGGACTCTTCCATTTTATTACCCCCAATGGCCAGGAGGATGTTTGGAAGCATTATTTGCGATACAAAAACCATCACGAGCCTTCCGAATTGCTCATTAACCACGTGAACTATTTTGATGGTAAAGGCCTAAAGGAATTATTGAAACAGGAAGGACTTAATCCTGTCGAGTACTATACCTATAAGATCAAAACCTCATTGAAGGGAAAGGGACGGAAAAACAAACCTAAACTGGTTGCCGATTCTTCCAAACGCCGGGCGGCAGGTGATTACATTGGTCGTGAAAAAGAACTTCAGGCAGAATCTTGGGATAAGCAATCCATCCTAAACGAGTGGTACATCAATCCCCAAAACAAAGGACTTGCTTATGCTTACAGTTCCTTTCAGCACGGGGTGTTGTTTAAGATTAATCCCGAGTATAATGTCGGTCACGAATTCTACGGTATTTTTAGAAAAGAATCCAGCAAATAGCCCCTTGTTTTTCTCACCGATAAGCTGTTAAAAAACTGGCTCAAATAATCCTATAGCCAGCTATTGGACACGTGAGATAAATTTATATTTGTTCGCTTGTTTTGCCCCATTAGGCAGTAAAGAAAACAGATGACACTGATAAAATCAATTTCAGGAATTCGCGGCACCATCGGGGGTGCACCAGGCGAAGGATTGACCCCTCCCGATATTGTAAAATTTGCTTCTGCGTTTGGTACCTGGGTTAAGGATAGAAATGCCGATAAGCGACTGAAGATCATCATAGGACGTGACGCCCGGATTTCCGGAAATATGGTTAGCCGATTGGTTACCGGATCTCTTCAGGGATTGGGCATAGACGTAGTAGACCTTGGACTAACCACCACGCCAACTGTAGAAGTGGCAGTGGAGATGGAAAATGCCGATGCCGGAATCATTCTTACGGCAAGTCATAATCCGAAGCAATGGAATGCGCTAAAACTTTTGAACGAAAAAGGTGAATTCATCAGTGCTAAGGATGGTGCAGAGGTTTTAGCCATTGCTGAAAAAGAAGACTATCAATTTGCTGATGTAAAAGACATCGGTTCTTATACCCAGGATGACTCTTACCTGGAAAAACATATTGAAAGTATTTTGGCTCTACCCTTGGTAGATGTTGAAGCTATTCGCAAAAAGAATTTCCGCATTGTAGTTGATGCTGTGAATTCAACCGGTGGAATATATGTTCCGGCTATGCTTAAGGCCTTAGGCGTTACAGAGGTTCATGAGCTGCATTGCGAACCTACAGGACACTTTGCTCATAATCCAGAGCCGCTTCCCGAAAACCTAACGGAGATTTCTTCCATGGTGACGAAGTATGATGCCCACTTGGGTATTGTCGTGGACCCAGATGTTGATCGTCTCGCCTTGGTTTGCGAAGACGGTGAAATGTTTGGAGAGGAATACACCCTGGTTGCTGTTGCGGATTACATTTTGGGACATACTCCCGGAAATACCGTTTCCAACCTATCATCCACTCGTGCTTTGAGAGACATTACCACCAAACACGGTCAGAGCTATGAAGCTTCAGCTGTGGGTGAAGTAAATGTAGTGGAGAAGATGAAGTCCATCGACGCGGTAATTGGTGGAGAAGGGAATGGCGGAATCATTTACCCGGAATTGCACTACGGTCGTGATGCTTTGGTTGGAATCGCTTTGTTCCTTACCCATTTGGCCAAGTCCAATAAAACGGCTTCAATTCTAAAAGCGACTTACCCGAACTACCATATTTCCAAAAACAAAATCGAGCTCACTCCAGAGATTGATGTAGATCGGGTATTGGTAGAGATTGAGAAGAAGTATAAAAAGTACCCTGTTAACAAGATTGACGGCGTAAAAATTGACTTCGACAACGAGTGGGTACATTTGAGAAAATCAAATACAGAACCCATCATTCGGATTTACACAGAAAGTGAAAACCTGAATACGGCCAACAACCTGGCTAATAAAATTATTAGTGATATTAAGGAGATTATTAAATGAAAATCAAGCACGTATACCTCGATAATGCAGCCACCACGCCCATTGATCCACTCGTAGTAGAGGAAATGATTCCGGTATTGCAGGAGGGCTTTGGCAATCCTTCGTCAACGCATTCCTTTGGCCGTAAAATCAAAGCTAAGATTGAGGTAGCGCGCCGTCAGATTGCGGCCATGCTTCACGTAACACCTGGAGAGATTATTTTTACTTCTGGGGAACAGAAGCCGATAACATGGCCATTCGTAATTCACTAAAACACCTCGGAGTAAAGCACGCCATTACCTCTGAAATTGAGCACCACGCGGTGTTGGATACCATGGAGGAAGCGGCCGAACTGGAAGGGATTAAGTTGAGCAAGGTTCGCTTGGATGAAAATGGGTACGTTGACCTGAATCACCTGGAAGAACTTCTGGCCAACAACGAGAAGTCTTTTGTTTCGCTGATGCATGCGAACAATGAAATTGGAAACCTGCTTCCAATTAAGAAAGTAGGGGAGTTGTGCAAAAAATACGACGCCATCTTCCATTCCGATACGGTTCAAACCATGGGGCACTATGCCTTCGATTTTAGTAACCTCAATGTACATTTTGCTACTTGTGCCGCTCATAAGTTTCACGGTCCAAAAGGTGTTGGCTTCTTATATGTAAATAAGAGCCTACACATTCCTTCATTGATTACCGGTGGTGGTCAGGAAAGAGGTTTGAGAGCGGGAACGGAAAACGTATACGGTATTGTAGGTTTGGCTAAAGCTCTGCAATTGGCCAATGATCATGTGGATGATCACATCGAGCATGTTAAAGGCTTGAAAATGTATATGATTGAGCAACTGGAGGAGAAGATTGAAGGCATTGCTTTTAATGGTGATCCTAAAGGAAGTTCCTTGTATACGGTATTGAATGTTTCCTTGCCACCCATGGATAAAGGGGAATGTTGCTGTTTAATCTGGATATTATGGGAATTGCTGCTTCTGGTGGTAGTGCCTGTTCCAGTGGTGCGGCTAAAGGTTCTCACGTATTAGAAGGTATTGGTTCAGATGGTATGCGACCAGCTGTACGGTTTTCATTTTCCCGGTTTACTACCCGCGAAGAAATTGATTATGCCGTGGAGAAGCTGGCTGATTTTTATGCCTAATCTCACCAAGTGCTTTTTAACTCCTACGAATTCATTTTTGTTTTCCTTCCCATTGCGGTAGGAGTCTATTTTATTCTCGGTCGATTATCGGCCTCTTTTTCCAAAGCTTGGTTGGTGTTGGCCTCCTTGGGCTTTTATGCCTGGTGGAAGCCTGACTTTCTCATCGTTCTGCTGTTTTCCCTGTTCTTTAATTATGCTTTGGGGCGGCAATTGGTGATTAAGCGATCCAAACCATTGCTCATTCTTGGTATCGTCGTTAACCTGGCTTTGTTGGGTGTTTTTAAGTACACTGATTTTGTACTTACCAATATCAATTTTCTGAATCTATTGCCGGAGCCTTTACCACTCACGCATTGGATTCTGCCCCTGGCTATCAGCTTCTTTACCTTTCAGCAAATTGCCTATTTGGTGGATTCATACAAAAGGGTAACACGGGAATCATCCTTTCTCAATTATGCCCTTTTTGTCACCTTTTTCCCTCAACTCATCGCAGGCCCCATCGTCCATCATTTGGAGATGATGCCTCAATTTGCCCAGTCATGGGTTAATCGCATTCGTTGGGACAACATTGCTAAGGGGAGTTATATCTTCTCTATTGGTTTGGCCAAGAAAGTTTTGATTGCCGACAATTTTGCCCGGCTCGCCACAGTGGGTTTCGATCAACTGCCCGTGTTGAGTTTTGAGGATGCCTGGGTAAGCAGCCTTTCCTACACCTTGCAGCTCTACTTTGATTTTAGTGGTTATACGGACATGGCCATTGGTCTTGCCTGGATGTTTAACATTAAACTTCCCTTCAATTTCAATTCACCTTACCGGGCGGTTGATATTCAGGATTTCTGGAAACGCTGGCACATGACTCTGAGCCGCTTTCTTAGAGATTACCTATACATTCCCATGGGAGGGAATCGCTCCGGAGAAGGGAAGACCTACCGCAACCTGTTTCTCACTTTTTTGTTAGGTGGTATTTGGCATGGCGCAGGGTGGACCTTTGTCATTTGGGGTGTTCTGCATGGAATTGCAACAGTGATTCATCGACTTTGGACAAAGGTGGGCGTTCGGCTTCCTAACCCAATAGCCTGGCTGATCACCTTTTTGTTTGTTCATATAGCTTGGGTCTTTTTCCGAGCTACGAGCGTTGATGATGCCTTGAAGGTATTTAAGGGAATGCTTGGACAAACGGGAATGGGTTTTTCCTGGCAGCTATCTCATGTCAATGCTTTTCCCATTGATCCGGGTTTATGTATTGTTTTGGCGCTTGCCTTTATCTGGCTTGTGCCCAACACCAATAAGCTGGCCGAGTCATTCCGTCCTACCTGGTATCGTTTGGCTTTTCAAGTGGCCACGTTTTCAGCGGTGATCATGAGTTTAAATGAAATTTCAGAATTTATTTATTTCGGATTTTGAAGCGCTCTCTGATATACCTGATCCTCTTTCTCGTTTCCTTTTTGGGAATCGGCTACAGTGTGTTTCAATACAACTGGAAGGTAGATCCTTATCGATTTGCTTCGAAAGCCTCCACTGAATCTGATCGTTTTTACAAACCAGATTACCACCGATATACCCGTTCCTTGAAGCCCTTGCAATGGAGTATAAAGTCCGAAAAAAGAGTGTTTCTGGGGACTTCCAGAATGGAGTATCTGGCTCCGGATATTTCGGCATTTAGCGGTGAAACAAATCCTGGTTTCAATCTGGCCTTAACAAGCGGCAGTACCTATGAAATGCACAAGGTGCTTCAGTTCGCTTTAAACAACGAAGACCTGGAAGAGGTGTGGTTTGGCCTGGATTTCTACTCCTTTAGTAATCTGTCAGAAGAGAAAGACTCCCTCTTGGATTTAGAACTTCTGGAAGGAAGGAAATGGGCGAAGTTTGAAGTCATTAAGAAATACCTATCCTTTCAAGGACTCAAAGATTCTGAAGCTTGCCTGCACTATAATACCACTCGTGGCGATTCACTGGGGCTTGATATTCAATATCAATACAACAACCGAGGTTCACGAACCGGAGGGTGGAGAGAGTTAACGTTAAGCAAACGCGGCAATGGCTGGTTGAAAGAAGTCATGGATATTTCCAGAAATCAGTATAAAGGATTGTACAACCGGGACACTTTGGAGATGAGCAGTGCCAACTTAAAGTGGTACAAGAAAACGGTGCAATCCTTGGAGGAAGAGAACGTTAGCTTTTATCCATTTGTGAATCCACTTTCAGCCGGGCATTTTAAAGAGTTGCTGATTTCTGATGGTTTCGATGATTACAAGCAATGGCTTGACTCGCTGGCCTATACGGGTGGGATGTATTATTTTGGAGGGGTGAATAAATGGACCTCTGATTCAAGTTTGTATTGGGATTCTCACCATGCCCGAAAGGAAATGTTCCCCATACTAAAACAGCGAATGGAAACCCGCCAAAAAGAATTAAGACCTGATATCTTTGGCGTTTGGATCGACGAACAGAATGTGGAGGAGTTAAAGGCAGAACTTGATAAACTCAGAATGATCTATGATAAGTAGTAGTTGGGCTGATAAATGGAACCTGAAACCCTTGACCGCTTTGTTAATTCTGGCGACCATACCGAGGCTGGTTTCTATGTTGTTTTCTCAAGGGTACGGCATGCATGATGATCACTTTCTGATCATTGAAGCTGCCCAAAGTTGGTTAGATGGAAAGGATTACAACGCCTGGCTTCCTCAAAACAGACCCGATGCCACACCTACAGGTCACTCCTGGTTTTATGTAGGGCTTCATTACTACTTCTTCATGTTTTTGGAATCCATAGGCATTACCGCCCCAGCGGCTAAAATGTTTCTGGTTAGAATTATTCATGGATTCTATTCCTTACTGCTCATTCCTCCTTTCTACCGTTTGGTGAAAAAATACGGTGGCGAAGAACGTGCTTGGAATGCGACTTTGATCATGGCCCTGTTGTGGTTTTTACCCATTTTGAGCGTTCGGAACTTGGTGGAGTTGGTTTGTGTGCCGCCGTTGATGTGGGCGTTTTGGCTGCTACTCAAGGAAGATAAGCAACCCCTAAAGCATGTGATTTTTGCCGGATTTCTGGTCGGTGTTGCCATGGCATTGCGCTTTCAGATTATTCTGTATGCAGGAGGTATTGGCTTAGTATTGCTGTTTCAAAAGAAGATTGGCAAGGCCGTTCTGTTTGGAATAGCTCTGTTAGTGGCTTTATTCTTTACCCAAATTGGTGACCTCTTTTTGTGGGGAAGGCCTTTTGCTGAGATTACGGAGTACATCATGTACAATTTCAGGAACTCAGAGACCTATTTTAACCGGCCATGGTACATGTACTTTGGAACTCTGGCAGGTCTGCTGCTGCCACCTTTAAGTGTGGCTTTGATGTTTGGTTACGGACGAATGGTTAGAAAATACGTGATGCTGGCCGTTCCGAGTTTAATCTTTTTTGCCTTTCACAGCTACTTTCCCAATAAGCAAGAGCGGTTTATTGTTCCATTTATTCCCTTCTTGATTCTTTTGGGATACCTGGGGTGGACGGAATGGATTGAATCGCCAGGAAGAAAAGAGATTTGGAAAAAGGTACACAAGTTTTCCTGGACCATGTTTTGGGTGCTCAACGGTATTCTGTTGTTAGCTGTTACCCCTGCCAGTACCAAGAAAAGTAGGGTAGAGGTAATGACGATTTTAGGCGAACAACCCAATTTCAACGGTGCCATTGTAGAGCGCTCCATCGAATACAGCACCTTTCTATTGCCCGTATTCTATGCACATGACACTTCCTGGAATAGCGTATTCTACATCACCAAATCCAACTACGACGAAGAGGCTGCCATCATTTTGAATCGCCCAATAGATCAACGAGCCAAGTACCTGGTCATGTTCGAACCCGATGAATTAGATAGTCGATTGGTGCGTTTCGAGCAAACCTTTAGTGCGAAGCTTACCCCAATTGCCGAAGTAGAATCCAGCTATTTGGATCGATTGCTACATTGGCTCAATCCGAACAACGACAACGAAAAAGGATTCATTTACAAAATTGAATACCAACGATGAGAATGACCTTTTTAGGCACCGGAACCTCTCAAGGTATTCCGGTAATAGGGAGCACTCATCCGGTTTGTCTCAGTGACGATCCCAAAGATACCCGCCTAAGGAGTTCCGTATGGATTGAGGTAGATGGCCGCTCTTGGGTAATTGACACCGGACCCGATTTTCGGCAGCAAATGCTGACCCATAAGGTTCCTAAGCTGGATGCTATTTTATTTACCCATGAGCACCGGGATCATACGGCTGGTTTTGATGATGTGAGGCCATACAATTTCATGCAGAAGAGACCGATGGAGATCTATGCTCAGCCCAGGGTCTGTGAAGCCTTGAAACGAGATTTTGCCTATGTATTTGCCGCGAATCGTTATCCAGGTGCACCCAGTGCAAACTTGCATGAGTTGGACGGGTCTCCCTTTCAGTTAGACGGAATAGAGGTGACGCCTATTGAGGTG